>JBIKLC010000029.1:0-40203 GCA_044360025.1 Rubrivivax sp. | reverse complement strand
TGCCGTCGCCGGCATGGAAGACGTTGCAGCAGCGCAGCCCGTACTTCTTCTCCATCTCGGCGATGGCCAGCAGGATGTCGGCCAGCCGCTTGCGCGGGATGGTCGAGTCCATGCACATGTAGTCGGGGCTGATGCGGCCGCTGGCGGGGAAGGCGTTCTTGCGGCCGCTCCAGAACTTCAGGCGCTGGGCCTCGTCCTTGCTCACCTCCATCCGCGTGGCGCCGCAGCCCGACAGCACTGCGAGCATGCGGGCGATCTCCTCGGCCACCTCCTCGGGCGTGCCGTCGCTCTCGCACAGCAGGATGGCCTCGGCCGAGAGGTCGTAGCCGGCGTGGACGAAGTCCTCCACCGCGGCCGTCATCGGCTTGTCCATCATCTCCAGGCCCGCCGGGATGATGCCGGCGGCGATGACGGCGGCCACCGCGTCGCCGGCCTTCCGCACGTCGTCGAAGCTGGCCATGATGCAGCGCGCCAGCTGCGGCTTGGGCGTGAGCTTGACCACCACTTCGGTGGTCACGGCCAGCATGCCCTCGCTGCCCACCACCAGCGGCAGCAGGTCCAGCCCCGGCACGTCGGGCGCCTTGGAGCCGAACTCCACCGGCTCGCCCTCGACCGTGAAGCCGCGCACCCGCAGCACGTTGTGCAGCGTCAGGCCGTACTTCAGGCAGTGCACGCCGCCGGAGTTCTCGGCGACGTTGCCGCCAATGGTGCAGGCGATCTGGCTGCTGGGGTCGGGGGCGTAGTACAGACCGTGCCGGGCGACGGCCTCGCTGATGGCCAGGTTGCGCACGCCGCACTGCACGGTGGCCGTGCGCGCGTGCACGTCGACCTGCACGATACGGTTGAACTTGGCCAGCGACAGCGTCAGGCCCAGCGGGTGCGGCATGGCGCCGCCCGACAGCCCGGTGCCGGCGCCGCGCGCCACCACCGGCACGCCCAGGCGGTGGCAGGCCGCCAGCACGGCGGCCACTTGCGCCTCGGTCTCGGGCAGCGCCACGGCCAGCGGGAGCTGGCGGTAGGCGGTCAGACCGTCGCACTCGTAGGGCACGGTGTCCTCGGACTGCCACAGCAGCGCGTGGGCCGGCAGCAGCGGGGCCAGGGCCTCCACCAGGCGCCGCTGGCGGTCACGGCGTTCGGCGGCATCGGGCGGGGTGCCCGGTTCGGTCGTGGGCAGCGGCGCGTTCATGCGCAGACTGTAGCGCCGGGCCCGCCGGCGATTCAGCCGTGCCCGGTGAAGACTGTCAGCACCCCGGTGTAGCCGTAGACGTGGTGGCGCGCCACCTCGCCGGCCGCGAAGAAGCCCACCAGCGGCACCTCGGGCCCGCCGCCCGACAGCGCGTGCTGCACGAGCTGCAGTTCCGCCGAGGGGCCCCCGAAGTGCGGCCCGCCCCGCCCCGAGCAGGACACGTACACGGCCCCGGCGATGCTGCGCGGCCCGCCCCGTGCGGTCTCGTCGCCCACCGTGTGGGTGTCGGGGCCCTCGCCCGCGGCCAGGGCCGGCGACGGCGCCGATTCCAGCTCGTCGCGGATCTCGGCGCAGATGCGGATCAGGTCGCGCCTGGCCGCCTGCGCGTCCTGGTGGCAGAAACCCAGCGACATCCCCGGCTCCACCAGGTCAGCCACGGCCACCGCCTCGCGGGCGGGGTCCAGGCCC
Organism: Rubrivivax sp.; assembly: GCA_044360025.1. Taxonomy (GTDB): domain Bacteria; phylum Pseudomonadota; class Gammaproteobacteria; order Burkholderiales; family Burkholderiaceae_C; genus Rubrivivax. The sequence continues at coordinate 38,549 of JBIKLC010000029.1, read as the reverse complement.
ACGAGGTGGCGCACGCGGGTATCGGCGCCGAACTGCCCGCCGCGACCCAGCATCTGCGCATCGGCATCGGCCAGCGCCACCAGCGTGGCGCGCAGCCGGGCCAGCGCGACGCGCGGCTCCGAAAGGTCGGCCACGCCGATGTCGCGCAACAGGCAGGGTAAGGCTGGTTCGCCGTCGAGTGAGAGCACCAGGTTGCGCTCGGCCGCCGTCACACGCCGCACCGGCCCCAGGGGCTGAGAGCCCTGCGTCACGCGCGAGACCAGCGCCACCTCGCGCGCGAAGGCCACGCCCGAGAGGCCGCCGCGCCACGCGCCGTCGGCCACGTGCACGGCGCCGCTGCGGCTGGAAGCCAGGCCGCCGAACAGGTAGCCCGAGCTGACGCGGTCGCTCATCTCGCCGATCAGCTCGGCCAGGTCGGGCGTGGCCGGGTCGGCATGCACGAGCGCGCTGAAGGGCTCGATGCGGTGCAGCTTCTTGGCGCCCGAGAAGACCTCGAAGCGCCCGGCCGGCAGCGCCGCGAGCATCAGCACCAGGGCCGGCTCGTCGATGTACTCCACGCCCATGGCCGCCACGCCCACGCCGACGCTGCCCACCCAGGCCACGCCGGGCCAGCGCCGGCGCAGCTCGGCCACGAGGGCGTCAGCCTCGCCGGCGAAGTGGTCGGTGAAGTAAACGAAGCCCAGCGACAGCGGCCCGCGCGCACTGGCCTCGTGCTCGGCGCGCCGCGCGTCCAGCTGCGCGGCGGCCAGGGCCAGCGCGCCGCGCCAGTCGGGGTGGGTGGCGTGGCCGACAAGGAAGCGGTTCATGGCGGCTGCGGGGCACTCAGCGCCGCCGCGCCGCCGCACGATGCGCCGGCTTGGACTGGGCCTTGACAGCCTTGGCCGGTAGCGACGCAGCAGCCTTGAGCGCTCCGGTGGCGGTATCCACCGACCGCTTCACCACCGCCCCGGCCAGCGTCTTTGCGCCATCCTTGGCGCCGTCCTTCAGCGCCTGGGCGGCGAGTTCGGTGAACTGCTGCGTCAGCGCGCCCCACCACTGCATCGGGTCTACGGCGGCCGGCGTGGGGGCGGCGGCGGGCTTGACGCGCGGCGTCGCCTTGCGGCGTGGCGAGCTCTGGGCCTCAGGTTCGGCCTCGACCTTTGGCTCGGGGGTCGGCGCCGACGCGGCGAACGGCTTGATCTTCAGCGACTCCGACAGCTCGGCCAGCGGCAGGTTCATGCCCTTGAGCGTGGCCAGCGTCATGCGCTGCACCTCCAGCGCCTGAATGGTGGTGGCCAGCAGCCGGGCGTTCTGCTCGAGCCAGAACTGCACGGTCTTGAGCTCCTGGATGCGCTTGTCCAGTTCGGCCGGGTCCAGCGTGGGCGCGATCCACTGGCCGACGTTGGGCAGGCCGGCCCCGGCGTTCTTGAGCAGGCCCTGCAGAAAGTCGAAGCCCGGCACGTGGCGGGTGAAGTCGGCCGCTGAACTCATGGGCAGGTTCCCTTTCGGCGCTGGCGCGGCACTCAAGCGGCCACACGGCCGATTGTGCGCCAGCACCTCGCGTCAGAACCGGATCCGCTCGACCCTGAACCCCTGCCGCTCCAGCAGGCGCGGCAGCGACTGCGGCCCCACCATGTGCAGGGCACCCACGGCGGCGAACACGCGCCGTCCCTCGCGGTGCTGGGCCACGATCCCCTCGGCCAGCGCGGCGTTGCGCGCGTCGGTCAGGCGCGCCATGAGCGCGCGGTCGACCTCGTTCATCTCGCACTCGCACCAGGCGGCCGGGTCCTGCAGCATCGCCAGGTCGCCGTGTTCCCAGGCCCTGGCCAGCCGGCCCAGCACGCGACGGGCGCTCTGGTCCTCGAGCTGCGCCAGCGCCTGCTCGAAGAGCTGGCGGGCCTCGCCCTCGTCGGCCGGCACCAGGGCGCGCACCTGGAGCTCGGGCGGCTCCAGGGCCACCACCCGGCGCCCGGCGCCGCGGGCCTGGGTCGCCAGCACCAGCTCGGCCGAGAACGCCGGGTCCATGCCGAGCCAGCGCGCCTCCATCACGGTCAGCGTGGTCACCTGCAGCAGCGGGTGCAGCGTGGCCAGGGCCTCGGGGGCCATGCAGGCGCGGCGGTAGGCCTGGTCGAGGCGATCGCGCAGCGCCGCCGGGAAGCGCCGCGGGTGCGCCACGGCCGCCATGGCCGCGGCGAGGGCGGGGTCCAGCGGATCGATCTCGAGCGCCACGACGTCGCTGTCGCGCAGCGCCGCGGCGGTGCGCGGGCCCAGCTTGCGCCAGTGCGGCTTGCCCACGTGCAGCGTGCCGTACAGGTGCAGCGTGCGGCCGTCGCGCGTGGCGCGCCACAGCAGTCCGCGATCGCGCGCGGGGGCGCTCTGCTCGGCGGCGCTGGCCTGCGGCAGCGCCGGCGGGCACGCCACCTGTGCAGGCGCCGGCGCGGGCTGGGCCGCCACCGCACCGGCCAGCACCAGACTCGCCAGCCAAGCGCGCAGCATCAGCGGGGCCCGCCCAGTTCGATCCCGAGGCCGTCGCCGGGGAGCAGGGTGATCGTCGGCGGCGGTGAGCCCTCAGCGCCGCCCTGGCCCACTGGCGCCAAGGCTCGCCTCAGCAGCGAGCTCAGGGTAGCGAGTTTCATGAAGGAAAGGCCTCGATGGCACTATTGTGGGGTGAGCATGGAGATCCCAAGCCCCTCTGACCCGTTTAGGGGCAGACCCCAGGCGCGCCGCTGGCCGATGGCCGCGGCCGTACTGGCGGCGGTGCTGCTGGCTCACGGCTTGGCCTTGGTAAGCCTGGTGGCCGCAGGCGGCGTTCCCAGTCCGACCCGGGCGGGGCAGGCCCCCGCAGAGGCCGCTGCGAAGGTGTCGGTGCGTGCCTTGGCCGCCCCTGCGATGGCCACGGGTGCTCCGCCGCCAGCCGTGACGCCCACCGCGGCGGGCGCTCCGGCCGCTTCGCCGACAACCGACACGGCTGCGGACGTCCTGGCCCAGCGGCCTGGCAGTGCCGCGGTCCAGCCGCCGCCCGCCGACGCGGCAGGCGCGGCAACGACGACCCCTGGCGCCACCGCGGCGGCCGCGGCCGGACGCTCGGCGGCGGCAACGAGGCCCCCGGCCGCCACGCCCTCGTCCGCCGAGCCGGTCGACTCCGGGCCCGCCGACCCCGCACCCGCGCCCATCGCCGTCCTGCAGGTGGCTGCCGCGCCAGCCGCGGCGACCACGCTCGGCCCCCTCCAGGCCGGAGGGCCGCTGCCTCGATACCGGGCGCAGTTGCCGCCGCCGTTCGAGGCACGCTTCGACCTGCGCCGCGGCCCATTCAGTGGCCAGGCACAGTGGCGCTACGCCACCGAAGGCAGCCGCTATCGACTGGAACTTCAGACCCTGGTGCTGGGCCAGAACCTCAGCCACCTTCGCAGCGAGGGTGGCAGCAGCGCCGCGGGGCTGGAACCGATGCGCTTTGTCGATGGCCGGCGCGGGCGCGACCGGCGCGCCGTGAACTTTCAGCGCGACGCGCCCGGTGGCCCCCGCATCAGCTTCAGCGGGCCCGGCCACGAGCTGCCCTTGCCCGAGGGCGTCCAGGACCGCCTGAGCTGGCTGCTGCAGCTGGCCGCCATCGTCGACGCCGAGCCGGCGCTTCGCCGCCCCGGCGCCCGCATCCTGATGTGGGTGGTGAGCCCGCGCGGCGAGGCCGATGTCTGGACCTTCGAGGTCTCCGGCGCCGAAACCTTGCGCGGTGACGACGGCCGCCCGCAGCCGGCGCTGACCCTTCAGCGCAAGGCCGACCGCAACCTGGATACCGAGGTGCGCGTCTGGCTGGACCCGGCCGCCCACCACCTGCCGCTGCGCGCCGCCTGGCGCCATGACGGCGAGGGTCCGGTGGTCGAGCTCCGTCGCGAGACGCTGGACTGGCGCTGACAGCGCTCCCCCGAGGCCACGACCCTTGAAGCCCGGCTGGCCGATCCTCAGCGGCGATGTCATGCAGAGGCTTTGCAACTCCCACCGCTTCGTAGTGGTGCAGTTCGACGCCCCTGGCCGAGCGCCGAAGTCAGGGCCCGAGCCTGGCGTTGCTCGGCGAGTTTGTCGCCGGTTTCGCCAGGGCGGCACAACAACCCCTGGTGCTACACTAAACAGTGGCGTTTTCGGCGTCACCCGTGATGTTCTGGCGGGCTCTTGGCGCCGGCCCTCAGACCCGCACCGGTGCGATGCCTACGTCGGCGCCCGGGCACCGATCAGGCGTCGGCGGAGCCCCGTTGGAACAACTGCGGCAGTACCTTAGCGAGAACTCCGTGGCACTGTTCGGCCTGGTGACCGGGCTGCTCTCGGCCGCGGTGCTGCTGGGTATGCGCGAGTGGCAGGCCCGCCGGCGCCTGCGCAGCCGCCTGGCCGAGGCGCATTCCGAACTCAGCGACCTGCGACAGCGCGATTCGCTGACGGGCCTAGTGGCGCGCGAGGCCCTGGAGCAGGAGCTCGCCAGGGCCGTGGCCGCCGCCGACGCGGAGAACCGCCAGGTCTGCGTGGCCTATGTCGGGATCGACGGCTTCCGGGGCATCAACGACGCCTACGGCCTGCGCGTCGGCGACGCGATCCTGCGCGAGCTCGCCTCACGGCTGTCGGGCTGGGTCGCCGACCAGCCCCACGTGGCGCGCTTGGGCGGCGACGAATTCGTCTTGTTTTGCGACACCGGCATCGACGGGCTGGACGCGCTCGCAGGCCAATTGCAGGCCTTGGTCGGCTCACCGCTGCAGGCGGAGTCGCTGAATCTGCGGGTGGGCGCCTCGATCGGCTTCGCCGTCTATCCGGATGACGGCGCGCGCCCCCGGCTGGTGGCCCATGCAGGCCTGGCGATGCGCAGCGTCAAGCACACGGGCGGCAATGGCCATGCGCGCTTCGATCCCGCGCTGAACGTCGATCACCGCGAGCACTCCGAATTGCTGCAGGACCTGCGACAGGCCCTGACCCTCGGACAGCTTCAGCTGGTCTACCAGCCCAAGATCGACGCCCGTTCGCTGCAGGTCACGGCCGCCGAGGCCCTGTTGCGCTGGCAGCACCCCCGGCGGGGCGTCGTCAGCCCGGACGTGTTCGTGCCGCTGGCCGAGCGTCACGGGCTCGTCCGTGACATCGGCGCCTGGGTCATCGAGGAGGCCTGCCGGCAGGCCGCCGAGTGGCGCGAGGCGGGGCTGCGCATGCGCATCGCCATCAACATCTCGGGCCACCAGCTGCGCAGCGAGGACTTCGTTGACCGGCTGCTCGATTCGCTCAGCCGCCACGGCATGCCGCCGCACCGACTGACCTGCGAGATCACCGAGAACGTGGCCATCGAGGACACACCGGCCACGCGCAGCGCGTTCGAGCGCATGCGTGCGGCCGGGCTTCACGTGTCGATCGACGACTTCGGTGCCGGCACCTCGGCCAGCCTGGCGCACATCCGGCGGTTGGGGCCCGCGGAGCTCAAGATCGACGCCGGTCTCGTGAAGGACATCGCGCACAGCGAGCAGGCCCGCGCCATCGTGCGGGCCATCGTGCACATGGCGCGCTCTTTGCAGCTGCACGTGGTGGCCGAAGGGGTGGAAAGCGAGGCCCAGCGCGACGCGCTCGTGGCCCTGGGCTGCGACGAGCTGCAGGGCTACCTGTTCGCCAAGCCGATGCCGGCCGCGGTGCTGGCCGTGTGGGCCAGCGGCGATGGATCGGCCGCGGACTCGGCCTTCCGGCCGTCCTTGTTCGACCCGACCGCGCCGGCGCGGCTGGATTGAGCCAGCGCAAGCCCGACGTTCGGCTCGTCGGCCGGACAGGGGAGCTTCCGCCTTATCGGTGGAAAGATTCCCCATAGCGGGATGGATGTCGTGCACCGAGACCTTTCCGCATGGGGGACAGGATTCCTCGATGGGCGCTCCCCGGGGCCTAGAGCTGCTCCCAGGGCAACCCGTCGTGTCGCCAGCCGTTGAGGCGGCCGCGCTGGAAGTGCTCGTCGAGTTCGCCCTCGAAGCCGTGCAGCACGTTCACCACCTCCTTGAAGCCCGCGGCCTCCAGGGCGTGGCCGGCCTCGACGGTGCGCTTGCCCGAGCGGCAGATGAGCACCACCGGTGCGTCTTCGCGGCCGCCCTCGCGACGCACGCGCTGCACGAACGCCCCGGGGTCGGCCTGCATCTCCGGGTACTCGTACCAGGCCACGTGCACCACCCCGGGCGGGTGGCCGACGTACAGGTACTCGATCTCCATGCGCACGTCGACGAACAGCGCATCAGGCCGCGCTTGCAGGTACTGCCAGGCTTCGAGGGGAGTGAGGTGTTTCATGCGCGCGGCGTCGGGCGCCGTGTGGGGCTTCCTAGAATCAGGCGATGAACGCGCCGACTCCGCCCGTCCCGACCGCTGCAACCGCCCGCTACACGCGCGGTGCCGCCCTGCCCGCCATTTTGCAGCAGCGCATCGCCATCATCGACGGCGCCATGGGCACCATGATCCAGCGCCACCGGCTAGGCGAGGCGGATTTCCGCAACGCCGCACTGGCCGAGCACCCCAAGGACCTCAAGGGCAACAACGACCTGCTGGTGCTGACGCGCCCCGACGTCATCCGCGGCATCCACGAACAGTACCTTGCCGCCGGTGCCGACCTGATCGAGACCAACAGCTTCGGCGCCACCGCCATCGCGCAGGAGGACTACGGCCTGGCCCACCTGGCGCGCGAGATGAACGTCGCCGCGGCCCGGCTGGCGCGCGAGGCCTGTGAGCGCTACTCCACGCCCGACAAGCCCCGCTTCGTCGCCGGTGCGCTCGGGCCCACACCGCGCACGGCCAGCATCAGCCCCGACGTCAACGACCCCGGCGCGCGCAACGTGAGCTTCGACGAGCTGCGCGCGGCCTACCGCGAGCAGGCCGAAGGCCTGCTCGCGGGCGGCTGCGACGTGTTCCTGGTCGAGACCATCTTCGACACGCTCAACGCCAAGGCCGCGATCTTCGCGCTCGACGAGCTGATGGAGGAGACGGGCGAGCGGCTGCCGGTGATCATCAGCGGCACCGTCACCGACGCCTCGGGCCGCATCCTCAGCGGCCAGACCGTGGCCGCGTTCTGGCACAGCGTGCGCCACGCGCGGCCGCTGGCCGTGGGCCTGAACTGCGCGCTGGGCGCGGCGCTGATGCGGCCCTACATCGAGGAGCTGTCCAAGGTGGCCTTCGACACCTGGATCAGCTGCTACCCCAACGCCGGCCTGCCCAACCCGATGAGCGACACCGGCTTCGACGAGACGCCTGAGGTCACGGCCTCGCTGCTGGAGGAGTTCGCGCGCAGCGGCTTCCTCAACATCGCCGGCGGCTGCTGCGGCACGACGCCGGAGCACATCGCCAAGATCGCCCGCCGGCTGAAGCCCTACCGGCCGCGGCCGACGAAGATGTTCACCAGCCTGATGGCGGCCTGAGCGGCCAAGCCGCATGCGCGGATCCTGCTCTGCCGGGCCGCTGCATGAGCCCCCTCGGGGGGTGGCGACCGGAGGGAGCCTGGGGGCGCGTCACACCTCGACCTTCGTGCCCAGCTCGACGATGCGGTTTGTCGGCAGGTGCAGGAAGTCGGCCGCGGCGGCGGCGTTGCGGTGCATGCTGGCGAACAGCTTCTCGCGCCAGCGGGCCATGCCGCCGCCGGCGCGGCCCAGCTTCGGCACGACGGTGTCGCGGCTGAGGAAGTAGCTGGTCTCCATCTCGTCGAGCTCGATGCCGCGGCCGGCCAGCAGCTTCAGCGCCTCGGGCACGTCGGGCTCGTTCTTGAAGCCGAAGTGCAGCGTCACCTGCCAGCAGTCGTGGCCCAGCGGCCGCAGCTCGACGCGGCGGTCGAAGCCGATCCACGGCAGCTCGTGGTGCACGACGGTGACGAACAGGTTCTGCGCGTGCAGCACCTTGTTGTGCTTCAGGTTGTGCAGCAGCGCGAACGGCGTGCTGCCCTGCTCGGCGCTGAGGAACACCGCCGTGCCCGGCACGCGCAGCGGCGGGGCCAGGAACAGGCTCTCGACGAAGGGCTCGAGCTCCAGCGCCTCGTCGCGCAGCCGCTCGGCCATCAGGCGGCGGCCGGCGTGCCAGGTGGTCATCAGCGCGAACACCGCACCGCCGATGGCCAGCGGGAACCAGCCGCCCTCGAGCACCTTCACCAGGTTGGCCGAGAGGAACACGATGTCGACGGCGAAGAACAGGCCCGTGGCCGCCACGCACAGCCCCAGCGGCAGCTTCCAGGCGTGGCGGATGACGAAGAAGGTCATCACCGTGGTGATGGTCATGTCGATGGTGACGGCGATGCCGTAGGCCGAGGCCAGCGCGCTGCTGCTGCCGAACACCACCACCGCGAACACCACGCAGGCGTACAGGCTCCAGTTGACGAACGGGATGTAGATCTGGCCGCTGGCGCGCACGCTGGTGTGCAGCAGCCGCAGCCGCGGGATGTAGCCCAGCTGCACCGCCTGCTTGGTGACCGAGAACGCCGCCGTGATCAGCGCCTGCGAGGCAATGACTGTGGCCGCCGTGGCCAGCCCGACGAGCGGGAACAGCGCCCACTGCGGCGCCATCTCGTAGAAGGGGTTGGCCACGTTCTCGGGGTGCTGCAGCAGCATCGCGCCCTGGCCGAAGTAGTTCAGCAGCAGCGCCGGCATCACGACGGTGAACCAGGCCAGGCGGATCGGCCGCTTGCCGAAGTGGCCGAGGTCGGCGTACAGCGCCTCGGCGCCAGTGACGCACAGCACGATGGCGCCCAGGGCGACGAAGGCCACGCCGGGCTCGGCGGCGACGAAGCCCAGCGCGTGGTGCGGCGACAGCGCCACCAGCACGCCCGGGTTGCGCGCGATGTGCACCACGCCCAGCACCGCCAGCACCGCGAACCACACCAGCGTGATCGGCCCGAACCAGCGCCCCACCGCCGCGGTGCCGAATCGCTGCGCTGCGAACAGCAGCGTCAGCACGGCCAGCGTCACCGGCACCACGTAGCGGTGCAGCCCAGGTGCGGCCACCTCCAGGCCCTCGACCGCCGACAGCACGCTGATGGCCGGCGTGATGACACCGTCGCCGAAGAAGATGGCGGTGCCGAAGATGCCCAGCAGCAGCAGGCGCGAGCGCAGCACCGGCCGGTCCTTCACGGCCTGCGAGGCCAGCGCGAGCATGGCGATGAGGCCGCCCTCGCCGTGGTTGTCCGCGCGCAGGATCAGCGTCACGTACTTGAGCGTGACGACCACCGTGACCGTCCAGAACACCAGCGACAGGATGCCCAGCACGTGCTCGGGCGTCATGGCCACCCGGCCGTGCGCGAAGACCTCCTTCAGCGCGTACAGCGGGCTGGTGCCGATGTCGCCGTAGACGACACCGATGGCTGCCAGGGTCAGCGCCGGCAGCGCCGCGCGCTGGCCGGGCCGGGAGCCGCTCATTCGAAGTTCTCGGCCTCGGGGTCGGTGGCTTCCAGCTCGTAGGCCGCCGCCAGCATGGCCAGCCGCCCCATCACGCCGTACATGTAGAAGCGGTTGGGCGCGCTGGCTCCGGGCTTGGCGCCGGGCCGGGGCAGCGCGTTGTTCTCGGCGAAGGCCAGCGGCACGTAGCTCGAGCCCGGGCCGCCGAGGTTCTCGTCGGCGCCGCGCTCGGCGTGCACGCGGTAGAAGCCGCCGATGACGTAGCGGTCCATCGTCATCACCACCGGCTCGGCGACGGCGCCGTGCACGCGCTCGTAGCTGGGCACGCCTTCCTGGATGAGCACCTCGGTGATGGCATGGCCGTCCTTGGCCAGGCCCATGCGGTCGCGCAGCGCCGCGGCGTCGGCCAGCTCGCGCACGTCGCGCACCGTGACGACGCCGCGGCCGAGGTTGCCGTGGTCGGCCTTGATGACGACGAAGGGCCGCTCGTTGATGCCGTATTCCTTGAACTTGCGCCGCACCTTGCCGAGCACCGCCTCGACGTTGGCGCGCACGCAGTCCAGGCCGGCGGCCTCGTCGAAGTCGATCTCGCCGCAGCGGCTGTGCATGGGCGTGATCAGCCAGGGGTCCATGCCCAGCAGCTTGGCGAACTTCTTGGCCACCTCTTCGTAGCTGTCAAAGTGGCGGCTCTTGCGGCGCACCGTCCAGCCGGCGTGCAGCGGCGGCAGCAGGTACTGCTCGTGCAGGTTGTGGAACTCGCGCGGGATGCCGCGGGCGAGGTCGTTGTTGAGCAGGATGGTGCAGGGGTCGAAGTCCTTCAGGCCCAGCCGCGTCTTGCTGCGCACCAGCGGCTCCAGCACGAGCTCGCCGCCCTGCCCCTGGTCGGCCGGCAGCGCCAGCGTGACCGGCTCTTTCACGGACGGGTCGGCCGAGCCCAGGCGCACGTTCAGCCCGGCCTGCGTGAAGATCTGCATCAGCCGCTCGACGCTGGCGCGGTAGAACGGGTCGTCGCCGAGCTCGTCGGGCACGACGAGCAGGTTGCGCGCCTCCGGGCAGATCTTCTCGATCGCCGCCATCGCCGCCTGCACCGCCAGCGGCAGCATCTCGGGCGTCAGGTGGTTGAAGCTGCCGGGGAACAGGTCGGTGGACACCGGCGCCAGCTTGAAGCCGGCGTTGCGCAGGTCGACAGCGGCGTAGAAGGCCGGCGTGTGCTCCATCCACTCCAGCCGGAACCAGCGCTCGATGGCCGGCATGGACTCAAGGATGCGCGCCTCGAGCTCGTTGATGGGGCCCGTGAGGGCGGTCGTCAGATGGGGAACCATGGTCTACCTCGCCAGCCGGTCATTCTCCGCCCAAAACCAGGGCCGCAGAATGCGCAATCGCGCCCGGGGGCGCGATTGCGTGGACGGCCGGTCCGGCGGCTGCCCGACCATCGCCCGGCCACGAGGGCCGGGCGGCAGCGGCCGTCACTTGTTGTAGGCGGTCTCGCCGTGGCTGGCGATGTCCAGGCCCTCGCGCTCCTCGTCCTCGGCGACGCGCAGGCCCACCGTGAGGTCGACGATCTTGAAGGCCACAAAGGCCACGATGCCCGAGAGGATGACCGTGTAGATGATGCCCTGCAGCTGGATCCAGACCTGGCTGCCGATGCCGGCGAAGCCGCCGCAGGTGTTGGCCACGTAGTCGCAGATGCCGGTGCCGCCCAGCGCCGGGCTGGCAAACACGCCGGTCAGCAGCGCGCCGACGATGCCGCCCACGCCGTGCACGCCAAAAACGTCGAGCGAGTCGTCGGCGCCCAGCATCTTCTTGAGGCTGTTGACGCCCCACAGGCACACCAGGCCCGAGATCAGGCCGATGGCCAGCGCGCCGCCGACGCCGACGAAGCCGCAAGCCGGGGTGATGGCCACGAGGCCCGCCACTGCGCCCGAAGCGGCGCCCAGCATCGAGGCCTTGCCGCGCAGCAGCGCCTCGCCGGCGATCCAGGCCAGCGTCGCGGCGGCAGTGGCCACCACCGTGTTGACGAAGGCCAGCGCGGCGATGCCGTTGGCTTCGAGGTTGGAGCCGGCGTTGAAACCGAACCAGCCCACCCACAGCAGCGAGGCGCCGATCATCGTCAGCGGCAGGCTGTGCGGCGCCATGGCTTCCTTGCCGTAGCCCACGCGCTTGCCCACCACGTAGGCGCCCACCAGGCCGGCGATGGCGGCGTTGACGTGCACCACGGTGCCGCCGGCGAAGTCCAGTGCACCCTTGGCCCACAGCGCGCCGGCGTTGGCGGTCACCGCCTCCAGCGTCTTGGCGTCGGTGATGGCATCCGGGCCGTCCCAGTACCAGACCATGTGCGCCATGGGCAGGTAGGCGAAGGTGAACCAGAGCACCGAAAACAGCAGCACGGCCGAGAACTTCATGCGCTCGGCGAAGGCGCCGACGACCAGCGCCGTGGTGATGGCCGCGAAGGTGCCCTGGAAGGCCACGAAGGTGAGCTCGGGGATGTAGACGCCCTTGCTGAACGTGGCCGCAATCGACTCGGGCGTGACGCCGGCCAGGAACATCTTGCTCAGGCCGCCGATGTATGGGCTGCTGGCCGTGAAGGCCAGCGAGTAGCCGTAGACGACCCACAGCACCGAGATCAGCGCGAAGACGCAGAACACCTGCATGAGCACGCTCAGCACGTTCTTGCTGCGCACGAGTCCGCCGTAGAACAGCGCCAGGCCGGGGATCGTCATCAGGATGACGAGCACGGTGGCGATGGTCATGAAGGCGGTGTCGCCCTTGTTGGGCACCGGAGCCGGGGCGGCCGCCGGGGCGGCTTCGACCGCCGCCGAGGCGGCTGCGGCCGCCGCCGAGGCAGCTGCGGCCGCCGGCGCCGACGCCGCCTGCGCGAAGGCCGGGGTGCTGATCAGGAGGCTGGCGAAGGCCAGCAACAGGCTGGCCAGGAAGGTGGTGAGGAGTTTCTTCATGTCGAGTGCTTTCGGAAGGCTCGGGCTGGACGCGCGCATCAGAGGGCGTCCTTGCCGGTTTCGCCGGTGCGGATGCGAACCACCTGCTCCAGCGGCATGACAAAGATCTTCCCGTCGCCAATCTTGCCGGTGCGGGCCGAGCCCTCGATGGCTTCGATCACGCGCTCGACGATGCTGTCGTCGACGGCGGCTTCGATCTTCACCTTGGGCAGAAAGTCGACCACGTACTCGGCGCCCCGGTACAGCTCCGTGTGGCCCTTCTGTCGACCGAAGCCCTTGACCTCGGTCACCGTGATTCCCTGAACGCCAATGCCGCTCAGGGCTTCACGCACTTCGTCAAGCTTGAAGGGCTTGACGATGGCAGTCACCATCTTCATTGCGCGGACTCCTCAAGTCGCAAACGAGAACAAACAGATCCCAACGGACAGAGCGTCGGGCCACGGCGCGGCAGTCGACGAGCAGCCCAATCTCCCACAACCAGCCCAGATGAGACAGCAAACCCCATGCCACGCCAGGCCAGCCTGCCGCAACCACCTATCCCCCAAAAGCATGCACCCCGGCGCGACCCCCCCATGGTAATGCACCCGTCTGGTGCGGCGCACGGCAGCGGTGCAGCGCCAACATCCGCCCACCATCAAAGGGAGGGTGTATGTCGCTGGCCGTGGTGCGCAGTCGGGCGCTGGACGGGTTGAACGCGCCCCCGGTGCAGGTGGAGGTGCAGCTGGCCAACGGCCTGCCGAGCTTTACCCTGGTCGGGTTGGCGGACACCGAGGTGAAGGAGTCGCGCGAGCGCGTGCGCGCCGCGCTGCAGGCCAGCGGCTTCGCGTTCCCGCACAACCGGCGCGTCACCGTCAATCTGGCTCCGGCCGACCTGCCCAAGGAGAGCGGCCGCTTCGACCTGCCCATCGCGCTGGGTGTGCTGGCGGCGGCCGGGCACATTGACGCGGCGCGGCTGGATGCCGCCGAGTGGGCCGGCGAGCTCTCGCTGGCCGGCGAGCTGCGCCCGGTGCGGGGCGCGCTGGCGTTGGCCCTGGCGCTGCAGGCCGAGTCGCCCGGGCGCACGCTCGTGCTGCCCGACGTGAGCGCATGCTGTGCCGCGAGACTCCGTGATCTCGACGTACGTGGCGCGCAAACTCTGTCCCAGGTGGTGGCGTCACTGGTCCCGGGCGAGGCCGCCGTGCCGCTGCCGCGCGCCCAGGCCCGGCCGCCCGCGGCGCCGCGCCCGCTGTCCGACCTGCGCGATGTGAAGGGCCAGGCCGCCGCCAAGCGCGCGCTGGAGATTGCGGCTGCGGGCGGCCACAGCCTGCTGATGGTGGGCCCGCCGGGCAGCGGCAAGTCCATGCTGGCCGAGCGCCTGGCCGCGCTGCTGCCGCCCCTGGACGAGGCCGAGGCCCTAGCCGCCGCGGCGGTAGCGGGGCTGCGCGTCGGCGCCGACGAGGCCACGCCGGCGAGCGGCCAGCGCCCGGTGCGCGCGCCGCACCACACGGCCAGCGCCGCGGCGCTGGTAGGCGGCGGCTCGCCGCCGAGGCCGGGCGAGATTTCGCTGGCGCACGGCGGCGTGCTGTTCCTCGACGAGACCCCGGAGTTCCGGCGCGCCGCGCTGGAGGCGCTGCGCGAGCCGCTGGAGACCGGTTTCGTGACGATCTCGCGCGCCACACGGCAGGCCCGCTTCCCGGCGCGCTTCCAGCTCGTCGCGGCCATGAATCCCTGCCCTTGCGGCTGGCTGGGCACCGGCAGCCGCATCGGTCGCGCCTGCCGCTGCACACCCGAGTCGGTGGCGCGCTACCAGAGCCGGCTCTCGGGGCCGTTGCTCGATCGCATCGACCTGCAAGTCGAGGTGCTAGCCGCCAGCCCCGAGGAGCTGATGGCCGCCCCGGCCGGGGAGGCCTCGGCGGTGGTGGCCGAGCGCGTGGGCGCGGCCTGGCACCGACAGCGGCAGCGCCAGGGCGAGGCCAACGCGCGGCTGGCCGCCGGGCGCATCGACGCCATGTGCGTGCTGGAGGAGCCCGCCAGGCACTTCGTGCAGCAGGCCGCGACGCGCCTGGCCTGGAGCGGCCGGCGCCTGCACCGCTGCCTGAAGGTGGCCCGCACCATCGCCGACCTGGCCGGCGCCGAACGCATCGCGCTCGTGCACGCGGCCGAGGCGCTACAGCTGCAGCGGGTGCTGCCGGGGTGAATGCCCCGCGCCACCCTCACCTTCGGGGCCCGGTCCTGGGGGCCCTCAAATCGCTACGGGATCCACGTCCACGGCCCAGCGCAGCAAGCCCTTGTGCCGGGGCCTGAGCATGTCCAGCCGCGGCAGCCAGGCCGCCAACAGCCGCTGCAGCGCCGTGCGCGATGGCGACTCCAGCAGCAGCTGCATGCGCTCCACGCCGGCCACCCTGGCCACCGGCGGCGGCACGGGGCGATAGACGCGTACCACGCCAGCCAGGCCCAGCGCGGCGGCCTCGTCCTCAGCCCCGGCGGCGCCCTCGGCCAGGAAGGCCTGCGCGACCGCGGCCGTCTTCGCGTCGGCACGGATGAGTGCCAGCGCCGCGAAGGGCGGCAGCGCGGCGCCCTCGCGCTCCTGAAGCTGCTGCGAGGCGAAGCGCTCGTAGTCGTGCGCCACCAGCGCGGCATACAGCGGGTGGCCCGGGTTCCAGGTCTGCACCCACATCTCGCTGGCCGCGGCCTGCTGCGCGTCGCGTCCGGCGCGGCCGGCGGCCTGCAGCAGCAATGCGAACAGCCGTTCTGGGGCGCGGAAGTCGCTGCTGAACAGGCCGGTGTCGGGGTTGACAGCCGCCACCAGCGTGACGCGGCGGAAATCGTGGCCCTTGGCCACCATCTGCGTGCCCACCAGCACGTCCACCTCGCCGGCGTGCACGGCCGCGAGCTGCTGCTCCAGGCTGCCGGCACCGCGCGTGGTGTCGGCGTCGATGCGCGCCACGCGGGCCTGCGGCAGCAGCGCCTCGATCTGCTCGGCCAGCTTCTCGGTGCCCCGCCCCAGCGGTGCGATGTCGAGGTTGCCGCAGTCGGGGCAGGCGCGCGGCACGCGCTCGGTGTAGCCGCAGTGGTGGCAGCGCAGCGTGCGATCGCCCTTGTGGAACACGCGCCAGGCGCTGCAGTGCGGGCAGCCGCTCTTCCAGCCGCAGGCGCCGCACTGCAACACAGGCGCGTAGCCGCGGCGGTTGAGCAGCAGCAGGCTCTGCTCGCCGCGCGCGATGCGCTGCCCGATGGCGTCCAGCAGCGGCGGCGCCAGCACGCGCTCGCCGGCCGCCGGCTTGGGCAGCCGGCCCATGTCGAGCAGCCGCACGCGCGGCATCGCGCCGCCGCCCACGCGCGTGGGCAGCGGCACTCGCCGGTAGCGGCCCTGCTGCACGCGGTGCCAGGTCTCCAGCGAGGGCGTGGCCGAGCCCAGCAGCACCGGCACACCGCGCTGGTGGCCGCGCCACACGGCGAGGTCGCGCGCCGAGTAGCGCGCGCCCTCCTGCTGCTTGAAGGACGCGTCGTGCTCCTCGTCGACGACGACGAGGCCCAGCCGCGGCAGCGGCGCGAAGACGGCCAGCCGCGTGCCCAGCACCAGGTCAGCCAGGCCCAGGTGCGCCAGCAGCCAGTGCCGCAGGCGCTGCGCGGGCGTCAGGCCGCTGTGCAGGCTGACCAGCAGCCGCCCCGGAAAGCGCGCCGAAAACCGGGCCTCGAGCTGCGGCGTGAGGTTGATCTCGGGCACCAGCACCAGTGCCTGCTGCCCCGCGGCCAGGGCGGCCTCGGCGGCGTGCAGGTAGACCTCGGTCTTGCCGCTGCCGGTGACGCCGTGCAGCAGCAGCGGCCGCGCGTCGGCGCGCGCGCGTGCCTCGGCCACCGCGGCCAGCGCCGCGCGCTGTTCGGAGGCCAACTCGGGCGCGGTGGCCGCGGCAGCCTCGGGCCCGGTGGTCGGCGCCCGCTGCGCGGCCCGCACCTGCAGACGCGCCACGCGGCGCCCCAATGCCGCGCTGTCCATGCGGCGCAGTTCCGGCGGCAGCACGGCCATGGCCAGTTCGCCCACGCTGCGCTGGTAATAGCTGGCGGCGAAGTCCACCAGCGCGCGCCAGTCGGCCGGCAGCGGCGGCAGGGCGTCGAACACGTCGAGCACCTCGCGGAGCTGCCCGCCGGGCGGCGGATGCGCGAGGCCATCCCACACCAGGCCAGGCACCTCGCGGCCGCCCAGCGGCACGCGCAGCAGCGTGCCCGGCGCGAGCGCACAATCACTCCGGTAGCTCAGGCACGGCGCCAGCGCGGCGTGGCGCGGCGCTTCCAGCGCCACGGCCACGAGCCCGCTCGACGGATTGCCGATCCGCCCTGCCGAGTCTGGGATCCGCGCTTGGGAATAGCCCGGCGGGCTCATGCGCCGCCGCGTTCGCGCCGATCTTCAGAACTCACTGCATAAAAGAGCCCCAAGCTCATGATTTGAAAGTACTTTCACAGATTCGGCGGCATTCTGTGGATAACTTTGTGCGCAACCTGCGGTCGGTCGCGCCAAGTCGTTGATTTTGCGGGCCCCGACACGGATCGCCCGCATGCAAAGCCGGCTAGGTTAGGCATATGAATCAATGACTTGCCACGTAGTTCGGTTCTTCTCCGTGGCGGCTTGCGCAGGGACTGCCCAGGCCGTGTCGCAGCACCGATATTGGGGATAAGTCAAGCCCTGAGCGCTCACTCACGGGCGGACGCGCACCACAGATGTGCCCTCGTTGCCACAGGCAACCCATCGCTGGTGCCGGCTTCAGCGCAGGGTTCGCGAGTGGCGGTGCAGCGCCTCAACCAGCGCCGCAACGTGCTCGGGCGGCGTGTGTTGGCTGATGCCGTGGCCGAGGTTGAAGACGTGGCCGTCCCAGGTGCCGTCGGGGCGCTGCGGGCGGCCGAAGCTGTCGAGCACGGCGATGCCCTCGCGCGCCACGGCCTCGGGCGGCGCGAACAGCACCATGGGGTCGAGGTTGCCCTGCAGCGCCACGCGGCTGCCCACGCGCGCGCGCGCCGCGCCCAGATTCACCGTCCAGTCCAGGCCGACGACGTCGGCGCCGATGGCCGCGATCTCGTCGAGCCAGGGGCCGCCGCCCTTGGTGAACACGATCACCGGGACGGGCTGGTCCTCGTGCGTGCGCTTCAGGCCCGCGACCACGCGGCGCGTGTACGCCAGACTGAAGCGCTGGAATACGCCGTCGGCGAGCACGCCGCCCCAGCTGTCGAACACCATCACGGCCTGCGCGCCGGCCTCGATCTGCGTATTGAGGTAAGCGGTGACGGCCTGCGCGTTGACCTCGAGGATGCGGTGCATCAGGTCGGGCCGGCCGTAGAGCATGCTCTTGACGAGGCGGTAGTCGTCGCTGCCGCCGCCTTCGACCATGTAGCAGGCCAGCGTCCAGGGGCTGCCCGAGAAGCCGATCAGCGGCACGCGGCCCTTCAGCGCGTGGCGGATGCTGGTGACGGCGTCGAACACGTAGCGCAGCCGGTCCATGTCGGGCACGGCCAGCGCGGCCACCGCGGCCTCGTCGCGCACCGGATGCGCGAACTTGGGGCCCTCGCCGGCGCCGAAGCTCAGGCCCAGTCCCATGGCGTCGGGCACGGTGAGGATGTCCGAGAACAAGATGGCGGCGTCGAGCGCGTAGCGGTCCAGCGGCTGCAGCGTCACCTCGGTGGCGTACTGCACGTTGGTGGCCAGGCCCATGAAGCTGTTGCCGGCCTTCACGCGCGTGGCGCGGTACTCGGGCAGGTAGCGGCCGGCTTGCCGCATCAGCCAGATGGGCGTGTGGGTGGTGGGCTGGCGCAGGCAGGCGCGCAGGAAGGTGTCGTTGATCAGGCTCGGCCACATACGAGGCATTATCGCCAGCGCCCTCAAGGTGATCCGGCTCTGCCGGTCGCCTTGATCCCCCGCGGGGAGCCGGGCTGGGCGCAGCCCGGCCCTGGGGCCCTCGGAAGCCATGGCACCCCCGACGCCCGGTGCCTCGCCCACCGCGCGCCGCGGCGCCGGGTGCAGCGCATCCGCCATGCCCTGGTCCACCCCGCTTGAAGGCAGACGCTCGCGCCCCCACCTCCGCAGCCCGCGGGTAGCATCGCGCCGCCCGGCGAGCTGGCCGCCGGCCCAGCAGGAGCCCCCATGACGCTGACCCCTTCGATCCGCAGCCGCGTGCTGCGCCTGGCCGCCATGCTGGGCATGGCCGGTGTGCTGGCCGGCTGCGGCTACAACGACTTCCAGCGCCTCGACGAAGAGGTCAAGGCCGGCTGGAGCGAGGTGCTGAACCAGTACCAGCGGCGCGCCGACCTCATCCCCAACATCGTGGCCACCGTCAAGGGCGAGGCCAACTTCGAGCAGGAGACGCTGACGAAGGTGGTGGAGGCGCGCGCCAAGGCCACGAGCATCCAGGTGACGCCCGAGACGCTGAACGACCCGCAGGCCTTCCAGCGCTTCCAGGCCGCGCAGGGCGAGCTCGGCAGCGCGCTGAGCCGGCTGATGATGGTCACCGAGAACTACCCCAACCTGAAGGCCAACCAGGGCTTCCAGGACCTGCGCGTGCAGCTCGAGGGCACCGAGAACCGCATCACCGTGGCGCGCAACCGCTACATCAAGACGGTGCAGCAGTACAACACGCTGGCGCGCAGCTTCCCGAGCAACCTGACGGCCATGGTCTTCAGCTACGAGGTCAAGCCCAGCTTCACGGTGCAGAACGAGGCCGCGATCAGCGTGCCGCCGGCGGTGAGCTTCGACAAGCCCGCGGCGCCGGCCGCGCCCGCAGCCTCGCGCTGAAGCCGGCGTGATGCGCGCCCTGCGCGCCTGGCTGGCGGCCGCGCTGGCCCTGCTCGCGGCCGTGGCCGCGCCGCCGCTTCACGCGCAGGACGTGCAGCCGGTGCCGGCGCTGACGGCGCGCGTGATCGACACCACCGGCACGCTGGCCGCAGCCGAGCGCAGCGCGCTCGAGCAGCGCCTGGCCGCCTTCGAGGCCCAGGCCGGGCCGCAGATCGTGCTGCTGATGGTGGCCACCACGGCGCCCGAGGACATCGCCGCCTACGCGCAGCGCGTGGCCGACACCTGGAAGATCGGCCGCCGCGAGGTGGGCGACGGCGTGCTCGTGGTGGTGGCGCGCGACGACCGCCGCGTGCGCATCGAGGTGGCCAAGGCGCTGGAGGGCGCGATCCCCGACCTGGCGGCGCGCCAGATCATCGACCGCGCCATGCGCGCGCCCTTCCGCGAGGGCCGCTACGGCGACGGCCTGATGGCCGCGGTCGAGCAGCTCGAGGCCCGCATCCGCGGCGAGAACCTGCCTGAGCCCGGAACTCCCGGGGCGCCCGGGTCCGGCGACGGCGGCACCGACCTCGAGGGCCTGGCCGTGTTCTTCTTCGTCGCCGTGGCCGTGGCCGGGCAGGTGCTGACCGCGATCTTCGGGCGCAAGCTCGGCTCGATGCTGGTGGCCGGCGCGGCCGGCGGCCTGGGCTGGTGGATCACCGGCAGCCTGCTGATCGCCCTGGGCGCGACCGTGGCGGCGCTGGTGCTGGTGGGCATCCTGGGCATCGGCTCGGTGGCGCGGCGCATGGGCCGCGGCAGCCGCAGCCTGCCGCACATCGGCGGCTGGAGCGGGGGCGGCGGCGGCTGGGGTGGCGGGGGCGGCGGCTTCTCGTCGGGCGGCGGTGGCGACTTCGGCGGCGGTGGCGCCTCGGGCGACTGGTGAGGGCAAGTGAGATGAACCGCTGGCTTCGCATCCTCAAGCACCGCTGGACCGACGAGACCGACGCGGCGCGCGCGCTCGGCCCCGAGGCGCTGCTGCGCCTGGAGCAGCGCGTCGCCGCCAGCGAGCGGCGCCACAGCGGCGAGATCCGCCTGTGCGTGGAGGCCGGGCTGCCGCTGTCCTACCTGTGGCGTGGCGCCACGCCGCGGCAGCGCGCCGTCACGATGTTCGGCAAGCTGCGCGTCTGGGACACCGAGCAGAACAACGGCGTGCTGATCTACCTGCTGCTGGCCGAGCACGCCATCGAGGTGGTGGCCGACCGCGGCCTGGCCCGCGCCGTGCCGCCCGAGACCTGGCAGCAGCTGGTGGCGGGCATGCGCGAGGCCTTCCGCGCCGGGCGCTTCGAGGACGGCCTGGCGCAGGCCGTGGACCGCGTGGACGCCCTGCTGGTGGCGCACTTCCCGCTGGCCACCGGCCAGGCCAACCCCAACGAGCTGCCCAACGCCGCGAGCCTGCTGTAGCGCGTCGCTAGACGTGCTTGTGCTGCTCGTAGAAGGCCAGCACCTCGGGCAGCACCCGTTCGAGCGCGGCGACGCACTCGGGATCGAAGTGGCGGCCACTGTCGGCGCGGATCGCATCCAGCGCCCGCTCCAAGGGCCACGCTTCCTTGTAGGGGCGGCGCGAGGTCAGGGCGTCAAAGACGTCGGCCAGCGCCACGATGCGCGCCGACAGTGGGATGGCGTGCCCGGCCAGCCCGTGCGGGTAACCCGTGCCATCCCATCGTTCGTGGTGCGATTCGGCGATCTCGATGCCCAGGCGGAACACGCTGCGGCCACGAGACAGCATCGACGCTTCGCAGCGGCGCAGCACGTCGGCCCCAATCAAGGGGTGGCGCGACATTTCGGCGCGCTCCTCGTCGCTCAGCCGGCCGGGCTTGAGCAGGATGTGGTCGGCGATGCCGACCTTGCCGATGTCGTGCATCGGCGCAAATCGCTCCAAGTCTTCGATCCAGCGGTCTTCGATAGCCTGCCCGCGAGACGGGACAGTCTGCAACGCCTTGGCAATCAACGCGCTGTAGCGGCTCATGCGCACGAGGTGATCGCCGGTCTCGGGGTCGCGGCTCTCGGCCAGCTTGGCCAGCCCCTCGACGGCAGCCACCACGAGCGCCTCGCCCGACAACGTACGCTCCAGCTGAAGTCCCACGAGCGTGGCGGCGGCACGCAACAGCGCCTCGCCCGGCGCGCTGACACTGCCCGCGTCCCGAGCCGCAAACGCGACGATCCACGCCTCGTCGGCGTCTTCGCGCAGCACGGCAGCCCACCAGAAGCCAAGGCCATGACGGCGCGCATGGCCATCGAGGTCGGCCAGTGCGCCCACCGCAGTGCCGGCGGTGCTCAGCAGCGTCCCGCTGGCGAGGATCGGTCGCAGCGGGGGCGCGTCGACGACGGCGTGGCTGATGGTCCAGGGTAGTGAGTCTCCTGTACTGCGGCGGCGTACCACCACCACGGCCTCGAGTGGGCACTCCGGGGCCAGCGTGCCCAGCACGGCGCGGAGCATCTCATCGGTCGACAGGCCCGCACCCGCACGAGCTGCCAAGGTGAACAACACCTGCATGCGCGCGGACACGCGGTTCAACGCCTCGGCCACCTGCCGCGTCTCGGAGCCGCCGCACACCGGGGTCTGGTGACCCAACTCGCCGCCCAGGACACGCTCCGCACCGGCCTCGATGCTGGCCAGCGGCCGCAGCACCTGCCGCCGCACCCAAACCCACAGGAGCAAGCCCAGCGCCAGTGCAGCACCCGCGCTGGCGAACTGCAGCGCGATCACGCGATCGAGCTTGTCCTGCATCATGGCCTTGAAGGTACCGGCGAGCATGCGGCTGGACACCAGCAGCGCGGGGCCCTCGACGTCGAGCGCACGGGCAGCGTCGCGCAGCGCCTCGGGTGGCGCGCTCGGCCGCAGTGCCGGCTCGATGCGCGCGCGCAATGCCCCCCAGGCTTCGTACGTGGCACGAAGCTGGGCCAGCGAAGGCGCGTCCCAGGTGCAGCTGACCGGTTCCGACAGCCCGGTAAGGTCGGTGGCGAGTTCCCGCTTGAAGAAGCTCTCGACGACGCGTTCGTACCGGGCGGCCTGTGTCTTCAGCCGTTCACCGTAGAGAACCCAGTCTTCGTCACGCGTCGGTTCCGTCCGGTCCGCCAGGAGCTGCCGCCCGTCGACCGCCATGCCGTAGGCCAGTTCGCGCAACTGGCCCGCGAGGTTGAGGATGGCGTAGTCGTGCACCCGTGCTGCCAGCATGTGGCGAGTGGCCAGGGCGCCCAGTACCGCCAGCAGCAGCACCGCCGCGACCACGGCCACGATGGTGTGTCGCAAGCCCAGCGGTGCGCCCGGCCAGCGGGCACGGCGCGGGGCGCGTGCCGCGACATCGGGCACGAGCCAGGGCCAGGGGTCGATTGCTGCCATGTCGGGGTCTTGAGACAACGGAACCCCACGCATATCGACCCCGACGCCCAGACCTTGAGCTCGGGCTCAAGCCATGCGGCAGGCCGTCTCGGAGGCCGACCAGTCCGCCAGCGGACTGGCCAGGTCGACGCCGCGGCGCAGTGCCGTCATTTCGGCGACGATGCTCATGGCGATCTCCGGCGCCGTAAGCCCGCCGAGGTTCAGGCCCACGGGGCCGCGCAGCCGCGCCAGCTCGTCGCGGCTGACGTCAAAGTCCAGCAGGCGCAGGCGGCGGCTGTCGTTGTTGCGGCGCGAGCCCAAGGCGCCCACGTAGAAGGCCGGCGTCTTCAGCGCCTCCATCAGCGCCAGGTCATCGAGCTTGGGGTCGTGCGTCACGGCCACCACGGCGCTCATGGCGTCGAGGTGCATGGCGATGACCAAGTCGTCCGGCATCTGGCGCGACAGCGTCACGCCGGCCATCGCCTCCCAGCCCTCTTGGTATTCGTCACGAGGGTCGCAGACGGTGACGCGGTAGTCCAGCATCACCGCGAAATGGGCCAGATAGCGGCTAAGCGGCCCACCGCCGATGACCAGCAGGCGCCGGCGCGGGCCATGCACCGTCTCGAGGGCTTTGCCGTCGAAGAGCACCTCGTCGCCCTGCTGGTTGGGTGCCAGCGTCACCAAGCCCGTGGCCAGCTCCAGCCGGCGGCGCACGACGCGGTGCTCCTCGATGGCGGCCAGCAACTCGCGCAGGCGGCTGCCGGCGTTCAGCGGCTCCAGCACGAGCTGCACCGTGCCGCCGCAGGGCAGGCCGAAGCGCTGCGCCTCCTCGGCGCTGGCGCCGTAGGTCATGGCCTGGGGCCGGCGCAGCGCGAGTTCGCCGCACTTGACGCGGTCGATCAGGTCGTCTTCGATGCAGCCGCCCGACACCGAACCGGCCACCTGCCCGTCGTCGCGGAGGATCATCAGGCTGCCGGGCGGGCGCGGGCTCGAGCCCCAGGTGCGCACCACGGTGCCGAGCACGACGCGATGGCCCTGGTTCATCCAGGCGATCGCGGTGCACACCAATTCCACGTCCATGCTGTTCACGGAAGGCCCCGTCGCTTGCCGCCGCCGGCGGGCTCGGCGTGCAGGATGCCACAGCCGGGGTCGCTGACGCCGCGCCGCAGAGGCCGGCGTGGAGCCAACAGGCCTGCTCGGCGCCATCGACACCGCCGTCGGCCGCCCCAACGCGCACCAGGTCGATAACTACAATCTGGTGCGATGAGCTTCGACCACCAATTCGTGCTGACCATGACCTGCCCCGATGCCAAGGGCATCGTGCACGCCGTCTCCGGCCTGCTGTACCAGGCCGGCTGCAACATTGTCGATTCGCAGCAGTTCGGCGACCTCGACGGCGAGGGGGCGACGGGCCTGTTCTTCATGCGCGTGCACTTCCAGGCGCCGCCGCAACTGGCCAGCGTGGCCACGCTGCAGGGCCTGTTCGCGCACACCGTGCAGCAGTTCGGCATGGCGGCGCACTTCCACGCGCTGGCCACGCGGCCGCGGGTGCTGCTGATGGTGAGCCAGCACGGCCACTGCCTGAACGACCTGCTGTTCCGCTGGAAGAGCGGCTCGCTGGCCGCCGACATCCTGGCCATCGTGAGCAACCACGAGACGCACCGCTCGCTGGCCGAGAGCTACGGCATCCCGTTCCACCACCTGCCGCTGCCGGCCCGCGGCGCCGCGGGCACGCACTCGCGCGAGGCCGCCAAACGCGCCCAGGAGCGCGAGGTCGAGGCGCTGGTCGAGCGCGAACGCATCGACCTCGTCGTGCTCGCGCGCTACATGCAGATCCTGAGCCCCGAGCTGTGCACGGCGCTGGCCGGCCGCGCCATCAACATCCACCACAGCTTCCTGCCCAGCTTCAAGGGCGCGC
Organism: Rubrivivax sp.; assembly: GCA_044360025.1. GTDB lineage: Bacteria > Pseudomonadota > Gammaproteobacteria > Burkholderiales > Burkholderiaceae_C > Rubrivivax. The sequence goes on along the minus strand of JBIKLC010000029.1, from coordinate 14,224 downwards.
GGCCCTACTTCCAGGCGCACGCGCGGGGCGTCAAGCTCATCGGCGCCACCGCGCACTACGTGACGGCCGACCTCGACGAGGGCCCGATCATCGAGCAGGACGTGCAGCGCGTGGACCACACGATGTCGGCCGAGGACTTCACCGCCGCCGGCCGCGACATCGAGTGCATGGTGCTGGCGCGCGCCGTGCGCTGGCACCTGGAGCACCGCGTGCTGGTCGACGGCCGCAAGTGCGTGGTCTTCCGCTGAAGCGTCGCAACCCCGGGCCGACGCCATGCCGCCCCCGCCCGCCGCCGCGCTGTTCGCCAGCCCCGACGACGTCGAGGCCGCGTTCTACGAGGCGCTGCAGCGCGGCGACCTGGACGCGCTGATGGCCCTGTGGGCCGACGACGACGAGATCGTGTGCGTGCACCCGGGGGGCGGCGGCCGGCTCGTGGGGCCGGTGGCCATCCGCGCCAGCTTCGAGGCCATCTTCGCCAGCAGCGGCATCCCGGTGATGCCCGAGCAGGTGCACCGGCTGCAGCAGATGGGCAGCGCCGTGCACCACCTGGTCGAGCGCATCGAGGCGCTCACGCCCGAGGGCCGGCAGGTGGGCTGGGTGGTGGCCACCAACGTGTACGTGAAGACGGGCCGGGGCTGGCGCATCGTCGCCCACCACGCCAGCCCCGCTGAGCCGCAGGAGCCGGCCGAACCGCTGCGGCACGACGCGCCGAAAACCCTTCACTGACCCCATGGCCGCGGGTTTCGACTACCGGCCGCCCTTCTGGCTGCCCGGCGGCAACGCGCAGACCATCTGGGCCGCGCTGCACGCGCGCCGCTTCGAGGGCGAGGCGCCGCGCTTCGAGCGCGAGCGCTGGGCCACGCCCGACGGCGACTTCATCGACGTCGACCACCTGACGGGCACGACCGCGGCGCCGCGCCGGCTGGTGCTGTTCCACGGCTTGGAGGGCAGCAGCGCCAGCCAGTATGCGCAGGCCTTCACGGCGGTGGCGCGCGGGCGCGGCTGGGCCTTCAGCGTGCCGCACTTCCGTGGCTGCAGCGGCGAGCTCAACCGCGGGCCGCGCGCCTACCACTCGGGCGACTTCGAGGAGATCGGCTGGATCCTGCAGCGGCTGCGCGCCGCGAGCCCGCAGCCGCTGCTGGCGGTGGGCATCTCGCTGGGCGGCAACGCGCTGCTGCGCTGGGCGCAGGAAGCGGGCGACACCGCCGCGGCCACCGCCGCCGCCGTGGCTGCGGTGTGCTCGCCCATCGACCTGGCCTCGGCAGGCCGCGCCATCGACCGCGGCTTCAACCGGCTCGTCTATGCGCGCATGTTCCTGTCGACCATGATTCCCAAGGCGCTGCAGAAGTGGCGGCAGCACCCGGGCCTGTTCGACCGCGAGCGCGTGGCCGCGGCACGCACCATCTTCGCCTTCGACGACGCCTTCACGGCGCCGCTGCACGGCTTTGCCGGCACGGCCGACTACTGGGCGCGCGCCTCGGCGGCGCCGCACCTGGGGCGGCTGCGCGTGCCGGCGCTGGTGCTGAACGCCGGCAACGACCCCTTCGTGCCCGCGCACGAGCTGCCCGGGCCGCAGCAGGCCGGCCGCTTCGTCAGCTTCTGGCGGCCGGCGGGCGGCGGCCACGTGGGCTTTCCGCACGGCGGCTTCCCGGGGCGGGTGCAGCAGATGCCCGCGGCCGTGGCCGACTGGCTGGCCGCGCACGCCTGAGCGAGCATCGGCCCATGGACGAGATCGTCAAGGCGGCGCTGAGGAAGTGGCCCCACGTGCCGCACTGCCACGGCTGGCTCGCGCTCGACGCGCGCGGCGAGTGGTACATGCGCGACGAGCGCGCGCAGCGGGCCGGGCCCTTCCCCGCCGTCAAGGGCAGCCGCGTCGCGCACGAGAAGCTGCGCGAGTTCATCCACCGCAACTACGCGGCCGACGAGCGCGGCGCCTGGTTCTTCCAGAACGGCCCGCAGCGCGTGTACGTGCAGCTCGAGGCCGCGCCCTACGTGTGGCGCCTGCAGGACGCGCCGGGCTTCCGGCTGGTGGCCCACACCGGGCAGGCTGCCGGCGCGCTGCGCCAGGCCTGGCTGGACGAGCACGGCCGCCTGTTCGCCCACACCGCGCTGGGCTTCGGCCTGGTGCACACGGCCGACATGGCGCTGGCCGCGGGCGCGGTGGAGGCGGCGCTGCTCGAAGGCGCTAGGCAGGATTCCGGACACAGCGACACGGGCGCCTGGGTGCCCGTCGAACTGCCGTTCGCGCAGATGCCTGCGCGCTTCGGCTACCAGCTTCTGCCGCAGCCCTGATCGGGCCGCGGCGCCGAGCTCACTTCGAAGCCGCGGCGGCCGGCGCCGGGGCGGCCGGCTCGGGCAGGTTGCCGCCCGACTTGTTGGCCAGGTAGACGACGGCACGGCCGATCTCGACGTCGCTGTACTCGCCGCCACCCTGCGCGGCCATGGCGCCCTTGCCCTTGAGCGCCGAGTTCAGCAGCGCCTCGTAGCCCGTCTTGATGCGCGAGGCCCAGGCGGCCGCGTCGCCGGTCTTGGGAGCGCCGGCGGCGCCGGCGGCGTGGCAGGCGGTGCAAGCCGCCTGGTAGACCTGCTCGCCCGTGCGCAGCACGGCGGGGGCCGAGGCGTCGCGGATCTCGACCGTGCCCACGCGCTGGATGCGCTTGGCCACGGCCTCGGCGGCCAGCGCGTCGGTGCCGGCGGCCGGCTTGGCACCAAAGTCGACGTAGTTGGCGAGCAGGATGATCGCCACCACCGGCACCACGAAGGACGCGACCACGGTCGCGATCAGCTGCTTGGGGGTGCGAATCGGGCCCTCATGGGGGCCGTCGTGGGTTTCGGGCGCGGGGTGCTGCTCGCTCATCGTGGTGCCGTTGTGCCGTGGTGCTGCTCGGGTGCTGCGGGCGGCTCGGCTGCCGGGGCCTGGGCATGGGCCCGCGCGGCGGCTGTGCCGAACAAAACTTGTCGATTATAGAAGCCGCCCCTGCACCACCCTGACGCCGCGCCGCCGCGGGCTAGAATGATGGGCTGAACCACGCAGCGACCGTGGTGAAATGGATATCATGCAGCCCTCCGAAGGCTGCGTTGCAGGTTCGATCCCTGCCGGTCGCGCCAGTGCACGGACTCCGATCGTGGTGACGGGTTTGTGAAGTAAAGCAATACATGGCGGTTCTGCCATTTTTTGCTTCACCCATCGGGTGAGTGTGCCAAACAACGTCAAGTCATTGCCAGCACTGAAGAAAACGGCAACGGTGCAGGTTCAACTGCTGTACTTGGGATGAACAGTCCCGAGGACTGATCATGTCCGGGCGGCGTACCCCCGCGGAATCGCCGCCAGCAGCCGCCTGGTGTAGTCTTGCTTGGGCGCGGCCAGGATCTCCTCGGCGCTGGCCTGCTCCACCACCTGGCCGTCCTTCATCACCAGCACCTCGTCGCTGATGAAGCGCACCACCGCCAGGTCGTGGCTGATGAAGACATAGCTCAGGCCGAACTCGTCCTGCAGGTCCTTCAGCAGGTTCAGCACCTGGGCCTGCACCGACACGTCCAGCGCCGACACCGCCTCGTCGAGCACCAGCACCTCGGGGTTGAGCGTGAGGCAGCGCGCAATCGCCACGCGCTGGCGCTGGCCGCCCGAGAACTCGTGCGGGTACTTGCCGAAGGCGCGGCCGTCCAGGCCCACCTTCTCGAGCAGGGTGCGGGCGCGCTGCTCGCGCTCGGCCAGGTCCTTGCCGATGCCGTGGATGGCCATCGGCTCCACCAGCGTCTGGCCGATGGTGAAGCGCGGGTTCAGGCTGGCGTACGGGTTCTGGAACACCACCTGGATGCGCCGGCGCATCACCTGGCGCTCCTTGTCCGACAGCTTCAGCAGGTTCTGGCCGTCGAACAGCACCTCGCCGCTGGTGGGCTCGTGCAGGCGCAGGAGCGTCAGGCCCATGGTCGTCTTGCCGCTGCCGCTTTCGCCCACCACGCCCAGCGTGTGGCCCTTGCGGAGCTGGAAGTTGACGTTCTGCACCGCCTTGAACTCGCGCGTGCCGAACAGGCCCTGCTTGAGCCAGAAGCTCTTGGCCAGGCCGCGCACCTCCAGCACCACGGGGGCGGCCGGGTCCTTGGCCTTGGCGTGCTGCTGGGCCTGGCGGCCGGCCGTCCCGGGAGGATGGCCGCGCTGCGCGGCCATGTGGTCGTCGATCACCATCAGCCGCGCCGGGTTGCCCTCCAGGCTGGGGCGGCAGGCCAGCAGCGCCTTGGTGTAGGCGTCCTGCGGGCTCTCGAAGATCTGCTTCACGGGGCCGTGCTCGCGGATCTGGCCGTGGCGCATCACCACCACCTTGTCGGCGATCTCGCCCACCAGGCCCAGGTCGTGGCTGATGAACAGCACGCTCATCTGGTGCGAGGCCTTGAGCTTGCCCAACAGCTCGAGGATCTGGCGCTGGATGGTGACGTCCAGCGCCGTCGTGGGCTCGTCGGCGATCAGCAGCTTGGGCTCGCAGGCCAGCGCCATGGCGATCATCACGCGCTGCTGCTGGCCGCCGGACATCTCGTGCGGGTAGGCCTTCAGGCGGCGCGCCGGCTCGGGGATGCCCACCTCGTTGAGCAGTTCCTCGGCGCGCTTCCAGGCCGCGGCTTTCCCCAGGCCCATGTGCTTCATCAGCGGCTCGCACAGCTGCGAGCCGACGTCGAGCACCGGGTTCAGCGAGCTCATCGGGTCCTGGAAGACGCAGGCGATCTCCTTGCCGCGCAGCGTCTGCAGGTCGCGCAGGCCAAAGCCCAGCAGGTCCCGCCCCTTCCAGAGGATGCGGCCGGTGCGCTCGGCGTTGTCGGGCAGCAGGTTCAGCACGCTCATCGCGGTGACGCTCTTGCCCGAGCCCGACTCGCCCACCAGGGCCACGGTCTGGTTGGCGTCGATGTCGAAGGAGACGCCCTTCACGGCCTCGGCACGCACGCCCTTGCCCATGCGGAAGGCGACGCGCAGGTCCTGGATCGAAAGCAGTTGGCTCATGGCACGCTCACTCCAGGCCTTCATTCCAAACCACGGAGCTTGGGGTCGAGCGCGTCGCGCAGCGCATCGGCCATCAGCGAAAAGGCCGTCACGAAGACCGCCATGAACAGCGTGGCCGCGGCCAGCTGCCACCAGTGGCCCAGGATCAGCTCGCTCTGCGCCTCGGCCAGCATCGTGCCCCACGACACCTGGTCGACGCGCACGCCCAGGCCCAGGTAGCTCAGGATGACCTCGGCCTTGATGAAGCCCACCGTCAGCAGGCTCATGCGCACCAGCACCACGTGGCTCACGTTGGGCAGGATGTGCTTGAACATGCGGCTCATGCTGCTGGCGCCGATGGCCTCGGCCGAGCGCACGTACTCGCGGCTGCGGTGCTTGATGAACTCGGCGCGCACCTGCCGGTACATGCCCGTCCAGCCCGTGAGGGCCAGGATGATGACGACGCTGCCCACGCCCCGGCCCACCACCGCGGCGAACGCGAAGATCAGCAGGATATTCGGGATGCTCTCGAAGACGTTGTAGACCCACTCGAGGAAGTCGGCGATCTTGCCGCCGAAGAAGCCGCCGAAGGCGCCCAGCGCCGTGCCGATCAGCGTGGCCGCGATGGCCGCCGCCAGGCCCACCAGCACGCTGATCTCGGTGCCCTTGATGGCCTTGGCCAGCACGTCGCGGCCCAGGCGGTCGCCGCCCAGCGGCAGCGTCTCGGCCTTGGGCACCTCGGCCGTCTGGAACTGCTTGGCGCGCTCGTCCCACTCGGCGTAGCGCGGGGCCAGCGGGTCCACGGCCGAGAGGTCGACGTTGGGGCCCTGGGGCGCATCGATGGCGCCCGTGGCCTGCTTGGCCGCCGGCCCCATGAAGCTGGGCGGCGCGTTGGGCACGCCGATCTCGGCCTGCCAGTTCTTGGCCACCAGCCCCAGGGCGGCCAGCACGATGAGCACCAGGAACGCGAGGACGACGATCGCGCTGCCCAGGCCCACCTTGTCGGCCCGGAAGCGGCGCCAGGCCGCGGCCCAGACGCCCTCGCTCTTCTGCAGTTCGGTGCCGGCGGCGCCGTCGGCCGACTGCGTGGTGATGTTGGCTGCGGTGTTCATGCCATTTGCTCCATCAGCGCCATCACTTCAGCACGACCCGCGGGTCGGCGACCTTGTAGGCCAGGTCGGTGAGCAGGTTGATGAACATGGTCAGCACGGCCAGGTAGACGGTGACGGCCTGGATGACGGGGAAGTCGCTGCGGTTCACGGCCAGCAGCACCTCGCGGCCGATGCCCGGGATGGAGAAGAACACCTCGATCAGGAAGCTGCCGACGAAGATGCCCGGCAGCAGCAGACCGATGTTGGTGAGGATGGGGATGGTGGCGTTGCGCAGCACGTGGCGGAACAGCACCGTGTTCTCCGTCAGGCCCTTGGCGCGCGCGGTGCGCACGTAGTCCTGGCCCAGCTCGTCGAGGAAGAAGCTGCGGTACAGCCGCGTCTGCGGCGCCAGGCTCACCAGCAGCGCCAGGAACACCGGCAGCGGCACGTAGGTGGCCAGGTTGGTCCACAGGTTGTCGCTCCAGCCCTGCACCGGGAACCAGCCAAGCTGGAAGCCGAACACGTACTGGCCCACGATCACGTAGACCAGGAAGCTGATCGACAGCGCCACGGTGGTGACGACGGTGAGCGTGCGGTCGGTCAGGCTGCCGCGCTTGTAGGCCACGTACATGGCGATCGGGATCGCCAGCACCACCTCGAGGATGAGGATGGGCACCATCACCGTCAGCGTGGCCGGCAGCCGCGTGGCAAACAGGTTGGCGATGCTCTCGTTGGTGGCCCAGCTCTTGCCCCAGTCGAAGGTGACGATCTGCTTGACGAAGAGCCACAGCTGAACCCAGACCGGCTCGTCCAGGCCCAGCTGCTGGCGGATGGACTTGATCTGGTCGGGGCTGGCGTTCAGACCGCCCAGCACCTCGGCCGGGTCGCCGCCGAACCACTTGAACAGGAAGAAGACCAGCAGCACCACGCCCATCAGCGTGGGCACCATCTGCCAGAGGCGCCGTATCAGGTATGCGGCCATGGGTCGGGTTCCAGGAGGTTGCAGGGCCGGGGCAGCGGCGCGCCGCGTGGAACACGGCCGCCTGGTGGGCACCGTGCGCGAGTGTAGGGGGCGCTCCCAGGGGCCTGGCCGGTGATTTCCCCCTCGGGCCGGGGCAAGGGCTGCCAGCGCCGTGCCGGCGGCGCACTAGACTCGTTCGCTCCTTTCGCACACTCGAAAACAGCCCGGCGCGCCATGAAGCCCCTCTTCAAGACTGTCGCCTTGCGGGCGCTGGGCGCCGCCATCTCGCTCATGGTGCCGCTGCCCGCCGTGCCCGCAGCCCAGCCGGCCGCCGCCGCGGCCGCGCCGGCGCAGGCCAAGGTGCTGCGCCTGGCCCTGGCCAGCCGCGAGAACAACCTCGATCCGGCGCAGGTCTCCGACGTCATCTCGTCAGCCCTGGTGTCCAGCCTGTTCGACGCCCCGCTCACCTACGACCACCTGGCGCGGCCGGCGAAGCTCAAGCCCAACACCGCCACCTCGCTGCCCGAGGTGCACGACGACAACACGCGCTTCCTGTTCCGCATTCGGCCGGGCATCTTCTTCCCCGACCACCCGGCCTTCAAGGGCCAGCGCCGCGAGCTCGTGGCCGAGGACTACGTTTACTCGATCAAGCGCTACTACGACCCGGCCTCGCGCAGCCCGACGCTGTTCCACTACGAGAACGCCGGCCTGCTGGGCCTGAGCGAGTTGCGCAAGAAGGCCATCGCCGACAAGCAGCCCTTCGACTACGACACCCCGGTGGACGGCCTGCGCACGCTGGACCGCTACAGCTTCGAGATCCGCACCGCGCGCCCGGCGCCGCGGCTGCCCTACGTACTGGCCAACCCGGCCATCGCCGGCGCGCTGGCGCGCGAGGTGGTGGAGCTGGACCGCAGCACCATCGGCGAGCGCCCGGTGGGCACGGGCCCGTTCCGCGTCGCGGCCTGGACCCGCGGCACGCGCCTGGTGCTGGAACGCAACGCGAACCAGGAATGGCGCCGCTACGACGCCGAGCCCAACCCCGACGACGCCGCCGGCCAGGCGCTGGCGGCCAAGTTCCGGGGCCGCGGCCTGCCCATGCTCGACCGCGTGGAGATCACCATCGTCGAAGAAGCGCAGCCGCGCTGGCTGAGCTTCCTGAACCGCCAGATCGACATGGTGCAGCTGCCCAACGAGTTCGTGAACCTGGCCGCGCCCAACGGCAAGGTGGCGCCCAACCTGGCCAAGGACGGCATCCGGCTGCACCAGGAGGTGGCCGTCAGCACCTTCTACACGTACTTCGGGATGGAGAACCCCGTCGTCGGCGGCTACACGCCCGACAAGGTGGCGCTGCGCCGCGCCATCGCGCTGGCCTACGACGCGCAGCGCGAGATCCGGCTGCTGCGCCGCGGCCAGGGCGTGGTGCCGCAGACCATCCTGCCGCCGGGCATCCCCGGCTACGACCCCGCGCTGCGCACCGAGATGAGCCAGCACTCGCTGCCGCGCGCCAAGGCGCTGCTCGACCTGTTCGGCTACGTCGACAAGAACGGCGACGGCTGGCGCGACATGCCCGACGGCAGCCCGCTGCTGATCAAGCACCGCACCGAGACCTCGCAGGTCAACCGCGAGCTGCAGCAGCTGTGGCAGAAGACGCTCAGCTCGCTGAACATCCGCGGCGAGTACTCGCAGGCGCAGTGGCAGGAGAACATCAAGGCCAGCCGCGCCGGCCAGCTGATGATGTGGAGCACCGGCTGGGTGGCGGCGCTGCCCGACGCCAGCTACTTCACCGACGTGATGTACGGCCCGAACAAGGGCCAGAGCAACCACGCGCGCTTCAACCTCCCCGAGTTCAACGCGCTGCACGAGAAGCAGCGCGCCATGCCCGACGGGCCCGAGCGCTTCGAGCTGGTGCACCGGGCGCTGAAGCTGGGCGTGGCCTACATGCCCATGAAGGCCACCGCGCACCCGGTGAACAGCTGGCTCACGCACGCCGGCGTGGTGGGCTACGTACCGCACCCGTTCGTGCGCGACTACTGGCGCCACATGGACATGGAAGGCCCCGCCGCCGCGCCCTGATCGCCCCCACCCGCAAGAGAACACACGCCATGAAGCGCCGCGACACCCTGGCCCTGACTGCCGCTGCCGGCATCGGCAGCCTGGCCCACCCGCTGGCGCTGGCCAGCGCCCCGGCCGGCGCGCCGCGCGTGCTACGCACCGCCTTCCCGGTGGCCGAGACCGGCTTCGACCCGGCCCAGGTGTCGGACATCTACTCGCGCATCATCACCGCCAGCATCTTCGAGGCGCTGTACGGCTACGACCACCTGGCTCGGCCCGCGAAGATCGTGCCCGTCATCGCCGAGGGCATGCCCGCGGTGGCCGACGAGTGGCGCGAGTACACCATCCGCATCAAGCCGGGCATCTTCTTCGCCGACGACCCGGCCTTCAAGGGCCAGCGGCGGGAGCTGGTGGCGCAGGACTACGTCTACTCGATCCTGCGCTTCGCCGACCCGGCCACCAAGAGCCCGCTGTTCTCGAGCGTGCAGAACTGGGGCATCGTGGGCCTGGACGAGCGCCGCAAGCAGGCCATCGACGCCAAGAAGCCCTTCGACTACGACACCCCGCTGGAGGGCCTGCGCGCGCTGGACCGCAGCACGCTGCGCTTCCGCCTGAAGGAGACGCGCCCGCGCTTCGTCGAGAGCCTGTGCGTGGGCGATCTGTACGGCGCCGTGGCGCGCGAGGTGGTGGAGTTCTACGGCGACAAGATCATGGAGCACCCGGTGGGCACGGGGCCCTTCCGGCTGGGCGCGTGGCGGCGCTCCTCGCGCATCGTGCTGGAGCGCAACCCCACCTACCGCAAAGTGCTGTGGCAGGCCACGCCCACCGCCGGCGATGCCGAGGGCCAGGCCATCGCCAAGAAGCTCGCCGGCCGGCCGCTGCCGCTGCTGGACCGCGTCGAGATCGACATCATAGAGACCGCGCAGCCGCGCTGGCTGGCCTTCCTGAACGGCCAGCACGACCTCATCGAGCGCATGCCGACGGAGTTCATCGACATCGCCATGCCCGGCGGCCAGACGGCGCCGCACCTGGCCAAGCGCGGCATCCGCGGCGTGCGCACGCTCACCTCCGACATCACCTTTCTGTACTTCAACATGGAAGACCCGGTGGTCGGCGGCCTGGCGCCCGAGCGCGTGGCGCTGCGCCGCGCCATCAGCCTGGCCACCGACACCGGGCGCGAGATCCGCACGCTGCGCAAGAACATGGCCATCCCGGCGCAGAGCCCGGTGGCGCCCAACCTGACGGGCTACGACCCCGCCTTCAAGAGCGAGATGAGCACCTACGACCCGGCACGCGCCCGGGCGCTGCTCGACCTGTACGGCTGGACCGACCGCAACGGCGACGGCTGGCGCGAGCAGCCCGACGGCAAGCCGCTGGTGCTGCAGATCGCCACGCAGCCCGACCAGACCAGCCGCGACCTCGACGAGCTGAGGCAGAAGAACCTGCAGGCCGTGGGCCTGCGCGTCGAGTTCAAGCCCGCCAAGTGGCCCGAGAACCTGAAGGCCGGCCGCGCCGGCAAGCTGCAGGTGTGGGCCCTGGCCTCGCTGGCGGCGGCACCCGACGGGCAGGACATCTTCGCCCGCTATTACGGCCCGCAGAGCGGCCTGCAGAACATCGCGCGCTTCAAGCTGCCCGAGCTCGATCGCCTTTACGACGAGATGTCGCGCCTGCCCGACGGCCCCGAGCGGCTGGCGCTGCTCGAGCAGGCCAAGAAGCTGACGGTGGCCTACATGCCCTACAAACTGGGCGTGCACCGCTACGTGGCCGACCTGATGACCGACCGCATGGTGGGCTACCGGCGCCCGCTGTTCTGGCTGAACTGGTACCACCTGGTCGACGTGCGGCCGGGCGGCGACAGCCCCGATTGAGCAGGCCCACCCGACGCGCCCGCGCGTCATGGGCCGCCGGCTTCACCGCGCGATCTATCGCTCAGAAAACGGGGCTCGCTGCGCCCCCGGCCACAGAAAGACCCCACGGCCCGTGTTCGCGTGAACGTCGGGGGATTCTGGCAACGTGCCCCAGGGACGTGATGACAGCTTCGAGCCCCGGAAGCCCACGCCATGGGGGACGATGACCCTGCCAAGCCCCGGCTACGGACTCAGCTGATCATCGCCCGCCCTCGCTGCTGCGGTTGTGCGCGTCGATGCCGCTGACGATCTCATCCATTTGCGCGGCGAGATCGGCCGCGTTCGAATCAAGCAAGCGAGTCTGCAGTCCGAGCGCACCCCGCATCTCGACGACACGGCGCAGGGACGCGGAGTTCGGATCCGGGTCGATGATGACGAGAGGGCCCTTGTAGAACAGCTCTTCCTGGCGCGTGCCCATACGGCCCGCGAATGAAAATGCGATCTGCGTGTTGCTGCTGACGAGCGCGGTGCGCTCAACGATCAGCCGGGCGAACTCCTGCGTATGCGGCCGCGGCAGAACATGCGGCGAGCCGGGCGGCGGCGTGCCCTCCAGCAGCAAAAGTTCCGGTGTCGTGACGCCGCGCGAGCTGACCCAGAAGATCAGCCCTTCGCGGTCGGCGATGGGATGCACCAGATTGAATCCATCCATCACCGTGCGCACCGGATCGTCCGACGTTCGCATCGGGTGTCTCGATCGCCCGGCGCCATGAACAGGAACCACCGGACGCCGCACTTGCGGCACATCGATCTCGAACACCGGATCGTCTGGCCCATCGAGACGCCGCCTGACGTCGACGCCGGGCATGGCACGCAGCGCCGCCTCGACGCGGCGCAGATAGTCTTTCTGCAAGAGCCGGGCATTTTCACCCTCGGCCACTGGGCGGGCGACAGCCAGCACCCGGCGGGCGACCGAATCGAGTTCCTCGCCGCGCAAGGTGAGCCGCTGGCGCCCTGGGGCTTGGCCGGCCGCATCCCGCCGCTCGACGGCGCGAATGAATGCCGTCATGACGCGATGCGTCGACGCAACCACCCCAGGTGGCGGCTGCTCGGCCGCCGAGCCGAAAAGGGCCACCTGGATGGGCGGCAACTCCGACCGATACGAAGCATGGCCAGCCTGGGCCTCAGCCGCTGAGCCCAAGACGACGCGGTGGTTCAGGATCGGCAGCACGGCCTCGGACGGGTCAGGCGCCGCCTTCAGCGGCGACGATCTTGGATGGATCGCGAGTGTTCTCGGCCGCACCGTCGTGCTGCGCCAGTAGTCCTCCGCAGCCTGCCTGATCGACCGCTCATCAGATGGCACGAACGAGATGGGCAACGGGTGTGGAACCTCGCCTTGTCGGTACAGGTCTTCGAGAAAGCCACGAATCCGCGGGCCCGTTCCATGCGTGCTGCGCGGATCGTGCACAACGAAGCTCGGGTTGGCGCGCAAAGCGGCCGGCCCGACCGTGGCATCGATCGCGTCGCTCAGGACACCCAAAGCGAAGTGGCGCCTCGCCTCGGGAGTGTCTGCGCCGGGGACGAGCTCGGGGCTGACGAAGTAACGGATCGAGGCGCCGCGAATTTCGGCGTTGACGCTCGGGTCGTCCATCGAAACCAGCTCGTGGAAACGGACAGTCGGCATGTTGGATGCCGAGCCCGGCCCGCCTGCCGAACGCCACGCAGACAGGATGCGGGAGACCAGGGCGGCCCGGGTTTGGCTGTCGGCCTGCGCTGGAATCACCACTGCAATGAGGTCGTCGCGACCGAGCGGTGACAGAGCCGGGCGGGCGCCGACGGGCGGCAAAGGCAAGCCCGCCTGGTCAAGGCGGTCGCGCAATTCCTCGAGCGCCTTGCCGCGTGGCAAGGCTTGGAGGTCTTGGGGCGCCGCCGTGTGAATGAGCTGTGCCGCCGCGCGGCCGTCACCGTTTACGGGTTCCAGAACGTGATCGAGGTCGACTGGCTCTCCTTGATCGAACCGCGCCCTGACTTCGGCAAGCGAGGGCAACCGCAGATCGGCAAATCCCGTCGCCTGCCAAGTTCGTGTCGCGTCGTTCCGCGGCGCTGGATCGTGCTGCAAAGTGGCCGACACCACCGACTTGGAGCGAACCACGAGATCCTGCACTCCCCCCAATCCCTGGATGCGCGCAAGCTGGTCGAGCGCTTCAAGCAGCCGCAGCGGAGACATCAGGGAGCCGATCGGCGCTCCATCCGGCCCGAGCAATCCGTGCCCTCCCAGCTGGGAGAGGTACCAGTCGAAGGCGCTGTCCTCGCCGCGAAACGGCGCATCCGGCGTCCTTCCGTGATCGACCGCATGGTGAGCTCGGGTCGCTTGCAGCGTGGCGGCGACGGCCCGCACCGAACGATGCAGTTCGAGCAGTGCCGAACCGGTGCGCTCGGGATCATCACGCATCGACCGTACGGCCTTGTCGAGCCGATGAAACGACAGCGGCTGCTCGCCGCCTGCTGGCGATCGCATGAACACCTGGGTCTTGGAGTCATCGGTCAACACCACCACCGGTTTGGCCCGGAGAGCTTCCCACTCCGCGCCCCGCCCGGCGGCCTGCGCCACCTGGCCGAGGAAACGCCACCAAGCGTCGGTCGAGGGGCGGCCGCCGTTGTGCACGATGAAGCGATCGAAAGCCCTGGCTGCAGCGTCACTCTCGCCGCCCGAAAGCTGCCGTGGATCGACGGAGCCGAACGTCATGTAGTCCTGCAGTGCCGCCCCCAAGGCCGGCGGCAGAATGCCGCGAGCAACGGCGATATCGGCCAGCAGGATCGGCGCCGGGAGCTGCGTGTTGGCCGCATGTCGTGCCTTCGCAGCGGCATTGCCCTTCGTGCTCAGCTCGAGTTCGTCGGGCGGCGGCTGCTGCACCAAGGGCAGGTGGCTGGTGTTGGTCGACCCCAACGCCTTGAAAAAGCTTTCCTTGTAGTGGTTGGTCGTCTGGTCAAGGACCGTCACCCCGCGATTGGGCATCGACGGGGGCCTCTGCTGCGGCCGCGGAGTTACCGGCACGTACGTTGCGCCCCTGAGCGGCCCCGTCGACCCCGTACCAGGCCGCGCAGGGCTTGCGCCGGGAGGGCTTGGCCTGGGAATTCCGGTTGACGGAGCCGCCGCCCGCGTGGCCCTCGGCGTTGCCGGCGCCTCGGGCCACTCTGCCGCCCGCCGCACGACGGGCGGGTTGTGTCGCAGCGCCACCTCGGGCTGGCGCCGGATCGACGCCGACGGCAGCGGCTTCGGCCGCGACGGCGCAGCCGCCGCAGGGCG
>JBIKLC010000055.1:0-11558 GCA_044360025.1 Rubrivivax sp. | reverse complement strand
TGCCGAACATCCCACGGTTCCGGGCAGCCCGCTCGTTGATCGCCGGGCTTTCCAGGTCGATGCGCAACATCGGCGGCGGGCCGCTGCGCCGGCCTTGCGCCGCCGGCGCAGCCGGCACGCGCTGGGCGGCAGGCTTGGGCGCGGACGGCTTTGCGCCGGCCTGCGCCAACAGGGGATCGCTGCCAACCGCAGCACCAGCAGCCAACCGAATGCGACTCAAGGCGACCCTACGCTCTTCCGAAGAATGGGAGGCGGCGAGCCTACGGTCCGAAGATTTCGAGGGTGTGGCAGGTTCGACCAGCCCGCCGGGCAAGAGCAGCCCGCCCCCGGGGCCCGGTGTGGTCAGAGGCTGTGAATAAACCCGGCGCGTCCGAGCGGCGCGCCAGGCGCTGCTGGAACGAGGCGCAAACCGCAGCCATATCCAGAGATATGGCGAGGATTTGCAACGAAGTGCCGGCGGCGCATGGCGTGACGAGCGGGCGTGTCGGATTTGTTCACAGCCTCTTAGTCGAGGTCCGGAACGTAGTTCACAACGGCGTCGAGTTCCGCCCCCGGTGGCGGTCAGTGGGGTTTCGTTGCAGGGTTCGCGCTGGCCTGGTCAACGCGGCGAGCGCGGTGTCAAGCCCTCCCCGGGTGTCAATCCTTGGCCCGCGACACGATCGTGACGCGGCGGTTCTCGGAGGCCGCCGGCTCGCTGGGCCTCATCAGCGCGCTCGAGCCCTTGCCGACGGCGTCGATGCAGTCCGCGGCCAGGCCGTGCGTGGCGGTGCTGCTGGGGCTGCGCGCGGAGTGGGAAGCTCATGCTGCCGGCGGTGGTGGTCACGGGGCGCGTGGGGGCGCTGAGCTCGATTGCGCTGCCCCGGCGCTGCGCGCTGCTGGCCAAACCGGTGGACCTGGCTACGCTGGTGTCCACGCTGCAGTGGCTGCGGCGTCGAAGGCGCGAAGGTGCGCGACGGCCAGCACCGCATGTTCATCCAGGTGGGCGACGACAAAGGCAACACCGCCGAACAGGAGCTGCGCTTCCGCGTCGGAGGCGCGTCATGGCCCCGGGCGAATGGTGCGGGCTGGGCGGGAACCGCCCCTACCCGGCCGTGCGAACGGCCACGCGCGGCGCTACCGCGCACATCAGCTCGTAGCCGATGGTGCCGGCGGCGTGCGCCACCTCGTCGATGGCCAGCACGGCCCCGCCCGGCCCGCGGCCCCACAGCGTGACGACGCTGCCGATGCCGGCCTCGGGGCAGGGGCTCAGGTCGACGGCCAGCATGTCCATCGACACCCGGCCCACGGTACCGGCGCGGATGCCGTCCACCAGCACCGGCGTGCCCGTGCCGGCATGGCGCGGGTAGCCGTCGGCATAGCCGCAGGCCACGATCCCGATGCGCATGGCGCGCCCGGCCGTGAAGCGGCTGCCGTAGCCCACCGTGTCGCCGGGCTGCAGCTGCTGGGTGGCGATGAGCCGGCTGTGCAGCGTCATCGCGGGCTGCAGGTCCCAGTCGGCGATCGTGTGCTCGGGAAAGTCGGGCGCGCTGCCGTAGGCCAAGATGCCGGCACGCACCCAGTCGTTTTGCAGCCCCGGATGGGCGCCGTGGCGCAGGATCGCGGCGCTGTTCGACAGGCTGCGCTCGCCGGGCAGGTCGGCCGTCGCCTCCGCGAAGGCAGTGAGCTGGTGCGCGATGCCGCGGGGCGCGTCGGCGTCGGAGAAGTGCGTCATCAGGCTCACCTCGTCCACCTGCGGCAGCGCGTTCAGCCGCGCCCAGGCGCTGCGGAAGGCCTGCGGCGCGAAGCCCAGCCGGTTCATGCCGCTGTTCATCTTGAGGAACACGCGGTGCGGCTCGTGCGTCTTGTGCGCGGCCAGCCAGTCGATCTGCTCGCTGCAGTGCACCACGTGCCAGAGGTTCAGCCGCGAGCACAGCTCCAGGTCGCGCGGCTCGAAGCAGCCCTCCAGCAGCAGCACCGGCCCGCGCCAGCCGCAGGCGCGGATGCGCTCGGCCTCGGCCAGGTCGAGCAGCGCGAAGCCGTCGGCCGCCTTCAGGCCCTCGAAGGCGCGCTCGATGCCGTGCCCGTAGGCGTTGGCCTTGACCACGGCCCACACCCGCGCGCCGCCGGCGTGGCGGCGCGCGACGGCCAGGTTGTGGGCCAGCGCGGCCGGGTGCACGAGGGCTTCGATGGGGCGGGGCATGGCGTCACGAGGGCGTGGAACCCCCATGCTATAACCCGCCCGCCTCGAGGGTAGGACGACGCTTCCGGCCCGGCCACGACACGGAGACATCGGCGACGGCCCCAGCGAAGGTGGCGGCGCCTGCGCGGCGCGCGACACGATGAAAAAAGGCTTCTCCACCATCATGTCGGCGCAGTTCTTCAGCTCGCTGGCCGACAACGCCTTGCTCGTGGCGGCCGTGGAGCTGCTGCGCATGGCCAAGGCGCCGTCGTGGCAAGTGCCGGCACTGGCGCCGATGTTCGCGTTCTTCTACGTCGTGCTCGCGCCCTTCGTCGGCGCCTTCGCCGACAGCATCCCCAAGGGCCGGGTGATGTTCATCAGCAACGCGATCAAGATCGTCGGCTGCCTGATGATGCTGTTCGGCACCCACCCGCTGCTGGCCTACGCGGTGGTGGGGCTGGGCGCGGCCGCCTACTCGCCGGCCAAGTACGGCATCCTGACCGAATTGCTGCCGCCCTCGCAGCTGGTCAAGGGCAACGGCTGGATCGAGGGCCTCACGGTGGGTTCCATCGTGCTGGGCATCCTGCTCGGCGGGCAACTGATCGGCCCGCGCGTCGCGCCGGCGCTGCTGGGCCTGGACGTGCCGTTCTTCGACACCGGCGTCGACACCGGCCCCGAGGCCGCCATCTGCGTGATCGTGCTGCTGTACCTGGCGGCCTCGGCCTTCAACCTGTACATCCCGCGCACCGGCGCGCCGCTGATCCCGATGGACGGCGCGCTGCACCTGGTGAAGGACTTCTCGCGCTGCAACCGCCGCCTGTGGGCCGACAAACTCGGCCAGATCTCGCTGGCCACGACGACGCTGCTGTGGGGCATCTTCGGCAACCTGCGGCTCATCGTGTTCGCCTGGGCCGCGGCGGCGCTGGGCTACACCACGGCGCAGGCCTCCAACCTGGCCGGCGTGGTGGTGATCGGCTCGGTCATCGGCGCCGTGGTGGCCAGCTTCATCACCAAGCTCGACCGCGCCACCAACGTCATCCCGCTGGCCATCAGCGTGGGCTTCCTGATGATCGGGCTGGTCTACATCGACAGCCTGGCCAAGGCGGTGCCCTTCCTCATCGTGATGGGCGCGATCTGCGGCTTCCTGATCGTGCCGATGAACGCGCTGCTGCAGCATCGCGGCCACAACCTGATGGGCGCCGGCCGCTCGATCGCCGTACAGAACTTCAACGAGCAGGCCTGCATCCTGAGCCTGGGCGCGCTGTACGTGGTGATGACGCGCTTCGGCATGACGGCCTTCGGCGCCATCATCGTGTTCGGCATCCTGGTGGCGGTGGTGATGGAGATCATCCGGCGCTGGCACCGCCACAACACGGTGCAGCACGCCGACGAGATCGAGCACCTGCTCGAGATCGCGCGCACCGACCGGCATCATTGAGCCCCCCCCGTAGCGCCTTCGGCGCTCCCCCCAAGGGGGGCGCCGCCAGCGGACCGGCGGAGCCGGATCCGCGGCGGCTGCTTGGGGCGGCGCGGGGCTGGGCCGTGGCGGCGTTGATGGTGAACGCCTTCACCTGGGGCGTGAGCTGGTGGCCGCTGCGGCAGCTGCAGGACGCGGGGCTGCACCCGCTGTGGGCCACGGTGCTGATCTACGGGCTGGCGGTGGCGCTCATCGTGGCGCTGCGCCCAGGGGCGGTGGCGCACCTGCTCAAGACGCCGGTGCTGTGGGTGCTGGTGCTGGCCGCCGGCACCACCAACGCCACCTTCAACTGGGCCGTGACCATCGGCGACGTGGTGCGCGTGGTGCTGCTGTTCTACCTGATGCCGCTGTGGGCCGTGCTGCTGGCACGGCTGCTGCTGAACGAACGGCTCACGCCGCTGGCGATGGCCCGCGTGGCCCTGGCGCTGGCCGGCGCCGCCGTGGTGCTGTGGCCCGCTGAGTCGTCAGGTTCGGGCGGCCTGCCGCTGCCGCAGAGCCTGCCCGACTGGCTGGGCGTGATCGGCGGCTTCAGCTTCGCGCTCAACAACGTGATGCTGCGCCGCGAGGCCCACCAGCCCGAGGCGGCGCGCGCACTGGCCATGTTCGTCGGCGGCGCCGCGGTGGCGGGGGTGCTGGCCGCCGCCCTCAGCGCCCAAGGCGCAGTGGCGCTGCCGCCCGCGCCGGCCTGGGGGTGGGTGGCCGGCGTGCTGGCGATGGCTGTGCTCTTCCTGGCCGGCAACCTGGCGCTGCAGTACGGCGCCGCACAGCTGCCGGCCAACGTGACGGCGGTGGTGATGCTGACCGAGGTGCTGTTCGCCAGCGTCTCGGCCGTGCTGCTGGGCGCTGGCCAGATCACGCCGGCGCTGGCGCTGGGCGGCGCGCTGATCCTCGGCGCGGCGCTGCTCTCAGCCCGCGGCTGAGGACCGGTTCGGGCCGCCAGCGGGCCCGCAGCCGCGGCGATACGATGCCGACTTTCGTCGACCACCGCACCGCCATGCCCTCCACCGTCCACGACTTCGAAGCCCAGTCCATCACCGGAGAGAAGGCATCCCTGTCCAGCCAGCGCGGCCAGGTGCTGCTGATCGTCAACACCGCCAGCGCCTGCGGCTTCACGCCGCAGTTCGGCGGCCTCGAGAAGCTGTGGCAGGACTACCGCGACCAGGGCCTCGTGGTCGTGGGCTTCCCGAGCAACGAGTTCGGCGGCCAGGACCCCGGCAGCAACGAGCAGATCGCCAGCTTCTGCCAGCTCAACTACGGCGTGAGCTTCCCGATGATGGCCAAGGTGCAGGTCAACGGCGCCGGCGCCCACCCGCTGTGGCAGTGGCTCAAGGCCGAGGCGCCCGGCGTGCTGGGCACCGAGGCCATCAAGTGGAACTTCACCAAGTTCCTGGTCGGCCGCGACGGCCGCGTGAAGAAGCGCTACGCGCCCAACGACGCCCCCGAGGCGCTGCGCGCCGACATCGAGAAGGCCCTGGCCGAGAAGGCGCCCCAATGAGCGCGCCGGGCCGCTCCCAAGCGCTCATCCCGCAGTGCGCAGCACGGAGGGTAGTCCAATGAGCCTGTTCCAGCACGTGGAGCCCTACGCGGGCGACCCCATCCTGAGCCTGAACGAGGCCTTCCAGAAGGACCCGCGGGCCGACAAGGTCAACCTGTCGATCGGCATCTACTTCGACGACGCCGGCCGCATCCCGGTGCTCGACTGCGTGCGCCAGGCCGAGGCGCAGATGCTCGCCGAGGGCGGCGCCAAGCCCTACCTGCCCATCGAGGGCTCGGCCGCCATGCGCAGCGCCGTGCAGAGCCTGCTGTTCGGTGCCGACCACCCGGCGCTGAAGGCCGGCCGCGTGGCCACGCTGCAGACCGTGGGCTCCAGCGGCGGCCTGAAGGTCGGCGCCGACTTCATCAAGCGCTGGCTGCCGGGCAGCGGCGTGTGGGTCAGCGACCCCACCTGGGACAACCACCGCGCCATGTTCGAGGGCGCGGGCGTGCCCGTGAACACCTACCCGTACTACGACGCGGCCACCGGCGGCGTGCGCTTCGCCGAGATGTGCGCCGCGCTCGAGCAGCTGCCGGCCGGCAGCATCGTGCTGCTGCACGCCTGCTGCCACAACCCCACCGGTGTCGACCTCAGCGCGGCGCAGTGGGCCGAGCTGGTGCCGCTGCTGGCGCGCCGCGGCCTCGTGCCCTACCTCGACATCGCCTACCAGGGCTACGGCGACGGCATCGAGGAGGACGCCTTCGCCATCCGCGCCATCGCGGATGCGGGACTAACGGCTTTTGTGGCGAACTCCTTCAGCAAGAGCATGAGCCTGTACGGCGAGCGCGCCGGCGCGCTAAGCGTGGTATGCGAGACGGCCGACGAGGCCGAGCGCGTGCTCGGCCAGATGAAGGCCACCGTGCGCCGCAACTACAGCAGCCCGGCCATCCACGCCGCCGGCATCGTCAGCCGCGTGCTCGGCGACCCCGCGCTGCGCGCCGCCTGGGAAGCCGACGTGGCCGCCATGCGCACGCGCATCCAAAGCATGCGGCACGCGCTGCACGGCGTGCTCGGCGCCAAGCGGCCGGGCCGCGACTTCGGCTACTTCCGCAGCCAGCGCGGCATGTTCAGCTACACCGGCCTGAGCGCCGCGCAGGTGGACCGCCTGCGCGAGGAGTTCGGCGTCTACCTCGTGCGCTCGGGCCGCATCTGTGTGGCCGGGCTGAACACCGGCAACGTGGAGCGCACGGCAGAGGCGATGGCGGCGGTGCTGTAGGCGCCACCGGCTGGCGCACCCCGCCATGGGACCGTTGCTGCTGCGCCGCCTGGGCAGCTTCCTCGCCACGCTGGCCGTGGCCTCGGCGGTGGTGTTCGCGGTGCTGGAGCTGCTGCCGGGCAACGCCGCGCAGGTGATCCTGGGCGAAAGCGCCACGCCCGAATCGCTGGCCGAGATGGAGGCCCGTCTGGGCCTGGACCGCCCCGCGCCCGAGCGCTACGCGCAGTGGGTGGGCGGCTGGCTGCGCGGCGAGACCGCCACCAGCATCAGCTACGGCGTGCCAACGTCCGAGCTGATCGCGCAGCGGCTGGAGGTGACGCTGCCGCTGGCGCTGATGGCCATGCTGATCACCGTGGTGGTGGCGCTGGTGCTGGGCGTGTACGCGGCGGCGCGCCACAACAGGCTGGGCGACGTGGGCGTGATGGCCGCCAGCCAGCTGGGCATCGCGATCCCGAACTTCTGGTTCGCGATCCTGCTGATCCTGCTGTTCGCGGTGCACCTGCAGTGGGTGGACGCGGGGGGATTCCCCGGCTGGCGCGAGGCGGACGGCGGCGGCCTCTGGCTGGGCCTGCGGGCGCTGGTGCTGCCGGCCATCGCGCTGGCGGTGGTGCAGGCGGCGATCCTGGCGCGGGTCACGCGCTCGGCGGTGCTCGACGTGCTGCGCGAGGACTTCGTGCGCACCGCGCGCGCCAAGGGCCTGACGCAGGGCCAGGCCCTGCGCCGGCACGTGCTGCGCAACGCCATGATCCCGGTGCTCACGGTGGGCGGGCTGCAGTTCGCCAACCTCGTCACCGGCACCATCGTCGTCGAGAGCGTGTTCGTGCTGCCGGGCATCGGCCGGCTCGTCTTCCAGGCCATCGCCAACCGCGATCTCGTCGTCGTGCGCGACGTGGTGCTGCTGCTGGCGGCGTTGGTGATCGTCGTCAACTTCGTCGTCGACGTGCTGGTGGCCTGGATCGACCCGCGGATCCGCCATCACTAGAAAAAAGGGCCCGCGCCTTGCGACGCGGGCCCTGCAGCAGGAGCTGCCTCGTGCCGTGACCCGAGGGTCACTTGAGGTGCTTGCTGATCTCCTTGGTCATCGCGAACATGCTGATCGGGCTGACGCCGACGACGGCCTTGAGCTTGGCGTCGGCATTGATCATGGTCTTCGTGACCGCGTCCTGCAGCTTGTTCTTCTTGATGTACTCCCAGACCTTCTTGGTCACGTCCGTCCGCGGCAGCGCCTTGTCGCCGATGATGGCCGCCAGCGCGGCGCTGGGGGTCATCGGCTTCATGAAGGCGGCGCTGGGGGTGCGCTTCTTGGCCGGAGCCGCCTTCTTTGCCGGAGCGGCCGCCTTCTTGGCCGGCGCCGCCTTCTTGGCGGGCGCCGCCTTCTTGGCGGGCGCGGCCTTCTTCGCAGGGGCGGCCTTCTTCGCAGGGGCGGCCTTCTTGGCCGGAGCGGCCTTCTTCGCGGGAACTTTCTTCGCAGTTGCCATGTGTGTGTTCTCCATCAGTGGATGAGGAATGCCGCTTGCGTTGCGGGTGTCGCTGAAGCGCGCCGGGGCGCGTGTCATGAACCCGTCTCGTGGTCGTCAAACGAGCGAGCGCGATGGTAAGGCCTGCCACGAGGGAAAGAGAAGCAGTTTTCATAGGTGAATGCTTCGTGCCGCCCCCTCGAAGACCCTCGCCGCGGCATCCGCGCCACGGTATCGTCGCGGCATGAAGCTGATCACGCGTTGGTTGCTGCTCGCCGCGGCGCTGCTGCTGGTGGCCCACCTGTACGCCGGCGTCTCGGTGGCGAGCTTCGGCTCGGCCCTGGTCGCCGCGCTCGTGCTGGGGCTGTTCAACACCCTGGTGCGGCCGCTGCTGGTGCTGCTCACGCTGCCGGTCACCATCCTGACGCTGGGCCTGTTCCTGTTCGTCATCAACGCGCTGATGTTCTGGGCCGCGGCCTCGGTGCTCGACGGCTTCGCCGTCACCGGCTTCGTCGCCGCGCTCGTGGGCTCGCTGCTGTACAGCCTGTGCGGGCTCGTGATCGACGCCGCGGTGGAGCGCATCTTCAGCCGCTCGTCCGCCTGAGCACGGGCCCCCAGGCTCGCTGCGCTCGCCACCCCCGGCAGGGGCTCATCCGGGGCCGGGGAACCCGGATCCCGGGTGGCGTCGCGGCGGCGGCGGCGCGCGCACCTCGAAGCGCACGCGCTGCACGCCGGCCGCGGTGTGCAGCTCCACCACGTGGCGGCCGGGCCGCGGCAACCACGCGATGCGCGTGCCGCGGCCGAGGTCGCGACCGCCCAGCCGCCAGCGGCCGGCCTCGCCCTCGAACACCAGACGCTGCGCGGCTACCGGGATGTCGGGGTCGAGCACGACCACCGCGCCATCGCGCGGCCAACCGATGCCGTAGGCGGCCGGCGCGCGCAGCGCCACGGGCTGCGCCGACGCGGGCTCGGTGCCGGCCAGGAACCATTCGCCGCCCTGCGCCACCAGGCCCGCGGGCGGGGCCGGCGGGCGCGACGGCGAGCCCGCGTGCAGCGCCTCCACCAGTTCGCGCCACACCGGCGCCGCGCCCTCGGTGCCGCTGACGCCGTGCATGGGCTGGCCACCCGCGTTGCCCACCCACACGCCCACGGTGTAGCGGTCGGTGAAGCCGATGCACCAGTTGTCGCGCAGGTCCTTGCTGGTGCCGGTCTTCACGGCGGCGAAGCCGCGCGTGACCAGCGGGCTGTCGAGCCCGAAGGTGGCGCCGCGCGCGGCGGCGTCCGACAGCATGTGCGCCAGCTGCCAGGCCACGGCCGGCGGCAGCAGTTCGCGCGGGGCCTCGCGCGCCCACGCGGGCTGCGCGGCCGGCGCTGTCCAGCGCGGCGGGCTCCAGCGGCCGCCCTGCGCGATGGCGCGGTAGGCGTTGGCCAGCTCCAGCAGCGTGACGTCGGCGCTGCCCAGCGCCATCGCGTGGCCGTGCCAGCCGGCGTGGCGCGCAGGCCGCAGGCCGGCGCGCACCAGGCCGTCGAACACGGCGTCGGAGCCCAGCATCTTGGCCACCTGCACGGCGGGCACGTTCAGGCTCGCCGCCAGCGCCTCGCGCACGCGCACCGGGCCGCGGAAGGCGTCGTCGTAGTTGCGCGGGCGGTACAGCGCGCCGGGGGCCACGCCGTCGGCGCCGCCCAGGGCCAGCGGCCGGTCGTCGAGCACGCTGGCCGGCGTGACGAGCCGCCGCTGCAACGCCAGGCCGTAGACGAAGGGCTTGATCGTCGAGCCCGGCTGGCGCCGCGCCAGCACGGCATCGACCGCGGCCGCCTGCGAGCCGCGGCCAGCCGAGCCCACCCAGGCCCGCAGCTCGCCGCTGGCGTTGTCGAGCACGACCACGGCGCCGTCTTCCACGCCGCGGCCGCGCAGCTCGGCCAGCTGCCGGCGCAGCGCCGCGATGGCCAGGCGCTGCACGCGCGCATCCAGCGTCGACGGCAGCGCCGCGGGCGGCTCGGCCCCGAAGCCCTGCGCCACCAGCCGCGCCAGGTGCGGCGCCACCGCCTCGTCGGCCGCTGCGCCTGCCGGCAGCATGGGCCCGGGCCGGCGCGCCAGCGCCTGCGCCCAGGTGATGTCCACGCCCTCGCAGCCGTGCTGCTGCAGCCGCAGCAGCTCGCAGGCGCGGCGCTGCACCTGCGCCGGCGGCGCGTTGGGCGCGCGCACCAGCGCGGCCAGCAAGGCCGCCTCGACGGCGTCGAGCCCGCCGGGGTGCTTGCCGAACAACTGCAGCGAGGCCGCGCGCAGGCCCACCAGCTCGCCGCGCAGCGGCACGGCGTTGAGGTAGGCCTCGAGGATCTGCGACTTGCTCCAGCGCCGCTCCAGCCGCTGCGCGGCGCGCAGCTGCGCCAGCTTGTCGGCCACGCCGCGCCCGCCGGCCGGGCGCGCCAGCGCGGGGTCGAGCAGCGCGGCCAGCTGCATCGTCAGGGTGCTGGCGCCGCGCGCGCGATCGTCGAAGGCCGACGCCCAGGCGCCGGCCGCCAGCGCCGCCCAGTCGACGCCGCCGTGCTGCCAGAAGCGGCGGTCCTCGCCCAGCACCAGCGCGTGGCGCAGTGCGGGCGACACGTCGGCCAGCGCCACCCAGTCGCCGCGGCGCACGCCGTCGTCGACGCGCACGCGCTGCAGCACGGCGCCGTGGCGGTCGAGCAGCGGCAGGTCCGACGGCCGGTGCGCCGCGCGCACGGCCTCGAAGGCGGGCTGCGCCTGCGCCGCCGGCGCGGCCAGCGCCGCGGCCAGCAGCCAGGCGGCGCGCGCGCCCCTGAAGCTCCTGAAACCCCTCAAGGCTGCACCTCCACCGGCGCCAGCGGCAGCTCGGCGAAGTTCTCCGGCGCATACATCGCCTCCACGCGCGCCGGCGGCAGGCCGAAGCGGCCGGCGGTGTTCAGGCGCAGCGTGTAGCTGATGCGGTGGCGGCCGCGCGGCAGCGCGTCGAAGTAGGCGCGCCAGGCGTCGGCGGCACGCTCCACGTAGACGGGCGACGCGGTGTCGCCCTGCGCGGCCGGCGCGGCGGCGACCGCGGCGATGGCGGCGTCGCGCGCCAGCCCGCTGCCCAGCAGCGTGGCGCCCGCGGGCACCGGGTCGGCCAGCACCACCCAGCCGAGGTCCTGCGACGACTCCACTTCCAGCGTCACGCGCAGCACGTCGCCGCGGCTGAGCACGCCCGGGCGCTGCTGCTGCACGGCCTCGACCTGCCGCGTGAGCCGGTAGCCCGCAGCCAGCGGCGCCTGCAGCGGCACCGCGGCCCAGGCCTGCAACGCCAGCCAGGGCCGGCCGCTGCCGTCGTGGCGGGCCTGCAGCGGCGTGGCTGCGCCGCCTGCGGGCCCGGGCAGCACGATCGGGGCAGCCGCCGGCGGGCCGCTCCAGTCGACCGTTCGCTCGGTGCCGCCGAAGGCCAGCACGCTGCGCCCGCCCACCGCGCCGGCCTCGGCCACGGCGGCAAAGCGCTGCAGCGCCAGCGCGCCCCAGAGGTTGGCGGTGGTGGTGTCCCAGCCGCCGCGCTGGCGCCGCGCCAGCGCGCCGTTCAGCAGCAGCGGCAGCTCGGCGCGCCAAGCGGGCTCGTCGGCGGCCAGCAGCACCAGGCGCGCGGCGTTGGCGTCGGGGCCCTCCATCAGCCACCACCAGCGGTCGCCGGCCTCGTCGGCGAAGCGCAGCGTGGTGCCGCCGGCCACCAGGCGGC
>JBIKLC010000028.1:0-40600 GCA_044360025.1 Rubrivivax sp. | reverse complement strand
GTTCCTTGGGGATCGACGGCATCGCCGCCGCAGCGGCCATAGCCGCCGTCGTCGTCTTCCTGCTGGTTGGCATACATGCTCCTCTTGGTCATGCTACGCCCCGCACACAAAATTCCGGACAAGCTCTTGAGGGTGGGGGCGTCCATTCCATTAGTTGAACACCAGCGCACAGCTGCGCGCCACGGTCTGGCACTCGACGACGCCCTCATGAAAACGAGCCTCAACCCATTTTGTTTCTCATGAGCTCCGGGCCGGGCTTCACCGAGGGGCGGTGATGTAGGCGGACAAGCCCCCTTTGTTCGCGCCATCAGACTGGGCGCACGGGCAACAACATCTGCCTCCAGATCTTGCCCCCGCATCCGATACCTTCATCATGATTACTCCGCTGCCCTTCCGGTCCTCCGCGTCGCGCCAGCCGCGGACGCGCGCGGCAACGACCACGGCCTCCATGCCGCGCACCGAGTGCATGCCGCCGTCGCTGGTGTACTTCGCGCCGGTATCGGGCGTTGCCCTCCGCCGCTGGTGGCACCACCTGATGTTCTGGCTGCTGGCACCCGCGCCGCGGGCGCAGGCGACGCCACCAAACCGCTTGGGCGCGGCCAAGCGCGAGTTGGCGGCCTCGCTGGCCGATGTCGAAGGCGTGGGGACCGAGCAGTTGCGCTTGAGCGTGCAGCAGGCGCACTCGCTGCGCGAGCTGTGGCACTTACGAAGCCGCGTCTTCAACGCCATCGCGCTGGCCCACAGCCAGGGTGAGGCCGAGGCGCGGCTGCTGCTCATCAACCGGCACTTCCCGATGCGCGCCCCGCGCTCGCAGTTCGCACCGCTGTAGGGTCAGCCACCATGCACACCGTCGCACCTCGGCAATTCGGCCCGGCACTCGCAGGGCTCGTCAAACCCGACCTTTCCGGCCTGCCCCAGGACCGCCAGGCCCGTGCCGCGGCCCGACGCGCCTTCGTCGACCTCAAACGGACATTCATGCACGCACTCGACGGCCTCAACGGGGCCGACTGGCTGCTGATGCAGGTGCGCGCCGCCGAGGAACCGGTGGATCTGTGGCTGCTGCGCGCGCCGGCCTTTGCGGCGCTGGCCGGGGCCGGTCCGCAGGCGCGCCAACGACGCCAACGTCTGCGGCGCAGCCTGGATTCGGTGTTTGCCGAGCTGGACGAGGCGAGCGGCTTTCTGGTGCTGTAGCGCCGCCGCGCTCAGCCCCCGCGCCGCACGCGAGACACAAAGGTACGCCGGAACTTCTCGACCTTGGGCGCCACCACGATGGCGCAGTAGCCCTGGCCAGGATGCCGGTCAAAGTAGTGCTGGTGGTACTCCTCGGCACGAGAGTAGTTCGACAGCGTCGCGATCTCGGTCACGACGCGGCCGGCACCCCGAGCCGACAGCGCGGCCTGCACCTCGGCAACCACTTCGCGCACCACGGCGTCCTGCTCGGGGCCCTCGACGTAGATACCGCTGCGGTACTGGGTGCCAACGTCATTGCCCTGGCGATTCGGCGTCGTGGGATCGTGGATGACAAAGAAGATCTCCAGCAGCTCGCGCAAGGTGATGCGTGCCGGGTCGTAGCTGAGCTGCACCACCTCGGCATGGCCGGTGTCGCCGCCGCACACCTGCTCGTAGCTGGGATTGAGGACATGTCCGTTGCAGTAGCCGCTTTCGACGGCCGTGACGCCATCGACGAGCTCGTAGACCGCCTCGAGGCACCAGAAGCAGCCGCCGCCGAGCGTGATGCGGGCCGGCGTGGTGAGCTTGTGTGAGTTCATCGAAGCCAGGTGTGCGGGGGGGGGGCTGGGCGACCGTGTCGCGTCCTTACACTCCGCATACTGTAGCCGGCGGCGACGCCCCACCATGAACGAACTCCTATTCACCCTGGGCATCGAGTCCTGGAAGCCGTGGATTACGGCGCTGCTGCTGCCGCCCGTGCCGCTGCTGCTGTTGGTGCTGGTGGGCGCGCGGCTCATGTTCCGGCGTCGGCTGCTGGCCTGGCTGCTGATCCTGCTGGGCGTGCTGGGGCTCTGGTTCAGCGCCACGGAAGCGCTGGGCACGACGCTGGTGCGGGTGCTGACGCGGCCGCCGGCGGCGCTGATCGAGCGCGAAGTAAGCGATCTGCGCAAGGCTCCGAAGACGGCCATCGTCGTGCTCGGTGGCGGCCGCCGCGCGCTTGCGCCGGAGTACGGCCTGTCCTCGCTGAACCAGCGCGGCATCGAGCGCCTGCGCTACGGTATCTGGCTGGCGCGCGGCACGCAGCTGCCGCTGCTGTTCAGCGGCGGCGTCGGTCACGAAGCCGCCCCCGGGCCCTCCGAGGCCGAGATCGCCGCCCGCACGGCCGAGCAGGAGTTCGGCGTCAAGCTGCGCTGGACGGAAGGCCAGTCGCGCGATACCCGCGAGAACGCCCGGGCCAGCGTCGCCATGCTGCGGGCCGCCGGCGTCGAGCAGATCGTGCTCGTCACCCACCACTACCACATGACGCGAGCCCGCGGCCACTTCGAGCGCGAGATGGCGCCGCACGGCATGAAGCTGGTGCCGGCCCCCATGGGCATGCCGGCGCGCGGCCCCTACGTGGCCACGGACTGGGTGCCCACCGACCGCGGCTTCGAACTCGTGCGCATGGCGCTGCGGGAGTGGCTCGGCCGGATGGCGGGCGCCTGATCCTGTCGCGGCCGCGTCAGGCGACCAGCGCGGCCACGAAGATGCCGATCATCACGAAGGACAGCACCACCTTGGCCAGCATGCCGACCATTATCCCCAGCCAGGTGGCCACGCCCACCTTCACGGCCTGACGGCCCGCGCCCAGGCGGTCGGCCTCCCGGCGGCGCGCCAGCGCCTCGCCCACGGCAGCGCCCACCAAGGGCATGAACAGCACGCCCACCAGGCCCATGAACAGGCCCAGCACGGTGCCCGCGGCCGCGCCCACCAGCGCCAGCCGGCTGGCACCGGCCCGGCGGGCGCCCAGCAGACCCGCCACGTAGTCGAGCAGCCAGGACAGCAGCGCCAGCGCTCCCGCGGCCACCAGCGGCCACGTGCCCACGCGCTGGAAGTCGTCGATCCAGGCGCCCAGCAGGATGCCACCGAAGATCAAGGCCGTGCCCGGCAGCGCCGGCAACACGGTGCCGGCCAGCCCCACGCCGATCAGCACCACCGCCAGAACCCACCACGCCACGCTCGCGTCCATCCGGTCGACCGCCTCCTGTTGCCCGACGGCGCGATGATGAGGCCGGCGCCGCCCGGGCCAAGACCGCCGCGGAGCACCCACACGCGACAAGGGCACCCCCCACGGCCTTGGGCCAAGGGCCCGGCATGCCTCACACTCGCGCTCACGACGGCGATTCCGCCGCGCGACTTCACTTTTTCCGAGGAACCTCACGCAATGAAGAACTGGCTCATCGGTGCCGTGGTCGTGGCCCTGGTCGCTACGGCCGTGCCCTCCATTTCCGAAGCCAAGCGGCTGGGCGGCTCCAAGTCCAGCGGCATGCAGCGCGACATGCCCGCGCGCACCGCCCCCGACGCACCGCCCGCCAAGCCCGCCACGCCCGCGCCGGGCAACACGCCGGCCCAGCCTGGTGCCGCTGCGCCGGCCGCTGCCGGCGCCACGGCCGCCGCCGCAGGCGCCAAGCGCTCGTGGATGGGCCCGATCGCGGGCCTCGCGGCCGGCCTGGGCCTGGTGGCCCTGGCCAGCGCGCTGGGCTTCGGTGAGGAACTCGCCAACTTCCTGATGATGGCGCTGCTGGCCGTGGCCGTGATCGCGCTGATCGCCTTCCTGATGCGCCGCTTCGGCCGCAAGCCCGCGCAGCCGGGCCTGGCCGGCGCCGGCAACGGCCTGGCCCGCAGCGGTGCCCAGGTGAGCTGGCCGGCGCAGGACAACGCGCCCGCGCAGCCCGCCCCGGCCGCACCCGCGCGTTTCAGCGGCAGCGCCCCGGCCTCCGGCGTGACCGACCCCGTGCCCGGCATCGGTGGAGCCCCCGCCGCCGAGCCCGTGCCGGCAGTGGCCGAGCGCAGTGTGCCCAAGGCCTTCGTGCCCGCGGCCTTCGACAGCGAGACCTTCGCCCGCACGGCCAAGATGATCTTCATCCGCCTGCAGGCCGCCAACGACGCTGCCGACCTGGAAGACCTGCGCCGCTTCACGACGCCCGAGCTGTTCGCCAGCCTGCGCATGGACATCCTCGAGCGCGGCGCCAGCGAGAACCACACCGACGTGCAACGCGTCGAGGCCGAGGTGCTTGACGTGACGAACGAGGAAGACCGCCAGGTCGTCAGCGTGCGCTTCCACGGCGATATCGTCGAGGAGCGCGGCGCCCAGCCGCAGGCCTTCAACGAGGTGTGGCACCTGGTCAAGCCGCACGGCGACGGCGGCCAGTGGGCCATCGCGGGCATCGAGCAGATGAACTGAAGGGTTGGTTCAGCCCCCAGGCTGCGGGCGCTTCGCCCGCTCGCCAGCACCCCTGAAGCCCGCCCTGCCCCGGCGGGCTTTTTGTTGGCCTCGCGGAGTCTGGCCGCGGCGCCTTCGCGCATCGCGAGCCTCGCTGCAGGCTCGGAGCCCTCCGACTGGCGCGAAGCGATCCCGCTGGCCAGCATGCGGCCCGGGCCCGCCTGCCGAAGCGGGCCGCGGAGAGACGCCACCCATGCCCGCCATCGACTGGGGCGATGCCCCGACCAGCCGCGTGCCCGGCTGGGCCTACACCGACGAGGCCGTGTACCGGCGCGAGCTCGAGCGCTTCTTCTACAAGGGCCACTGGTGCTACGTGGGGCTGGAGTGCGAGGTGCCGAACCCCGGCGACTTCAAGCGCACGGTGGTCGGCGAGCGCAGCGTGATCCTGGTGCGCGACCAAGGCGGCGAACTGCACGTGGTCGAGAACCGCTGCGCCCACCGCGGCGTGGCCTTCTGCCGCGAGCGCACGGGCACGGTCAAGGAGTTCGTCTGCCCCTACCACCAGTGGAACTACCAGCTCAATGGCGACCTCGTCGGATTGCCCTTCCGCCGCGGCGTGAAGCAGGACGGCCAGGTGCAGGGCGGCATGCCGGCCGCTGAAGCTGCTGGGCATCAACCGCCAGCGCATTCCGGCGAACTGGAAGCTGATGCAGGAGAACATCAAGGACCCTTACCACCCCGGCCTGCTGCACACCTGGTTCGTGACCTTTGGGCTGTGGCGCGCCGATCAGCGCAGCCAGCTGGTCATCGACCGCCACGCCCGCCACGCCTGCATGGTGAGCCGGCGCAACGAGGGCGGCGCCGCCGCGGTGACGCAGGGCGTGGGCAGCTTCAAGGCCGGCATGGAGCTGCACGACCCGCGGCTGCTCGACGTGGTGCCCGAGCCCTGGTGGGGCGGGCCCAGCGTGGTGATGATGACGCTGTTCCCCAGCCTCATCGTGCAGCAGCAGGTGAACTCGCTGTCCACACGCCACATCCAGCCCGTGGGCGTGGGCGATTTCGACTTCGTCTGGACACACTTCGGCTACGAGGGCGACGAGGAGGCGATGACGGCGCGGCGGCTGCGCCAGGCCAACCTGTTCGGGCCCGCGGGCTTCGTCAGCGCCGACGACGGCGAGGTGATCGAGTTCGCGCAGCAGGCCTTCGCCGCGCACCCGCAGGCCCGCACCGTCAGCGAGCTCGACGGCCACGGCGTGCAGCCCACCCCGCACATGGTGACCGAGACGCTGATCTGCGGCATGTACCGCTACTGGCAACCCCGCCACCAACGCTGTCGGCACCCGGCTAACTGCTGTTTTTAGGTTCAGTGCGGCGAGATCGGAACTGCCTATGTCTCTTCAGGGTCGGCCACGAGCTGCGCACGCCGCTGAACAGCATCCTGGGCTACGCGCAGCTGCTGGACGAAGACCCGTCCATGCCGCCGCACCGCAAGCAGAGCGTGGGCGTCATCCGCCGCGGCGGCGAGCACCTGCTGAGCCTGATCGAGGGCACGCTGGACATCGCCCGCATCGAGGGCGGCAAGCTGGCGCTGGAGCCCAAGCCGATGCGCCTGCGCGAGCAGCTCGAGCAGATCGTGCAGCTCTTCCAGCCGCAGGCCGCCAGCAAGGACCTGCGCTTCGAGCACGACGTGGCCGGCGCACCCTTGCTGGTGCGGGCCGACGAACGCCGGCTGACGCAGATCCTCATCAACGTGCTGGGCAACGCGGTCAAGTTCACGCAGAGCGGGCGTGTCGTGTTCCGCGCCATGCACGTGCGCGACATGGCGGTGTTCGAGATCGAGGACAGCGGCCCGGGCATCGCGCCCGGCGACATCGAGCGCATCTTCGAGCCCTTCTCGCGCGGCTCGCACGGCAGCGGCGGCGATGTCGGCCACGGTGCCGCCGGCGGCACCGGCCTGGGCCTGACCATCGCCAAGATGCTGACCGACCTGATGGGCGGCGAGATGACGGTGTCGTCCCGCCACGCTTCGCCGCGTCCCGAGGCCAACCCCGCCGTACCGCAGGGCACACCGCCGTCGGGCACGCTGTTCCGCATCCGCCTCTTCCTGCCCGAACTGCGCGGCGTGCGCGCGCCCGCGCCGGCGGCGCCGCGTGCGGGCTATGCCGGCCCGCGGCGCTGCATCCTGGTGGTGGACAACGAGGAGGTCGACCGCACGCTGCTCGCGCGCCGCCTGCAGGCGCTGGGTTTCGACGTGCTGCAGGCCGGTTCGGGCACCGCTGCGCTCGGCCTGCTGGAAGAGCGGGCCGTGCCCGGCGAGGCCCACCGCGAGCCGCCCGTGGACGCCATCTTCATGGACTTGGCCATGCCCGGCATCGAGGGCTGGGACACCGTGCGCGCCCTGCGCCGCCAGCGCCTGAGCAGCGCGCCGGTGGCCATCGTCAGCGCCAACGCCTTCGACAAGGGGCTGGACAACGACGTGGGCATCACGCCGGCCGACTTCATCACCAAGCCCGTGCGCTTCGACGAGCTGCTGGACTGGCTGGGCCGCCAGCTCGGCCTGCAGTGGCAGACCTCGCCACCCGTGCCGCCACCCGCCGCGGTGCCGGCCGACGCGCCGCGGCCCAGCGTCGAGCAGCTGCAGGCGCTGCTGGACGTGGTGCAGCTCGGCTACCCGCGCGGCGTGCAGCGGCTGCTGGACGACATCGAAGCCGCGCGCCCCGAGTGCGCCGCCTGGCTCGCCCCGCTGCGCACGCTGGCGCAAAATTTTCAGTTCGACCGTCTTTCACCGGTGATCCAGGATGCCCTCGGACGAGCCCAAGCCGACTGAGCGCGTCCGCAGCGCGGCCCCGGTCGTCGCCCCCCCGCGCGGCGCCGGGCTGAGCTTCGACCACCCCCGCGGCGCGGGGCTTAGCTTCGACCACCCCCGCGGCGCGGGGCTGGTGCTGATCGTCGACGACGTGCCCGACAACCTGGCCGTGCTGCACGACGCGCTGGACGCCGCCGGCTACACCGTGCTGGTGGCCACCGACGGCGCCAGCGCGTTGCAGCGCGCCGTGCAGGCCGACCCCGACATCATCCTGCTCGACGCCGTCATGCCCGGCATCGACGGGTTCGAGGTCGCGCGCCGGCTCAAGGCCGGGCCCGAGACGGCGCACATCCCCATCGTCTTCATGACGGGCCTCACCGACACCGAGCACGTGCTGGCTGCCTTCGAGGCCGGCGGCGTGGACTACGTCACCAAGCCCATCCGCCCACCCGAGGTGCTGGCCCGCATGGCTGCGCACATGCTGGCCGCGCGCCAGGCCCGGCAGGCGCGCAACGCGCTCGACGCCTACGGCCACGCGACGATTGCGGTGCGCATGCAGGCCGGCGAAACCCCGCGCCTGGTGTGGCAGACGCCGCTGGCGCGCCGCTGGCTGCCGGCCTACTTCGACACCCGCCCG
This sequence comes from Rubrivivax sp., assembly GCA_044360025.1. Lineage (GTDB taxonomy): Bacteria > Pseudomonadota > Gammaproteobacteria > Burkholderiales > Burkholderiaceae_C > Rubrivivax. Next base: position 32,785 of record JBIKLC010000028.1, on the reverse strand, counting down.
ACCACGTGCCCGCCGCCTTGCTGGCCTGGCTGGCGCCGGCCGCGGCCGGCCGCGAGATGCGTCCGCTGTCCACCGCACGCACCGTCGACGGCGGCGCGCGGCAGCTGGTGGCCACGCTGCAGGGCCGCACGGTCGACGACGACTGGCTCGTCGTGCTGCGCGAGGTCAGCGACGCCGCCACGGTGGAGGCCACCATGCTTGCCTTCGGCCTGACGCTGCGCGAGAGCGAGGTGCTGTACTGGGTGGCCAAGGGCAAGACCAACCGCGACATCGGCGACATCCTGGGCAGCAGCCCGGCCACCGTGAAGAAGCATCTGGAGCGCATCTACGAGAAGCTGGGCGTCGAGACGCGCACGGCGGCTGCGGCGGTGGCGATGCAGCGCGTGCGCGAGCTGGCGCCGCTGTAGCCGGCCCCGGGAGCCTCAGGGCTTGCGCTTGCGCAGCTCGATCTGCACCAGGTCGGGCCGGTCGGAGGTGATCCCGTCCACCTGCATGTCCAGCAGCCTGTTCATCATGGCCGGCTCGTTGACGGTCCACGGGATCACCTTCAGGCCGAGTTCGCGCGCCTCGGCGCGCAGCGCGGGTGTCAGGTAGGTCTGGTTCGGCGCCCAGATGCGGCCGCCGGCGGCATGCACGGCCTTGGGCACGCTGCCGCCGTGGCGTTCGGGCTCGAAGCCGGCCAGCCACGGCGAGCCGCTGCCGTCGGGGGCCTTGGCCAGCGTGCGCGGGCTGCTCAGGTACATCGTGCGGATCTCGGGTGCCTCTTTCTGCACCACCTGCAGCGTGCGCCAGTCGAAGGACTGGATCATCGTGCGCCCGGCCATGCCGCCATCGCGGATCTCCTGGATGACGCGCCGCGCAAAGGCCTCGGGCGGCAGCGCGGCACCGGGCTCCAGCGGCGAGATTTTGGTCTCGCAGTCGAACTGCATCTGCGTGTTGCCCGATTGGCGCACCAGCGCGAACAGGTCTGCCAGACGCGGGATGCGTGTGCCGTCGGCGGCCTGCTGCTCGGGAAAAGCCTTGGCGTACTCGGTGCCCGGCTTGATGCGGCCCACGTCGTAGCGCTGCAGCTCGGCGTAGGTCATGTCCGAGATCGCTGGGCCGCGCTGGCCGAGCCACTGGCCGTCGGGGCCGCGCGTGGTGTCGGGGTTGAGCCACTGGTCGTGGTGGATCACGACGACGCCGTCCTTCGTGATCGCCATGTCGCATTCGAGCGTGTTCGCGCCCAGGTCCAGCGCCTTCTGGAAGGCCGGCAGCGTGTTCTCGGGCGCCAGCCCGCGCGCGCCGCGGTGGCCTTGCAGGTCGAAGTGCGGCACCAGCGGCTGTGCAGCAGCCGGGGTGGCAGCCAGCACGCACGCGGCGGCCAGCAGGGTCGTGCGGAGCAAGCGGTACATCGGCGGTCTCCAGGGGTTCTTGTGGGGCGGCCCTGAGCATAGATCGCCGGCGGCACCTCAAGCCGCGCCCGGTGCCACCTGCGTCAGCGCGGCCATCGCGTCGGCCATGAAGGCATGCGCGATCACCGGCAACTGCCGCCCGCGCAGGTGCGCCAGCACCAGGTGGCCGCCGGGGAACTGGCGGTCGGTGATCTCGCGCGCGACGATCTCGCCGCCCTCGCTGACCGCGCCGATGGCGATCTGGAAGGAAATGGCGTGGCCGTGGTGCAGGCAGCCGCGCAGGAATTCGAAGCTGTTGCTTTCGACCACCGCGCGCAGCTTCACGCTGCTGCGCACCAGGTAGCGCTCCAGCAGCTGGCGGCCGCCGGCCTCGCGGTTGGGCAGCACCAGCGGGTAGTCCATGCACTCGCGCAGCCGCACGCCGCCGGGGCGCTGCGCCAGCGGGTGGCTGCGGTGCATGGTGGCCACCAGCTTCTGCTCGAACTGCGCCACCAGCTCCAGGTCGGGCTCGGGCGCGAGGTTGAAGACCAGCACCAGATCGACCTCGAAGGCGCGCAGCGCGCGCAGCGCCTGCACGTGGTCGCCGATGCGCACCTGGAATTCCACCAGCGGGTGCGTGTGCCGGAAGTCGGCCACCAGCTGCGGCATGAACTGCGGTGCCAGCGCCTGGCTGGCCACCAGCTTGACGCTGCCGCGGCGCAGTCCCTGGAGCTCTTCGATCTCGGAGCGCACCTCGTCCAGTGCGCTGGCGCGGCCGCGCACGTACTGCACGAAGAGCTCGCCGGCGGCGGTCAGCCGCATGCCGCGCGGCAGGCGCTCGAAGAGCGGCACGCCGAGCTCCGCTTCCAGGTCCTGGATGCGGCGGTTCACGGCCGACGGCGCCACGTGCAGCGCCTCGGCCGCCTGGCGGATGGAGCCGGCACGCGCCACTTCGTCGAAGTACTTCAGGAATCGCAGGTGGTTCATGGCCGGGCATGTGCGCGAAGGATGCCGATTGTGTTGCCAATACGGCAACGAAGGGCACGCTAATCAGCATGGTTCAGAACCGATCTCTGGCACGTTGGGTGCGTGCGTTGTGTACCGTGAAGAGACCGCGCCGCCCCTCGAACCCCGCCGCTGATGCGGCTGCCACGCCCGGGCCGCAGGCGTGCTTCGGCCCGGTGGCGCACAACGCGTGGCGCCTGGGTGACGAGGGCGTCAGCCTGGTGCGTGCGCCGCTGGTCCCCAAAACGGTGCAGTTGGATGCACAACCTCGGCGCATCACGCTGGACATCGTGCGCAGCGTGCTGGTGGTGGTGGACATGCAGAACGACTTCTGCCACCCCAAAGGCTGGTTCGGGCAGAAGGGCATCAGCGTGAAGCCGATGCGCAAGCCCATCCCCGCCATCGCCGCGCTGCTGCCCGCCTGGCGCGCCGCGGGCGGCACGGTGCTGTGGCTCAACTGGGGCGTGCGTGCCGACTGCCTGAACCTACCGCCGGTGGTGCAGTTCAACGGCAAGCGCAGCGCCACCGCGGTGGGCTACGCCGAGACCTCGCCCGAGGACCGCGGCCGCTCGCTGGTGCCGGGCGAGTGGGGGGCGCAGGTGGTGGAGGAGCTGGCCGTCGAGCCGGGCGACATCACCGTCTTCAAGCACCGCCTCAGCGGCTTCTGGGACAACGAGCTTGACAGTGTCCTGCGCATGCGCGGCGCCACCACGCTGCTGTTTGCCGGCGTCAACACCGACCGCTGCGTCTTCAGTACGCTGCAGGACGCTGGCTTCCTGGGCTACGACGCCGTGCTGCTGGCCGACGCGTGCAGCACGCCGTCGCCGGCCTACGTCACGCGGGCCGTCCACTTCATCGTGCAGAAGCTGCACGGCTTCACGGCGCTCAGCGCCGACCTTCTCACCGCCCTGGCAGCGCTGCCCCCGAAGCGCCGCCGTTCATCGCCCACCCCCCGCTAGGAGACTCCCCATGTCCCGACTCCGTTCCTGCCTGGCCACGCTGTTGGCCGGCGCCGTGTTCGCTGCGCTGCCCTTGGCCGCGCACGCGCAGACCAAGATCAAGATGGTGCTGAACTGGAAGTACCAGGGCCCGCAGGCCTGGTTCTTCATGGCCCAGGACAAGGGGTACTTCAAGGCCGAGGGCCTGGACGTGGAGATCGACCAGGGCGAAGGCTCGTCGGCGTCGGTCCTGAAAGTGGCCTCGGGCTCCTACCAGGCTGGCTTCGGCGACATCAACGCGCTCATCAACCTGGCCGCCACGCGCCCGGCCGACGCGCCGGTGGCCGTCTACATGATCTACAACACGCCGCCGTTCACCATCGTTGTGAAGAAGGACAGCCCGATCAAGACGCCCAAGGACCTGGAAGGCAAGACCGTGGGCGGCCCGGCCAACGACGGCGCGCTGAAGCTCTTCCCGGCCTTTGCCAAGGTCGCCAAGATCGACGCAGCCAAGGTCAACATCACCAACATGGCGCCCAACCTGCGCGAGCAGATGCTGCTGCGCGGCCAGGTGGACGCCATCTTCGGCTTCACCAACACCGTGTACTTCAGCGCCAAGCTGGTGGGCATCGACCCCGAGAAGGACCTGCGCTTCATCAACTACGCCGATTTCGGCATGGACCTCTACTCCAACGCCATCGTCTTCAGCCGCGCCTTCGTGAAGGACAACCCCAAGGCCGTGGCCGGTTTCGTGAAGGCCGTCAACCGCGCCATCAACGACAGCCTGGCCAACCCCGAGGCCGCGATGGACGTGGTGATGAAGCGCGAGCCGCTGCTCAAGCGCGACGTGGAAAAGGAGCGCCTGCTCGCCACCATCAAGGAAGAGATGAACCACCCCGAGATCGCGAAGATCGGCTTCGGCGACGTGGACCCCGCACGCCTGAAGCGCGCCATTGCGATGGTGGTGGACGCCAACGCCCTGCCGCGCACGCCGCCGAACGACGAAGTCTTCGACCGCAGCTTCCTGCCCCCGCGCGCCGACCGCGCCAGCAAGCTCTGAAGGCACGGCGATGGACCTGCAACTGAAGGACAAGGTGGCCGTCATCACCGGCCCGGCCAAGGGCATGGGCCGCGCCGTGACGCTGGCCTTTGCCGAACACGGCACGAAGCTGGTGCTGGCCGGCCGCGACACCGCGGCCATCGAGCCGGTGGCCGCCGAGGCGCGGGCGCTGGGCGTGGCTGCCATCGTGGTGCCCTGCGACCTGACCCAGGCCGCGCAGACCGAGGCGCTGGCGCGCCACGCACTGGAGGCCTTCGGCTGCATCGACATCCTCGTCAACGTCGCCGGCGGCTCGGGCCCCATCGGCAAGACCGGCTGGGAGACCAGCACCGAGGAGTTCAACGAGATCGTCGAGCTCAACATGACCGGCTGCTTCAACACGATGCACGCGGTGCTGCCTTCGATGATTGCGCAGCGCGCGGGCAAGGTCGTCAACGTGGGCGGCACCTTCGGCATGCGGGGCCGTGCCGGGCGCATGGCGTATTCGGCCAGCAAGTGGGGCCTGCGCGGCATCACCAAGAGTTTTGCGCTGGAGGCCGGGCCTTTCAACATCAACGTCAACTGCGTCGCACCGGGCATGGTGGACGGGCCGCGCTTTCGCGAGAAGGTGTGCGCCAACATGGCCACCAAGCTCGGCATCACGCTCGAAGAAGCGATGACACGCCATGCGGCCGACTACGCGCTGAAGCGCGTGTCCACCGACGCCGACGTGGCGAATGCCTGTCTGTTCCTGGCCAGCGATGTGAGCCGCCAGATCACGGGCGTCGATCTGCCCGTCGACGGCGGCTGGGCAAGTCTTTGACCCCCCCGAAGCGCCTTCGGCCCTCCCCCCAGGGGGTGCCCCGGCGGCTGCTGGATCGGGTGACATGAAAAGTATTTGGAGACTTCAATGAAAAGTGTGGACCTGGTCATCCGCGGCGGCAAGATCGTCTCGCCCGACCGCATCACCTCCGCCAGCATCGCCATCTCCGGCGAGCACATCGTGGCCGTGGGCCACGATGACGTGATGCCGCCCGCCACGCGCGAGATGCGTGCTGACGGCCTGTACCTGCTGCCGGGCGCGATCGACAGCCACGTGCACTTCCGCGACCCCGGCTACCCGCACAAGGAAACCTGGCAGACCGGCAGCGCCGCGGCGGCTTGCGGTGGCGTGACCACCGTCTTCGACATGCCCAACACCAACCCGCCCACCGGCACGCGCGAGGCGCTGGCGATGAAGCTGAAGGCGGCCGAGCGTTCCTTCGTCGACTACGGCATCCACGCGCTGCTGGGCGACGACACCGTGGGCCACCTGGAAGACCTGCTGGACGGCGGCGCCACCAGCTTCAAGGCCTTCGTGGGCAACACCTTCGGCAACCTGCCGGCGCCCACCGACGGAGCGCTGCTGGAGGGCTTCGAGAAGCTCGCGCCGCTGGGCATCCGCACGGTGGTGCACGCCGAGAACAGCTCCATCATGGCGCGGCGCCAGAAGGTGCTGGAACAGGCCGGCCGCATCGACGCGCAGGCCCACCTGGACGCGCGCCCCGCGGTGGCCGAGATCGAGGCCATCGGCCGCGTGCTGACGCTGGCCGAGTGGACCGGCGCGCGCGTGCACATCGCGCACCACAGCGCGGCCGACTCGCTGTACCTGCTGCGCGCGGCCAAGGCCCGTGGCGTGGACGTGACGGCCGAGACCTGCCCGCAGTACCTGCTGCTCAACACCGACGACATCCTGCGCCTGGGCGGCATCCTGCGCGTGAACCCGCCGGTGCGCGAGCCGCGCCACAACCAGCCGCTGTGGGACGCGCTGATGGACGGCACGCTGGACATGATCGCCACCGACCACGCACCGCACACGCCCGAAGAGAAGACGCGCGAGAGCATCTGGGCCTGCGACTGCGGCTTCCCCGGCGTGGAGACGCAGATGCCGCTGATGCTGACGCAGGTGAACCTGCAGCGCGCCACGCTGATGGACTACGTGAAGTGGAGCGCCGTGGCGCCGGCCAAGGCCTGGGGCCTGTACGGCACGAAGGGCGTGATCGCCACTGGCGCGCACGCCGACATCGCGTTCGTCGACATGGCCAAGACCGGCACGCTGTCGCAGGGCCGGCTCCAGACGATCAGCAAGATCTCGCCCTGGCACGGCCGCGCGGTGCAGGGCTACCCGGTGCACACGCTGCTGCGCGGGCGCTTCGTCATGCAGCACGGCAAGCTGGTGGAAGAGGCCATCACGCACGGCCGCTCGGTCAAGGGCATCCAGGCCATGCCCACGCCGCAGCCGCGCAACCAGCAGCACTACAGCCGCGCCATCGTCACCCCGCCGGCCGGCGTGCGACCGAACGCGCTGCCGGCCGAGGACGTGCCGCGATGAAGCCCGTGCAGCGCGTCGACGTCTTCCGCGTGCCCTGCAGCGGCCCCGGTGACCTGCGCGGCGTGCAGGCGCTCATCGACGCCGGCGCGCTGGTGCCGGCCGACATCGTGGCCGTGATGGGCAAGACCGAGGGCAACGGCTGCGTCAACGACCACACGCGCGACTTCGCGGCCACCAGCTGGTGCCACTTCCTGAGCCCGCACCTGGACTGCCCGCCCGCCATGGTGGCCCAGCGCGTGGCGCTGGTGATGTCGGGCGGCACCGAGGGCGTGCTGTCGCCGCACTTCACGGTCTTCACGCGGCGCTGGGTGGCGGCGCCGGGGCACGCGCACAAGCGCCTGGTGGTGGGCATCGCGCACACGCGCGACTTCCTGCCCGAGGAGATGGGCCGCCAGGCGCAGATCGAGGCCACCGCGGCGGCCACGCTGGCGGCGATGGCCGACGCCGGCATCACCGACCGCGCCGATGTGCACTTCGTGCAGGTCAAGTGCCCGCTGCTGACTGCCGCCAAGGTGCAGGACGCGCTGGCCCGCGTCGTGCAGCCGGCCACGCACGACGCCTACGAGTCGATGGGCTTGTCGCGCGGCGCCTCGGCGCTGGGCGTGGCGGTGGCGCTGGGCGAAGTGCCGGCAGGCGCCGCCACTGGCGCGGCCGTGCTGTCCGACTGGTCGCTGTACTCAGCGCGCGCGTCGGCCTCGGCCGGCATCGAGCTGGAACACAACGTGGTCATCGTGCTGGGCGAAGTCGCCGGCGCGGCGTCACCCGTGCGCATCGGCCACACGGTGATGCAGGACGCGGTGGACGCCGCCAGCGTGCGCCGCCTGCTGCGCGAGCACTTCGACATCGACCCCGACGGCCCGGCGCTGCAGCGCGTGCTCGTCAACCTGCTTGCCAAGGCCGAAGCCAGTCCCGACGGCCGCGTGCGCGGCGAAAGACACACCATGCTGAACGATTCCGACATCAATGCCACGCGCCACGCGCGCGCCGCCGTGGGCGGCGTGCTCGCCGCCGCGGTGGGGCACACGGCGCTGTACGTCTCGGGCGGGGCCGAACACCAGGGCCCCGCGGGTGGCGGGCCGGTGGCGGCCCTCGTGCGGGTCGAATCCGCAGGAGCCGCTCATGGCTGATCCTTTCATCGAACTGAGCAACGTCACGCTGCAGTACGGCGGCGGCACGCTGGCGCTGGCCCAGACCGACCTGAGCATTCCGCAGGGTAACTTCGTGGCGCTGGTGGGCCCCAGCGGCTGCGGCAAGAGCACCATCCTCAAGCTCGTGGCCGGCCTGCTCAAGCCCAGCTCCGGTGGCGTGGTGGTGGCCAAGCGTGAGGTGACCATGGCCGGCACCGGCGCCAGCCCCGACGCGGTGGGTGCCAGCGCGAAGGTGCGCATCGGCCTGGCCTTCCAGAACCCGACCATGCTGCCGTGGCTGACGATCCGCGAGAACGTGATGATCCCGCTGAAGATCGTCGAGCCCTTCCGCCAGGACTGGGCCAAGAAGAAGAAGGGTGAGTACGCCGCGCGGGCCGACGCGCTGCTGGCCCAGGTGGGTCTGAAAGGCTTCGGCGACAAGCGGCCGTGGCAGCTGTCGGGCGGCATGCTGCAGCGCGCGTCGCTGTGCCGCGCGCTGGTGCACGAGCCGCGGCTGCTGCTGCTGGACGAGCCCTTCGGCGCGCTGGATCAGTTCACGCGCGAGGAGCTGTGGGCCATCCTGCAGTCGCTGTGGATGAAGCAGCGGCCGACGGTGCTGCTGGTCACGCACGACCTGCGCGAGTCGGCGTTCCTGGCCAACCGCATCGCGGTGATGAGCGCGCGGCCGGGCCGCATCCTCGAGGAACGCGAGGTGCCCTTCGCACGCCCGCGCACGCTGGAGATGAGCTACTCGCCCGAGTTCGCCACGCTCGTGCAGCAGCTGCGCATGCGCATCGCACACGCGCGCACGCCGGTGGAGGGCGATGCGCCCGAAGCCGCCGCGGTTTCAACTGACCTGACCCCCGTGAAGGCGGCCGCATGAACTCCCTGAGCCCGCAAGCCCGCGAGCGCCTGATGTCGGCCGCTGCGCTGATCGGCTTCTTCGTCCTGTGGGAACTGGCCTGCCGCGCCACCGGCGTGTCGGACCTGATCCTGCCGCGGCCCAGCCAGATCGCCCATGTGCTGTGGACCAAGATGCCGCTGCTGTGGCCGCACACGGTGCAGACGCTCTACACCACGCTCACCGGCTTTGCGCTGGGCGTGGGCATCGGCATCGTCATCGGCGTGATCATCGGCTCGTCCAAGCTGGCCTACGACGTGGCCTACCCGCTGCTGGTGGGATTCAGCAGCATCCCGAAGGTGGCGGTGGTGCCGATCTTCGTGGTGTGGTTCGGCGCCGGCACGGTGCCGGCGGTGCTGACGTCCATGGTCATCAGCATCTTCCCGGTGGTGGTGAACGTGGCCACGGGCCTGGCCAACACCGAGCCCGAGCTGGAAGACGTGCTGCGCGTGCTGGGCGCCAAGAAGCGCGACATCCTCTGGAATGTGAGCCTGCCGCGTGCGCTGCCCTACCTGTTTGCGTCGCTGAAGATCGCCATCACGCTGGCCTTCGTGGGCACGGTGCTGGCCGAGACGGTGGCCGCCAACAAGGGCATCGGCAACGTGATGATCATCGCCAGCGGCAACTTCGATGTGCCGATGGTGTTTGCCGGCCTCGTGATCCTGGCCGTGATGGGCGTGATGCTGTATGCGGTGTCGGCCTTCATCGAAGGGCGCATGACCGGCTGGGCGCAGCGCAAGGACGCGGGCAGCAGCGTGGTAATGGCATGAGCATCGTGACCGCGCGGCCCGCCCTCACCAGCGTGGCCGTGTTCTGCGGCTCCAACTTCGGCACCGCGCCCGAGCATGCCGCCGCCGCCGCCGAACTGGGCACGCTGATCGCGCAGCGCGGGCTGACGCTGGTCTACGGCGGCACGCACAAGGGCCTGATGGGCGTGGTGGCCGACGCGACGCTGGCCGCCGGTGGCACGGTGGTGGGCGTGATCAACCAGCGGCTGCACGACCGCGGCCACCTGCACGCCGGCCTGACGCGCCACGAGATCGCGCCCGACATGCGTGCCCGCAAGGCCCGCATGAGCGCGCTGGCCGATGCCTTCATCGCGCTGCCCGGCGGCCTGGGCACCTTGGAAGAACTGCTGGAAGCCGCCACGCTGACGCAGCTGGGCGATCACCACAAGGCCTGCGCCGCGCTGGACGTGCGCGGCTTCTACCGCCCGCTGCGCGCGCTGCTGGAGACGGCCACCGACGAAGGCTTCCTGAAGGCCGAGCACCGCGACATGCTGGTCATCGAGGCCGACCCCGCGCGCCTGCTGGATGCGCTTGCGGCCTGGACGCCGCCCACCGTCAACAAGTGGATCGGCCAGCCCGGTTCCTAAACCTCAACCCCCCGAGACACCACCCCATGACCCGCATCCGCATCACCGCCGCCGGCCACACCTTCATCGCCGAGACAAACCCCGACGCCCCGCTCACGGTGGCCGCCTTCATGAAGCTCCTGCCCTACCGGCAGAAGCTGATCCACGTGCGCTGGAGCGGCGAAGGCGTGTGGGTGCCTCTGGGTGAATTCCAGCTGGGCGTGGGCTTCGAGAACCACACCAGCCACCCGTCGGCCGGCGACATCCTCTTCTACCCCGGCGGCTACAGCGAGACCGAAATCATCCTCGCCTACGGCGCCTGCAGCTTCGCCAGCAAGATGGGGCCGCTGGCCGGCAACCACTTCCTCACCCTCGTCGAGGGCCGCGAGAACCTGCGTGCACTCGGCACCACGGTGCTGTGGAAGGGCGCGCAGGACGTGCTCTTCGAAGCCCTCTGACCCGACCCACCCGTTCCGTTCTTCAACCCGCCAGGAGCCCTCCGCATGAGTCTGTTCCCGACACGCCGCCGCTTCCAGAAAGTGCTTGCCGCTGCCACCCTGGCGCTGCCGCTGCTGGCCAGCGCGCAGGAGATGACCCCGATCAAGTTCGTGCTCGACTGGAAGCTGCAGGGCGTGCACGCCTGGTACTTCCTGGCGCAGGACAAGGGCTACTTCACGCAGGAGAAGATCGACATCACCATCGACCAGGGCGACGGCTCGGCCACTGCCGTCACCAAGGTCATGGCGGGCGCCTACCAGGCGGCCTTCGGTGACCTCAACGCGATCATCCAGAACGCCGCGGCCAAGCCGGGGCAGGCGCCGGTGATGGTCTACCAGATCTACAACCGCACGCCCTTTGCGCTGATGACCAAGTCCACCAGCCCCATCAAGACGATGAAGGAACTGGAAGGCAAGAACCTGGGCTCGCCCGCCGGCGGTGCCGCGATGCGCATGTTCGCGGTGCTGGCCGAGAAGAACGGCATCGACGCCAGCAAGGTCACCTGGACCAACATGGCGCCCAACCTGCAGGAGCAGATGCTGCTGCGCGGCCAGGTCGACGCCTCGGCCGTGTTCTCGGTGACGAGCTACATGAACCTGGTGGCGCAGAACCTGGACCCCGAGAAGGACATGCGCTGGTTCCACTACGCCGACCACGGCATCGAGCTCTACAGCAACGGCATCCTGGTGTCGCAGCAGCTCATCAAGGACAAGCCGCAGGTGGTGGCCGGCCTGGTGCGCGCGGTGCACAAGGGCCTGCGCGACACCATTGCCAACCCCGACGCCGCCATCGAGGCGCTGGCCAAGCGCGAGCCGCTGATCAACAAGGACCTGGAGAAGCGCCGCCTGATGTACGCGCTGAAGACCGTGATGTTCACGCCCGAGGTGGCCGCCGCAGGCGTGGGCGACGTCAACGACGAGCGGCTCAAGCGCTCGGTGGCGCAGTTGGCGGGCGTGTTCGAGCTGCCCCGCCAGCCGGCGCCGGCGGAGGTCTTCGACCGCCGCTTCCTGCCGCCGCTGGCCGAGCGCAAGCTGGTCCTGAAGTGAGCGCGCGGTGACCGCCCCGGCCGCCCCGATCGACTGCGCCTGGCTGCTGGCCGAGCCCGGCACGGCGCCGGCCCGGGCCAACGTGCGTGTGGCGTTCGACGGCGCGCACATCGCGTCGATCGACGCGCTGCCGGCGCCGCCTGCCGGCCCGCGCTGGCTGGTGCTGCCCGCGCTGGCCAACGCGCACGACCACGCGCGCACCTTCCGGAGCGCCACGCTGGGCGCCTTCGGGCAGCCGCTGGAGAGCTGGCTGCCGTTCCTAGGCGTGCTGCCGGGCGTGGACCCGTACCTGTGTGCGGCCACGTCCTTCGCACGCAGCGTGCGTCACGGCGTGACGAACCTGATGGTGCATTACACGCGGGTGCAGGGCGGCCTGCCGTACGTGGACGAGGCGCTGGCCGTGGCCCGCGCCGCGCGCGATGTCGGCGTGCACATCGGCTTTGCCTTGGCGATGAGGGACCAGAACGGCATTGGCCTGTGCGACGACGCCACGATGCTGGCCGCGCTGCGCCCCGCGCTGCGCGAGCCGGTGCAGCAGCGCCTGGAGGTGCGGCCGCTGCCGCCGGCCGATCACCTGGCCGTGGTGGACGCGCTGGCGCAGGCGCTGGCCGCCGACCCGAGCCTGGCCGCGCACGTCACCGTGCAATACGGCCCGGCCGGCGTGCAGTGGTGCAGCACGCCGCTGCTGGAAGCCGTTGCAGCGGCCTCGCACGACAGCGGCCGCCCGGTGCACATGCACCTGCTGGAAACACGCTACCAGCGTGAATGGGCCGACCGCGCCCACCCGCAAGGTATCGTTCGGTACCTGGACGACATCGGCCTGCTCGGCCCGCGCCTGACGCTGGCCCACTGCGCCTGGGCGCGGCCCGACGAGCTGGCGCTGCTGGCCGAGCGCGGCGTGACGATTGCCGTCAACACCAGCTCCAACCTGGGCCTGAAGTCCGGCATCGCGCCGGTGCCCGAGATGCTGCGCCAGGGCTGCCGCGTGGCCATGGGGCTGGACGGCATGGCCTTCAACGAAGACGACGACGCGCTGCACGAGATGCGCCTGGCCTGGGCGCTGCACCGCGGCTGGGGCTTCGACACCACGATGGGCCTGGCGCCGCTGTGGGCCTTTGCGGCGCAGCATGGCCGGCGCAGCGTGCGCGGCGGGGCGGCCGATGCGCTGCCGGGCGGCGTCATCGCCCCCGGCGCCGCGGGCGATGTGCTGGTGCTGGACTGGGACGCGCTGGACGACGACCCGCTCTTTGCCGACGTGGACCCGCTGGACCTGCTGCTGGCCCGCGGCCGCGGGGTGCACGTCGACGAGGTCATCGCTGCCGGCCGCCGTGTGGTGCAGGGCGGGCAGGTCACCGGCATCGACGAGCCGGCGCTGAAGGCCGAGCTGCTGGCCCGCGTGCGCGCGGGGCTGGCGGCGGCACCGGGCTTTGGTGTGTGGCGTCGCCAGCTGGGCGACCTGGCCGAGGACCTGGGGCCGTTCTACCGCCGCAGCGCCTGGGTGGGGTGCTGCTGAGCGGCGGCCCGCCGAATCTCGTAGAGTGGCCGGCTTCCCCCTGGAGCCCGCCGCATGAGCGACACCCCCGCCTACACCCCGCCCCGCGTCTGGACCTGGACCAAGGCCAGCGGCGGCCGCTTCGCCACCATCAACCGCCCCGTCGCCGGGGCCACGCACGACAGAGAGCTGCCGGTGGGCCGCCACCCGATGCAGCTGTACTCGCTGGCCACGCCCAACGGCGTGAAGGTCACGGTGATGCTGGAAGAACTGCTGGCCCTGGGGCACACCGGCGCCGAGTACGACGCCTGGTTGATCAAGATCCAGGAAGGCGACCAGTTCGGCAGCGGCTTCGTGGCCGTCAACCCCAACTCCAAGATCCCGGCGCTGCTGGATCGCAGCGGGCCCGAGCCGGTGCGCGTGTTCGAGTCGGGTGCGATCCTGCTGCACCTGGCCGAGAAGTTCGGCGCCTTCCTGCCCACCACGCAGCCCGCACGGGCCGAGTGCCTGTCGTGGCTGTTCTGGCAGATGGGCAGCGCGCCGTACCTCGGCGGCGGCTTCGGGCATTTCTACGCCTACGCGCCGAGCAAGATCGAATACGCCATCGACCGCTTCGCGATGGAGACCAAGCGGCAGCTCGACGTGCTGAACCGCCGCCTGGCCGAGAGTGCGTTTCTGGCGGGTGCCGACTACAGCATCGCCGACATCGCGGTCTGGCCCTGGTACGGCGCACTGGCCAAGGGGCAGCTGTACGAGGCCGGCGAGTTCCTGCGGGTGCAGGACTACACCCATGTGCAGCGCTGGGCCGACGCCATTGCCGCACGCCCGGCGGCGCAGCGTGGGCGCAAGGTCAACCGCACCTGGGGCGATCCGTCCAGCCAGCTGCCCGAGCGGCACGACGCCGCCGACTTCGACACCTTGCCGCCCGCGGCTTGAGATGGCCGCGCAGCGGGCGCGGCGCCCGCTGCGCCCCTCCCGGCATGACCTTCTGACCATCCACCCCCCCCCCCGCCATGGCCGCCATCACCTGGACCGAAACCCTCGCGCTGCAGCAGCCGCGCATGGACCGCACGCACCGCGAATTCATTGATCCTAAGTGTGGGCGATGAAGCTGGCCGCGTGCTGCTGCACCAGGCAGTACAGCGTGGTCTGCTCGGGGCGGTGGCGTTCGTAGTGGACCGGGGCGCCATCGGGCGCCCGCTGGGGCTGCTGCGCCGTGGCTCGCACGATGGGCTCCCGTGGGGTGAGCCCGCACGGTCTCAAGCCGTGCTCCGTGCCTCAATCGCCTTGATGGCTGCCCGCCGACTTGTGCCCTCCGTCGCGGGGCCCACTACGGGTGACTGCGAGGTTGCCCGACCGGCTGCTTCAGTGCGGCGAGATCGGAACTGCCTATGTCTCTTCAGGGTCGAACCCGGTCATCAACGGCCGCGACTCAACCCACCCAGCGCCGCGCGTTACGGAACATCCGCAGCCAGGGGCTGGCCGCCAACACCTCACCGCCCGCCGCGAAGCTCATCTGCAGATTGCGGAACACGCGCTCGGGGTGCGGCATCAGCGCGGTGAAGCGGCCATCGGCGGTGGTGACGGCCGTCAGCCCGCCGGGGCTGCCGTTGGGGTTGGCCGGGTAGGCCTCGGTGGGCGCCCCGGCGCCGTCGACGAAGCGCATGGCGCCCAGCACGCGCCGCGCGTCGCCGCGCTGCGAGAAGTCGGCGAGGCCCTCGCCGTGCGCCACCGCGATGGGCACGCGGCTGCCGGCCATGCCGGTGAAGAAGAGGCTGGGCGACTCCAGCACCTCCACCATCGACAGCCGCGCCTCGAACTGCTCGCTCTTGTTGCGCGTGAAGCGCGGCCAGGCCTCGGCGCCGGGGATCAGCGGCGCCAGCGCCGCGAACATCTGGCAGCCGTTGCACACGCCCAGGCCGAAGCTCGAGCCGCGGTTGAAGAAGGCCGCGAACTGCTCGGCCAGCGCCGCGTTGAACAGGATGCTGCGCGCCCAGCCCTCGCCGGCACCCAGCGTGTCGCCGTAGCTGAAACCGCCGCAGGCCACCAGCCCCTGGAACTGCTCGAGCCGCGTTCTTGCGGATGAAGGCCCTGCCTGCAGGTCGGACATGTGCACGTCGTGCGCGTCGAAGCCGGCTTCGGCGAAGCACCAGGCCATCTCGACGTGCGAGTTGACGCCCTGCTCGCGCAGGATCGCGACCTTGGGCCGCGCACCGGTGCTGATGAACGGGGCCGCCACGTCCTCGGTGTCGTCGAACGTGAGGTGGCGGTGCAGGCCCGGCGCCAGCGCGTCGCTGGCCGCGGCGTGCTCGGCATCGGCGCTCGCGGGGTTGTCGCGCTCGCGCGCGATGCGCCACGAGACCTGGTCCCAGTGGTCCAGCAGCGTGGCCAGTTCCACCTGCCACTGGCACTTCGCGTCGCGCCAGACCTCCATCACGCCACGCTCGTTGGGCTTGCCGACGAAGTGGGCGTGGCGGCTCAGGCCATGCTCGCGCAGCGTGGCGACGACCTCGTTGCGCACCGCCGTGGGCACCTGGATCACGAAGCCGGGTTCTTCCGCGAACAGCGCCTTCAGCGTGAGCGTGTTGCGGCGCTCGCCCACCTGCGTGGCCCAGTTCTTGGAATCGCCGTACTCGGCGCGGCTGTCGGCGATGCCGTCGCCCTCGGTGACGAGGATGTCGACGTTCAGGCTCACGCCCAGGCGGCCGGCGAAGGCCATCTCGCACACGGTGACCCACAGGCCGCCGTCGCTGACGTCGTGATAGGCCAGGATGCGGCCCTGGGCGCGCAGCGCGTTCACGGCGGCCACGGCGTTCTTCAGCAGCGCGGGGTCGTCAAGGTCGGGCACGCCGTCGGCCGCCAGGCTGCCGAAGCGGCCCAGCACCTGGGCCAGCATGCTGCCGGCCAGGCGCTTCTTCCCTTGGCCGAGGTCGACGTGGATCAGCGTCGTGTCGCCCGGCTGCAGCTGCGGCGTGAGCGTGCCGCGCACGTCGGCCAGCGAGGCAAAGGCGGTGACGACGAGCGACACCGGCGCCGTCACCTGCTTCGTGGCGCCGCCGTCGCTCCACTTCGTGCGCATCGACAGCGAATCCTTGCCCACCGGGATGCCGACGCCCAGCGCGGGGCACAGCTCCAGGCCCACGGCCTTGACAGTGTCGAAGAGGGCCGCGTCCTCGCCGGGCTCGCCGCAGGCCGCCATCCAGTTGGCGCTGAGCTTGACGCGGCCGAGCTCGATGGGGGCAGCCAACAAGTTGAGGATGGCCTCCGCCACCGCCATGCGCCCGCTGGCCGGCGCGTGCAGGCTGGCCAGCGGCGTGCGCTCGCCCATGGCCATGGCCTCGCCGGCGAAGCCGCGGAAGTCGGCCAGCGTGACGGCACAGTCGGCCACCGGCACCTGCCAGGGGCCGACCATCGGGTCGCGATGGCTCAGGCCGCCCACCGTGCGGTCGCCGATGGTCACGAGGAAGCGCTTGCTGGCCACCGTGGGGTGGCGCAGCACGGCCAGGGCCACGTCGTCGAGCTTCACGCCGGTCAGGTCCAGCGGCGCGTCGTCGCGCGCCACGCGCTGCACCACGCGGTGCATCTTGGGCGGCTTGCCCAGCAGCACGTCCATGGGCATGTCGATCACGCGCTCGCCACCGGGGCCGTCTTCCAGCACCAGCGTGCGCTCCTCGCGCGCCACGCCCACCACCGAGAACGGGCAGCGCTCGCGCACGCACATCTGCTCGAACAGCGGCATCAGGTCGGGGTTCACCGCCAGGACATAGCGCTCCTGGCTCTCGTTGCACCAGATCTCCTTGGGCGCCAGGCCGCTTTCCTCCAGCGGCACCCGGCGCAGGTCGAAGGTGGCGCCCAGACCGGCGCCGTCGACCAGCTCGGGGAAGGCGTTGCTGATGCCGCCGGCACCCACGTCGTGGATGGCCAGGATGGGGTTGTTCGCACCCAGGGCCCAGCAGTGGTTGATGACCTCCTGCGCGCGGCGCTGGATCTCGGGGTTGCCGCGCTGCACGCTGTCGAAGTCCAGCGCCGCGGTGTTGCTGCCGGCGGCCATCGAGCTGGCCGCGCCGCCGCCCATGCCGATGCGCATGCCCGGCCCGCCGAGCTGCACCAGCAGCGTGCCGGCGCCGAAGCGCTGCTTCTTCACCTGGCCGGCGCTGATGGTGCCCAGGCCGCCGGAGATCATGATGGGCTTGTGGTAGCCGCGGCGGATGCCGGCCACGTCCTGCTCGAACACGCGAAAGTAGCCGCCCAGGTTGGGCCGGCCGAACTCGTTGTTGAAGGCGGCGCCGCCCAGCGGGCCCTCGGTCATGATCTGCCGCGCGCTGGCGATGTGCTCGGGCTTGCCGATGCTGCCGGCCTCCCAGGGCTCGGCCAGGCCGGGCAGGTGCAGGTGGCTCACGCTGAAGCCGGTGACGCCGGCCTTGGGGCGCGCGCCGCGGCCTACTGAGCCCTCGTCACGGATCTCGCCGCCGGCCCCCGTGCTGGCGCCCGGGAAGGGGCTGATGGCGGTGGGGTGGTTGTGCGTCTCCACCTTCATCAGCACGTGGGCGACGTCGTCGCGCGCGCCGTAGACCGGCGCGTTCGTGAAGCCCTGCGGCAGCCAGCGCTGCACGGCGTGGCCTTCCATCACCGCGGCGTTGTCGTCGTAGGCCACCACCGTGTGCTGCGGCGACGTTTTCTCGGTGAAGCGGATCATCTGGAACAGCGAGTGCGGCTGCTCCTGCCCGTCCACCGTGAAGCGGGCGTTGAAGATCTTGTGGCGGCAGTGCTCGGAGTTGGCCTGCGCGAACATCATCAGCTCGACGTCGCTGGGGTTGCGGCCGAGCGCCCGGAAGGCGTCGACGAGGTAGTCGATCTCGTCGTCGGACAGCGCCAGGCCGAACTCGGCGTTGGCGCGCTCCAGAGCTGGCCGGCCGGCGCCGAGCACGTCGATGTGCGCCAGCGGCTCGGCCGCGCGCGCGTCGAACAGGTGGCGGCCGGCCTCGCGATCGAAGGCCACGCTCTCCGTCATGCGGTCGTGCAGCAGCGCGGCCACGGCGGCACGCTCGTCGGCGTTCAGCGGCCGTACGGCGCTCAGCAACCCGGCCTTCAGGGCCAGCGCGTACTCCACGACGCGCTCCACGCGGTGCAGCACCGGGCCGCCACCGGCACCGGCGGTGCCGATGCCACAGTTGCGCGCGATGTCGGTGGCCTTGCTGGCCCAGGGCGACACGGTGCCCAGCCGCGGCATCACCACCACGCGCTCGGCTCCGACGGCCGGATCGGCGACCCCGCCGTAGCTCAGCAGCGCGCCGATGCGCTCAGCCTGCTCGGGCGCAGGCGGGGCGTCGAAGGCCACCCAGTGCACGTAGCGCGCCGACACGCCGGTGAGGCGCGGCACCGCCGACTGCAGCCGGCCCAGCAGCGCCTGGGCGCGAAACGCCGACAGGGCGCGCCCGCCCTCGAAATGCATCAGGTGGAGGGCGTGGGTGCTCATCGCTCAAGGCCGTGGGAGGGGCCGCCATGTTACCGGCCGGGTGGGATAATCCCGAGATGGCCATCACCATCAAGTCAGCCGCGGACATCGACGGCATGCGCGTCGCCGGCCGGCTGGCCAGCGAGGTGCTGGACCTGCTCACGCCGCACGTGCGGCCCGGCGTCACCACGCTGGAGCTCGACCGCATCGCGCACGACCACATCGTGCAAGTGCAGAAGGGCGTCCCGGCCACCCTGGGCTACGCGCCGCCGGGCTACCCGCCCTACCCGGCCAGCCTGTGCAGCAGCCTCAACGACGTCGTCTGCCACGGAATCCCCGACAACCGCCTGCTGAAGGACGGCGACATCGTCAACATCGACGTCACCGTCATCAAGGACGGCTGGCACGGCGACAACTCGCGCATGTTCGTGGTCGGCGAAGGCACCATCGCCGCGCGGCGCCTGTGCCAGGTCACCTTCGACGCCATGTGGAAGGGCATCGTGAAGGTGAAGCCCGGCGCGCGCCTGGGCGACATCGGCCACGCCATCCAGACCTTCGCCGAGAACGCCGGTTTCACGGTGGTGCGCGAGTTCTGCGGCCACGGCGTCGGCGCGCGCTTCCACGAGGAACCGCAGGTGCTGCACTACGGCCGCCCCGGCACGCTGGAAGAGCTGGTGCCGGGCATGATCTTCACGATCGAGCCCATGATCAACGCCGGCAAGCGCGACATCAAGGAAGACCGCAAGGGCAACCGCCCCTACGATGGCTGGACCATCGTCACGCGAGATCGTTCGTTGAGCGCCCAGTGGGAGCACTCGGTGTTGGTCACCGACACCGGCTACGAGGTGCTCACCGTCAGCGCCGGCAGCCCGCCGCCGCCGGCCTTTGCCCCGCAGGGCTACGGCCAGACCCACCCGGCCGTGGCGCTGGGCTGAAGGCAGCCCCCATGGACACGCTGGCGTCGCCGCGCGCGCCGCAGGGCGTGGCGGAGCTGAGGGCGGCCTTCCGCGAGGGCAAGGTAGGCCTGCTGCGCCGATTCGCCGACGGACGCGCCACGGCGGCCGCGGCGCGGCGCCTGCTCAAGGCTCTGGCCCGCCACGTGGACGGCGTGCTGGCCGCCGCCTGGGTGGAGGCCGGCCTGAACCGGGCGCTCCCCCAGGCAGCCCTGGTGGCGGTGGGCGGCTACGGCCGCGACGAGCTGTTCCCGCACTCGGACGTCGATGTGCTGGTGCTGCTCCCCGACGAACCCGTGCCGCCCGAGGGCGAGCTCGAATGCCGCCAGGCGCTGGAACGCTTCGTCACCCTGTGCTGGGACATCGGCCTGGAGATCGGTTCCTCGGTGCGCACGGTGGCCGAGTGCGTGGACGAGGCCGGTCGCGACGTCACCGTGCAAACCGCGATGTTGGAGTCCCGGCACGTGACGGGAGGCCGGCGGGTCTTCGGCCAGTTCGTGCGGGCGCTCGCCGCGGTCATGGACCCGGCCGCCTTCCTGCGCGCCAAGACGCTGGAGATGCAGCAGCGGCACGTCAAGTACGAGGGCACACCCTACGCGCTGGAGCCCAACTGCAAGCAAAGCCCGGGCGGCCTGCGCGACCTGCAGGTGGTCATCTGGGTGGCGCGCGCGGCCGGCTTCGGCCGCACCTGGGCCGAGCTGGCAGCCCGCGGGCTGATCACGCCCTTCGAAGCCGCGCAGCTCGTCAAGCACGAGGGCACGCTCAAGCTCATCCGCGCTCGGCTGCACGCCGTGGCCGGGCGGCGCGAGGACCGATTGGTGTTCGACCTGCAGACGGCCGTGGCCGACACCTTCGGCCTCAGGCCCGGCCAGGGCCAACGCAGCAGCGAGGCGCTGATGCACCGCTATTACTGGGCGGCCAAGGCGGTGGCGCAGCTCAATCAGATCCTCATGCTGAACATCGAGGAGCGCCTGGCCGGCCACGAGGACGCACCCAGCCGCCCCGTGACCGCGCGCTTCGCCGAACGCGCCGGCATGCTCGACGTGGTCCGCGACGACCTCTACGCCGCCAACCCCCACGCCATCCTCGAGACCTTCCTGGTCTTCGCACAGACGCCGGGCCTGCAGGGCCTGTCGGCGAGAACCCTGAGGGCGCTGTACAACGCGCGCAACGTGATGGACGCCGGCTTCCGCCGCGACCCCCTGAACCGCGAGCTGTTCATGGACATCCTGCGCCAGCCGCACGGCACCACGCACGCGCTGCGGCACATGAACGACACCAGCGTGCTCGGGCGCTACCTGTGGGTGTTCCGCCGCATCGTCGGTCGCATGCAGCACGATCTGTTCCACGTCTACACGGTGGACCAGCACATCCTCATGGTGGTGCGCAACGTTCGCCGCTTCCTCATTCCCGAGCACGCGCACGAGTACCCGTTCTGCAGCCAGATCGCGTCGCAGTTCGACCGGCCCTGGGTGCTGATCGTGGCGGCGCTGTTCCACGACATCGCCAAGGGCCGCGGGGGCGATCACTCCGAGCTCGGCCGCCGCGAGGCGCACCGCTTTTGCCGCGACCACGGCATCGACGCAGACGACGCGGCGCTGATCGAGTTCCTGGTGGAGCACCACCTGACGATGAGCCGCATCGCGCAGAAGGAGGATCTGTCCGACGCCGACGTCATCCGGGCCTTCGCCGCGCGCGTGGGCACGGCGCGGCGGCTGCAGGCGCTGTACCTGCTGACGGTGGCCGACATCCGCGGCACCGGGCCGAAGGTGTGGAATGCCTGGAAGGGCAAGCTGCTCGAGGACCTGTACCGGCTGACGCTGCGATCGCTGGGCGGCGCGCAGCCCAACCTCGACGCCGAGATCGAATCGCGCAAGGCCGAGGCGCAACAGGACCTGGCCCTGCACAGCGCCCTGCCCGGTACCGAGGTGCAGCTGTGGCAGACCCTCGACGTGAGCTACTTCGCACGCCACGACGCGGCTGAGATCGCCTGGCACGCGCGTTCCCTCTGGCGCCACGTGGCGACGGCTTTGCCGGTGGTCAGGGCGCGCACCTCGTCGGTCGGCGACGGCCTGCAAGTGCTGGTGTACGCACCCGACCGGGCCGACCTGTTCGCGCGCATCTGCGGCTACTTCGAGTCCGTGAACTTCAGCATCCAGGACGCCCGAATCCACACCACGCGGGCCGGCTATGCGCTGGACACCTTCCAGGTGATCGGCACCAACGGCCTCACGCCCGAGTCGCCCGGCGGCTACCGCGACCTGATCTCGCTCGTAGAGACCCAGCTCACCGGCGCCCTCGAGGCCACCACCGCACTGCCCGAACCGCGCAACGGGCGCGTCTCGCGCCGCGTGAGAAGCTTCCCGGTGACGCCGCGCGTGTCGCTGTCGCCCGACGAGCGGGCGCAACGCTGGCTGCTGACGGTGAGCACGTCCGACCGCACCGGTCTGCTGTACGCCATCGCGCGCGTGCTGGCCCGCCATGGTGTGAATCTGCAGCTGGCCAAGATCACGACGCTGGGCGAGCGCGTGGAAGACACCTTCCTCGTCGACGGCCCCGAGCTGCAAAAGCCCAGGGGGCAGCTGCGCATCGAGAGTGAGCTGCTGGACGCCCTGGCGTCGACAGCCTGAGCGGCAGCGGCGAATGGGACCCAGGCGCGTTGCTGCCGAGGAGTTGCTGCACGGGCTGTCCGCCTTCGACGCCGTCGTCGACGCCCGCAGCGAAAGCGAGTTCGCCGAGGACCACCTGCCCGGGGCGCTTAACTGGCCGGTGCTGAACGACGCCGAGCGCGCGCTGGTGGGCACCGAGTACAAGCAGGTCTCGGCCTTCGACGCCCGCAAGCGGGGCGCGGCGCTGGTGGCGGCCAACATCGCGCGCCACGTGCGCCAGCACGTGCAGCCGCTGCCGCGGGGCTGGCGGCCGCTGGTGTACTGCTGGCGCGGCGGCCAGCGCAGCGGGTCGCTGGCGCAGGTTCTGACGGAGATCGGCTTTTCCGTGACGGTGCTGGACGGCGGCTACCGGGGCTTCCGCCGCGCCGTGCTGGTTGAGCTCGAGTCGACGCCGCGGCGGTTGCGCTTCCAGGTGCTGGCTGGCCGCACCGGCAGCGCCAAGAGCCGGCTGCTGCAGGCCCTGGCCGCGGAAGGCGCGCAGGTGCTGGACCTGGAGGCCCTGGCCTGCCACCGCGGCAGCGTGTTAGGGCTGGTGCCGGGGCAGCGACAGCCCTCGCAGAAGGCCTTCGAGACGGCCCTGTGGCAGGCGCTGGCGGCACTGGACCCGGCTCGCCCGGTGTTCGCCGAGGGCGAGAGCCGCACCATCGGCCGCCTGCGCGTGCCCGAAGCGCTGCTGCAGGCGCTGCGGGCCGCTCCCGTGCACCCGTTGCACATGCCGCTGGCGGCGCGCGTGACCTTCCTGCTCGACGACTACGCGCACTTCGTGGCCGACGCCGAGACCTTTTGCGAGCGGCTGCAGGCGCTGCGGGAGTTGCGCGGCGCCGCCACCATCGAGCGCTGGCAGGCGCTGGCGCGCGCGGGCGACTTCGCCACGACGGTGCGCGAGTTGCTCGAGCAGCACTACGACCCGATGTACCTGAAATCCATGCACAAGCACTTTGCCGGCTTCGACGAGGACCAAGCGGTGGAGCTGGCCGACGCCGCGCCAGCCACGCTGGCGGCGGCCGCGCGACGCCTGATCGCGCAGGGCGAGGCCGCCGCGCGCTGAGAGACTGCGCCATGTCAAACCGGGCCGCAGCGCGCGCGCCTACAGTCGCCGCCACGCCAAACCGCAGCCCGCCCGATGCCCCAACCCCCCGCGGCCCCCCGGCGCCTGCCTGACGGGCTGGGCCGCGAGATGCGCGCCCACCCCGTGCGGCAGGTCGGCCCCAACGGCCCGATGCGCTGGCTGGCCCTCGGCTGGGCCGACCTGATGCACTGCCCGCTGCCCGGCCTGCTGCACGGCCTGGCGATGGCCGGCTTCGGCGCGATGCTGGCGCTGCTGGCCCGCGATCGCTTCTGGCTGCTGGCCGGCGCCTTCAGCGGCTTCCTGCTCGTCGCCCCCATCGTGGCCACGGGCCTGTACGCCGTCAGCCGCGAGCTCGAGGCCGGCCGCCGCGCCACGCTGGCCACGGCGCTGACGGCCTGGCGCCCGCGCGACCGGCGGCTGGTCGTGTTCGGGCTGCTGCTGGCGCTGTCCGGCACGGGCTGGGTGCTCACCTCGGCGGCACTGATCACGCGCTTTGCGTCGGAGCCGGTGAACACGCCGCTGGACTTCGTGCGCGTCGTGATGCTGGGCTCCGAAGTCGGCCTGTTCGGGCTGTTCGAGGTCTGGCTGATCCTGGGCGCGGCGCTGGCCGCGCCGATCTTCGCCAGCAGCGTCGTGGCCATCCCGCTGCTGATGGACCGCGCGCTCGGCGTGCGGCCGGCCGTGCTGGTGAGCGTGCGCGCCGCCCTGGTGAACCCGCTGGCGATGGCCCTGTGGGCGACGCTGATCATGGTGTTCATCTTGATCGGCATGGCCACCGCGATGCTGGGGCTGGTGGTGGCCGTGCCCTGGCTGGCCCACGCCAGCTGGCACGCCTACCGCGAACTGGTGGGCCCCGAGCAGCTGGCCGGGCCCACGGGCCCGGCGGCGCGCTGAACAGCCATGGGCGGCTTCACCGAGGAGCAGGTGGCGCAGTTCGGGCTGACCTTCGGGGTCGGCGCGTTCATGCTCTACATGGTGTTCATCATCTTCCAGCTGGCGCGCGAGTCCAAGGCCGGCCGCTTCGGCACCTTCGTGCTGTTCCTGGCCCTGGGCGTGGGCATGGTGGGCTTCGTGGCCAAGGGCATCATCAAGTGGGTCATGGGCGTCGAGTGACCCCCATCACCCGGGCCCGCGTCAGCGGGTAACGAGCGGCGCAGGCGCCGACTGCGGTGCGGCGGCCTGTACAGGGGCCGGCGTGGGCTGCGGTGCGTTGCGCTCCACCAGGCGGCGCTCGTAGAGGTCGTCGGTGCCAGTCTCCTGGCCCGCGGCCCGTGCGGCGCCGTACTGCGGCGTCTGCGGGAACTCGCGGCGCACGGCGTCGCGCAGCGTCTCGAAGACTTTGGAGCCCGACCGCGCGTGCACCGCCAGGCGGTTGAGCGCGCGCAGCACGTCCTCGCGCGAGGCGTCGGGCAGCACCTCGGTCTTGTAGCCGAAGCGCTGCTCGAGCGAGCGCCCCACGCCCTGCGCGTCGTTGACGGCCGACAGCAGCTCGGCGATGCGGCGGTCGCGGCCCTGGTTGATGTCGATGAGGAGCGCGAACTTGTGCTCGATCACCGGCAGCGCGGCCTCGATCACGCGCACGCTTCCGACCGGCTGCACCGGGACGGTGGCCCGCGCCGAGCTCTGCGCCGCGACCTCGGCACTTTGGCGCGCCGCCTGGCGCAGGGCCTGGATCTCCTTGAGCAGGGCTTCGGTGACCAGGCAGGTGCCGGTCTGGATCTCGCGCTCGTTGCGGCAGGCCCGTGCGTCGGCCAGCGTCGGATCCTGCTCAAGCCGGGACAGTCTGTCGGCGAAGATGCGGCGCTTGTGGCCTGGCCGCTGAGTTGCACCGTGAGGCCGGCGTCCCACAGCCACGCCAGGTGGCCGGTGCCGACGTTGGCCGACACGCGGCCGAGGCTGTACAGGCGCGTCGCCCCGGCCCGCACGGCCTCGAAGTTGCCCTCGACGGATGCGCACCAAACCGCCGCACGCCGTCTGGCCGGGCAGGAGGGCGCCGACGCCACCGAAGCGGGCCTCGCGGTAGAGATCCTGCACGGCCGCGGCGGCCTCGCGCAGGCGGGCCAGCGTGGCCGCGCCGCGGTAACGCGCCAGTACGGCGTCGATGCGCTTGGCCGGCAGCAGCGTGTTGCCCTCGACCTCGAAGCGCTCGACCTGGACAAGGGGCTCGCGGGCTGCGGCGGGTTCGGTCAAGCCAGCCGGGGAAGGCCACACCAGCGGCGGGCACAACGCCACCGCCAAGCCCAGCGTCCAAGCCCCCATCCGAAACCGCATCCGATGGCCCGTTGTTTCGCCCCGGCGCATGTCGTGGTCGGCCGCACCGGCCGGCCGCCTCACTCCGTGCAGCGAGGGGCCGTCCTCAAGGTGATCCGGCTCTGCCGGTCGCCTTGATTCCCCGCAGGGGGGCGGGCTGGGCGCAGCCCGGCCCTGGGGGCGCTCAAGACGATCCCTCGCGCGCGATCAGCCCATGTGCAGGCCGCCGTTGCAGCTGAAGTCCGCCCCCGTGGTGAAGCCCGAGTCGGGGCCGGCCAGCCAGGCCACCACGGATCCGATCTCCTCCGGCGTGCCCAGCCGCTTGACGGGGATGGTGGCGACGATCTTCTCCAGGATCTCGGGCTTGATGGCCTTGACCATGTCGGTCCCGATGTAGCCTGGGCTCACCGTGTTCACCGTCACGCCCTTGGCCGCCAGTTCCTGCGCCAGGGCCATCGTGAAGCCGTGCATGCCGGCCTTGGCCGCCGAATAGTTGGTCTGGCCGGCCTGACCCTTCTCGCCGTTGACCGAGCTGATCTGGATGATGCGGCCCCAGCCCTTTTCCACCATCCCCGGCACCACCTGCTTGGTGACATTGAACATGCTGTTGAGGTTGGTGTCGATGACGGCCTTCCAGTCGTCGGGCGTCATCTTCAGGAACATGCGGTCGCGCGTGATGCCGGCGTTGTTCACCAGCACGTCGACAGGCCCGTGCTCGGCCACCGCCTTGGTGAAGGCGGCGACGGTGCTGTCCCAGTCGGCGACGTTGCCCACGCTGGCGTAAAAGCTGTAGCCCAGGGCCTTCTGCTCGTCGAGCCACTTGTTGTAGTCGCGGCTCGGGCCGCAGCCGGCGATCACCTTGAAGCCGCGCTGGTGCAGGCGCTGGCAGATCGCGGTGCCGATGCCGCCCATGCCGCCCGTGACGTAGGCAACCTTCTGATCAGACATGTCTCGCTCCTTCCCGAAGTGGGGTTGTTGAATGGGAATCCCGGCTGCCGCCTTCAGGCCTTGGCCTTGACGTAACGCCCCGGTGCCGGCTCGATGGGCTTGAAGCTTGACGAGCCCAGTGCCTTGGGTGAGTTCATCAGCTTACCGCCGTGGCCCTTGAGCCAATCGGCCCACACCGGCCACCAGCTGCCCGGCTGCTCGGTGGCGGTCTTGAACCAGTCGTCCGCCTTCTCGGGCAGTTGGCTGTTCACCCAGTGGCTGCGCTTGCCCTTGGCCGGCGGGTTGATGACGCCGGCGATGTGGCCCGAGGCGCCCAGCACGAAGGTCTTGTCGCCGCGGATCAGCGGCATCGACGCGTAGGCCGCCTGCCAGGGGACGATGTGATCCTCGCGGCTGCCGTAGACGAAGAACGGGGCCTCGATGGCGCCCAGGTCGACCTTCTCGCCGCAGACGGTGAGCGCGCCGGGCTTCTTCAGCTCGTTGTGCAGGTACAGGTGGCGCAGGTACCAGCAGTACATGGGGCCCGGCAGGTTGGTGCTGTCGCCGTTCCAGTACAGCAGGTCGAACGGCGGCGGCGTCTCGCCCTTCAGGTAGTTGCCCACGACGTAGTTCCAGACCAGGTCGTTGGGCCGCAGAAAGCTGAAGGTCGTGGCGAGTTCCTTCCCCTTGAGCAGGCCGGGCCCGGTGGGCGCCTGCTCGCCAATGGTCATCTCGCGCAGCTGCACGCTGGGCTCGTCGACGAAGATGTCGAGGATGCCGGTGTCGGCGAAGTCCAGCAGCGTGGTCAGCAGCGTCACGCTCTCGGCCGGCTGCTGGCCGCGCGCGGCCAGCACCGCCAGCGCCGTGCTGAGGATGGTGCCGCCGACGCAGAAGCCCAGCATGTTGAGCGTCTCGGCGCCGGTGATCGCCTGCACCGTGCGAATGGCGGCGATCGGACCTTCCTCGATGTAGTCGTCCCAGGTCTTGGCCTTGAGCGACTCGTCGGGGTTGCGCCAGCTCACGACGAAGGTGCGGTGCCCCTGCTCGACGGTGTAGCGGATGACGGAGTTGTCGGGCTGCAGGTCGAGGATGTAGAACTTATTGATGCACGGCGGCACGAACAGCATCGGCCGCTCGTGCACCTTGGCCGTGAGCGGGCGGTACTCGATGAGCTGGAACAGCTCGTTCTCGAACACGACCTCGCCCGCCGTGGTGGCGACGTTGCGGCCGACCTCGAACACGCTCTCGTCGGTCTGCGAGACCTGGCCCTTGCGCACGTCGTCGAGCAGTTGCTGCAGGCCCCTGCCAACGCTTTCGCCGTGCGTCTCGACGGCCTTCTTCAGGGCCTCCGGGTTGAACGCGAGGTAGTTGCTGGGGCTGGTGGCATCGACCCACTGCTGCACGGCAAAGCGGATGCGCGCCTTGGTCTTGGCGTCGCCCTCCACGCTGTCGGCCAGCGTCATCAGCGTGCGCGCGTTCAGCAGGTACAGCTGCGCCATGGTGGTGGCCACGGGGTTGGCGGCCCACTCGCTGCCGGCGAAGCGGCGGTCGGGCAACGGCGGCGCGGCCTTGCCGTCGCCCTGCAGGCGATGCAGGGCCTGGTTCCACATGTCGGCGGCGTTCTTGAGGTAATCGCCCTGGATGCTGGCCAGCCGGTCCATGGGCAGGGCCAGCGCACCGAAGGCCTTCAGGGAATCGGCCATCGCGGCGCCGAAGGCCTCGGCCGCGGGTGGGAGCGCCGAGCCAGCCGCGAGCGGGGCTGCCGGCGCGCCGGCGGGTTTGCGTGACTTCAAGGGCGTCTTTCCCGGCGAAGGCTTCGACGATTGGCGCCCAGAGTGCGTATGGGGTTGCGTAGGAGAAGGCATGGCACAATTTTGCCCGTTTCCACACGCAGTGGGCGGCGGCATGTACCTGGTGGCGATCGGCTGGCTGTATGTGGTGCTGATGATGTCGGTTGCCGAGGCCCTGTCCAGCCAAGGCAGCGTGTTGGGCGCCGTCATCACCTTCGTCTTCTACGGCGTGCTGCCGCTGGCCGTGGTGATGTACATCATGGGCACGCCGTCGCGGCGGCGCGCACGGCTGGCGACCGAGGCCGCCGAAACCACCGCCGCATCAGGCGCGGCGCCAGACGGCAGCGGCCATGCGGCCGGTGACGCCGTCGCGGCGGAACGAAAAGAAACCTGACTCACCGGCCACCGTGCAGCCGCCGTGCACGGCCACGGCTGCCACGCCCAGCGCCGCCAGGCGCTCACGCGCCAGTTGCGGCAGGTCGGCCCGCCAGCGCGGGCTGCCGTCGACGCGCGGGGCCCAGCGGAACGCGGGCTGATCGGCCGTCAGTGGCGCGCGGCCGAAGCCCGCCAGCACCTCCGCCCCCACCTCGAAGGCGTCGGGCCCGATGCAGGGCCCTAGCCAGGCCAACAGTTCGCCCGGCTTGACACCAGCACCCTCGTGCAGCGCCGCCACCGTGGCCTCGAGCACGCCGCCCGCCAGGCCGCGCCAGCCGGCGTGCGCAGCCGCCACGGCGCGGCCGTCACCCGTGGCCAGCAGCACCGGCAGGCAGTCAGCCACCTGGACGGTGCAAGCGATGCCGGGCTCGGTGGTCCAGGCGGCGTCGGCGGGCTCGGCAGGGCCTTCGGGCGTGCCCGCGTCGAGCCGCAGCACCCGCTTGCCGTGCACCTGCCGCAGCCACACGGGCCGCGCGAGCAGGGCGCGGCCGAAGCGGGCCCGGTTGGTGGCCACGGCCGCGGCATCGTCGCCCACGGCCACGCCCAGGTTCAGCGATTCCCAGGGCGCCGCGCTCACGCCGCCCTGCCGCGTGCTCATCGCTGCCGCCACGCCCGGTGGCGGCCCCCCGGGCCAGGCCGGCTCGATCAGCGGCAAGTCGACAGGAACCGCGTCACTCGGCATCCGGGCAGTTCTCGGGGCGCGTGGCTTCGAAGGCGGGCAGCGCCATGCAGGCCTCGAACACGCGCATCACGTTCGGCACGTGCTCGAGCCGGCAATCAAAGCGCCGGGCGTTGAAGATCTGCGGCACCAGGCAGCAGTCGGCCAGTGTCGGCGCGTCGCCGTGGCAGAAGGCGGACGGCCGCGCGGCGAGTTGCCGTTCCACGACCTCCAGGCCCGTCTCCACCCAGTGGCGGACCCAGCGGTTTTTGTCGTCCTCGGATACCTTCAAGTCGCGCGTCAGGTAGCGCAGCACGCGCAGGTTGTTCAGCGGGTGGATCTCGCAGGCGATGTCCATGGCCAGCGCGCGCACGCGGGCGCGCTCGGCCGGGCCAGCGGGCAGCAGCGCGGGCGTCGGGTGCGTCTCCTCGAGGTACTCGATGATGGCCAGCGACTGCGTGAGGGTGTGCTCGCCGTCGCGCAGCAGCGGCACCAGCCGCGCCGCCGACACCGCCGAATACGACTCGTTGAACTGCTCATTCTTCGCCAGGTGCACCGGGCGGTAGTCGGTGTCGAGGCCCTTGAGCGCCAGCGCGATGCGGACGCGGTACGAGGCCGACGAGCGGAAGTAGTTGAACAGTTCCATCACGGTCTCCCTGAGTTCAGCGCACCGCCACGCGCAGCGCCGGCAGGCCGGCCACGCGGCCTTCCATCACGTCGCCCGGCACCACCGCGGCCACGCCGGCGGGCGTGCCGGTGTAGATGAGGTCGCCGGGCTCGAGCCGCCAGGCGGCGCTGAGGTGCTCGATGATCTCGCCCACGTTCCAGATCAGCTCCTTCACGTCGCTGGCCTGGCGCGGCTGGCCGTTCACGGCCAGCGTGATGGCGCCGCTGGCCAGCGGCCCGGTGCTGGCGGCCGGCACGATGGGGCCGATGGGCGCGCTCTGGTCGAAGGCTTTGCCGATCTCCCAGGGGCGGCCCTGCTTCTTCATCTCAGCCTGCAGGTCGCGGCGCGTCATGTCCAGGCCCACGGCATAGCCGTAGACGTGAGCCTGCGCGTCGGCGGCCCGGATGTCGCGGCCGCCCGTGCCGATGGCCACCACGAGCTCGATCTCGTGGTGCAGGTTCTTCGTCAGCGGGGGGTAGTCGATGGCACCCGTCTCACCGTCGGGCACAGCGACGATGCTGTCGGCCGGCTTCAGGAAGAAGAACGGCGGCTCGCGGCCGGTGAAGCCCATCTCCTGGGCGTGTTCGGCGTAGTTGCGGCCGACGCAGTAGACGCGGCGCACCGGAAACTCACCACCGCTCAGGACGGACACGGTGACGGCGGCTGGCGCTAGGACGACGAGGCTCATGGCAGTTGGCTCAGGCTCGATGCGGGCGCGGATGATGCCACCGCGCCCGCCGCTACACTGCTCCGCATGCTCCTGCCGACCCGCCGCATCCAGCACTGCCGGGCCTGCGGCAGCGCCACCGAGTACCGGATGCCGGCCGACGACAACCGTGATCGCGCCATCTGCACGGGCTGCGGCGAGATCCACTACGAGAACCCGCTCAACGTCGTCGGCACCGTGCCGGTGCACGGCGATCGCGTGCTGCTGTGCCGCCGGGCCATCAAACCCCAGCACGGGTTCTGGACGCTGCCCGCGGGCTTCATGGAGCTCGGCGAGACGGTGGCCGACGGCGCGCGGCGCGAGACCGACGAGGAGGCCGGCGCGCAGGTGGAACTCGAGGGCCTGTTCACGGTGCTGAACGTGGTGCGCGTGGGCCAGGTGCACCTGTTCTACCGCGCGCGTATGCTCAGCGAGCACCTGGCGCCGGGCCCCGAGACGCTGGAGGCGCGCCTGTTCCGCGAGGACGAGGTGCCCTGGGACGAGCTGGCCTTCCGCACCGTGCGGCGCACGCTGGAGCTGTACTTCGACGACCGCCGGCGCGGCGCCTTCGGCATCCACGTCGCCGACATTGCCTGAAGAGGCCAGCCAAGGCTCCCGCGCGAAGCTCGGCGCTGCCGAGCCGCCGCGGGACGGCCCCCAAGGGGGCAGCGTACGTCAGTGAGCCTGGGGGCTCAGCGACGCCGCGCGCAGCTTCAGCGAGAACTCCTGCAGCGCCGCGATGCCGCTGCCCTCGGCCTTGCGGCACCAAGCCTGCAGGTCGGCCACCAGCTGCTCGGCGCTGACGCCGGTGCGCGTCCACAGGGCGCGCAACTCCTCGCGCATGGCCACGAGTTTGGCCAGCTGCGGGCTCTCGCCCATCGCGGCAGCTAGGCTGGGCTTCACGCCCTGCGGGATCTTGTCGTCGTCACGGTGCAGCCACGCCTGGGCGACGCGCATCTGCTTCAGGCGCGCCGCCGCGGCCGGGCCCTGCGTCTTCAGGCGCTCGACCTCGGCACCCGCCGCGCGCCGCAACTCGGCGGCGTAGCGCGCCATCACCTCGTAGCGGTTGGAGATGATGGCCTGCAGCGTCTGGTTGTCGGCCAGCGTGCGCACGCCGCCCAGCGTCAGCTTGGGCGGCACCTTCTTCGCCTTGGCCAGGCCCAGCATCTCCAGCGCCCGGATGTAACCCCAGCCGATATCGAACTCGTAGGGCTTGACCGAGAACTTGGCCGAGGTCGGGTAGGTGTGGTGGTTGTTGTGCAGTTCCTCGCCGCCGATGACGATGCCGATGGGCAGCACGTTGGTGCTGGCGTCGGGCGCCTCGAAGTTGCGGTAGCCGCTGTGGTGGCCCAGGCCGTTGATGATGCCCGCGGCTGTGATCGGGATCCACGCCATCTGCACTGCCCACACCGCCGCGCCGATGGCGCCGAACAGCAACAGGTTGAGGATCAACATCAGGCCCACGCCCTGCCAGGTGTAGCGGCTGTAGACGTGGCGCTCGATCCAGTCGTCGGGGACGCCGAGGCTGTATTTGTCGATCGTCGCCTGCACCTTGCTCTCGGCGCGGTACAGCTCGGCGCCCTCGCGCAGCACCTTGCCGATGCCGTGCGTGACCGGGCTGTGCGGGTCGTCGGCCGTCTCGCACTTGGCGTGGTGCTTGCGGTGGATGGCGACCCACTCCTTCGTCACCATGCCGGTGCCAATCCAGAGCCAGAAGCGGAAGAAGTGCTGCACGGCCGGGTGCAGGTCGAGGGCACGGTGCGCCTGCGAGCGGTGCAGGAACAGCGTCACCGACACGATGGTGACGTGCGTGGTGGCCAGGGTGAACAGCACCACCTGCCACCAGCTGGCTTCGACGAGCCCGTGGGAGAGCCATTGCACCAGGGCATCGTGCACCAGCCAGAAGGATTCCATGCAACCGTCTTTCTCTCGCCGAACTGCCGGCGACCTAATTGTAGTTCTCGCCCGCCGTCAGGCAATGGCCGGAAATGGCCTCTCGGGGCGCTTCAGGTGGCGCGCTTGACCCGCATCAAGACGACGCACTTGGCCGAAGATGGCGACG
>JBIKLC010000027.1:0-41030 GCA_044360025.1 Rubrivivax sp. | reverse complement strand
CTGCGCCGCTGCGAGCTGTTCGGCGCCGACATCCTCGAGACCAGCGTGGCCATGGGCGGCACCGTCACCGGCGAGCACGGCGTGGGCGTCGAGAAGCTCAGCAGCATGTGCGTGCAGTTCAGCCCCGAGGAGCGCGAGGCCATGTTCGGCGTCAAGCGTGCTTTCGACGAGGCCGGCGGCCTGAACCCGGGCAAGGTCATCCCCACGCTGCAGCGCTGCGCCGAGTACGGGAAGATGCACGTCAGGAAGGGCCTGCTGCCCTTCGCGCACCTGGAGCGCTTCTAGGCCATGGCGCAGCCCGATCCGGCGCTGGCGCGCCTCGTCGACCGCATCCGCGCGGCCGCGGCCGACGGGCAGCCGCTGGACATCCGCGGCGGCGGCACCAAGGCCTTCTACGGCGGCGTGCCGGTGGGGGACGCGCTGGACGTGCGGCCGCTGTCGGGCATCAGCCGCTACGAGCCCAGCGAGCTGGTGGTCACCGTGCGCGCCGGCACGCCGCTGGCAGAGCTGGAGGCGGCGCTGGCCGCGCAGGGCCAGTGCCTGGCCTTCGAGCCGCCGCGCTTTGGCCCCGGCGGCACCGTGGGCGGCATGGTGGCCGCGGGCCTGGCCGGGCCGGCGCGGCTGGCCGCCGGCAGCGTGCGCGACTACCTGCTGGGCGCCACCATGGTCAACGGCCGCGGCGAGGTGCTCTCGTTCGGCGGCCAGGTGATGAAGAACGTCGCCGGCTACGACGTCTGCCGCGTGCTGGCCGGCAGCCTGGGCGTGCTGGGCCTGATCGCCGAGGTCTCGCTGAAGGTGCTGCCGCTGCCACGCGCCGTGGCGACCACCCGGCTGGAGCTGGACGCCGCCGGTGCCATCCGCCGCGTCAACGAGCTGCTGGGCCAGCCGCTGCCGCTGAACGCCAGCGCCTGGTGGGACGGCATGCTGGTGCTGCGCCTGGCTGGCGCCGAGGCCGCGGTGCAGTCGGCGCTGGCGCGCATCGGCGGCGAGCGCGTGGAGCCGGCGATGGCCGACCCGTTCTGGCTCGGCCTGCGCGACCACACCGACGAGTTCTTCGCCGGCGCCGCCCGCGCGGTGGCGGCCGGCGCGGGGCTGTGGCGGCTGTCGGTGCCGGCGCTGACGCCGCCGCTGAAGCTCTCGGGCGAGCAGCTGGTGGAGTGGGGCGGCGGGCAGCGCTGGATCTGCACCAGCGCTCCGGCCGCCACGCTGCGCGAGGCCGCGGCCGCCGTGGGCGGGCACGCGGTGCTGTTCCGCGCGCAGGACAAGTCGGCCGGCAGCTTCGCGCCGCTGGCGCCGGCGCTGGCGCGCATCCACCGCGGCCTGAAGCAGCAGTTCGACCCGGCCGGCCTCTTCAACCCGGGCCGGCTGCTGCCGGGGCTGTGATGGCCGCGCAGGCGTCGCCCGAAGCCTCGATGGCGGCCTACTACGCCGCCCGAGCCGCCGAGTACGAGGCCGTCTACGCCAAGCCCGAGCGGCAGGCCGACCTGCGGCTGCTGGAGGCCTGGCTGCCGGGCGTGTTCGCCGGCCGCCGCGTGCTCGAGGTGGCCGCCGGCACCGGGAGGTGGACGTTGCACGGCGCGCGCGACGCCGCGTTCTGGCTGGCCTCCGACCTCAATCCCGAGACGCTGGGCGCGCGCGCGGCGCGCTGCGACCGGCTCGGCGACGATGCGCTGCCGCGCCACTACTGGGCCGTCCGCGCCCAGGCGGCCTGAGATGACCGCCCTGCAGGGCCTGGCGATGCTGCTGCTGGCGCAGAGCGCTGGCGAGTTGCTGGTGCGCGCGCTGCGGCTGCCGCTGCCGGGGCCCGTGCTGGGCCTGGGCCTGGTGCTGGCGCTGCTGGCCTGGCCGCCCACGCGCCGCGTGGTGGCCGCGCCCGTGGAGGCCGCGGCCGACGGGCTGCTGGCGCACCTCTCGCTGCTGTTCGTGCCGCTGGGCGTGGGCGTGATCTCGCACCTCGGCCTGCTCGGCGGCCACGCCGCGGCGCTGGCGCTGGTGGTGCTGCTGTCCACGATCGCCGGTCTGGTGGCCGCAGCCCTGGTGCTGCAGGCGCTGTGGCGCGATGCGCCGGTGGAGCCGACGGCATGATCGCCCCGGGATGCTGCCCGGCGCCCGCCCCGGCGGGCACCGCGCGGAGGGGCCTGCGGTGAGCCACTTCGTCGAGCTGTGGCTGTACCTGTCGGCCACGCCGCTGTTCGGCCTGACGGCCACGCTGGGCGTGTACGTGCTGGCCCACGCCGCCTACACGCGCCTGGGCCAGGCGCCCTGGGCCAACCCGGTGCTGTGGAGCGTGCTGGTGCTGGCGTTGCTGCTGCTGGCCACGGGCACGCCCTACGAGACCTATTTCTCGGGCGCGCAGTTCATCCACGTGCTGCTGGGCCCGGCGGTGGTGGCGCTGGCCTGGCCGCTGTGGCAGCGCCGTGCCGAGCTGCGGGCGCGCCCGGCGGCGCTGGCACTGGCCGCGCTGGCCGGCGGCGGCGCGGCGGTGGCCGTGGCGCTGGGCGTGGGCTGGGCGCTGGGCCTGCCGGTGCCGCTGCTGGCCTCGCTGGCGCCCAAGGGCAGCACCGCGCCGGTGGCCATGGGCGTGGCCGCCACGCTGGGCGGCGAGCCCGCGCTGGCGGCCGTCTTCGCCGTGCTCACCGGCCTGGTGGGCGCCGTGCTCGCCAAGCCCGTGCTCGACGCCCTGAAGCTGCGGCGCCCCGAGGTGCGCGGCTTTGCCCTAGGCACCGCGGCGCACGGCCTGGGTGCCGCGCGCGCCTGGCAGGTCCACCCCGCGGCCGGCGCCTACGCCGCGCTGGGCCTGAGCCTGCAGGTGCTGCTGGCGGCGCTGCTGCTGCCGCTGCTGCTGCCGCCCCTTCTTCGCCTGCTGTAGTCACCATGCAAACCCACCTCGCCCCCGAGTTCCGCGACACGCCCGACGGCCGCGAGGCCGAGGCCATCCTGCGCAAGTGCGTGCACTGCGGCTTCTGCACCGCCACCTGCCCCACCTACCAGCTGCTGGGCGACGAGCTCGACGGCCCGCGCGGCCGCATCTACCTGATGAAGCAGGTGCTCGAGGGTGCCGAGGTCACGCGCAAGACGCAGCAGCACCTGGACCGCTGCCTCACGTGCCGCAACTGCGAGACCACCTGCCCCAGCGGCGTGGACTACGGCCACCTGGTGGAGATCGGCCGCCGCGTCGTCGAAGCCAAGGTCGAGCGCCCCAAGAGCGAGCAGGCCGTGCGCTGGCTGCTGAAGGAGGGCCTGACCTCGCCGCTGTTCGGGCCCGCCATGAAGCTGGGCCAGGCCGTGCGGCCGCTGCTGCCCGCGGCGCTGAAGGCCAAGGTGCCGGCGCCGGCGCAGGGGGCGGCTGCCGCGCGCGCCCATCGCTGGCCCACGCGCGAGCATCCGCGCAAGGTGCTGATGCTGCTGGGCTGCGTGCAGCCGGCGATGATGCCCAACGTCAACAGCGCCACCGCGCGCGTGCTTGATGCCGCCGGCATCCAGACGCTGGTGGCCGACGGCGCCCGCTGCTGCGGCGCCATCCGCTCGCACCTGAACGACCACGAGGGCGGCCTGGCGGACATGCGCCGCAACATCGACGCCTGGTGGCCGCTGGTGCAGGGCCTGACCTCGCAGGGCAAGGTCGAGGCCCTCGTGATGAACGCCAGCGGTTGCGGCGCCACCGTCAAAGACTACGGGCACGCGCTGGCGCACGACCCCGACTACGCCGACAAGGCCGCGGCCATCAGCGCGCTGACCCGGGACCTCTCGGAGTTGCTGCCCGGCCTGCTGCCGGCCCTGTCGAGCCGCTTGCAGGCCGCCACGCAGGGCCGTGGCCGGGCCCTGGCGCCGCGCCGCCTGGCCTTCCACCCGCCCTGC
Source organism: Rubrivivax sp. (assembly GCA_044360025.1). Taxonomy (GTDB): domain Bacteria; phylum Pseudomonadota; class Gammaproteobacteria; order Burkholderiales; family Burkholderiaceae_C; genus Rubrivivax. The sequence continues at coordinate 37,172 of JBIKLC010000027.1, read as the reverse complement.
ACGCTGCAGCACGGGCAGCAGCTGCGCGGCGGCGTCGAGCGCGCGCTGGGCGAGCTGGGCTTCGAGGTCTCGGTGGCCGGAGCCGAGAGCCACCTGTGCTGCGGCAGCGCCGGCACCTACAGCGTGCTGCAGCCCGAGCTGGCCACACAGCTGCGCGACCGCAAGCTCGAGCAGCTCGAGCCGCTGCAGCCCGAGGTCATCGTCAGCGCCAACATCGGCTGCATCCAGCACCTGCAGACCGGCACCGCCACCCCCGTGCGCCACTGGGTCGAGGTGCTCGACGAGGCGCTGGGCTGAGCGGGCCGCACGGCCCTCCGCCACGGGCCGCCGGCGTCAGCACCACCAGCCATTCGCCGTGACGCAACTGCCAGGACGCTGCAGCAAGGTCCGGAATCGAGCCGTTTCGGGCGCGGCCGAGCTCCTAGAATTGCGAGGTGATGAATCCTCCGGCTGCCCACGATACTCCGACCCCGTTGACGGCCCTGTGTCCCCTCGACGGCCGCTACGCGGGCAAGCTCGGCGCGCTGCGCCCGCTGATGTCGGAATTCGGCCTCATGCGCTGCCGCGTGCAGGTGGAGGTGGAGTGGTTCATCGCGCTGTCGGAACTGGGCCTGCCGGAGTTCGCGCCGCTGTCCGAGTCGGCCCGCACGGCGCTGCGCGCGCGCGTGGCCGGCTTCTCGGCGGCCGACGCCGAGCGCATCAAGGCCATCGAGCGCACCACCAACCACGACGTCAAGGCCGTGGAGTACTTCATCCGCGAAGGCTTCGCTGGCCAGCCTGAGCTCGAGCGCGCGGCCGAGTTCGTGCACTTCGCCTGCACCAGCGAGGACATCAACAACACCAGCCACGCGCTGATGCTGGGCGCAGCGCGGCGCGAGGTGCTGCTGCCTGCGCTCGACGGCGTGATCGAGCGGCTCGTGCGCATGGCCGAGGCCTTCGCGGCGGTGCCCATGCTCAGCCGCACCCACGGCCAGACCGCCAGCCCCACCACGCTGGGCAAGGAGGTCGCCAACGTCGCGCACCGGCTGCAGCGCGCCCGCGCGCGCATCGCCGCGGTGGCGCTGCCGGCCAAGATGAACGGCGCGGTGGGCAACTACAACGCCCACCTCGCGGCCTATCCGGCCATCGACTGGGAGGCCTTCGCGCGCCAGGTGGTGGAGGAGCGCCTGGGCCTGGTCTTCAACCCCTACACCATCCAGATCGAGCCGCACGACGGCATCGCCGAGCTGTTCGACGCCGTGGCGCACGCCAACACCATCGGTATCGACTGGGCGCGAGACGTCTGGGGCTACGTCAGCCTGGGCTACTTCAGGCAGCGCGTGAAGAAGGGCGAGGTCGGCAGCTCGACGATGCCGCACAAGGTCAACCCGATCGACTTCGAGAACGCCGAGGGCAACTTCGGCCTGGCCAACGCACTGCTCGTGCACATGAGCGGCAAGCTGCCCACCAGCCGCTGGCAGCGCGACCTCACCGACAGCACGGTGCTGCGCAACATGGGCGTGGCGCTGGGTTACGGCGTGCTGGCGCTGGACAGCCTGGCGCGCGGCCTCGACAAGCTCGAGGTCAACGAGGCCGCGCTGGCCGCCGACCTCGACGCCGCCTGGGAGGTGCTGGCCGAGCCTGTGCAGACGGTGATGCGCCGCCACGGCCTGCCCGATCCCTACCAGCAGCTGAAGGACTTCACGCAGGGCAAGCCCATCACGCGCGAGCTGATGCGGGGCTTCATCGAGGCGCTGGCCATCCCGGCCGACGACCGCGCCCGGCTGCTGGCGATGACGCCGGCGTCTTACACCGGCAAGGCGGCCGAGCTGGCCGCGCGGCTGGGCGAGCGGCCGCTTGGCGAGGGTCCGGCGCGATGAGCTTCCGCGCGCAACTCGCCGGCGCCACCGCGCGCCACGAGTCGATGCTGTGCGTGGGCCTCGACCCCGAACCCGCGAAGTTCCCGCTGGCCTGGCGCGGCGACGAGCGGCGCATCCTCGACTTCTGCGTCGCCATCGTCGACGCCACCGCCGACCTCGTCTGCGCCTTCAAGCCGCAGATCGCCCACTTCGCCGCCGCGCGGGCCGAGGAGGCGCTCGAGCGGCTCGTCCAGCACATCCACCAGCGCGCTCCCGGCGTGCCCGTGATCCTGGACGCCAAGCGCGGCGACATCGGCAGCACCGCCGCCATGTATGCCCGCGAGGCCTTCGTGCGCTACCGCGCCGATGCACTGACGCTGTCGCCCTTCATGGGCCTGGACAGCCTGGAGCCCTACTCGGCGCTGGCCGAGGGCGGCGCCTATGCCGGCAAGGGCCTGATCCTGCTGTGCCGCACCAGCAACCCCGGCGGCTCCGACCTGCAGGCCCAGCGGCTGGAGGGCGGCGAGCCGCTGTTCGAGCGCGTGGCGCGACTGGCCGCCACCGTGTGGCCGCAGCGCCTGGGCGGCAGCGAGCTGGGCCTCGTGGTGGGGGCCACCTACCCCGACGAGATCGCGCGCGTGCGCGCTTTGGCGCCCACGTTGCCGCTGCTGATCCCCGGGGTGGGCGCGCAGGGCGGCGACGCCGCTGCCACTGCGCGCGCGGGCTGGCGGCCGGGGGGGCCCATCGTCGTCAACGCCTCGCGCGCCGTGCTCGGCGCCGGGGGCGACGCCCCCGGCGTCGCCTCGTTCGCCACCGCCGCCCGTGCCGCCGCCCTGGCGCTGCGTGGGCTCTTGCAGCAGTCGCTGCCCGCCGCACGGGCCTGAAGCGCATGGCCGCGGTTCGCCCGCCGCCGAACGAGGATCGCACGATCCCGGTGCCCCTTCGTCGGCCGGCCCGCGAGCCGCCCGACCCGGTGATGTCGGCCGCGCTGCTGCGCCTGTACCTGCTGCTGGGTTCGATCGGCATGCTGGTGGGCGCAGCGATGATCGCCATCGAGCACGGACGCCAGCCGCTGGCGTTGCTGATCGCGGTGGCGTACGTCCTCGTGGGTCTGGCTGGCCTGTCTCTGCGCTGGGCACCCCCGCCCTGGCGCGAGCGCTGGAGTGTGCAGGCGCTGCTGCTGCTGGTGGCCCTGACCATCGTCGTCGTGGCGGTCGGCGCCGGCCTGCGCGGTTATGGCCTGGCGGCCCCGTCGATGCTGGTGGTGCCCGTGCTGGTGTTCGCCATCGCAGCCCTGCTGGGCAGGGGCGCGGGTGCCGGCATGGCGCTGCTGTCGCTGGTGGCCATCGGCCTGGCCCAGTTCACGGGCGACCTCGTCGTGCAGCCCGTGCCCTGGGCGTCGCTGGCCGCCGGCCTGGGGGTGGCGCTGACCGTGGCCGTGGCTGCCGGCGGCGCGCTGCATGCCCGCATCCGAGAGGCGGTGCACAGCGCCGAGCGGCGCGAACAGCGCTTCAGGCGGTTGCTCGGCCTCGCGGCCGACGTGTACTGGGAAGTCGACGAAGACCTGCGCATCGTCACGGTAAGCCGCCATGACCACGACTGGCGCGTGCTGGACGCGGCGCGCGCCGCGGGCACCCGCTTCGACAGCCTGCCCGGCTTGTCGTTGGAGCCCGCCGTGCACCAGCGGCTCGAAGCCGACCTCGCGGCACGCCGGCCCTTCCGCGACCTTCCTGCGGGCTGGCGGCGCAGCGACGGCGCGCGGCGCTACTACCTCCTCAGCGGCGAGCCGCGTCTGGGCCCCGGTGGGGTTTTCCGCGGCTACTGGGGCGTGGCCCGCGACGTCACGGCGCTGGAGGCCGCGCGTTCCGCGCTGGCTGACTCTCGCGCGCGTTTCGAGGTGTTGTTCCGCCACGCGCCGTTGCCGCTGCTGGTCCATGTGGACGGCCGCATCGTCGACGCCAACCCTGCCGCTGCGCGGCTGCTGGGCCACGACGGCATTGATACCCTGCGCGGCCAGGCGTTGCTGTCCTTTTACCCCGATGCCGGTGAGCGCGAGCGGGTGCGCGAGCGGCTGCACCAGCTCTCGCAGCAGCCCGCCGGCACACGGCTGCCGCTGGCCGAGCTGACGCTTCAGGCCGCGGGCCGCCCCGTGATCATCAGTGCCACCGCCGTGCGCGTGGACCTGCAGGGCTTGTCGGCCGTGCTGTCGATGTTCGTCGATGTCACTGAGCGCCACCGCGCCGAGCAGGCGCTGCGCAAGTCCGAGGCTGCGTTGACCCACCTCGTCAACACCAGCCCGGACCTCATCACGCTCAGCGACATGGCAACGGGCCGTTACGACATGGTCAACCCGGCCTTCGAGCGCTTCAGCGGCTGGACGCAGCCCGAGGCCGTGGGCCGCACCTCGCTGGAGCTGGACATCTGGAGCAGCAGCGCTTCGCGCGAGCGATTCCTGCGGCTGCTGAAGCGCGAAGGCGCGGTTTCCGACCTGCCGATGCCCTTTCGCCGTCGCGACGGCAGCGTCGCCACGCTGATGATCTCGGCCGCGCGCTTCACCCTCGAGGGCCGCGACATGCTGGTCATCAACGGCCGCGACGTCAGCGAGGGCGAGCGCGAGCGCCTGGAGCGCGCGGCCATCCTCGACAACGTCGGCATCGGCATTGCCGTCACGCGCGACCGGCGCTTCGTGATCGCCAACGCCGAGTTCGAACGCATGATTGGCTGGGCCGGGGGCAGCCTGCTCGGCCAAAGCGGCGCCGTGGTCTGGAAGAGCGAGGCCGACTACGCCGAGGTCGGCCGCCTCATCGGCCCGGCGCTGCTGCGCGGCGAGACGGTGGAGGTCGAGCGCGAGGTGCAGCGCCGCGACGGCAGCCGCTTCCTGGCGCGGCTGCGCGCCGGTGTCGTCGACGCCCAGCGGCCCGCGGCCGGCGGCACGGTGTGGATCGTCGAGGACGTGACCGAGCGCCGCCAGTTCGAGGCGGCGCTCGCCCGCGCGCGCGATGACGCGGAGGCCGCCAACCGCGCCAAGAGCGCTTTCCTGGCCAATACCAGCCACGAGCTGCGCACGCCGCTCAACGGACTGCTGGGCCTGGCGCGGCTCGCGCGCGACGCCGACATGCCCGAGGCGCAGCGCCAGCAGTATCTGGCGCAACTCGAGGACAGCGCGCAGTCGCTGGCGGCCATCATCTCCGACATCCTCGACCTGTCGAAGATCGAGGCTGGCCACCTGCACGTCGATGCTGCGCCCTTCGACCTCGACGCCCTGCTGAAGTCGCTGGCCCGCACCTACCGCACGCTGGCCGAGCCGCGCGGCCTGCAGCTGCTGCTCGAAATCGAGCCGACGCTCGGCCCGGGCGTGCACGGCGACGCGCTGCGCGTGCGCCAGATCGTCACCAACTACGTGGCCAATGCCATCAAGTTCACCGAGCGCGGTTTCGTGCGGCTTTCGGCGCGGCGCCTGTCCGGTGCCGATGGCCTGCTGCGGTTGGAATGTGAGGACACCGGCCCCGGTATTGCGCCCGACGTGCTGCCCGAGCTGTTCAAGCCCTTCACCCAGGCCGACCAGAGCACCACGCGGCGCTTCGGGGGCACGGGCCTGGGCCTGTCGATCTGCCGCGAGCTGGCGATGCTGATGGGCGGGCAGGTGGGGGTCTCCAGCCAGCTGGGCCTTGGCAGCCGTTTCTGGGCCGACCTGCCGCTGGCCCCCAGCGATGTGCCAATCCCGCTGCCACCGCCCGAGGCCGCCGCCCAGGCCGCGGCGGCGGCGGCGGCGGCGGCGGCGCTGGCCGGCCTGCGCGTGCTGCTGGTGGAGGACAACGCCGTGAACATGCTGGTGGCCACGGCCACGCTGGAACGCTGGGGCGTGCACGTCACGCAGGCCGTCGATGGCGCCGAGGCACTGGCCGCGCTCGACGCCGCGCCCCGGCCCTTCGATGTGGTGCTGATGGACGTGCAGATGCCTGGCATGAGCGGCCATGAAGCCACGCTCGCGCTGCGCGGCCGGTCCGCGGGCCGCCAGGTGCCGGTGATTGCGCTGACGGCGGCTGCGCTGGTGAGCGAGCGCGAGCAGGCGCTGGCCTCGGGGATGGTCGACTTCCTCACCAAGCCCATTGACGCCGAGCGCCTGCGGGCGGCGCTGCTGCGCTGGGGGTGCGGGCGCAACGCCTGATCAGGTGGGTGAAGCGGGCGGCAGCGCCGAAGCCGGCACAGGCCTGCCCTCCCGGTTCGCCTCCGCACCCGGCGGGAGCGCCAGCGAAGCACAAAGCCACTGCCCCGCTGCGCACAACCGGGGCGCCCGCCACGATGAGAGACATGCAGCCCGTTGTCCTCCACAGCTGCGCGCGCCAGGCCTCCTTGGCCGAGGTCAACGGCGCCGCGCCGCCGCCGGGGCCGCTACAAGACGCGCGGCAGTTCGCGGCGCACGCGATCGCAGTCGCCGTGGTTGAAGTGCCACCACTCGTTGGCGATGCCGGCAAAGCCGCCGGCGCGCAGCGCGGCGGCCAGGGTGTCGCGTGCGCTCACCTGCGCCAGGGTCAGCTCTCCTGCGGCCAGCAGCTCGGCGTGCAGCGCCGGGTGCGAGCGGCGGCTCATCTCGTCGAAGCCGCTGCCCATGTCGGCTTCGCGGCTGTCGGGGCCCAGCAGGGTCAGGTCGACGGCCATGCCATAGCTGTGGATGCTGCCGCGCTCGGGGTTGGCGAAGTACTCCTGCGCCGGGGTGCCGGCCACGTCGAGCCAGATCGCCTCCTGCACGCGCTGCGGGCGCAACGCGTCCAGCACGAGCAGTCGCCAGCCCGGGCGTGTCCGGGCTAACCAGCGCGCGGCGGCCTCCAGGCCTGCGGCGGCCTCGCGGCGCAGCCAGGCGCAGTCCAGGCGGCCGTAGAGGTTGCGGCCCGCGAAGTTGTTGGGACCGGCGTAGCGCAGGTCGTGCGCCACGCCGGCCAGCGTGGCGACGTGGCGGTAGTCGGGGTGGGCGGGGATGTCCTCGACTCGGATCATCGGGCGGCGCCAAGGGCGGGCGGTGCGGGCTCACGGAAAATCTCCACCGCCCGCGCTCCTAGCCCGCCGGCGGACCGAAGCGCCTGGGTGGCTTGGGCGCGCTCTCGAACACCGGCCGCACCTGCGGCAGCCGCGCTTCGATGCTGGCGATGCGCTTGTCGCCCGCCGGGTGCGTGCTCAGCCAGGGCGGCGGCTTGTCGCCGCCGACGCGGCCCATCTTCTGCCACAGCGTGACGCCGGCCTTGGGGTCGTAGCCAGCCTGCGCCGCCACGACCAGACCCAGGGCATCGGCCTGCGACTCGTCGTCCCGGCTGTACTTCAGGCTCAGCAGCTGGCTGGCGCCGGCCGCGGCGGCGTCGCCCAGGCTGCCCAGGCCCAGCAGCGCCGCGCCGCCGCGCAGCAGCAGCTCTGTGCCGCCCGACTTGATCATGCGCTCGCGCGCGTGCTCGAGCAGCGCGTGCGCGACCTCGTGGCCCATGATCATGGCCACCTCGTCGTCGTCGAGCTTCAGCCGCGCCAGGATGCCGGTGTAGAAGGCGATCTTGCCGCCGGGCATGCAGAAGGCGTTGATTTGGTCGGAGCCCAGCAGGTTGACCTCCCACTGCCACTGCCGCGCGCGTTCGTTGCAGGCGAGCGTGAAGGGCACCATGCGCGCCGCGATATGGCGCAGCCGCTCCAGTTGCACTCCGCCTCTGGCCAGCGCGCGCTGCTGCTGCGCCTGGCGCAGCATCTGCGCGTACTGCTGCTGCGCCATGTTCTCGACGTAGCTGGCCGGCGCCAGCGAGGCCGCGCGCGAGCGTCGGCACTCGGGCATGTTGGCCAGCGCCGGTGCCGCGGCCGCAGCCAGGGCCAGGCCTGTGAACAGTCTGCGCCCCGGCGAGCGCAGCGAGTCCGCTGGCCAGTGGCAGCGACAGTCCAGGAACGACGACAGCGGCGCCTCGGTGTCCATGCCCGGCATTCTAGGAAGGCCCCCCAGACCCTGCAGGCCGCCAGGGCCTAGCCGGTGCCCCCGGCCGCCGCGGGCGCGTCCAGCGCGTCCACCTCGCGGCGCAGCCACTGCAGCATCAGCAGCGCCGGCACCGCCAGCACGGTGCTGATGATGAAGAACAGCGGCCAGCCGATGCTCTCGGCCAGCACGCCCGCCAGCGGCCCCACCCACACGCGGCCGACGCTGGCGAAGGCGCTGAGCAGCGCGTACTGCGTGGCTGTGAAGCGCTGGTTGCACAGGCTCATCAGGAAGGCCACGAAGGCCGCCGTGCCCATGCCGCCGCTGATGTTCTCGAAGGCCACCACCAGCAGCAGCCCGCCGTCCACCGGCGTGGGCGTGGCCAGCGCGACGAAGCCCCAGTCGAAGGCCGGCAGCACGAGACCGGGCAGCGCCCCCTTGCCCTCGGGCCCGGCACTGGCCAGCCACCAGAAGCCCAGATTCGACAGCAGCTGCAGCACCCCGAAGACCATGAGCGAGCGCCACAGGCCCAGCTTGAGCATCAGCGCCCCGCCCAGCAGCGCGCCGCCGATCGTCATCCACAGCCCCAGCACCTTGTTGACCACGCCCACCTCGGCCGAGGTGTAGGCCATGCTCTTGAGCAGGAAGGCCGTCATCAGGCTGCCAGCGAAGGCGTCGCCGAGCTTGTAGAGCACGATGAACAGCAGGAAGGCCGCGGCGCCCTTCTGGCTGAAGTAGCTCTCCAGGCCCGACAGCAGCGTCGTGAAGCCGGCCCGGCGCGCCGCCCAGGCCGCCAGCGGCAGCGTGAAGCCGATGCCCAGCAGCAGCGCCACCAGGTTGATCCAGCGCCGCTGCAGCGGCGCGGGCAGGCTGCTGCCCTCCAGCAGCGGGCCCACCAGCGCGCGGGCGATGTCGGTGCCGAAGCGGTCGGTCAGCCACCAGCCGGCAGCCACGGCCAGCAGCACCGCGGCGAAGCCGCGCAGGTCGCGCCCGGCGCTGGCCGGCGGCGTGGCCGTGGGCGGCGCCGGCGGCAGCGGCGCCAGCGAGGGCAGCAGCAGCGCCGACAGCACCGCCGCGCCGGCCATCAGCAGCGCCATGAAGCGGTAGACCTCGGGCCACGTCCAGCCCTGGCCGGCCGCGACCTGGCCAGGGTCGGTCCAGATGAGGGCGATTCCGCCCGACAGGATCATCGCCAGCCGGTAGCCCATCACGCCCAGCGACGCGCCCATGCCGCGCTCGGCGGCCGGCAGCAGGTCGGTGCGGTAGGCGTCGACCACCACGTCCTGCGAGGCCGACAGGAAGGCCACCGCCACCGCCAGCACCGCGAAGGCGCGGATGCCCTCGCTCGGCGAACTGCCCGCCAGCGCCCACAGCGCCAGCGCCAGCAGCAGCTGCGTGGCCACCAGCCAGCCGCGCCGCCGACCCCAGCGCCGCGCGACGGCCGCGGGCAGCTCGAAGCGGTCCATCAGCGGCGCCCACAGGAACTTGAAGGTGTAGGGCAGCCCGACCAGGCTGAGGAAGCCGATGGTGGCCAGGTCGATGCCGTCGAGAGTGAGCCAGGCCTGCATGGCCTGCCCGGTGAGCGCCAGCGGCAGGCCGCTGGCAAAGCCCAGCAGCGCCACGGCGGCCAGGCGGTGCAGCCGCTGCAGCGAACTCGTCAGGCGCATCGGCCGATTCTAGGCAGCACCCCGCCGGCGGGCCGCCCGCCGGCGGGGTGCGACCCCTGAGCCGCGAAATCTCAGGCCGGCGCGCGAAAGGCCCGCCACAGACGGCGCAGACCCTGCGGGGTCCACCAAGGCGCAGGCTGCGTGGCCACACGCCGAGTGCGGCCAGGCCGTGTCGGCGGGCGCTCCAGCAGGCGCAGCGGGGGCGGTTGCGACGGGGACATGTCGGAGAACGAAGCGCAGCTGCAGACGGAACCGCACTTTAGGTAGTCGCACTAGCGCAGGCAACTCTGTCAATCGCATCCGTTGACTGCAAAATTGCAGAAAACCATCCTCTCGGAGACACGATTCCATGTCCCAACTCGACTGGAGCGACCTGCGCCACGCGCTGGCCATCGGCGAGGGCGGCTCGGTGGCCGAGGCCGCGCGCCGGCTGGGCGTCAACGCCACCACCGTGCAACGCCGGCTCGACGTGCTCGAGGCCGGACTGGGGGCGCGCCTGTTCGAGCGCACGCGCAGCGGCTGGCACCCCACCGAGGCCGGCCGCACGGTGCTGGCGCAGGCGCGCCGCATGGCCGACCAGGCCGAGGAGATCGAGCGGCAGGTCCTGGGACGCGACCGCGAGCTCACCGGGGTGCTGCGCCTGACCACCGCCTTTGTGGCCATGGAGCACCTGCTGCCGCGCCCGCTGGCCGCGTTTTCGCGGGCCTACCCGGGCATCGAGGTCGAGGTGGTGGAGAACGCCTTCCTGATGGACCTGGCGCGCCGCCCGCCCGAAGCGCCCGGGGGCGCGGCGCGCCAGGCCGACGTGGCGCTGCGCCTGTCGGCCCAGGTGGCCGAGCACCTGGTGGGGCGGCAGCTGGGCATGAGCCACTGCAAGGTGTACGCGCTGCGCGGCGCCACCGGGCTGCCGCAGGCGGTGACGCCGCTGCCCGAACTGCTGCGCCACGCGCCCTGGGTGGCCTTCGAGCGCGACGCCGCCGGCCGCGTGTACGACCGCTGGATGCGCGAGCACCTGGTGCCCGAGCAGGTGCGCGTGCGCGTGGACATCTTCAACGCCGCCGCGGCCATGCTGCGCACCGGCATCGGCGTGGCCGTGCTGCCCACCTTCATGGAGGAGCGGCTGCCCGAGCTGGTGGCGGTGTCCGAGGTGATCCCGGCGCTGGACGTGCCGATCTGGATGCTGACCCATCCCGACCTGCGCGGCACCGCGCGCGTGAAGGCCTTCATGCGCTTCGTGGGCGACGCGGTGGCCGAGCGGCTGGCGGCGCAAGCCTGAGGCGCAGGGCTTGAAGCCTTCGCCGGCGCCACCACGTCCCGCCGATGACCGACGACACCCGCCTCCACGCCAGCTGCCCGCACTGCGGTGCCACCAACCGCGTTCCCGCCGCGCGCATCGACGAGCGGCCGTCCTGCGGCCGCTGCGGCCAGCCGCTGCTCGACGGCCAGGTGCTCGCCCTGACCGACGCCGACTTCGACGCCGTCGCGATGGCCACCGACCGACCCATGGTCGTGGACTTCTGGGCCGCCTGGTGTGGCCCCTGCCAGATGATGGCGCCCGCCTTCAAGCAGGCCGCGCAGCAGCTGGGGCAGGACGCGCTGCTCGTCAAGGTCGACACCGACGCCAACCCGCAGCTGGCGCAGCGCTTCGCCATCCGCAGCATCCCCACGCTGGTGAAGATCGTGCAGGGCCGCGAGGTCTCGCGCCGCAGCGGCGCGCTGCCGGCGGGTGCGATCGTGCAGATGGCTGGCGGCTGACGCCGCCCGGCGCTGCGCTATCGTGCCGGGCGCCGTGCCCGACACCCGCCCGCCCCTGCTCGAGGTTCGCGACCTGCGCGTCGCGCTGGCCACGGCCGGCGGGCGCCTGCCGGCGCTGCGCGGGCTGAGCTTCGGCGTCGAGCGCGGGCAGACGCTGGGCCTGATCGGCGAGAGCGGCTGCGGCAAGAGCCTGACCGCGCTGGCGCTGATGGGCCTGCTGCCCGAGGGCGCCACCGTCGGCGGCTCGATGCGGCTGGAGGGCACGGAGCTCGTCGGCCTGCCCGAGCGCGACTGGTGCCGCCTGCGCGGCGACCGCGTGGCGATGGTCTTCCAGGAGCCGATGACGGCGCTGAACCCCTTGCACACGGTGGGCGCGCAGATCGCCGAGCCGCTCCGCCTGCACCGCGGCCTGGGCCGCGCGGCCGCGCGGGCCGAGGCGCTGCGGCTGCTTAAGCGCGTGCAGATGCCCGGCGCCCGAGACCGGCTCGACGCCTGGCCGCACCAGCTCTCGGGCGGGCAGCGCCAACGGGTCGTCATCGCCATCGCGCTGGCCTGCTCGCCGGCGCTGCTGGTGGCCGACGAGCCCACGACCGCGCTCGACGTGACGCTGCAGCGCGAGGTGCTGCAGCTGATGCAGCGGCTGGTGCGCGAGGACGGCATGGGCCTGGTGCTGATCAGCCACGACCTTGGCCTGATGGCCGACCACGCCGACCGGCTGCACGTGATGTACGCGGGCGAGATCGTCGAGCGCGGCCCCACGGCGGCCGTGTTCGCCGCGCCCGCGCATCCCTACACGCGCGGCCTGCAGGCGGCGCGGCCCCGCGTGGGGCTGCCGCGCGGCGCGCGGCTGGCCACCATCCCGGGGCGCGTGCCGCCGCTCGGCGCCATGCCGCCGGGCTGCGCCTTCGCCGCGCGCTGCCCCCTGGCGGGCGACGACTGCCGCGCCGCCGCCGTGCCCGAGCAGGCCCTCCCCGGCGCCGAGGGCCACGCCGCGCGCTGCCTGCGCGCCGGCGTGCAGCCGGTGGCCGCGGCATGACGCCGCCGCTGCTGCAGGTCGAGGACCTGCACAAGCGCTACCGGCTGCCGCGGCGCAGCCTGCTCGCCCCGGCCCCGGAGGTGGCGGCGCTGGCCGGGGTGGGCTTCGAGCTGCAGGCCGGGCGCAGCCTGGGCATCGTCGGTGAGAGCGGCTCGGGCAAGAGCACGCTGGCGCGGCTGGTGATGGCGCTGGAGCGCCCCAGCGCGGGCCGGGTGCTCTTCGACGGCGTCGACCTGCACGCGCTCGGTGCCGCGGCGCTGCGGCGTGCACGCGCCGGCTTCCAGATGGTCTTCCAGGATCCCTACGGCTCGCTCGACCCGCGCCGCAGCGTGCTGCAGACCGTGGCCGAGCCGCTGCGCGCGCTGCAGGGCGCCGCCGCCGAGCAGCGCACCCGCGTCGCCGAGGCGCTGGAGGCCGTGGGCCTGTCGGCGGCCGACGGGGCCCGCTACCCGCACGAGTTCAGCGGCGGTCAGCGCCAGCGCATCGCCATCGCGCGGGCGCTGGTCACGCGGCCGCGGCTGATCGTCGCCGACGAGCCCGTCAGCGCGCTCGACGTGAGCGTGCAGGCGCAGGTGCTGAACCTGCTGCGCGAGCTGCAGCAGCGCTACGGCCTGGCCTACCTGTTCATCAGCCACGACATCGCGGTGGTCGACCTGGTGTGCGACGAGGTGCTGGTGCTGCAGGACGGCCGCGTCGTCGAGTCCGGCCCGCCGGAGCGCCTGTTCACGGCGCCCGAGCACCCGTACACCCGCCGCCTCGTCGAGGCGGTGCCGGGGGCGGCGCGGGCGGCGCCGGGCCGGGCGCCGCAGGGCGGCTCCTAGAATCCGCGGCTCACCGCCGAACCACCGCGCCGCCGTGGCGCGCCGCCCCGATGCCCAGCCCCGCCCCCGAAGCCCTCCGCTCGTCCACGCTGATGGCCAACGCCATCCGCGCCCTGGCCATGGACGCCGTGCAGCAGGCCAACTCCGGCCACCCCGGCGCCCCGATGGGCATGGCCGACATCGCCGTGGCGCTGTGGGGCCGACACCTCCGGCACGACCCGTCCGATCCCGCCTGGCCCGACCGCGACCGCTTCGTGCTGAGCAACGGCCACGGCTCCATGCTGCTGTACGCGCTGCTGCACCTGACCGGCTACGACCTGCCGATGAGCGAGCTGCGCCACTTCCGGCAGCTGCACAGCAAGACGCCCGGCCACCCCGAGGTGGGCATCACGCCCGGCGTGGAAACCACCACCGGCCCTCTGGGCCAGGGCCTGGCCAACGCGGTGGGCATGGCGCTGGCCGAGAAGCTGCTGGCCGCCGAGTTCAACCGCCCGGGCCACGAGATCGTCGCCCACCGCACCTGGGTCGCGGTGGGCGACGGCTGCCTGATGGAAGGCATCAGCCACGAGGCCATCGCGCTGGCCGCCGCCTGGAAGCTCAACAAGCTGGTGGCGGTGTACGACGACAACGGCATCAGCATCGACGGCCCGATCGAGCCCTGGTACCCCGACAACGCCGGCCTGCGCTTCGCGGCCATGGGCTGGAACGTGATCGGCCCGGTCGACGGCCACGACGTGGCCGCGGTGGACGCCGCGCTGTCCCAGGCGCGCCACAGCGCCACCATGCCGACGCTGGTGATCTGCCGCACCACCATCGGCAAGGGCAGCCCCAACCGCGCCGGCAGCGCCAAGGCGCACGGCGAGGCGCTGGGCGCCGACGAGATCCGGCTCACGCGCGAGGCGCTGGACTGGCCGCACGGGCCCTTCGTGGTGCCCGAGGCCGCCTACGAGGCCTGGGACGCCCGGGCTGCGGGCACCGCCGCCCACGGCGACTGGGCCGCCCGCTTTGAGGCCTATGCCGCGGCCCACCCCGAGCTGGCGGCGCAGCTGCAGCGGCGGCTGGCTGGGCAGCTGCCCGAGGGCTTCCCGGCGCAGGCCGCCGCGGCCATCGCCGCCGCGCACGACAAGGCCGAGTCGGTGGCCACCCGCAAGGCCAGCCAGAACGCGCTAGAGGTCTTCACCGCCGCGCTGCCCGAGCTGCTGGGCGGTAGCGCCGACCTCACGGGCAGCAACCTCACCAACACCAAGCACACCCCGGCGCTGCGCTTCGACGAGGCGGGGGCGCCGAACGGCGGCCGCCACGTCAACTACGGCGTGCGCGAGTTCGGCATGGCCGCCATCATGAACGGCGTGGCCCTGCACGGCGGCTTCGTCCCCTACGGCGGCACCTTCCTGACGTTCAGCGACTACAGCCGCAACGCCATCCGCATGGCCGCGCTCATGAAGCTGCGCGTGGTGCACGTATTCACGCACGACAGCATCGGCCTGGGCGAGGACGGCCCCACGCACCAGAGCGTGGAGCATGCGGCCAGCCTGCGGCTGATCCCCAACCTCGACGTCTGGCGCCCCGCCGACGGCGCCGAGACCACCGCCGCCTGGGCCATGGCGCTGGCCAGCGCCACGCGGCCGACCGCGCTGCTGCTCAGCCGGCAGGCGCTGCCGCACCTGCCCAAGCCCAGCCTGGGCGACATCGCCAAGGGCGCCTACGTGCTGGCCGACCCGGCCGAGGTGGGCCTGAAGAAGAAGGCGCAGGCCGTGATCCTGGCCAGCGGCTCCGAAGTGCAGCTGGCGCTGAAGGCGCAGGAGGCGCTGGCCGCGCTGAAGATCGCGGTGCGCGTGGTCAGCGTGCCCAGCACCACCGCCTTCGACCGCCAGGGCGTGGCCTACAAGCGCAACGTGCTGCCCGACGGCCTGCCGCGCGTCGCCGTGGAGGCCGGCGTGACGGGCGGCTGGTGGAAGTACGGCTGCGCCGCCGTGGTGGGCATCGACACCTACGGCGAGAGCGCCCCGGCCGGCGACCTGTTCAGGCACTTCAAGCTCACCGCCGACAACGTCGTGGCGGTGGTGCGTACCGTGCTGGGCCGCTGAACCCTTTCGACATCCGCAGCAAACCCCAGGAGATCCCCATGACCATCCGCGTCGGCATCAACGGCTTCGGCCGCATTGGCCGCATGGTGTTCCGCGCCGCCGTGCAGAACTTTTCCGACATCGAGGTCGTCGGCATCAACGACCTGCTCGAGCCCGACTACCTGGCCTACATGCTCAAGTACGACAGCGTGCACGGCCGCTTCAAGGGCGAGATCGCCGTCGACGGCAGCACGCTCGTCGTCAACGGCCGGCGTATCCGCCTAACGGCCCACAAGGACCCGGCCCTGCTGGCCTGGGGCGAGGTCGGCGCCGACATCGTGGTCGAGAGCACAGGCCTGTTCCTCACCAAGGACACCTGCCAGAAGCACCTGGACGCCGGCGCGAAGAAGGTCATCCAGAGCGCGCCCAGCAAGGACGACACGCCGATGTTCGTCTACGGCGTCAACGACAAGACCTACGCCGGTCAGGCCATCATCAGCAACGCCAGCTGCACCACCAACTGCCTGGCCCCGGTGGCCAAGGTGCTCAACGACAGCTTCGGCATCAAGCGCGGCCTGATGACCACCGTGCACGCCGCCACCGCCACGCAGAAGACGGTCGACGGCCCCAGCAACAAGGACTGGCGCGGCGGACGCGGCATCCTCGAGAACATCATCCCCAGCAGCACCGGCGCGGCCAAGGCCGTGGGCGTGGTGATCCCCGAGCTCAACAAGAAGCTCACCGGCATGAGCTTCCGCGTGCCCACGTCCGACGTGTCCGTCATCGACCTGACGGCCGAGCTGGTCAACGAAGCCAGCTGGGACGACATCTGCAACGCGATGAAGGCCGCCGCCGCCGGCCCCATGAAGGGCGTGCTCGCCTACACCGAGGACAAGGTGGTGGCCACCGACTTCCGCGGCGAGCCCTGCACCAGCGTGTTCGACGCCGACGCCGGCATTGCGCTGGACAAGACCTTCGTCAAGGTCGTGGCCTGGTACGACAACGAGTGGGGCTACTCGAACAAGGTGCTCGAGATGGTGCGCGTGATGGCGTCGAGGTGACGCCTCCCGGCCGCGGCCGGCCTGCGCGATGCGTCACGGCGCGACGCGGGCCTGCGTGCCGCGGCCGGCCACGGGCTCCTACACTGCGGCGATGAGCGCCGCGCCCACCCCCTCGATCGCCCTGAAGCTGGCCGCCGCCCTGGCGGCCTTTTTGCTGGCCGCAGCCGCGCCACCCGCCCGGGCGGCGCCGGCTGCCGAGGTGATCGTCGGCTTCAAGCCCGGCGCCGAGGTGCTGCGCTGGCACCCCATGGCCGAGCGGGTCGCCGCGGCGCAGGCGCAGCGCGTGCTGCAGCAGCGCGCCGACCGCCTGGGCCTGCGCCTGGGCCGTGCGCTGCAGGCCGGCCCGGCCGTGGGCCGCGGCGCACAGGTGCTCCGCGCAGAGGGCATGGACGCCGTCACGCTGGCGCGCCGCCTGGCCGCCGACCCCGACGTGGCCTACGCCCAGCCCAACGGCCGCAAGCGCCTCGTGACGGCGCCGAACGACCCGCTGTACCCCGCCAGCAGCACCGAGCGCCGCAGCAACGGCAGCGCGCTGCAGGACGGCCCCGCCAGCGGCCAGTGGTACCTGCGCGCGCCCACCGCCAGCGTGCGTTCGTCCATCGACATCGAGGCCGCCTGGGCGCGCACGCGCGGCAGCGCCGGCGTCGTCGTCGCGGTGCTGGACACCGGCGTGCACTTCGATCACCCCGACCTCACGACACGCCTGCTGTCGGGCTACGACTTCGTGAGCAACGCCACCGTGGCCAACGATGGCGATGGCCGCGACGCCGACCCCAGCGACCCCGGCGACTGGGTGAGTGCCGCCGAGGCCGGCCGCGGCACCTTCACCGGCTGCGACGCGTCGAGCAGCTCCTGGCACGGCACGGCCACCAGCAGCCTGGTCGGTGCCGCCACCGACGATGGCCGCGGCATGGCGGGGGCCGCGCCGGGTGTACGCGTGCTGCCGGTGCGCGTCCTGGGCAAGTGCTACGGCACCGACAGCGACATCATCGCGGGCATGCGCTGGGCCGCCGGGCTGCCGGTGGACGGCGTGCCCGCCAACCCGACCCCGGCCCGGGTGCTCAACCTCAGCCTCGGGGGCAGCGGGGCCTGCAGCGCGGCCTACCAGGCGGCGGTGGACGAGATCACCGCGCGCGGCGTGCTGGTGGTGGCGGCGGCGGGCAACAGCGTGGGCGGCGCCGTCAACGTGCCGGCCAACTGCCGCGGCGTGCTGGGCGTCGTGGCGCTGCGCCATGTCGGCAGCAAGGTGGGCTTCTCCGACATGGGGCCGGAGATCGGCATCGCGGCGCCGGGCGGCAACTGCATCAACGTGACCCCCGGCACGCCGTGCCTGTACCCCATCCTGGCCGCTACCAACACCGGCAGCCAGCAGCCGCTGTCGTCGGCCTGGTCCACCAGCTACGACATCACGGTGGGCACCAGCTTCGCGTCGCCGCTGGTGGCGGCGGTCGCCGGGCTGATGGCCTCGCGCAACCCGGTGCTGGCGCCGGCCGAGCTCGTGTTGCTGATGAAGGACACGGCGCGGCCTTTCCCCACCAGCGGCGCCGACAACGGGCCGGGCGACGCGACCCCCGTGCCGGTGTGCGGCAGCGGCGTGACGACCAGCAGCGGCCAGTGCTACTGCACCACCGCTCTGTGCGGCGCCGGCATGTTGGACGCCGGGGCCGCCGTCCAGGCGGCGGCCGCGCTGGCGGCTCCGGGCACGGGCGCCACCATCGGCCTGCGCAACGCCGACCCGGTGGCCGGCCAGATGCTGGAATTGTTCGTCACGGGCAGCGGCGGCGCCACACCCGCCAGCTACCTGTGGCAGCTGCTCGACGGCGGTGGCGCCGCCAGCGCCTTCAGCGGCGCCACCAGCGGCGCCACGGCCCAGCTGCCCACCACTGGCGCGGGCACGGTGCGCGTGCGCCTGACCGTGGTCGACAGCAGCAGCGCCAGCACGGCCGGAGAGCTGGCCATCGTCGTGCGCAGCACGGGCGCGTCCGGCGGGGGTTCGCCGGGCGGTGGCGACTCCGGCGGCGGCGGCGTGACGGCCGGCTGGATGGCCGGGTTGCTGCTGGCCGTGCTGGTGCTGGGCACCAGCCGGGTCAGCGCGCGGTTTCGCAGGGCTTGAAGCCCGCCGCGGCCAGTTTCTCGGCCTGTTCGGGCGCGGCACGCGGCACGCGCAACACGGTGCCCTCGCCGCGGCCCGGCGACGACGCCACGCGGGCGCCCTTCAGCGTGCGCGGCGCCTTCTCGGCCAGCCAGGCCTCGGCGGCCTCGCGGGTGTCATGGCGCGAGAGCACGAAGCCCGGCGCCAGCTCGGGCGGGCTGTTCAGCCGCTCGAAACTCAGGCCCAGGCGGCGCAACTCGTCCTCGCGCGCGCTGCGCGGGCCGGCATCGGGGTAGCGGCCGCCGAAGACGATCCACGGCCCCTTCTCGGAGACGGCCTCGCGTTGCACGGCGTCTGCCGGCACCAGCGCCTCGCGCAGGCTCAGCTCGGCGGTGCCGAGCTGGACTGGCGGCAGCGGGGCCGTTTCCAGGCACACCCGGGCGGCGTCGCGCGCGGCCTGCAACGCGGCGCTGGCGCCCTTCGGAGGCAGCACCGTGACGGCCTCGGGCGAGACCTGTTCGGCCAGCCGCTGCGGCTCGCGTTCGGCGTGTCGCGGCGGTGCGCCCAGCCAACCCTTCGTCCAGGCGAAGTAGAGGCCGTTGGCCAGCAGCAGCAGCACGACCAGGGCGCGCAACATCGGCGTC
Source organism: Rubrivivax sp. (assembly GCA_044360025.1). Lineage (GTDB taxonomy): Bacteria > Pseudomonadota > Gammaproteobacteria > Burkholderiales > Burkholderiaceae_C > Rubrivivax. The sequence continues at coordinate 18,251 of JBIKLC010000027.1, read as the reverse complement.
AGGCCGTGCCACCTGGCGGGCCGGGCGTCAGGCGCACGCTGGCCTCGCCGCTGACGACGAGGTGCACCCGGTCGCCGTCGCGCACGCGCAGCGCGCCCTGCGAGTCCACGCCTTCGGCGGTGCCCTCCAGGGGGGGCGCGCCCTGCACGGCCACGGCGCGGCCCCGCAACAGGTCGCGCGCGCCATAGCCGGCCGCGAAGGGCGCAAAGCCCTCGCGCTCGAAGCGCCTGAGCGCCTGTGCCAGCGGCAGCGCCACGGCGCCCAGAGCCTTCGGTGCGCTGGCCATAACGTCGATCTCGCTCAGGCTGGCATAGCCGTGGGCCAGAGCCGAGGCGGGCTCAGCCCCTTGCGGCAGCGGCAGCACGTTCAGGCCCACGCCCACCACCACCCTGCGGTGGCGACTCACGGCCACGGTCTCGATGAGCACGCCGCCGAGCTTGCGGCCGCCGGCAGGGGCCGCGGCGTCGCGCAGCCACAGGTCGTTGGGCCACTTCAAGAGGAGCCGGGGCGTCGCGGGCTCCGGCTCCAGCGCCTCGGCCAGCGCCACGGCGACCGCGAGCGACAGGCCGCCCCAGTGCGCCGGCGCCATCGGCAGCCCCAGCGAGAAGGTCAGCGACCGCCCCAGTGCGCTGCGCCAGCCGCGTCCCAGGCGGCCGCGGCCGGCAGTCTGCTCCTCGGCCACCAGCAGGCCGGGCACGAGGTCGGCGGCGCGGCGCCCCAGCGGCGTGGGGGTCGTGCCGTCGCCAACACCGTCGAACGCGCCGGTGCTGGTGATGGGCGCATCGCGGTCACCGCCGGCCAGCCGGGCCCGCTCGAGCAGCCGCGTGTTGGTGCTGTCCAGCCGCGGCACCACTTCGACTTCGACGCCCGGCAGCACCGGCTGAAGCTGCGCGATCAGCGCGTCCACACTCCAGCGCCCATGCGCTGGGGCGGCGGCCGGTGCGGAGGGCGCGTCCATGCGGTGGTCTTGCGGCGGCCTGCGGGGGTACGCCTCAGCGCTTGGGTGCCAGCATCGTGCGCCGGCAGCGCGGGCTGCCGCAGCGGCACTCGTACTGCTTCTTCAGCTTGGGCGTGTAGCGCTCGTCGATGACCAGGCCGTAGTCGTAGAACAGCTCTTCGCCCGGCGAGAGATCGCGGAGCGCGTGGATGAACACGCGGCCGTCGTCGGTCTCCTCGGCCTTGCAGTTGGGCTCGCAGGCGTGGTTGATCCAGCGCGCGGCGTTGCCGCCAAACTTGGCATCGATGACGTGGCTGCCGTCGTCGAGGCTGAAGTAGAAGGTGTGGTGCGGGTCCGTGGGGTCGTGCGGGTGGCGGCGCAGCGCCTCGGGCCAGGTGATCGTCTCGCCCGTGTACTCGATGATGCGCTCGCCGGCGGCGATGGGCCGCAGCGCGAACACGCCCTTGCCGTGTACGCCGCTGCGGCGCACCTGGATGCGGCGGCCCGCAGGGGCGGCGGCCTTGGCGGCGGGGCGGGCTTGCGGGGTCTTTTTCATTCGGTACATTGAAATCATGCGGGTGCGCGCGCGTACGCACATACGCGAGGGGCGGCGCATTGTAGGGAGCCGCCCGCAGGCCCGGGAACACGACAGGACCATGACCAAGACCATCATCATTGCCGAGAAGCCCAGCGTGGCGCAGGACATCGTGCGCGCCCTGGGCAGCGCCGATGGCAAGTTCGACAAGCACGCCGACCACTTCGAGAACGACCGCTGGGTCGTCACCAGCGCCGTGGGCCACCTGGTGGAGATCAAGGCCCCGGACGACTACGACGTCAAGCGCGGTAAGTGGAGCTTTGCCAACCTGCCGGTGGTGCCGCCGCACTTCGACGTGGCGCCCATCGACAAGGCCAAGACGCGCCTGAACGCCGTGGTCCGCCTAGCCAAGCGCAAGGACGTGAGCGCCATCATCAACGCCTGCGACGCCGGGCGCGAGGGCGAGTTGATCTTCCGCCTCATCCTGCAGTACGCCTTCGGCGACAAGGGCACGGCCAAGCCCGTCAGCCGGCTGTGGCTGCAGAGCATGACGCCGCAGGCCATCCGCGAGGGCTTCGAGCGCTTGCGCACCGACCAGCAGATGCGCGGCCTGGCCGACGCCGCGCGCAGCCGCTCCGAGGCCGACTGGCTGGTGGGCATCAACGGCACCCGCGCGATGACGGCCTTCAACTCGCGCGACGGCGGCTTCTTCCTGACCACCGTGGGCCGGGTGCAGACGCCGACGCTGTCCATCGTGGTCGAGCGCGAGGAGAAGATCCGCAAGCACGTGAGCCGGCCGTACTGGGAGGTGAAGGCCACGTTCGACGCCCAGGCCGGCCCCTACGAGGGCAAATGGCTCGACCCCGCCTTCCGCAAGGGCGACGACCCCGACGCGCGCGTCGACCGCCTGTGGAACGAGGCCGCCGCCCGCGCCATCGAGCAGGCCGTGCGCGGCCAGCCGGCCAGCGTGACCGACGAGGCCAAGCCCAGCACGCAGGCCAGCCCGCTGCTGTACGACCTGACGACGCTGCAGCGCGAGGCCAACTCGCGCTTCGGCTTCAGCGCCAAGACCACGCTGTCGATCGCGCAGGCGCTGTACGAGAAGCACAAGGTACTGACCTACCCCCGCACCGACAGCCGCGCGCTGCCGGAGGACTACGTGGGCACGGTGAAGAACACGCTGGAGATGCTGGCCGACGAGGACCTGCCCGGCCCGCTGCGCGAGCTCAGCGGCCACGCGCGCAAGAGCCTCAACGACGGCTACGTGAAGCCCGTCAAGCGCGTGTTCGACAACGCCAAGGTGTCGGACCACTTCGCCATCATCCCCACGCTGCAGGCGCCGAAGTCGCTCACCGAGATCGAGCTCAAGCTCTACGACATGGTCGTCAAGCGTTTCATCGCAGTGTTCTACCCGAGCGCCGAGTTCATGGTGACCACGCGCACCAGCACCGTGAAGGCGGCCGGTGCCGAGCATCGCTTCCAGACCAACGGCAAGGTGCTGGTCAATCCCGGCTGGCTGGCGGTGTACGGCAAGGAGGCGCAGGACGACGACGCCAACCTGGTGGCGGTGGCGCCGGGCGAGCTCGTGCGGGTGGAGGGCGTCGCGGTGCTGGCGCAGAAGACGCGCCCGCCGGCGCGCTACACCGAGGCCACGCTGCTGAGCGCGATGGAGGGCGCGGGCAAGCTCATCGACGACGAGGAACTGCGCGACGCGATGAAGGAGAAGGGCCTGGGCACCCCGGCCACGCGCGCCGCCACCATCGAGGGCCTGATCAACGAGAAATACATGCTGCGCGACGGCCGCGAGCTCGTGCCCACGGCCAAGGCCTTCCAGCTGATGACGCTGCTGCGCGGCCTGGCCATCGAGGACCTCACCAAGCCCGAGCTCACCGGCCAGTGGGAGTACCGGCTCGCCGAGATGGAGCACGGCCGGCTCAGCCGCGACGCCTTCATGGGCGAGATCGCGCAGATGGCCGAGCGCATCGTCAGGAAGGCCAAGGAGTACGACCGCGACACCATCCCCGGCGACTACGCCACGCTCGCCGTCCCGTGCCCCAACTGCGGCGGCGTGGTCAAGGAGAACTACCGCCGCTTCGCCTGCGCCGGCACCGACGGCGCGGCCGAGGGCTGCGGCTTTTCCATCACCAAGATCCCGGCCGGCCGCGCCTTCGAGTTCGCCGAGGCCGAGGGCCTGATCCGCGACAAGGCCATCGGCCCGCTGGAGGGCTTCCGCAGCAAGGCCGGCTGGCCCTTCACGGCCGAGTTGAAGCTGGTGCACGACGCCGACATCGCCAACTGGAAGCTGGAGTTCGACTTCGGCGACGACGAGCGCCAGGCGCAGGCCGACGGCGAGCCGGTCGACTTTTCGGGCCAGGAGAGTCTGGGCGCCTGCCCCAAGTGCAAGGGCCGCGTCTACGAGCACGGCACGAACTACGTCTGCGAGCACGCGGTGGGCGCGCACGTCACCTGCGACTTCAAGAGCGGCAAGATCATCCTGCAGCAGCCGGTGTCGCACGAGGAGTTCACGAAGCTGCTGGCCACTGGCAAGACCTCGCTGCTGCAGGGCTTCGTGTCGAACAAGACGCGGCGCGCCTTCAAGGCCTACCTGGCGTGGGACGCGAAGGAGGGCAAGGTCGGCTTCGAGTTCGAGCCGCGGCCCGAGCGCAAGCCGGCGGCCGGCAAGGCGCCGGCGAAGAAGGCCGTCAAGAGCTGAGGTTCGCCAGCGACAGCTCTGCCGCCGGCACAGGCTGAGACAATCCGACCATGAATGCGATCGACGACATCGGCGCGCTGATGGGCGCCCTCGGCGCCGCCGCCCGAGCCGCCGCCACGCGCATGGCGGCGGCGCCCACCGCGGCCAAGGACGCCGCGCTGCGCGCGCTGGCGCGCCGGCTTCGCGAGGCCGGCCCGGCGCTGGCCGCGGCCAACGAACAGGACCTGGCCGCCGCCCGCGCCGCCGGCCTGGCCGAGCCCCTGGTCGACCGGCTCAGGCTCACCCCGGCCGTCGTGGCCACGGTGGCCGAGGGCTGCGAGCAGATCGCGGCCATGCCCGACCCCATCGGCGAGATCACCGGCGTGAAGCGCCGTCCCAGCGGCATCAGCGTCGGCCAGATGCGCGTGCCGCTCGGGGTGTTCGGCATGATCTACGAGAGCCGCCCGAACGTCACCATCGAGGCCGCGAGCCTGGCCATCAAGAGCGGCAACGCCTGCATCCTGCGCGGCGGCTCCGAGGCCGTGCACAGCAACCGCGCGCTGGCCGCACTCGTGCACGCCGCGCTGGCCGAGGCCGGCCTGCCGCAAGACGCCGTGCAACTGGTGCCCACCACCGACCGCGCCGCTGTGGGTGCGCTGATCGCCATGCCGCAGTTCGTGGACGTGATCATCCCGCGCGGCGGCAAGGGCCTGATCGAGCGCATCAGCGCCGAGGCCCGCGTGCCCGTCATCAAGCACCTCGACGGCAACTGCCATGTCTATGTCGATGGCGAGGTCGACCTCGAGCTCGCGCTGCGCGTGACCGACAACGCCAAGACGCAGAAGTACAGCCCGTGCAACGCCGCCGAGAGCCTGCTCGTGCACGCGGCGCAGGCGCCGGCCTTCCTGCCGCGCATCGGCGCGGTGTTTGCGGCCAAGGGCGTGGAGATGCGCTGCTGCCCGCGCGCCGCGGCGCTGCTCGCCGGCCTGCCGAAGGTGCGGCCGGCCACCGAGGAGGACTGGGCCACCGAGTACCTGGCGCCCATCATCAGCATCAAGGTGGTGGACTCGCTCGACGAGGCCATCGCGCACGTCAACACGCACGGCTCGCACCACACCGATGCCATCCTCACCACCAACCACCCCAACGCCATGCGCTTCCTGCGCGAGGTGGACTCTGCCAGCGTGATGGTCAACGCCAGCACGCGCTTCGCCGACGGCTTCGAGTACGGGCTGGGCGCCGAGATCGGCATCAGCACCGACAAGTTCCACGCCCGTGGGCCCGTGGGCCTGGAGGGGCTGACGTCGATGAAGTGGGTGGTGCTGGGGCAGGGCGAGGTGCGCGGCTGAGCACGCCATGGGCTGGCTGGCGCTGGCGCTGGGGGCGCTGCTGCTGTTCTGGGTGGTGGGCGCGAACAACCGCCTGATCGCCCTGCGCGACGACCTCGCCGCGGCCTGGCAGCGCCTGACCGAGGCGCTGCAGCCCCGCGACGCCGCGGTGGAGCCGCTGGTGGCGCTGCTGCGCCGGCCGATGGCGGCCGAGCAGGGTGCGCTCGACGCTTTCCTGGCCGCGACCGCGCAGTCGCGCCAGGCCAGCGCCGCGCTGGGCGCGCGCCCGCTGGACGCCACGCTGGCGCGGCAATGGCAGGCCGCCGAGGCCGCGCTGGGTGGTGCGGCCACGCGGCTGCTGGCCCTGGTGGAGCAGCAGCCCGAGTTGCGCGTCGACGCCGGGGTCGCACCGCTGCTGGCCGCCTGGACCAGCGCGCAGCCCCGGTTGACCTATGCGCGGCAGCGCTTCAACGAGGCCGCCGAGGCCCACGATGCCGCCATCGCGCTGTTTCCGACCACGCTGCTGGCGCGCGCCTGCGGCATGGCCCCGGTGGGGCGGGTGTAGCGCGTGGCCTTGCCGCCTTCGACTGCCGCGCGGTGACCCCCCGAATCGGGTGCCTCTAGGGCGGCCTCAGCTTGCCGGGCCGCGCTGCCCTTCCGACAATTGGGGCGCGGTTGCAGCGTCCCTCTTTCAGCGTTCGGCCATCAGGGAGTGGTGGCTGTCATTCAAGCAGGGAAGGTCTTCCATGTCAGGCTCCGTTCGCCCTATCGTCTCCGCGACGCCCCCCGTTCCTGCCGAAAGCTGGTCAGGCGCGGTTACGCCGCGGCCTACCCAACTGGTCCCGCAGGCGCTGCGAAAGCCCGCAACCCCCAGGGAGATTTCCAATGCGCTGCGAGAAATCCTGGGGGACAAGGCTGCCCAACTGAAAGCCCAGATAGGTCCAACGGATTTGGACCGCCGGTTACCCGTGGGCGATGCGGTGCGTCTCGTCCTGCTGAGCCGGATTGGCTCGGAAGCTGCAAAGCCGGTAGAGGTGAATCGCGCTAACCTGTTTCAGCGATTAATGGATTTGTGGGACCAGGACAGGGCAGGGGATCGGATGTTGCTTGCTGATGACGCCAGGCTTCGCGGAGATCACTTGCGCGCCAGGATTAAGTTGCTTGACGCTGATTCGCCCACCTTGGCCGCTACCCGCAAGGGTGTCGATATGTTCATCAAGGCCCAATTTCATCTAATCAGCAAACCCTGACCTTTCTGTCCGGCCAAGGCCCTAGGGAGCGCCCGCTCCTCCCCACTCCCCGAAACCGCCGCCAAGTCCGCCAATTCAGGCTCTGTCGCGCCCATGGGCCGTCAGCGGCGCCAGGCGCTCGGACGGCGACGGCCCAGCCCCGCCGTCGAACTCGGTGGCGATCTGCGTGCACACCGCGCGGCACAGCGTGGCGGCGCGCTGGCTGCCGATGCGGTAGAAGATCTGCGTGGCGTCGCGCCGGCGCGTGAGCACGCCGGCCCGGTGCAGCGTGGCCAGGTGCTGGCTCATGTTGGGCTGCGTGGTGTCGATCTCGGCCAGCAGCTGCGAGACGTTCTTCTCGTGGCTGCACAGCGCGCTGATGATCTTCAGCCGGATGGGCGTGGACAGCAGCCGGAACAGCTCGGCCGCCGAGTCGAACACGGGGTCGGATTCGTCGGCCGCTGCGTGGGCGGTGCCGGGGTGTCTGGCCTGTGTCATGAGCGGGCCCTGGGGGCGGCGCGGGCCAGGTCCAGCAGCTCCATCACGTCCTCCTCGAACATCTCGCCGGGAAGCACCTGCGCGAGTCGGCCGTCGCGGCCAACCACAGCGGTCAGCGGGATCACGTTGCGCGGGGCCAGGGCGGCCGCCAGCGGCGCCACGTCCTGGGTGATCGCAAAGCCGTAGCCCTGGGCCTGGGCGTAGCGCTGCACTACGGCGGCATCGCGGTCGCGCGCCACGCCCAGCACGCGCAGCGGCGCGCCGGTGGCTTGTGCGGCGCGGTGCAGTTTATCGACGTGCTGGTTGTGGCGGCGACAGAACGGGCAGGTGGTGGACCAGAACACCACCACGCCCACCTGGCCCTGCCAATGGGCGGCGTCGAGCGTGCGGCCGTCGAGCAGCCGCACGGCGGGCCAGGTCACGGCATCGCCCGGCCGCGCGGGGGCGGCGCGCGCCGCCCCCGCGCGGCCGGCTGCCATGCAGGCCAACGCGGCCAGCAGGGGGCGGCGGCCCACGCCGGCTGAGAGGCTGTGAACGAATCCGACACGCCCGCTCGTCACGCCAGGCGCCGCCGGCACTTCGTTACAAATACTCGCCATATCACTCGATAGGGCTGCGGTTTGCGCCTCGTTCCAGCGACGCCTGGCGCGCCGCTCGGACGCGCGGGGTTCATGCACAGCCTCTGAGCCCACGGTAACGGTCGGCACGCCGGCATCACCCGAGGGGGCCTCCACAGCCTCGCGCCGACTGCCGAAACCGTACATTCGCATGGATGGATATTAACGGCTCACACCCCGGCTCTTGCAAGTCGATCCGGCCGCGCAACGCCGCGAAGGGCTTCCGGGCCCGGGGACGAAGCACAATCACCCTGTTTCCGCTCATCCACCCCTTAACCGGGTGCCGCAAGCCCGGCGCCCTCGTTGCCTGAGGAGTTGTCGACGTGATCCCACCTATCGCCCTGTCGGCCCTGGCGGCCGCCTTGATCGCCCTGAGCTCCCTGGCCACCCCTGCGGTGGCCCAGGCGCAGGCCACCGCACCCGACATGGTGCTGGCGCGCAACCTGGCCGCCACCTGCGCCAACTGCCATGGCACCAACGGCAACGCGCGCGGCGACATGAGGCCGCTGGCCGGCCTGCCCGCCGACAAGCTCATCGCCACGATGGCCGACTACCGGGCCGGCAACCTGCCTGCGACCATCATGCACCAGATCGTCAAGGGCTACACCGACGAACAGATCCGGCTGATCGCCGCCCACTTCGCGGCCCAGAAGCCCGCCAACTGAGGGAGACGCCCACCATGACGAACGCATTGCATCCTTCCCGCCGCCGCCTGCTGGGCGCCGGCGCCGCCCTGGGCGGCATCGCCACGCTGGGCCTGGCCGGCTGCGCCACGATGGACGGCCCGTCCATCGGCCGCGTGGTCGTGGTCGGCGGCGGCTTCGGCGGCAGCACCGCGGCGCGCTACCTCAAGATGTGGGGCGGCAACGTCGACGTCACGCTGGTCGAGCGCAACGCCGAGTTCGTGTCCTGCCCGATCAGCAACTACGTCATCGGCGGCCACGCCGGCATGGACCGCATCACGCGGGGCTACGGCGGCCTGCGGGCCCTGGGCGTGAAGTTGGTGCAGGGCGAGGTCACGGTCATCGACGCCGCCGCGAAGATGGTCCGGCTACGGGACGGCAGCGAGCTGCCCTACGACCGCCTGGTGCTGAGCCCCGGCATCGGCTTCATGACCGAGCAGACCGGCGGCCTGCAGGCCCAGCTCGACAGCGGCCGCGTGCTGCACGGCTGGCAGGCGGGGCCGCAGACGGTGGCGCTGCGTAAGCAGCTCGAGGCCATGCCAGACGGCGGCGTGTTCGCGATCACCATCCCCAAGGTGCCCTACCGCTGCCCGCCCGGGCCCTATGAGCGCGCCTGCATGGTGGCCAGCTACTTCAAGGAGGCCAAGCCGAAGTCCAAGGTGCTGGTGCTCGACGCCAACCCCGAGGTGCAGAGCAAGAAGGCCCTGTTCGAGCGTGCCTTCAAGCAGCACTACGAGGGCATCCTCGAGTACCGCGCCAACAACGAGGTGCGCGAGGTCTCCACCCAGGGTAGCCAGCTCGTGGCCAAGCTGGAGTTCGACGATGTCCGGGCCGACGTGCTCAACGTCATCCCGGCACAGCGCGCCGGCGACCTGGCGCGCAACACCGCGGGCCTGGTGAACATGAACAACCGCTGGGTGGGCGTGAACTGGCTCACCATGGAGAGCATGGCCGTGCCGGGCGTGCACGTGCTGGGCGACGCCACCTTCAGCGCGCCGGCCATGCCCAAGAGCGGCCACATGGCCAACCAGCACGCCAAGGTGGCGGCGGCGGCGATCATCCAGCTGCTCAAGGGCGAGGCCGTGAGCCCCACGCCGGTGGTGATGAATACCTGCTACAGCTTCGTCACGCGCACCGACGTCGTCCACGTGGCCAGCGTCCACCAGTACGACGCCGCCGACAAGACCTTCAAGACCGTGCCGGGCTCGGGCGGCGTCAGCGCCGCGGCCAACCAGCTCGAGGGCCGCTACGCCCTGAGCTGGGCGGACAACATCTGGGCGGACATGCTCAACACCTAAATCTGTTCGACAGCAGCGGGTTCACGCCCGAGGTTCGCGATCTCGCAGGCCTTCAACCTGCATCTGCAGCTTCGAGGCCGCACTGACGGGAGCTTCATGGACGCGATCTGCCCCTACGACCTGAGGCTCTGGCTCGGCCAGTACGGTGCCCACATCCGGGCCGATCTTCCGCCCCCGGCGGCGGCCAGCCTGCCGGCCATGGCCCAGGCCGCGGCGGCGCGGTTTGCGGGCCAGACGGCCTTCACCACCGTCATGCCCAACGGCATGTACGGCTCGCTCAGCTACCGCGAGGTCGACGAGAAGAGCGACCACTTCGCGCGCTACCTGCGCCAGGTGCTGGGCCTTCAGGCCGGTGACCGCGTGGCCATCCAGATGCCCAACTGCCTTGCCTACCCGGTGGCGCTGCTGGGCGTGCTCAAGGCCGGCTGTGTGGCCGTGAACACCAACCCGCTGTACACCGCCAGCGAGATGGCGCACCAGTTCAAGGACAGCGGCGCCAAGGCGGTGGTCGTCGTCGACATGTTCGCCGACAAGCTCGAGCAGGCGCTGCCGCACACCGACGTGAAGCACGTCGTCATCACCCGCGTGCCGGAGTTCTTCCCGCCGGTGGTGGGCGGCATCGTGCACGCGGTGATGAACTACTGGAACCGCCAGATCCCCCGGCACGGCGTGGCCTTCACGGCGCTGCCGCAGGCGCTGGCGCAGGGCGCGGCCGCCGGCGGCGACGTGCGCGCGTGGTGGGCCCCGCTCACGCACGACAGCCTGGCGCTGCTGCAGTACACCGGCGGCACCACCGGCGTGGCCAAGGGCGCGATGCTCACCCACGGCAACCTGCTGTGGAACCTGGCCCAGATGCGCGCCATGGTCGCGAGCCACCTCGAGGACGGCAAGGAGGTGGTGCTGACCGCGCTGCCGCTTTATCACATCTTCGCCTTCACGGTGAACTTCCTCTGCATGTTCGAGGCTGGCGCGCGCAACATCCTCGTGCCCAGCCCGCGCCCGATCCAGAACCTGCAGCGCGCGATCGAGAACTACAAGATCACCTGGCTCACTGGCGTCAACACGCTGTACAACGCGCTGCTCGGCGAGGAGTGGTTCACCGCCTTCCCGCCCAGGCACATCAAGGCCGCCGGCGGCGGCGGCGCGGCGATGCACCACGCGGTGGTCGAGCGCTTCGAGCAGGTGACGGGCGCACCGCTGGTCGAGGGCTACGGCCTGACCGAGAGCTCGCCGGTGGTGTGCTTCCAGCCGTTGAACGGAAGGCGCCAGAAGGACACCATCGGCATCCCCGCCCCGATGACCGACGTGCGCCTGTTCGACGACCGCGGCGAGCCGGTGCCGCTGGGCCAGCCGGGCGAACTGGTGGTGCGCGGCCCGCAGGTCATGCGCGGCTACTGGCAGCGGCCCGAGGCCACCGCCGAGGTCATCAAGAACGGCTGGCTGCACACCGGCGACGTGGCGGTGATGGACGCCGAGGGCACCTTCAAGATCGTCGACCGCAAGAAGGACATGATCCTCGTCAGCGGCTTCAACGTGTACCCCAACGAGATCGAGGACGCGCTCACGCGCCACGACGGCGTGCTCGAGGCAGCGGTGATCGGCGTGCCCGACGACAAGACCGGCGAGGCCGTGCGCGCCTACGTCGTCAGGCGCGACGAGGGCCTCACCGCCGAGGCCCTGATGGCGCACTGCCGCACGCTGCTGACCGGCTACAAGATGCCTGCGCGCATCGAGTTCCGCGACGAGCTGCCCAAGACGCCGGTGGGCAAGATCCTGCGCCGCGACCTGCGCGCCGAGGTGCTGGGCGCGCAGAAGAACAAGACCTGAGGAACCGCCATGCTCTCCGAGACCGAAACCCGGCTGCTGGGCGTGATGATGATGGTCATCATGCTGGGCATGGGCGCGAGCCTCACGTTCAAGGACTTCGCCATCGCGCTGCGCAAGCCCGCCGGCATAGCCGTCGGCCTGCTTTGCCAGTACGGGATCATGCCGCTGCTGGCCTTCGTGCTGGCCAAGGCGCTGGCGCTGCCGCCGGCCTATGCCGTGGGCCTCATCCTCATGGGCTGCATGCCCGGCGGCACCACCAGCAACATCTTCACCTACTTCAGCAAGGGCACGCTGAGCCTTTCGATCCTGATGACGATGAGCTCCACGCTGGTGGCCATCGTGATGGTCCCGATCACGCTGGCCTTCTACAGCCAGGGCATCGAGGGCCAGTGGCAGATCCCGCGCGAGAACGTCATCCAGGTGCTGTTCGTGCTGCTGGTGCCCACCGTGATCGGCATCGCGCTGCGCAAGTGGAACGCCAACGTCGGCGCCGTGATCGAGATGATCGGCGGGCTGCTCGGCGTGTTGGTGATCCTGTTCCTGATCCTGAGCTGGGTGCCGCGCAACGGGCAGCTGCTGCTGGACACCGGTTTCCCGGTCTACACGGCCTCCATCGGCTTGGGGCTGGCGGGCTTCGTGCTCGGCTACCTGCTGTCGCGCGCGCTCGGGCAGGACGCTCGCCGCGCCCGCACCATCGCGCTGGAGACCGGCATCCAGAACGGCCCGCTGGCGGTGCTCATCGTGCTGCTCACCTTCAGCGGCACGCAGCAGCAGGAGGTGCTGCTGATCCCGGTGCTGTACTCGCTGTTCATCGTGCTCAGCTCCAGCGCGGTGACGGTCTGGTTCCGCCGCATCACCACGCGCGAGGAACTGGCGCGCGACACGGCCAAGATCGGCGCGCTGCTCGGGGGGCGCTGAGGCGGCTTCAGTCGGGCGAGGCGGGCAGCCGCACGCTGAATTCACTGCCTTCGCCCAGCCGGCTGCGCACGTCGAGCGTGCCGCCCATGCGCAGCACCAGCGCCTGCGTCAGCGCCAGACCGATGCCGGAGCCCTCGATGCCGCTGCGCTCGTGCGGGCCGCGCTGGAAGGCTTCGAACAGGCGCGGCAGGTGCTCCTCGGCGATGCCGACGCCAGTGTCGGCGACGGCGATGACGACGGTGTCGTCGCCGGTGGCCTGCACCGACACCTCCACGCGCCCGCCCATTCGGTTGTACTTGATGGCGTTGGAGACGAGGTTGATCAGCACCTGCTTGAGCCGCGTGCGGTCGGCGTCCATGCCCAGCAGCGGCCCGGGCAGCAGCTCCAGCACCACGCTCTGGCGCGCGGCGGCCTCCGACAACAGTGCGAACACCTGCAGCACCAGCTCGCGCAGCTCGATGCGCGAGGGTGCCAGCGCCAGACCGCCGCTCTCGATGCGGGTGAGGTCCAGCAGGTCGTTGATCAGATGCAGCAGGTGCTCGCCGGCGTCGCGGATGAGCTGCAGCCGCCGCTGCTGCTCGGGCTGCGGCGGCTCGTTGCGGTCGATCTGCATCAGCTGCGTGAAGCCCAGCACGGCGTTCAGCGGCGTGCGCAGCTCGTGGCTCATCCGGGCCAGGAACTCGGTCTTGGCGCGGCTGGCGGCCTGCGCCTGCGCGGCTTCCTCGCGAGCCCGGTCGAGCTCGCGGCGCGCGGTGATGTCGGTCTGGGTGCCCACCATGCGCAGCGGCCGGCCGTCGGCGCCCCGCTCGACGAGGCGCCCGCGCTCCAGCATCCAGCGCCAGGATCCGTCGGCGGCGCGAATGCGGTAGGCGTGCTCGTAGACCTCGGTCTCGCCGCGCTCGTGGCGCAGGTAGGCCTCGTGGTTGGCCTCGCGGTCGTCCGGGTGGATCAGCGAGTTCCACAGCTGCTGCGAGTAGCCGCCGGTGCTGGCCTCGTAGCCCAGCAGCTGCAGGCCCTGGTCGAAGTCGTCGAGCAGGTCGGTGTCGATCCACCACTCCCACACCAGGGTGTCGGTGCCCCTGAGCGCGCTGCGGATCAGCTCGGCGTCGGGGCCGCCTTGGCGCGGCGCGGCGGGCTCACTGCCCGGCGCCTCGCGCTGCGCGAGCAAGACGGCCAGGGCCGGCAAGACCGGCTCCAGCCGCGCCGCGGGCACGCTGGCGTCGATGTCGAGGTGGCCTAGCAGCCGGCCCTCGTGCTTCAGCGGCAGCGCCAGCTGCGTCGTGGCGGCCGACGTGTCCCCCAGGCCGCGCACGCGGCAGCTGGCGCCGAAGTGCCCCTGCAGTTCGCCAAGCAGCCGGGCCAGCGCGCGCGTGGCGTCACGCCGTTCGTTCAGCTCGAGCAGGGCGTCGCGCGCGGCGCGCCACAAGGCGGCGCTGTCGTCGGGGCCGGCCGGCGCGCCGGCTTCGGCAGCCACGGGCTCAGTGTCTCCCGGGGCGTATCTCGCCGGCCTTCAGGCGGTAGACCGTGCCGCAGTAAGGGCAGCGGCCCTCGCCGTGCGCGGCAACGTCGATGAACACCTTCGGGTGGCTGTTCCACAGCGGCATCTTCGGGTGCGGGCAGTGCGTGACGCCGCTGCCCATCAGCTCGGCGGCGGCCAGTTCCACCACGGCGCGGGGTTCGGTGCTCGTGTTCATGGGCTCGTCGCGATCAGACCAGGGTCAGCCACTCGGCGTACTTCGGGTTGCGGCCGTTGACGATGTCGAAGAAGGCCGCCTGGATCCTCTCGGTGACGGGGCCGCGGCTGCCCGCGTAGCTCCCGCTCCCGAGCTCGATACGGTCCAACTCGCGGATCGGCGTCACCTCGGCCGCCGTGCCGGTGAAGAAGGCCTCGTCGCAGATGTAGACCTCGTCGCGCGTGATGCGCTTTTCCACCACCTTGAGCCCCAAGTCGGCGCAGATGTGGAAGATGGTGTTGCGCGTGATGCCGTTGAGCGCGCCGGCCGAGAGGTCGGGCGTGTAGACCACGCCGTTCTTGACGACGAAGAGGTTCTCGCCCGCGCCTTCGCTGACGAAGCCCGAGGCGTCGAGCAGCAGCGCCTCGTCGTAGCCCTCGTCGGTGGCCTCCATGTTGGCCAGGATCGAATTGGTGTAATTGCTCACCGCCTTGGCCTGCGTCATGGTGATGTTGACGTGGTGGCGCGTGTAGCTGCTGGTTTTAACGCGGATGCCGCGCTTCAGGCCCTCCTCGCCCAGGTAGGCGCCCCAGGCCCAGGCCGCCACCATCAGGTGGATGGTGTTGCCCTTGGGGCTGACGCCGAGCTTCTTGTCGCCGATCCAGGTGAGCGGGCGCAGGTAGCCGCTCTCGAGATTGTTCTCGCGCACCACTGTGCGCTGGGCCTCCATCACCTGCTCCAGGGTGAAGGGGATCTTCATGCGCAGGATCTTCGCGCTGTTGAACAGGCGCTCGGTGTGCTCGCGCAGCCGGAAGATGGCTGTGCCCTTGTCCGTCTTGTAGGCCCGCACGCCCTCGAAGGCGCCGCAGCCGTAGTGCAGCGTGTGCGACAGCACGTGGATCTTGGCGTCGCGCCAGTCGACGAGCGTGCCGTCCATCCAGATCTTGCCGTCGCGATCGGACATCGACATGGGTTCTCTCCAGCGTCAAGGGGGTGAGTCGTCGATTCTAGGCAGCGGCCCGCTGCAGCTCCCAGGTGACGAGCCGCCCGTGGCGCAGCAGCAGTTGCACCGTATCGCCGCCGGCGTCGTTCCAGGCCCAGGTCTCGGTGGCGGCCGGGGCGTCCTCGGCCACCTTGCGGCCCAGTGCGCGCGTGATCACCAGCACCTCGGGCAGCCGCATGCCGGGCTTGAGCCGGGCGTGCAGCATCACCGCGTTGGCGACGAAGCCCACCGGGTTGGCGCTGGCGATGCGCAGCACGCGCACCGCGCGGGTGAACTGCAGCAGCAGCCAGAACACGACGAGCGTGACCGCCAGCACCAGCCCCTGCCAGCCGTAGGACAGCCAGCCCACCACCACGGCGGCCAGCGCCAGGCCCCAGCCGACGAGGGTGTGCGGGTTCATCGCAAGGGCCTCGCGGACAATGCCGGGGATGGGTGCAGTGCAGACATGGGTGATCAACCTCGACCGTGCGCCGGACCGGCTGGCCCGCGTGTGCGAGCAACTCGAGCGGCTGCGGCTGCCCTGGCAGCGGCTGCCGGCGGTGGATGCCCGGGCACTCACGCCCGCGCAGCGCGCGCTGCTCGACGAGCGGGCCTTCCACCGCCGCCACGGCATGACGCCGCTGCCGGGCGAGCTGGGATGTTATCTCTCGCACGTCGAGGTGATGCGCCGCTTCTTGGCCAGCGACGCCGAGGCGGCGCTGGTGCTGGAAGACGACGTGCGCCTGCAGGACAGCCTGCCCGCGGTGCTGGCCGCGCTGATGCACTGCCCCGGGCGCTGGGACGTGGTCAAGCTCTCGGCCGTGCACTCCGGCACGCCGGTGGCGGTGGCCGACCTCGGCGGCGGCCACGCCCTGGCGGTGATGCTGTCCAAGTGCACCGCCGCCAGCGCCTACCTGATGAACCGCCGCGCGGCGCAGGCCTACCTTCGCCCGCAAGGCGGCCTGCTGCCGATGTCGCTGCCCTTCGACCAAGCCTTCGACCGCGCCTGGCGCCAAGGCCTGAAGCTGCGCTTGGTCACGCCCGTGCCCTGCCTGCACGACGACGTCGTGCCCTCGACAATCGGCACGCCGGCCAGTGTGCCCAACCGCAAGTTCCGCGGCCTGCGGCGCTGGCCCACGCACCTCTGGCGGCTGGGCAACGAGTTGCGGCGCGTGGCCTACGGCCTGGGCCAGCTGGCGCGCGAGAAGCTCAGCTGAAGCAGCCCGGCCGCGTGCGGCCGGTGGCCAGCTCGTGCGCCCAGTCGGCGAAGCCCAGCGCCGCGGCGCGCCGCGCCGCGCCGTCCCAGTCGTAGGCCGCCTGCCGCAGCTCGGCGTGCCAGCCGTCGGCGCGGCGCTCCAGCAGCGCCCAGCGCGCGTGCGGCGAGCCGGTCTCGACCACGTGGCGGTGCGGCCGGTCGTGCGCGTAGGACGGGCGGCCGACGCTGCCGGGGTTGACGACCAGCGTGCCGTCCGCCAGCCGCCGGGCGCTCGGCGTGTGGGTGTGGCCGCACACCAGCACGGCGGCGCGGGTGCCGGCCAGCCGCCGGTCGACCTCGCCTTCGGTGGCCGGCCGCACGCCGGGGTCGGCGCCGGGGGCGTAGCCGGGCGTCACCGTCTCCAGAAGGCCGCGAAGGTCGTCGCCCGGGATGCCGTGGAAGGCCCGCAGAACGCCCTCGCAGGCCTGCAGCGCGGCCGGCAGCGCCGCGAGCCAGCCGCGCTCGGCCGGCCCCAGTTCGGCGGCGGTGAAGGCATCGTCGCTGCCCGTGCCGGGCGCCGCCGCCAGCGCCTGCCGCTCGTGGTTGCCGGCGATCGTCGGCCACCCGCGCCCGGCCAGCCAGGCCACCGTCTCGCGCGGCCACAGCGGGCCGCTGGCGATGTCGCCCAGGTTGAGCACCAGATCCGCGCGCGCAGCCTCGATCGCGGCGGCCACGGCCTGCAGCGCGGGCAGGTTGCCGTGGATGTCGGAGACGAGCGCGACGCGCATCGCGCGGCGCGGCTCAGGCGTTGACCGTGCGGCCGTCGATGCCGGCCAACACGCGGGCCGGCAGGCGGTTGAGCAAGGCGCGGATCACCAACGGAATGAGCACCAGGTCGTCCGCCAGCCCCAGCAGCGGGATGAAGTCGGGCAGCAGGTCCACCGGCGACAGCAGGTACAGCGCCAGGCCCGCCACGGCCCACTTCAGCCAGGCGGGCGAGCCCGGGTGCCGCAGCGCCCGCCACAGGCGCTGCGCGTCTCCGCGCACCAGGGTCCACAGCAGCAGCAGAAGCTTGCCCATCACGCACTCCTTCGCACGCATCGGCGCCCAAGATCGGGCCGGGTGCCAAGACTACAACCCGCGCACCGCCTCGATGGCCTGCTCGATGCGATCGACCGCGTGCACGGTGAGGCCTTCGATGGCCTTCTTCGGCGCGTTGGCGCGCGGCACCACGACTACGCTGAAGCCGAGCTTGGCGGCCTCCTTCAGCCGCTCCTGCCCGCGCGGCGCCGGCCGCACCTCGCCGGCCAGGCCGACCTCGCCGAAGGCAACGAAGCCGCGCGGCAGCGCCCGGCCGCGCAGGCTGCCCTGGATGGCCAGCAGCACCGCCAGGTCGGCCGCCGGCTCGGCGATGCGCACGCCGCCGACCGCATTGACGAACACGTCCTGGTCCAGGCAGCTCACGCCGGCGTGGCGGTGCAGCACCGCCAGCAGCATGGCCAGGCGGTCGCGGTCCAGACCCACCGACAGGCGCCTCGGGCTGCCGCCGCCGCCGTCCACCAGCGCCTGGATCTCCACCAGCAGCGGCCGCGTGCCCTCCAGCGTGACGAGCACGCAGCTGCCCGGCACCGGCTCGGTGTGGGTGGACAGGAAGATGGCGCTCGGGTTGCTCACGCCCTTCAGGCCGCGGTCCGTCATCGCAAACACGCCGATCTCGTTGACGGCGCCGAAGCGGTTCTTGATGGCGCGCACGAGGCGGAAGCTGCTGTGCGTGTCGCCCTCGAAGTACAGCACCGTGTCGACGATGTGCTCCAGCACGCGCGGGCCGGCCAGCGCGCC
>JBIKLC010000084.1:0-41244 GCA_044360025.1 Rubrivivax sp. | reverse complement strand
ATCACATGGCTAACGTAAGCAACTACTACGGCACTCCTGAATATTATGCCGAGCATTTCTTTCAGGACTTTGTGGCTGATGCCCAGGCTGATTCTCCTGAGTATGGCGACAACCTAGTCAAAGGTTTTCTACTGGCTCTCAAAGATTGGTGTGAATACCACAAAGGTCAAGTCAATGAGTACGAACGACTGCACGAGCGAGTTCGTCAGGCACTTGCCTTGTGAGCATTGTGGATCATCGGATGGCAACTCGTTGTACTCCGATGGTCACACCTATTGCTATGTCTGCAACACCTACGACAACCCCGAAGAAGTTGTTCACAATCACAAAATGTCGGCCAATGTCAGAATCCAAGGAAATGCCGAGCGTCTACCCAAAAGACGCATCTCAGAAAAGACCTGTCAAAAGTACAAAATCCACCGCGACGGAGACATTCTACGGTTCTATTATTTCGACAGCACTGGAATCATTAAAGGCTGCAAAGTAAAGACTAAGCAGAAAGATTTCAGTTATGAAGGCGAAGTCCCTGGAACCCTCTTTGGACAACATTTGTTTCCCTCCACTGGACGGAGAGTGGTCATTACAGAAGGCGAGCTCGATGCGGCTTCATGTTACGAAGCTATGTCGGGGTGGCCGATGGTCTCTTTACCTAGCGGTGCCGCAGCGGCCAAGAAGTCGATTCAACGGGCTCTCCCCTGGCTTCAGGGTTATGAGGAGATTGTCCTGTTCTTCGACAATGACGACGCAGGCCGTAAAGCAACGGAGGAGGCAGCAAGCGTACTGCCACCGGGCAAGGTCAAGATTGCTCACCTACAAGGCGATTACAAAGATGCGTCTGACGCCCTCTCTGCCAATGACGCTGAAGCGGTTTGTCGCGCTATTTGGGACGCAAAACCTTATCGTCCAGATGGGATCGTTGAAGGCTCTTCTCTCTTAGAGCTAGTAACCACACCAACACCACCTGCCGATCATGACTACCCATACAGGGGTTTACAAGATAAATTTCACGGGATCAGATACGGGGAGCTTGTTTCAATTACTGCAGGGAGTGGCATTGGCAAATCCTCATTCTGTAGAGAGTTGGCAACTCACGTTCTCAGTGCCGGAGAACGAGTTGGATATCTGGCTCTCGAAGAGTCCAATCGTCGCACAGCTCTCGGACTGATGTCCGTAGGAGTTGGTCAAAACCTTTACATGGGCACACATGAAAGATCTACTCTCACCGAAGCTTATCAAGCAACTCTTGCTAACTGGAATCTCTTTCTTTTCGATGGCTTTGGTTCTTATGATCCTGATCTCATCTACAACAGAATTGAGTACCTGGCAGCAGGTCTTGATGCGAGGGTCATCTTTCTAGATCACCTCTCGATACTGCTCAGTGGTCTTGATGGTGATGAAAGGCGCATGATCGACACCACCATGACCAAGCTCCGGTCGTTGGTTGAGCGGACTGGTGTGGCGATGTTCCTTGTATCACACCTCAGACGTACAGCTAATGACAAGAATCACGAAGAAGGAGCTCGGGTCACTCTTGGGCAGCTCAGGGGAAGTGCAGCAATTGCACAACTCTCTGACGGAGTTATTGCACTTGAGCGAAACCAACAGTCCTCATCTGAGGGAAATAGCACGACAGTGCGAGTCCTTAAGAATCGGTATTCAGGCGAAGTTGGCGTCGCTTGCAAGCTGAGCTACGACCTATCCACTTGTAAGTTTATTGAAAGTGAAGCCGAAGAAGAATTCGACGCAAACCCAGATTTCTGACCAGCCATGGGTTGACTGCCCTGATCCTTGGAATCTTCAAGGAAGACTGCCTATGAAACCTGTTTGGAGAGATCCTGATAAAGCTAAAGAGCGTTGGGATCGAGCATTCAACTATTTGGCACAGTTAGAACGTCCAAAACCTCCTACAGCAGAAGCTATTGCTAAAGCCCAATTCAAAGACAAGACCTTTGTTTGGGTAGGTAAATGACTGACCTCTCCCCCGCCGCGCAACAAGTGTTCTGGGACTTCAACCGAGCTGCCAGTGGCAAGCCGGATGATTGGCACTACCTGCCTGCCATCGCTGCTGCCCTGCGAGCTGCTGCAATTGATAAAGATAAGCAGATAGACGTTCCATTTTCAACCATTAACCAATGGGAACAAATAAGAGGAAGAACACTGTCTTACTGGACTGCAGCACAGTGGGGATACACAAAGGCAATGAATGAGATTCTCGCCATAGCCGCCGAGCTGGAGGGAGCCAATGGCTGACCTCTCAGCGGCTGCGCAGGCGGTGCTGGATGCCTTCGGCAAGTACCCATTGCATGGTGATCACATAGCCGAAAACTTGATGCACGGCGCCCTCCCCGCCGCCCTGCGAGCTGCTGCGGATCAGGTGGTGCCAATCCAGCGGCTGACCTATTACTCATGCTGTGATGTTCACGCAGCAGCCAAACGCGCCGTGCTCCTTGCAATCGCCAACGAGCTGGAGATTCAATGAACCTTGTCTTCGATATCGAAACAAACGGTCTCTACAATGATGTTACCTGTATCCACTGTATTGGTATCTACGATCTCGATACCAAGGAGACGCTTGTCTTCAATGATACGGGTAATGCTCAGCCAATCACAAAGGGTGTTCAGCTCCTTGAAGACGCCTCTGCAATTATTGGGCATAACATCATTGGCTATGACCTGCCTGTAATCAAGAAACTGTACCCATGGTTTGCACCTAGCGGACTTGTGATAGACACACTGATCCTAAGCCGGTTGTACTTCGCCAACCGTCTTGATCTAGACAACCTAGACAAACGAAAGCTGAAGCAGATGCCATTGCAGCTGTATGGCAGGCACTCTCTTGAATCGTACGGTTATCGCTTAGGTGAGTACAAAGGATCCTTTAGCAAGTCCACTGACTGGAGGAATTGGTCAGAGGAGATGCAGGATTACATGATTCAAGACGTAAAAGTTACCACAAAACTATGGACACATTTCCAACCCTACCTGACTGGGTCTCGTTAGAGCACGAGGTAGCAAGGATACTTACAGATCAAGAGATACATGGATGGTACTTTGATGAGCCTGCTGCATGGGAACTTGAATCAACTCTCAGACGTGAGCTTGAAAGTCTTAGTCAAGTACTTCGAGACAGGCACCCTTTCGTTGCAGGAACAATCTTTAATCCAAAACGACCTAATAAAACACAAGGGTATTTCGCAGGGTGTGAGTCAACTCGTCTGAAAGAACTGAACCCTACAAGCAGAGATCACATTGCTTGGGTCATGCAGACCTTCTATGACTGGAAGCCTACTGAATTCACAGATAAAGGTAAGCCAGTCATTGACGAAGTAGTCCTCAAAGACATTGGGAGCCCAATCGCCTTGGACTTCTTTCGCTGCTTGGAATTGACAAAGCAGCTTGGGATGTTAACTGAAGGAGTCAACGCATGGCTCAAGCTAGTGACTAAGAACAGGATTCATCATCACTGTTCGGTTTCAACTAACACTAATAGATGCGCACACAGAAAGCCAAACCTAGGTCAAGTGCCAAGTGAACTTGAATTTAGAAAGCTATTTCGAGCTAGCCCTGGTCTTGTCATGGTTGGTGCTGACCTCGCAGGTATTGAACTGCGGATGCTTGGACATTACCTGGCTCGATATGATCGAGGCCGGTACGCAGATGTTCTTCTCAACGGGGACATTCACCAAGAGAACGCAGACAAGATCGGAATCAGTAGACGCTTAGTGAAGACAGTTACGTATGCATTCCTGTACGGTGCTGGTGACAAGAAGATCGGACTTAGCTACGACCCACAACTCACTGATGATAAAGCAATTGCAAAGGGTAAGGAGATCCGCCAGGCATACATGGATGCAATTCCAGGTTTGCAGAAACTGGTTGAGGCGGTTAAGCGTAAGGCGAAAAACGATAAGCACATCTGCGCTGTTGACGGTCGCCGCATTGCTTGTGATGTACCTCACAAAGCTCTGAACTACCTCCTCCAGGGGTCAGCCGCCTGCATTGCAAAGCGTTGGATGGTGATCACCAACGAGACCATGAAAGAGGCAAACATCAAGGCAAATCAATTGGCGTTTGTCCATGACGAGCTCCAGTTTGAGTGCGAAGAATCATATGCGCAGGATCTCAAATTTACCTTGTGCTGGGCAGCTCAGTCTGCTGGAGAGCATTACAACCTTAGAGTCCCAATTGCAGCAGAAGCTAAGCAAGGATTCAACTGGGCCGAAGTCCACTAAGAAATGCAGGCTGTGTGGTGTTGATAAACCATACAGTGAGTTTCACAAGAAGAGAAGCGATCTAGATAGGCATGACTCACGATGCAAGCAATGCTGTCGTGTCTATCAATCAGTTCTAAAGCAAGTCAAGATCGACGCTCCAAACAAGCCAGACATTTGTCAATGTTGTGGGAAAGCTACAACAAAGCTGGTCGTTGATCACTGCCACGAATCCAACGCATTCCGTGGATGGATCTGCGGAGAATGCAATACATCGATAGGGAAGCTTGGAGACAACCTAGCAGGGATTCTTAAAGCTGCGCTATACCTTTCATTAAATACGAATGCCACCCAAGAACAAATCTAAAACCCAGCTCGCACTTAAGAAGTTCCAATCACGAGCAAAGTTTAAGCACACCCATCAAGGCAATGGAAAAAGGAGCCTTCCTTCTCACGGGCGAAAACTTCGAGTGGGGCAAGGTAAATGACACTGCTGATTGATGCAGACTTCATTGTCTACAAATGCTGCGCTGCTAACGAGACAGAGATTGATTGGGGCGATGACGTAATCACAGTCACAAGCCGATTCACTGAGGCTTATGACATGGTCGAGCGGGAACTTTACAACATAGCTAATGACATCGGTTGTTTCGACGATTCTATTCTTTTCTTCTCTGATTCTGCTAATTTCCGCAAAGCTATCTCAGCCAGCTACAAAGGCCACCGCAACAGGAAGAAGCCCTGTGGATACCGTCGAGTAATCAACAAGCTAAAGGAGAACAACCAAGTCATCGTGATGCCATATCTAGAGGCAGACGATGCTATTGGTATTCATGCTACGCAATACCCAGGGAACATCATTTGTTCACCTGATAAAGACATGAGGCAGATCCCTGGTGAACTCTTTGACCTATCCACTGAAGTGGTTGAGATCACAAAAGAGATGGGTGACCGATGGCACCTTATTCAAACTATGGCTGGTGATCAGACTGATGGATACTCTGGTGTGCCGGGAATCGGAATCAAAAGAGCTGTAGCTCTGCTGGATGAGCACGGAGATAACTGGGAGACAGTCGTCAACGCATTCAAAGAGAAAGACCTTGGTGTGGAAGAAGCTCTTCTCAATGCACGCCTAGCCAAGATCTTACAAGTAGAGAACTATGACTTTTCTGAACAAGCAGTTCGACTCTGGGAACCTCCCGCCTCCTCCAGTGCTGGAGCTGACGATGGAGCAGCAGTTCAAGCTACGACAGATTGAAGATGCGCTGAACAATCCTTCTACAAATAAGAAGGACATCATCACTGTCTTCATGGCTTTGCAACGCCAAAGCTTCTGCATCACCAATACCCTGAACAACCTTCTAAAACATTGGCCCAAGACAACCAACCCATCATCGGCCCAAAATATTATCGACGCGGACAGATTGAAGTTTGGGACTTCATCCGAGACCAAGGACTGAATTACCACCTGGGTAATGCCATCAAATATGTCTGCCGTGCAGGCCACAAGGAAAGCAAGATAAGTGACCTGACCAAAGCAATCCACTACTTACAGAATGAACTCCAGAACGAAATCCTTTCTGAGCGAACAAGCAAAGGAGTTTCGGAAAAGTTTCCGGGTCAACAACAGTACGAGCAAAGTTTCACGGACTGGTCAGACGAATTTGATCGTTGAGGAATTTAAGGAATTCCTGGAAGCTGAAAACGATATGTACTTGATGGGGGCAAAGGACAAAGCACATTGCCTCAAAGAACTTGCAGATCTGGTATACGTCTGTTACCAGTATGCAGAAAATATGAATTGGGATCTTGATGAAGCTCTCGATAGGGTTCATCAAAGCAACATGACCAAGCTTGATGAGGATGGCAAGCCCCTCTATCGAGAAGACGGAAAAGTTCTCAAGGGACCTAATTACCAACCACCTAATCTCTTAGATCTTGTTTAATATGTCGACCACTACAAAAGAACTCATTGCCCGTACTGGGCGTGTGCAGTCATGGATTGACGACCCCACCTCCCGCCTGCCTGTCTCCTGCACTGTCTTTGTGGTGGAGGACACTATGGAGGGACCAAATGGAATTGAAGCATCCTGGCGTTTTGTTTCCCACGCTCTCCGCTACGGAGCTGGCGTGGCTGTCCATCTATCCAAGCTCCGACCGAAAGGCGATGAGAATGGCAAGGGACTTGTGGCATCAGGCCCGGTCTCCTTTGCCAAGATCTACTCAACCCTCAACGAAATCCTGAGGCGTGGTGGGATCTACAAGAATGGTGCAGTCGTCTGCCACCTTGACCTTAACCACCCCGATGTCCTTGACTTCATCACAGCCAGCAGGTCTGAGCTGCCATGGGTAAAGCGATGCGTCAACATCAACCCCCACTGGTGGGCTGAAGCCTCAGCAGAGGTGAAGGAGAGCCTGCTCCAGGGAATTAAGCAAGGGGATATCTGGCTCAACAAAACCAAGGTAGATAAGGATGGCAAACGGATTCGAGGCAATGTCTGCCTTGAGGTCTACCTGCCCTCCAGGGGCACCTGCCTGCTGCAACACGTCAACCTTGGACAATGTGAAATCGAAGATATCGTTCCAGCATTTATTGATGGAATGGCACAACTATGTGAACTCCACGCAAAGACTGGTGTTGGAAACACAGGTGAATATCTTGCTCCTGAAACGGACCGACAAGTTGGCTTGGGCCTGCTGGGTCTTGCCAACCTACTTCGACGTTATAATGTAACTTACAAAGAGTTTGGTGAAGCTCTTGAGAAGCTGAATAAGAATCTTTCTCATGAAGCCTCACCTGCTACCAAGATTGCCCATGAGCTGTCGCTAGCCATTCACAGCGCAGCCAAGGTGGCCCGTGCCAACAACATGGACCGTGCCTTTGCAATCGCTCCTACTGCGTCCTGTAGCTACCGGTACACCGACCTGGATGGGTACACCACATGTCCCGAGATTGCTCCCCCAATCGCCCGTAACGTCGATCGTGACAGTGGCACCTTTGGTGTGCAGAGCTTTGACTACGGTCCGGTCGAGATCGCTTCTGAGGTGGGCTGGGATGCCTACTTCAAAGTGGCTAACGGTATCGTCCAACTTCTCGATTCCACGTCTCTTCTCCACGGCTATAGCTTTAACTCGTGGAGCGATGTGATGGTGTACGACGAAGCCTTTATTGAAGAGTGGCTGCAATCACCGCAAACCTCTCTTTACTACTCACTTCAGGTCATGGGGGATACGCAGGATAAGAGCAATGCATACGCTGCATTGGACGAGTCAGACGTAGATGCCTACCTGGAGTCTTTGTTGAATGACCCTGCTCCTGATTGCAACTGTGGCGAATAAAAACTGAAATGAACCCATACGAAAAACTTCTATCACGTAAACGAACTTGGACTCCTGTCCAGACAACTGCAGGCGAGCTAGCTGAAGGAGCGGAGGAAACCATCTATCGTGCTCTCGCTATTCGCCATATGGAACTACCAGTTGGTGAATTCATTGAGGAGGCATTGAAAGGTGAAGTACCAGAGAGCTCAGTATCTCTTCTGCGATCGAATATCAAGGATGAAGAGAAGCATGATCTTGCACTCTCTTACATCGCCAACGCTATCGGCACTGATGAGAAAGCTGAAGCCGAAGCGCTCCGTCTCAGGGACGCCTGGGTTGCTCATCCAGATCACACGGTCCTCAAGGCAATGGTGGCCGAGCGTGCAATTTTCTTTGTGCTCCTGCCGTTCTTCCGCTTTAACGGTGATGCAGGTCTACGAACAGTATCCGCTGACATCAGCCGTGATGAGCAGGTGCACGTAGCTTGCAACAGTCTGATTTGCCGGGAGCTGAATCTGAAGGTCAGTCCTTCTCTGGACAAACTCCGTAAAGCAACCATCAACTGGATTATGGAACCGCTGTCCAGCAGCAACCCCAACAAGTATCTGAACAAAAAATTTTGGCTGGATTCGAGTGACTCGTTGATGTATTCAGGAAAGGCTGAGGGCCTTATTGAGACACAACGTGCTCGAATGCCTGCCTTCTTTGAACATGCAAATACGAACCTCCCACAGTACGCTTAACTTAGGGCTGACTGTGGAACGTCTTCTAGAAGAACTAGAAGATCTCTACCCAAACTTTACACCACAACCTGACAACAGTATCGAGCACATCATGTATCGAGCTGGTCAACGCAGTGTTGTGGACTACATCAAATCAAAACTCGAAGAGGACGATTAACCATGTGTGGTGGTGATGGCGGGGCTGGTGCTGCAAGGGCAGCAGCAGCTCAACAAGCAGCAGAATACGAACGTCAGCTTGCAACAGTAGAGGCACAAAACCGAACCACTGTTGAAGCGATGAAGAAGCAATACACTCCTGCTCCTGTGGATACAATGGCAACTGTCAGCGGTAACTATCAAGGCGGAGTGGAAACGAATAAGAGCCGTAAGCGTGAAACGTTTGCAGTCAACAAAGGTACTAACTCTCTGAAGATTCCCCTCAATAGTGGGTCTACTTCTTCGGGTAATTCGATCAATCTTGGATAAGTAAATGACAGCACGTAGCAGGTACGATGCGCTATCTAGCTACCGTTCTCAATTTCTTGACACAGCAGTTCGGTGTTCCGAGCTCACCCTTCCTTACCTCATCCAACGTGATGAAACAAGGGTTACACACCAGAATCTAATTCAGCCTTGGCAATCCGTAGGAGCAAAGGCGGTAGTTACTTTGGCAGCAAAGCTGATGCTGTCACTACTGCCGCCTCAAACTACGTTCTTCAAACTTCAAGTTCGAGATGACAAGCTTGGCACTGAGTTGCCAGCACAAGTCCGTTCAGAGCTTGACCTGAGCTTTGCCAAGATGGAGCGGATGGTGATGGATTCTATTGCTGCTTCCAGCGATAGGGTCACTGTTCATCAAGCTCTTAAGCATTTGGTCGTTGGTGGTAACGCCTTGATCTTCATGGGTAAGGAAGGTCTGAAGCACTACCCACTGAACAGGTACGTCGTAGAAAGAGATGGTAACGGTCAAGTAATAGAGATCGTAACGAAAGAACTGATTAACAAGAAGCTGCTTCCAACAGCTATCTCTGAGTCATTGGATCGGTCACCCAACCCATCCATGAACAACACCAGCACGTTGAACGGTGATGACGTTGAGGTCTTTACTCACGTCAAGCTGGACAACAACCGCTGGATCTGGCACCAGGAAGTCTTCGACAAGCGGATCCCTGGCACTGAGAGCAAGGCTCCTAAGGAAGCCTCACCTTGGTTGGTCCTTCGCTTCAATTCGGTTGATGGAGAGAACTACGGAAGGGGACGAGTTGAGGAGTTCCTTGGTGATCTGAGGTCTCTCAATGCACTCGCTCAGGCCCTCACAGAAGGCTCTGCAGCAGCCGCAAAAGTCGTCTTTGTGGTATCCCCCTCAAGTACGACTAAACCCCAGACGCTGGCCCAGGCAGGCAACGGAGCGATCGTTCAGGGAAGGCCTGAGGATATCGGTGTGATTCAAGTTGGTAAGACTGCTGACTTCAGTACAGCTGCCAACATGATTGCCACGCTGGAGCGTCGGATCTCTGATGCATTCCTTGTACTGACTGTTCGTCAAAGCGAACGCACAACTGCCGAAGAAGTCCGCCTTACTCAACTTGAACTCGAATCATCCCTTGGCGGACTATTCAGCCTGCTGACTTCAGAGTTCCTGATTCCTTATCTCAACCGCAAGCTGCTTGTTCTGCAACGCAGTGGTGAGCTTCCTCGGATCCCGAAAGAGATTGTCCGTCCAACGATTGTCGCTGGTATTAATGCTCTGGGTCGAGGACAAGACAGGGAGTCACTGACCACTTTCATTGGCACCATTGCCCAGACGCTGGGACCAGAGATGCTGATGAAGTTCATCAACCCTGATGAAGCAATCAAGCGTCTGGCAGCAGCACAAGGCATTGATGTTCTCAACCTTGTGAAGAGTGCAGAGCAGCAGCAGCAAGAACAGTCTGCTCAGATGAAGCAACAAGCTGCAATGCTCCTGACCAAACAAGCTGGTCAATTCATGCAAGCACCCATGGCTGATCCCTCTAAGAATCCCAACGCTGAAGAGATGTTCAGTGGGATGTCTGGTGCCATGACTGGAAATGAACAACCACCTCAACAATAGTATTTATGGCTGAAACCTTTACCTATGATGCAACTCCACCTGCAGAAGTAGTAAGCTCCATCGAAGCAGATGAAGCTGAATCTCTTGCCATCGGTGAAGAGCTAGAAGCTGCTCATGAAAGCCTGCTTGCAGGCAAGTACAAGAATGCTCAGGAACTTGAGCAAGCCTACATTGAACTTCAGAAGAAGCTTGGTGGACAAGATTCAGATGAAGAAGGATATGAAAGCGAAGAGGAGTACCAAGAAGAAAACGACGAGGACTCTGAGGATGAATCAGAAGATCCTGCTGTTGACTTCATCAGTCAAGTAAACCTTGAGTTCAACGAAAACGGACAGCTGTCAGAGGAAACTCTAGAGATGTTCTCTGAGATGTCCTCACGAGAACTCGTTGAAGCATACCTTCGCTTCCAAGATAAGATTGGTGGTCTTGAGCAACAGCAACCACAAGGAGTGGAGCTGAGTGACTCACAAGTCAATCAAATCAAGAACTCAGTAGGTGGTGATGCTGCGTACGAACAGCTGACTAGCTGGGCTTCAGAGAACCTGGATCCTCAGGAGATTGAAGCCTTTGATCAGTTGGTTGACACTGGCAACATGCCTGCCATCAACCTGGCACTCCAAGCACTTTACTATCGATACACAGACGCTATGGGTTACGAAGGAGAAACGCTGCAAGGCAAGCCTGCACGATCAATGGATTCCTTCCGTAGCCAGCAGGAGCTGGTACGAGCTATGGCTGATCCTCGCTATGACTCAGACCCTGCATATCGTCAGGATGTGATCGACAAGCTTGAGCGTTCTGATATTGATTTCTGACCATGAAAAGCAAAGGCGGCAAAGGCGGCGGCGGTAAAAAAGGCTGCTGATATTGGCAAGTCCGTCAATACTGCGAGTGTATTGGCGGATTGATGTAAGCAAGCAATATGAAAGTTCTTTGCTTATGAATAATGCTTCCTATTCTAACTACACTGTCGGTGATCGCTAGTTGGTACGGTCCTGGATTCCAGGGTAACCTTACTGCTAACGGTGAACGATACAATCAATACGGCCTTACTGCAGCGCACAAGACACTCCCTTTCGGAACAAGACTTCGAGTCTGCTTCAAAAGGTGTGCCGTTGTACGGGTCAATGATCGAGGACCATATGCCTATGGTAGGTCACTTGATCTCAGTAAAGGTGCGGCTGAACGGATCGGTCTCACACGCTCTGGAGTTGGAAGGGTAAACGTAACCCGACTTAACTAACTTCAATGACTGCTGTAATCGCAGAACAACGCTCTCAGTCTAATGATTGGGAGCGCTTTATTAATTGGACTACTAGCACTAACAATCGTATTTATGTTGGCTGGTTTGGAGTGCTGATGATTCCATGCCTCCTTACTGCAGCAACCTGTTTTATTCTTGCATTCATTGCGGCTCCTCCGGTTGATATCGATGGGATTAGAGAGCCTGTATCAGGGAGTCTTCTCTATGGAAACAACATCATATCGGGAGCCGTCGTTCCGAGCAGCAATGCCATCGGACTTCACTTCTACCCAATTTGGGAAGCTCATTCACTTGATGAATGGCTCTACAACGGAGGCCCGTATCAGCTCGTCGTATTCCACTTCCTCATTGGCATCTTTGCTTACATGGGACGGGAGTGGGAACTTAGCTATCGATTAGGGATGAGGCCCTGGATTTGTGTTGCATACTCAGCTCCAGTGGCAGCGGCAACCGCTGTATTTCTTGTCTATCCCTTTGGGCAGGGTTCCTTCTCTGATGGGATGCCACTGGGTATTAGTGGTACGTTCAACTACATGCTTGTTTTCCAAGCTGAACATAATATCCTCATGCACCCGTTCCATATGTTGGGGGTCGCTGGAGTGTTTGGTGGGGCGCTATTCAGTGCAATGCACGGTTCGCTTGTTACGTCCTCGCTTGTACGGGAAACGACTGAAGAGGTATCTCAGAATGCTGGTTACAAGTTTGGACAGGAAGAAGAGACTTACAACATTGTTGCAGCTCATGGTTATTTTGGTCGTTTGATTTTCCAATATGCATCATTCAATAACTCCCGCAGTCTCCACTTTTTGCTTGCTGCTTGGCCTGTTATTGGCATCTGGTTTGCGGCGCTTGGGGTTTCAACCATGGCATTTAATCTTAATGGGTTTAACTTTAATCAGTCTCTCATTGATTCTCAAAGCCGTGTGATCAACACCTGGGCAGACATTCTTAATCGAGCCAACCTTGGATTTGAAGTAATGCATGAGCGGAATGCTCATAACTTCCCCTTGGATCTGGCTACAAAAGAAGCAACTGTCATTGGTTAATCACCAATAAAATTCATAGGTAGAAATAAAGGGAACCGCGATAATCTAGTTTGCTAATCCTCTAAAAGCCCGCACCCGTGGCATTGTAACGGCGAACGAAGTCCTGGGTTTCCAGGCCGGGGGATTGATCACCCTCGCCCGTCTGATTCACGGATGCGCCGGGAACCCAATTGGCAAGCACAACGAATCAAGAACACCCCTCAAGCCTCTCGAAGAAGCTCAAACAGAGGGGTCACTTACTTCCATAGTCCAGTGGTCAGGACACGCCGACAAGGCAGTTGGAGTTCGGGTTCGATTCCCGATGGAAGTTTTGGCTATTGGCCCGTACGCGGACACCCTTTAGCCGTCTAGACGGTGGGATAGACCACGATAAAAACATCGAAAAAATTTTCCAAAGCTTTGGAGAGAACGTAAACCTTAATTCTCTCTTTTTACAATGGCCCAACAATCGAATGCTGTGACCACGAGTCTGACTCGTCCTGGTCAATCTAATAGCGCTGGTGACGCCCGCGCTCTGTATCTGAAGCTCTTCTCTGGTGAGATGTTCAAGGGCTTCCAGAACAACACCATCGCCCGTGACATGGTGATGAAGCGTACCCTGAAGAATGGCAAGTCGCTTCAGTTCATCTATACCGGTCGCACCACGGCTGAGTATCATACCCCCGGAAATAGCATCCTTGGTAATACCGATGGTGCACCTCCGGTGGCTGAGAAGACCATCACCTGTGATGACCTTCTGATCAGCTCCGCCTTTGTGTATGAGCTGGATGAGGTGCTTTCGCACTATGATCTGCGCTCTGAGATCAGCCGCAAGATTGGTTATGCTCTCGCTGAGAAGTATGACCGTCTGATCTTCCGTGCCATCACTCGGGGTGCACGTCAGGCTAGCCCCATCACCAAAGCCAGCTTCGTTGAGCCCGGTGGCACTCAGATCCGTGTTGGCAGCAGCCTGAACACCTCTGATGCCTTCAGCTCCTCGGCTCTGGTCGATGCCTTCTATGACGCTGCTGCGGCCATGGATGAGAAGGGTGTGAGCACCGAAGGTCGTGTGGGTGTGCTGAACCCCCGCCAGTACTACGAACTGATCCAAGCTGTTGGCACCAACGGCCTGGTCAATCGTGACAACCAGGGTGACTCCCTGCAGAAGGGTAACGGCATCATCGAGATCGCCGGTATCAAGATCTACAAGTCGATGAACATCCCGTTCCTCGGCAAGTACGGTACTGCCTATGGCGGCACCACCGGTGTGACCTCGCCTCAGAACACCGGTTCCTTCGTGGCTCCCACGATGGAAGCTGCTGATGACAGCACCACCGGTATCAAGAACGACTACGGCCTTGCTGCTGATTTCTCCAACACCTGCGGTCTGATCTTCCAGCGTGAAGCAGCCGGTTGTGTTGAAGCTATCGGTCCTCAGGTCCAAGTCACCAGCGGCGATACCTCCATCATCTACCAGGGTGATGTGATCGTTGGTCGTCTGGCTATGGGTGCTGATTACCTGAACCCTGCAGCTTCTGTCGAGCTGTTTGCTGGTACTGCTACTGCACCTGCTGCATTCTGATCACTGTATATACGGGGACTCTTCGGAGTCCCTTTTTTTACTCATATTTCTTATTGAGATGCCTGCTACTTATGCTGTGTCCACCGAACTGGATGCTGTTAATCAAATATTGAGCTCTGTAGGACAGGCACCTGTCACTACACTTGACCTGCAAAATCCTGAGGTCTCGATTGTCCTTAATACACTTAGGGAAGTAAACCGACAGGTTCAATCAGAAGGTTGGATCTACAACACTGAAAGGGGTTATGAACTGACTCCTGATACCACTACAAAAGAGATTGCATTCCCAACCAATGCTCTCTCAATTGACACAAATAATGATGAGTACAAAGCAAAGTACGACCCGATCCGTAGGGACGGTAAGTTGTACGACAGGCTGAACCACACCTACCAGTGGAACGAAGCTGTCAAGTGTGACATCACTTGGCTCTTCCCATTTGAGGATGTCCCTCCTGCTATCCAGGCGTACATCGTTGCAAGAGCTGCTCGGATTGCTGCTACCAAGCTTGTGGGCGACAAGGAGATCAACGCACTACTGAAGGAGCAGGAGATCTGGACCAGGGCTAGCGCTGTTGAATATGAATGCAATCAAGGTGATTACAGCATGTTTGGCTGGCGTGATGGAGAAAATTACTACAACAGTTATCAACCATACACTGCACTAATTAGATGACAACTGTATCCCAAAGGATACCCAACTTTCTTGGAGGTATCTCTCAACAACCTGACTACCTGAAGTTTCCAGGTCAGTTGGTTGATAGTGTTAACACGTATCCAGACTATGCACTAGGTCTGCTGAAAAGACCAGGGGGTAAGTTTAGCGCTGAGCTGTACAACGCCACCACCTCAGGACGTTGGTTTTCTATCCTAAGGGATGATCAGGAGAAATATGTAGCTCAGTACTCTGAGAACCGTTTCAAGGTGTGGAGTCTGCTGGATGGCTCTCCAAAGGCTGTTGATATGGGAACCACTACAGGTGTCCCTGGTACGTGTAATGTTGCCACACTGAAGACAAGACTATCTGACTACAACACAGCTGTCACTACAAAGGCTACCAGGCTTTCAGAACTGAATACCGCTCAAGCCAATTACCAAGAAGCACTAATTGGTCAGAATGCATCGGTCAGTAATCTCTTTGAGATTGATACCAGCTATCCATATGGGGATGTCACTCAATCGGTGACTTCAGGCATTGTCTGGAATACCAATGTCACAACCAACCCGTACACCATCAAAGAGAACGGGACTGTTGTAGGCAGCTATGCCAACGCCTCTGCCTTTCCTGCAGGTTACAGCTTTGGGAATGAAAGGTCTGATGACTACCCGATCCTGAAGCGAGAGGGCTTCAAGATCTACGAACTGGATAGGAGCACAGCAGCTACTCATACTGCCGGACAGCTTGCAACAGCACTGTCTGCAATGAATACAGCGCAGACGAACTACAACACAGCTGTCAGTGATCTAGCCACCAAGAAGGGTCTATACGATACTTCTGTATCAAACTGCAATATCACAACAGTTCCTTCTAATACATACCTGAAGGATGCAACTGCAAATGACATTGAAGTCCTTACTCTCAATGACTACACCTTCGTTCTGAACAAGAATAAGGTGCCAGCAATGAAGGCTACGCTCTCTGCGAGCATCCCTTACCAAGCCTTTGTTGTCGTCAACGTAGTTGCTTACAATGCCAACTACACAATCCGTCTCAATAGCACCAACTACACCAAAACGACGCCTCAGGACGTAAGTGGTGGAACTACTGACGCTGCATCGATTGCAAGTTCACTAGCCACCTCCATCAACGGCTCAGCTGGGTTCACTGCTGTTGCTGTGGGGCCTGGTGTCTACATCACTAACTCATCTTCCTTTACACTGCAAACTGCTGGCTCAGGTGCTGAGCAGGGCTTGTTTGGTTTCCTGGATCAGGTCAGTACTGTAGGTAAGCTACCTATACAGTGCAAGAATGGCTACAAAGTACAGATTTCAAATAGCACAAACCTAGACATAGATGATATGTGGGTGGAATTCAAAACCACCAACAATGCTAGTTATGGTCCAGGTGTTTGGGTAGAGTCAGTTGCTCCTGGAATTGAGTATGAGATTGACGAGCTTACAATGCCTCATCAATTGGTAAGGCAGTCAGACGGGAGCTTTAAGTACGAACCAATTATTTGGGAAGACAGGACAGTAGGAGATGATAATACAAATCCCATACCTAGCTTTCTTGACGCAGGAGTTCCAATTAATAACCTTTTCTTCTATAGAAATAGGTTTGGCCTCATTTGTGGAGACATCATATTTCTAAGCAAGGCTGGTGATTATTTCAACCTTTTTGGCACGACTGCTCAGACAGTTTCTGATGATGATCCGATTGATGTCATCGCTTCATCCACAAAGCCAGTTAACTTAAGCAATGTAGTAACTACTAGCGCAGGACTTGTACTGTTCAGTCAGAACGAGCAGTTCCTTCTCAATACTGAGGAGACTGGGCCTTTAACACCCCGTTCAGTCTCTGTACAAACGCTCAGCAGCTATGAGTGCGATGGTGATCTGACGCCCCAAGCACTAGGCACGACTGTTCTCTTTGCAGCCAAGACAGCGCTGTATACAAGGTTATTTGAAAAGGGACGAATTAGTAATGGCAATCCTCCCTTAATTGCAGAGATCAGCACTTATGTGTCGGAGTTCGTACCTAGTACGGTCAAAAGCATGATTGCTTCTCCAGCACTCTCTCTGATCTCTCTAGCAACCCCAGGCTCTAGCACTGTCTATCAGTACAGGTCATATACGACTGGAGAGGAGCGAAAGAGTAGTACTTGGTACAAATGGGAGCTGACTGGGACTCTTCTTGATCAGTTCTTTGATGAGAGCACCTACTACGCTGTTGTCGTTAATGGTGCCAAGGTATCAGTTAACTCCTATGACCTTACCCAGGCCAGTGAGGAGGGGTATCTAACCCTACCTACGGGTGAACGAACAGATGTCTGCTTAGACATGTTCACAATCAACCCATACAGGACATATAACTCAGGTACTGATCAAACAACCATCTACCTGCCATATGATGATCTGACTGGCAAGACCCTCTCTGTAATGGCTCTAGGAGGGCTTATAGGGAGCTCTAGCACATCTTTGAATAGTTCGGTAGCTGCAGTCCTTTACCCAACGGTACAGGGCTCTACAGGGACCTATTACGTGGTGATTGATGGAGACTATCGAGGTAAGGATGTGATTCTTGGATACATCTATACGATGACTGTTGAATTACCTAAGTTGTTCCTTGGTACATCAGACAGTAACTCGTATGTCTCTGATACAACTGCTGATCTGATCATCCAACGCATCAAGGTACAGACAGGCCTTGGTGGTCCGGTTACCTACCAAATTGATATCACTGGTAGAGAGGAATGGATAAATGTGGTCAACGTGACCCTGCCTAGCCTCTACGTTCTTAATAACGTCAACCTGTCAGCTGAAGATACCCACACCGTACCGATCTACCAACGGAACAAGAATACCCGTATCAAGATCATTGGAGACACACCCTTCCCGGTTACCCTTAGGAAACTTGATTGGGAAGGTAAGTACAACAACCGATTCTATCGCAGAAAGTGATATGGCCAAGGAGTACCAATCCACCTGTGTAATCAGGCCAGCCACACTAGGAGACCTTCCAAGCTTCTTGGATGATCTTCTTGATAACTGTGTCTTGGAGCACTACAGGGCTGGAACCAATCCAGCTCTTGCAGTATCCAAAGACATGCTGACATACAACACACAGCTTGCTCTTAGTCCTGATGGCAAGCCAATGGTGCTTTATGGAATCAATAGTCACGGGAATATGTGGATGCAAATGACCAACGAAATCAATAAGCATCCACGTGCCTTTGTACGTACCACTCTTGATTGGCTTAGCAAAAACAAGCCAAGATTTCTGTACAACTATATCGATATTCAAAACACAACACTACTCAGATTTTTTAAGAAACTTGGTTGCAAGTTCATAAGAGTTGTTCCTAGAACTATGAATAACATTTACTACGTGGAGGTGGTGAAAGTATGGAACTGATTGGCGGGCTGGTAATGGGCGGTTTGTCCATGATAACCAGCCTCTTTGGGGATGATGGTTCCGCTGCCGCAGCCGCTTATCAAAACCAACTGTCCATTAGTCAGACAGGCATCAGCAACAGACAGAAGCTGAGGGCTAGAGGCCGGGCTGTCGACATGACAGCAGAGCAGCTCCTGGAGAACCAGGATGCGTCCTACAGGGCTATGTCGAGGCAACAGGCTGCCTTCAATGAGCAACTGTATGGGTTTGCCATGGGTAAGCAGAGCTTGATCAGGGATCGAATCCTTGCTCAAGGTGCTGCCAACACAGCAGAACGTTATGGCCGCTCAGCAGAACGGATCAGGAATGTAGACATCGTTGGAGCATACGGTAGGCAGAACGCTTTGTTCTCGGAGACCGTCTCCAGCGCTTACAACCAGCAAGCAAGAACTATGTTCGATCTTGCTAAGCAACGCTTTGAAGCTGATCGGAATACCGTCAACAATCTTGAAGGTCAGATGGATAGCCTGCTACCCACACTTGCTCCAACAACTTATGAGGCTCCAAACAATATGGGGCTGAAGATTGGTAATGCCTTGATGGGTGGCGTTAGTACAGGCCTGAGTACTGCACAGATGATTAAGGGGTTTAGGTAATGGCTCAAATCAAACCACTTGATGAACGAGTGCAGTTCAACGGATCTGCACAAGGTGGTCAGTTCAACCCGGCTACCATTCCTAATCCAAATGCTGGTCTGAATGCAAAGCTCGCTACTATTAACGAGAGCTTTGACAACATGCGGACTAGTGGTGTTGATAATATCAATGCCCGATATAAGAATTTGCAAGAGCTTGGTAAGTTCTCTGACACCCTTGGTAAGACCCTTCAACAAGGAATGGAGTTCTATGCCAAGAATGCAGAAGAGCAGGCTCTGTTGGACTTCACCAATGATGTGAGTGCTAGGGAAGCTGCTGTAGCTCGTCAGAACGAGGTCGACCTAAAGGTCAGCGAGATTGACCAGGCGCATGAAGACACGGCTGCTGTTGCTATTAAGCAAGGTGCTCCAGTCGAAATTGTAGAGAAGCTGAAGGGCTCTAACCTTGGTGGTCTACGTGGTTACTACTACCGAAGGAATGCTGCAAAGTACTACGGTGAAAAGTACGAGGAATGGATTCAGAACCAGCTCCTTACCAACAACACTGAGATCGATATCAATGGTGTTGTCAAACCCGTCAACGATGTCACCTGGGGTGTTCCAGAGCACGAGTACATTAGGACTAAGCTTAAGAGTCAGTATCTCAAGGAAACAGGTCTTGATCAAATTAGTCAAGACTTGCTTGCTAAGTACACTCTCCCAGCACTTGATAAAACCGATTCCAAGTTGATGGGCATCAAGCGTAAGGCTTGGGGCTATCAGCAGTCAGAGCAGACGAGAAGCGATGCTGATGCTGACTTTGGAACAACCTACAACCTAGGAACTTATCTCAAGAAGATTGCCAATACCTTCGATGAGAATGGCAATGCATATGGCTATGCAGGTGCATACAAATATGTATTCGGTCGAATAAAAGAAATGTTCGATGTCGACATGATCACCGATGAGCAATGGAATGAGGTCAAGAAACAGGTAGATCCAGTTACGGGTAAAACGTTCTACGAAAGCCGTCCTCTCTATTTTAAGAAGCTCGACGAAGACCGTGCTTCTGAGAACCGGAAGAACTTCGCAGAAGACGAAGCTGAGATTGAATTGAAGTTCAAGCAAGAGGAGAAGGCAATCCTTGAATACTTCAATACGAATCAGCCATCTCAAGCTGATGTCGAGGCTGCAGAGAAGGATCTATTCAGGAAGTATGGCAAGACCAGCTCAGCTCTGAGCACGATGAAGTCGACGTACACCGTTGATGCTGAGCAAGAAAAGCGTCTCAATGATCAATTTGAGAACCTTGCATCACAGGGACTGCTCACTCCTGACATGGTTGTGCGTGCTCCATTTGCAGTACAGCAGAAATGGTTGAGTGTTGCACAGAAGCAGCAAGAGGCTTCTGATAAGACAGGTGGATTTAAGAACGAGCTGAAGTCTATTGAGAACACGGTTAAGACCAATCCTGGCGTCAAGGTCTCGCCTGATGGTTCAACCAGTGGAATGGCCACGCTAGTTATTGGTGAACTCCAGAGTAAATTTAAGCGTAAGGCTTCTGAATATGTTGGCGCGGGTGTATCAAGTACTCAGGCTTCACAGCAAGCTTTAGCTGAAACCATTCAAGAATTTAGCTCCAGTCCCCGGTACGCCCTCAATAACTATGGTGAGTTTGCAAACTTCAAGCAATCCCTCTTCCAAGGCTCAGTTGCAAGAAGCAAGTTTCTCAATAACAAGCTAAACAACATCCGTCAAACCCTTCAGGCAACAGGAAAACTAGGACTTGAAAGCCCAGAGCTTCTTCTCAATAAGAATGAACTCCTTTCGCTAGAAAAAGGCTACGGAGAACCAGGATGGAGTGTTCCACCAGTCGTTCAGTACTGGTCTGGCCAACTCAACGTTAATCCTCTTGAAATCATCAACCGTCAACGTAAGGCTGTCGGAATGAAAGAGCTGGCAACCCCAGCCTCCATCGAGATGGTTAAAGGCTCTATCTCTCCTGGTCTTCAACGCCTACTAAACAGCTTCCAATCACCAAACCGCTCTACAAGGGCTCTGAGCAGCATGCGACGGTTTGACGTTAGGGCTATCCCTGGTGGCTACGGACCGGTCGTAGAGAGCGCTGCAAAGGCCAATGGTATCGATCCTGCGATCCTTGCTGGCTTGCTGGAAGTGGAGAGTGGGTTTACTCCTAATGCAGTAAGCAGAGCTGGTGCTAGAGGCATTGCCCAGATTATGCCCCAATATCATCCGGGTGTGAATCCTGACGATCCGATTGCAAGCATCAAATACGCAGCACGCCATATTGCAGAAACACAGAGGCAATTTGGTGGAGACATGCGTCTTGCACTTCTTGCATACAACGGTGGTACACCGACTATTGCCAAGTACAGAGGACCAATCCCTGGCAGTCGTGAGAATCAACAGTACTACGGAAAAGTGATGAAAGCAGCTGCCAAGTACGGCTACGGCCAAGCTTGGAATGACCCTGCAACTATGAGGGGAAAATTTGCTACATCAATTACATTTGATTCAGGGCAACCCGGAATCGATGTCTATTTTGAAGACAAGAACTTTACTACTGTCCTTCCTGGTCGCGTAAAGGAAGTCGGCAATCAAACTACTGCCGGTGGTAATGGATACGGGAACTATGTAGTTGTCGAATCTATCGATCCACTAACGCAGCGACCAGTTGATGTGCTGTATGCACACCTTGATTCAATCAATGTCAAAGAAGGTCAAAGCTTGAAGGCCGGTTCTCGTATTGGACGGCAAGGCGGAACTGGCCGAGTTGTTAGTCAAGACGGAACTATTGCCAGTATTGATTTCCTGGCACCAGCTCCAAAGGGCTCTAAATCTATGGCTCCATACTCTGGATATGAGCAGCTCCGTAGGTACATCGCTAAAAACTTACGTCAAGGCTAGGTACGCCTAGTTTTGATTACTACTAGAAGATAACATGTACAATCCTTACGAGGAATTTGAAAAGTCAGATCAACCATTATCTGAACAAGTCAAACAGCGATTAGCTGATGATGCGGCTCAGTCAGTTGAGACTGTAGTCAATATGCTGTCTGCAGAGAAACAGCAGGAACAAACACCTGCTGCCTCTCCTCAACCTGCTCAGCAAGCATCACAACCAACTCAACAGCAAGAAGCTCCTACTAAAGCACCAGAAGGTGAACAACAGAATCCACTTGCTACGGCTATGGATGTTGTGACATCACCTGTTCGTGGAGTTAATGACTTCTTTGTGGATCAGATCAACCTGATTCCTGGTGTCAACCTTCCTAAGCAACCTAAGTTCAAGAACGAGTTTGCTCAGGCTGTTAGGGAATTATCTTCCATCATTATTCCAACAGTAGCTTTAACTAGGCTTGGAGTTAAAGGTGGCAAGGCTCTGAACGCCAAGGTCAAAGCACCTGTTGGTCAATCTGAGCTGATGAAGTGGATTGGAGAAACAGGTGTTGCGGCTGGTGCTGGTGCTTACGTTGATGCCACTAACAAGATCAACGAAAAGGATGACAACCTTCAAGGGACTCTTAAGAAGATGTTCCCTAAGACTTTCAGTTGGATCTCTGATGACTGGGCAACTCTTGATTCAGACAGCCCAGATGTCAAACGAGCTAAGAATACAAACGAAGGTGTTGGTCTAGGTATTGGTACTGACCTCTTAGTTGGTGCTGCCAAACTCCTTAGAAGTATTCAAGGAACCAAGTCGGTTACGAGGTGGGTTCCTGAAAATGAACAAGCTAAGAACTTCTTTAAGAAGCTAAAGACTGGGGAGATGTCAGTTGATGATGTTGTAACTAAAGCATCTGAACTGCGTGAGGTAGCGAAGGATAATCTTGGTGACTACCGAGTCGCTAAGAATCCGAACCTAGATGAACCGATGTTCGGTGTGCATGATATCTACGACATTGAGGAATCTGGTATCCGCTCAGTCGACGAGATGGATGTCATCGGTGCTTCAGTCGACCAAGCACGAATCGTCAACAACATCGGCACTGTGAATGGTCGTCTTGGTAGCATCATCACCGAAGCAGCTATCAAGAATGGACTCAATGCTGATAGTCTGGCCAAGCGGGATATCATCAAAGCAGTAACTGACAGAATCAAATCTGCTGGACAGTACAGCTACCTTGCAGATGGGAAGAAGATCCCATTTGAGGAAATTGATCGTGCAGGGACTGAGCTTGCAGAGATCATGTTGGATCCACGTATGGATTCTGGCATGCTCAAGGGGACTCTTGACAACTTCATGAATGAGGTTGATGGTCTGAAGAACCTCAATGACGTTGGCTACAACGCAGCCATGAAAACCATCAAGGGTTACATGGATGAGTTCATCAATATAGATACCCTAAAAGCCCAAGCCTATGTCACCACCTCCTTAGCTGGACAGGTGTCTGACATTGCAGAGGGAGCTCGGTACATGGAGGGTACAGCTGCCATTGAACGTGCTCAGGAACAGATCCTTGATCGAATTGAGTATCTGATGGTTGAGAAGGGGATTGCGTCGTACGTTCGTGGTTCTGGTCTAAACAACATCAAGATCTGGCAGAGGTTGCTCTACAGCAAAGATGCTAGGAAGATGGCAGAGGTTGCAGAGAATGCCCGTGCAGAAACCCAAGATGCTCTGGCTAACATCATTCCTCGTGCAAAGAACACTGCCAATACTCTTCGTGATATCTCGAAGGAACGTCCTGAGTTCTTGATGCCTCTACAGATGGCGTGGGAAATGACGGATGGGAATATTGACTCGATGTCAAAGCTCAACCGATTCGTCGAGAACAGCCTGACTGACATTCAAAAGGCATTCATTGATGGTTCTCCTGAAGTCCCAAATGTGCTTGTCCAGGGGATGTGGAGTAATATCTACAACTCAGTTCTGACTGCAGTATCAACAGTACTTAAGGCTGGATTAGGTAACACTGTGATGCTCCTTGAAAAGCCAATCACAGTAATGGGTGGGGCCATGATGTTTGGCGATGTCAAGACCATGAAGCGTGGTTGGTATCAGTACTCCGCTTTCTATGACACGCTCCGTAAAGGATTGGATCATATGAGCATGGTCTATCGCAAAGCATCGACTGACCCGTCATCCGTAAATTACATTATGCGTGATGACATTGTTCAAAAGAATGAACAGACACTAGATGTCCTGCACTCCTTTGCAAGAGCAGCAGAGAAACGTGGCGAGCTTGGACCTCTTGCGTTGTACTACAAGGCAGAAGCCCTGCATGATCTCGCCAACAACCCCATACTTCGCTTTGGCGCGAATGCCATGACCGCACTTGATGGCTTTGCTAGGGCTGTAATCGCGAATGCAGAAGTGCGTGGGAGGGTTTATGACAAGTTTATTGATGGCGGTAGGAAGCTCGATGAATCTGGCCTAAAAGCTGCGCTTGATGACCAGTACAACGAAATGTTTGACAGTACTGGAATGATCAGGGATAAAGCAGTGGATTATGCAAGTAGAGAGATAGTTATGAACCTGGACAATGCAGGTGTTTCTGCTCTCTCAAACTTCATCGCCCAATACCCAGTTATTAAGCCTTTCATCATGTTCCCGACAACATCGGCAAACATGATCTCAATGGCTAACAAGCATAGCCCTGTATCACTGTTTCTCAAAGACTACAACCGGATTGCCCTTCCTGGAACCAAGTTCACAACCGATGAAATCGTCGAAATCTTGACTTCCAAAGGACTTCCTATTGACGAGAATATTGAGCAGACGTTTAATACTCTTAGAGCCGAGATAAGAGGCCGAAAGGCAATTGGAACCATCACCATGATGGCAGCTGCTGGGATGTTTATGAACAGCAGCCTCCGTGGTAACGGTCATTACGATAAGGAGCGCCAAAGGGTTAGGCAAGACCTCGGATGGAAGGCACGTACCTACAAAGCAATTGATGGTAAGTGGTATTCCTATGACGGGCTTGGTCCTATCTCTGATTTTCTGGCATTGACTGCTGATGTAATGGATAATTTCGACTCGATTACTGAGTCGGATCTTGCAACCACAATCAACAAACTGGGTTTCATCCTTGGTGCCAATATTACCAACAAATCTCCGCTTGCTGGTCTGGAGCCAATGAATGATGTCCTTGCCGGTAACCCTGCTGCACTCAACAGGTGGGCTGCTTCCTTTGCCAGCTCCCTCGCACCTCTCAGTGGCGCTAGGAACGAACTTGGTCGTCTGTTGGCACCACAGCTCAGAGAGGTTGATATGGAGTTCACACAGCTTCTCAGGAACCGTAACAAGTTCACTGATGTGATCGATCCTAAGAGTGCTCTCCCTGATGCACACGATTGGGTTGATGGGAACAAGATTGGATACCCTGAAAACTTTTTCGTTAGAGCTTTTAACGCTGTTAGCCCAATGAAGGTCTATGACGGCATCTCACCAGAGCGTCAGTTCCTTGTGGACATTGAGTATGACTCCCGTCCAAGCTTCATGAAGAACAGCAAGGGTGTTAAGTACACACCGCAGGAACGTTCTGAGCTGTACAGCTTGATTGGCAAGCAGGGATACTTTAAGAAAGAACTCCAAGGCATTATGAATTCCACCAATGCCAAAGCTTGGCGTGAAGCGATCCGTACTGCACGAGGCAACGGTACACAGGTCAAACCTGAGCTCTGGGAAAACGTTTACAACAAGATTAACGTTGCTCTGGATCGTGCCAAGCGTCTTGCTGAGGTACAGCTCTCAAACCGTGATGACGTGATGCGTCGCCAATACCAAGAACAACTGAGTGGTGAGCTCCAGCTTCGTGGTCAGGAAACACCTAGCTACATTCTTCAAAACAAATAATCCGCCTGCCAACCTAAACACATAGCGTAAATGGCTGTAACTCAAAATACATATACAGGGAATGGTTCAACTACGAACTATTCCTTCACTTTCCCATACCTTGAGACAACGGACATTAAGGTCACCCTTAATGGAGTTGCAACAACTGCATATACCCTGGCCAACGCTACCACTGTTTCCTTTAATACTGCTCCTGCTAATGGAGTGGCGATTAGGATCTACAGGGAGACTAATTCTAATACGCCTCAAGCTACATTCTATCCTGGTTCTGCTATCAGGGCTCAGGATCTGAATGA
Source organism: Rubrivivax sp. (assembly GCA_044360025.1). Lineage (GTDB taxonomy): Bacteria > Pseudomonadota > Gammaproteobacteria > Burkholderiales > Burkholderiaceae_C > Rubrivivax. The sequence continues at coordinate 15,223 of JBIKLC010000084.1, read as the reverse complement.
TAATTCGCTTCAGACCCTATATGTAAGCCAGGAAAGCGCTAATGAAGCTGCATCTGCTACAGCGACAGCTAATTCTGCCCTTAACGCTTCTTCTACAGCACTTTCAAATTCAACAGCAGCAGTCTCAACTGCCAATACAGCAGCATCCGATGCTTCAGCGGCAGTAACTACTGCAAATACAGCTTCGACAAACGCTACGAACGCTGTTAATACAGCTAATTCAGCAGCTTCAAATGCCTCAACGGCTTTGTCAACTGCTAATTCAGCCTCGACAGCCGCTAGCGCAGCAGTAACCACGGCTAACACCGCCTCTAGCAATGCTTCAATCGCTGTTACAACAGCTAATACAGCATCAACTAATGCCTCAGCATCGGTCTCAACAGCGAATACTGCTGCATCTAACGCTTCTAGTGCAGTCAGCTCTGCCAACAGTGCTGTTAGTACAGCCAACACTGCAGCCACCAATGCATCTACTGCACTTAGCACTGCTAACACTGCAGCAAGTAATGCATCAACGGCTCTATCCACTGCTAACACAGCAGCAAGTAATGCATCTGCGGCTGTTTCAACTGCAAATACCGCAAGTACTAATGCGTCAGCCGCAGTAACGACTGCTAATACTGCTTCGACAAACGCGTCAGCCGCAGTAACGATTGCAAATACGGCAAGTACAAACGCCTCTTCTGCACTAACAGCTGCCAACAATGCGGTCTCAATTGCAAATGATGCACTTGATGAAGCGCAAACGGCTACTGACTTTGGCACGGCAGCAAACAGCAATGCGCTAGAGGCTGTGGCAATTGCGAATGCCGCTGCATCTGCTGTGGCCAGTGCTGTTCTCTATGATGTCGTAGCTAACGTCGCAGCTATTCCAAGCACACCTTCCAATGGTGATGCCGTTGAGGTAACAGATAGCACGGGAATCCAAAGTTTCACACCTCTTGCTGGCGTGCCTGCTGGCTTTGCTGGCGATGCCGGCCTAAGTGTTCGCATTGTTTACAACTCGACAGGTTCCACATGGAGCTGGATTCAATACTACCCAAACGATCCAGAGACAAGATACCTAGCCCAAACAGGCGGAACGCTTACGGGTCAACTCAAGGGAGACAGCAGCACTTCTACTGCAACCCCTGCCTATGTCTTTGATGGCGACACAAATACAGGCGTTGGCAGGACTGGAGCGGACGAACTTGCCCTGATTACCGGTGGTGTCGCCAGGCTTACTGCTGACGCAGCAGGAAATATTGACGTTCCCGGCGCACTCAGCAAGAGCGGGGACGCTGTTGTGGTTACGACCGATTCTCGACTGAGCGATACGCGCACTCCGACCGATAGCAGCGTTACAGACGCCAAGGTGGCCGCCGGAGCAGCAATTGACAAGACCAAGATCAGCGGAACAGCTATCACTGCCGCTGACACCGGCACCGTCACCAGCACGATGATTGCTGATGGCACGATTGTTAATGCTGACATCAGCGCCACAGCAGCTATTGCCAATAGCAAATTGGCAACTTCTGGTGTAACCGCAGGAACTTACGGATCGTCATCCCTGATACCGGCAATTACTGTTAATGACAAAGGGATCGTCACAGGAGTAACTACAAACTCACTTCCAGCTGGAATTGTCACTACTGCTGATACTGGCACGGTCACGAGCACCATGCTTGCCGATGGAACGATTGTCAACTCAGACATCAGCGCAACGGCGGCCATCGTAGGCACCAAGATCAGCCCTGACTTTGGCTCTCAGAACGTCACCACTACTGGTACAGCAACGGCTTCAGGGTTTAGCGGTAGCGGCGCCAGCCTTACTGCACTGAACGCCTCGAACCTCAGTTCAGGGACCATCCCAGATGCCAGGTTTCCTGCAACCCTTCCGGCAGTCTCAGGCGCCAACCTGACGGGAATCGCTGCCTTCCCAGCTGGCACGGTGATGCTGTTTGCTCAAACGGCAGCACCCACCGGCTGGACCAAGAGCACCACGCACGACAACAAGGCCCTACGCGTTGTCAGTGGCTCGGCTGGCTCTGGTGGTACAACGGCGTTTACATCGGTTTTCGCCAGCCGCACACCTTCTGGAACGATTGGAAACACGACAGATACCGGCACGGTTGGCAGTACGACACTGACTGAAAGTCAAATTCCGAGTCACACTCACATCGAGCGACACGCGGCCATCGCCAGCGGCACGGTGGGCCCCAACCTTGTCGGCGGTCAGGGCCAAAATCCGTCGAGTCCCACAAACTTTACGGGCAATGTCACGACAGCAGCTACTGGTAGTGGCGGCTCACACAACCACAGCCTCTCAATGAACGCCCACAACCACACCTTCACCGGCACCGCGCTGGACTTTGCTGTGCAATACGTTGACGTAATCCTGGCCACCAAGAACTAACCCATGACGCAAATAAAGCCTGGCACCTATTGCCCCCTGATCAAAAAAGACTGCATCGGTATCAAGTGCTCCTGGTTTACCCAGGTGCGTGGAACCAACGCCAACACCGGCAAAGAGGTGGACGAATGGGGCTGTGCGATGACGTGGCTGCCCGTGCTGCTGATTGAGAACGCCCAGCAGAGCCGTCAGACTGGTGCTGCTGTGGAGTCCTTCCGCAATGAAGTCGTTGCGGTCAACCAGCAGCATGCACTTCTAGCAGCTGCAAGTACATTCCCTATATTAGATGTAGCATCATGAGAGTTACCGTTATCCCAGCAGATCGCTGGATTCGCCGCGATGATGATGCGGCCAACCTCTCCGAGTGGCCTTTTGACGATGTCACCATTCACGCTATCCAGTGGTACGACACAGAAGGTGAAATTGAATACAAAGGTAGGCCTAAGCCTCCAAACGAGATCATTACTAATTTTTCGATCCTAGAGCCGTATGTTTCCGCGCTTGATTTGTATCTAGCAGAGCAAGCCGCACAGCAAGTTGTCCCTAGTGAAGCAGAGTAGACCTACTCTCTAACGTCACCACCCCTGCATAACGTCGCTAGGCACGTTAGGCACCTTCACTAATCACCTCCTAACTTTCTCCTAATTAGGAGATTAACCACACCGGGGTCCCAGCAATGGGGCCCCTTTTTCTTTGAGAAAAAACCATGCTTACCATTCTTGGCATCAAAGTCTCCTACGAGACCCTGGTCTTCTTTGCCCTGTTCCTGGGCTCTGAAGTCATCGGCAACAGCAAACTAAAAGAGAACAGCATCGTCCAGGTGCTCCTTTCTATTGTCACCTACCTGAAGATCGTCCGTAAAGAGGACGACAAGATTCAACGCATCAAAGATAGTCTCAAGGGTTGACGTGATGGTGCTACTAGACGTGGCACAATATTATCCTCAAACTGACTCAGCCACCCGGCATGGAGATCGGATGTGCTTTAGCTCTACATGTGCTATGGCGCTTAAGTATCTCCTGCCGAAGTCATTGACGGGTAGTAACGCCGACGATGATTACTTGAAGACTGTCCTGAAATACGGCGACACAACTCAATCCAGAGCCCAAGTCCGGGCTTTACAAAACTATGGTGTGATGGCTTCCTTCTACACCAATGGAAGCCTGACCAAACTTCAACAAGAACTCAAAGCTGGCTACCCCGTCGCTACTGGAATCCTTCATCACGGACCAGTTGCGGCTCCTAGTGGTGGTGGTCACTGGATGTTGCTGATCGGTGATGAGGGAGCTAACGGTGTCTTCCATGACCCCTATGGGGAGCTGGATAACGTCAACGGAGGCTATGCCCGCATTGGTTCAGGTGGCAAAGAAGTTCGATATTCCTGGAAGAACTGGTTGAAGCGTTGGGAGGTCGATGGCCCCCGCACTGGTTGGTACATGACCTTCAGGAAACAATGATTGAAGCAATTATTACTGGTGTTCTGTCAATCATTGTCGGAGCAGGTGGCGGAATCCTTGCAGTGAACTCGAAATCAAGCAGCCGAATGGATCAGATTGACAAGCGCATTGATAATCTCGAACTTCGGCTTGCAGAGAAATATGTACCAAGGCAAGAGTTAGCTCATGCCCTACAAAAGATGGAGGATCATATGATCCGCATCGAAAACAAACTAGATCAGATTGTCCTTAGAAATGGCTAAAGCAAAGGCAACTGAGGACATGTTTAACGAGTTGCATAATCTCGTTACCACTGAATTCCTCAGCCGGATCCGCTCCGGTGAAGCGTCCACTGCTGACCTAAAAGCAGCCTGTGATTGGCTGGCAAAGAACGATATCTCAGGGGTTGCCTACGCCGGTAACCCTTTAGACAAGCTTGCCTCAATCATGCCCAAGGTCGATCCAGAACTTGTACAACGGAGACTCCATGGCAGGGCGTACAAGTAAATACTACAAAGACAACCCCAAAGCTGCTGCTAAGCACCGCAGCTACATGCGGGAATATAACCAACAACCCAGCAAAATTGAATACCGGTCTGAGCTAAACCAAGCTCGTCGAAAACGGGGGATCTATGGGAAAGGTGGAGGTGACCTTTCTCATCAACGGAACGGATCTCTCAAAATTGAATCAGCAAAACGAAACAGAGCCCGTAATGGGCACGGGAATAACAAACGTTTGGCATGACACCCTTGCTACCCAGTCCTGAACATTACATTTACAACATGCTGACCATGACAAGTCCAGAGGCAAAACGTCTGTGGAGACGTGCCATCAAGGAACACTTCAATTGTCAATGTGTCTACTGTGGAGAAACTTATGAACTACAAGAACTCACGCTTGATCATGTCTATCCAAGACATTATGGGGGAGAATCAATCACAAGGAATCTTGTCCCAGCTTGTAAGAAATGTAATCACGACAAGGGAACAAATAACTGGCTCACTTGGATGAGAGACCGGTTTGGCATTACACAACGTGAAGGTTTAATTTTATCTTGGATTAAATAATGGCACCAAAACGCAAACCATCGATGCTGGCTCGTCAGCGTCAACTTCTTCAACAAACCCGGCAAACCAAAGCAGCTGCTAGCCGTCAACTGCCTTCTAGTGGTGGCACCAGTGCAAATAGCTTGAAAGCAACCGCTCAACGCACCAGTACCAGGGTGCAACAGAAGGTCAATCAAGACGTTGCAACCCTTCGGGCTCTTGCCGACAACATGCGTCGGAACCAGGAACGTAGCAATCGACAGATTCAACCGGATCCGTCACCTCGTGTTCGCTACACCGGCCCTAACGGTCCTAACCCCAAAGGTCAGCCCTCCCTGCCTCCAGCACGTCGTTCAGCCGCTGGTCCCATCAAGCTTCCCAACGGAACTGATCCTTCCCAGCTCAGGATGAAGGCTAAAGGTCTTGACATCCTCAGCGAACAAGGTGGTGCTCAGAACTCCCGTAGAGCACGTCAGACACGGGAAGCCGCTAGTCGCCCGCAACCTCAAAACGGTGGTGCTTTGACTCAACGTGGAGGTGCTTTGACCCAACGTGGGGGTGGTGTGACTCGTACCCGCAATGGTGGTCCTGTGGATCCCGTGCGTGTTCGGGACATGGGTAACACCCCTCCCCGCCAACTGCCTGGTCAGCGTGGTCTGCCTGGTGGAACTGGTGGTGCTGACAGTGTTCGTGCCTCTGGTGCACGCACTGGACAGCCTGGTCCTAACCGTCCTGCTCTTCCTGCTGGTAGGCCTGGTGGTTCCCTTGCTACTCGTGCAAAGGGAGCAGGCGGCGGTGGCGCTGCTGCAGCTTTTATTGCATCACTGGCAGAACCGGCTGTGTCGGCTGCAGGCCAAAGCATGGGTAAGGAGCTGGGTAAGGCTCTGATTCCGGTTGGTCGTCGTATTGATGACATGCTGCCTGGCGTCAACAGCCGCGATGAGGCTAACCGTCGTCAACGTGCCACTCCCCTTCGCCAGACAACGGCACAGGAGCGGTCACGGGCAGTCCGTCTGGAGCAGTACAACCCTCCTGCCAAGCCCAAAGCTCCTAAACCGAGCAACTCAGGCACCACAGCGACTCGCTCCTCTGGCGGTAGACAAGCTGAAGTCCGCTCCTCTGGTCGTCCTAGCTCGGCTTCCCGTCAACCAACTCAAATCGTTCGTCCTCCCAGCGCACCCAAAGCTCCCAAACAGGAACCCAAAGCTCAACCCAACCTGAACGGCGTTGGTCCGGTCAAAGACGGTGAGCTCTACTCCGACAAACTCAAGATCAGCAAAGTTGGTAGTGATGGTCCTGATCTGGAGCGTCGGCGTGCCTTCCTTGATGCCAAAGATTCCATGTCTGGCATGAAGGCTGTGAAGGCTCTGCTGGAGAAGCGTAAGAAGCGCATGGCTGAAGGCTGATTCATATAACCCTCTGAGAGGCCCCTAGAAGGCGCCAGAAGGCCTCTCTTTATCCACTTAGGTATATTCTATCATCAATGCCAGTAAAACGCCGCAGAGCGGCTCCTGGAGGGGATTCCGTTTTGGAGTCCCTTCAGAAGGACTTTAAGATCTTTCTACAAGCCTTATGGCAGCAGCTCGACCTTCCCTCCCCCACCCGTGCACAGTACGCCATTGCGGACTACTTGCAGCACGGTCCTAAACGACTACAGATCCAAGCCTTTCGAGGCGTAGGTAAATCCTGGATTACTGGTGCCTTTGTTCTGTGGACCCTGTTCAACAATCCAGAGAAGAAGATCATGATCATCTCTGCCTCGAAGGAACGGGCAGACAACATGTCGATCTTCTTGCAGAAGCTGATCATCGAAACCCCCTGGCTCATCCACCTCAGACCCAAGAGCGACGATGCCCGTTGGTCTCGAATCTCCTTTGATGTCAACTGCTCACCTCACCAGGCCCCCTCTGTCAAATCCGTGGGTATCACCGGTCAGCTCACCGGTTCACGTGCTGACCTGATGATTCTCGATGACATCGAGGTTCCTGGTAACTCCATGACCGAGATGATGCGGGAAAAGCTCCTGCAGCTCTGTACAGAAGCGGAATCCATCCTGACCCCTAAACCGGATTCACGCATCATGTACCTGGGGACACCACAGACAACCTTCACTGTCTACCGCAAACTAGCTGAACGCAACTACCGACCCTTTGTCTGGCCTGCTCGTTACCCCCGCAAGCTCTCAGCTTATGAAGGCTTGATTGCTCCTCAACTGCAAGAGGACATCGACAACGGAGCAGAGTCGTGGGACGTAACCGACCCAGACCGCTTCACTGCTGATGACCTGCTGGAGCGGGAAGCATCAATGGGTCGTAGCAACTTCATGTTGCAGTTCATGCTTGATACGAGCCTTAGTGATGCCGAGAAATTCCCCCTTAAATTCCAAGACCTCATCATTACCGCTGTTAACCCGACTCAAGCGCCGGATTCTGTTGTCTGGTGCTCTGATCCTCGTAATTGTCTCAAGGATCTGCCTACGGTTGGCTTACCGGGTGATTATTTCTACTCCCCAATGCAGCTTCAAGGAGAGTGGAGTAGCTACGATGAAACGATCTGCTCAGTGGATCCGAGCGGTCGAGGCACAGACGAAACAGCAGCGACGTTCATAAGCCAGAAGAACGGCTTCCTTTACGTCCATGAGATTCGCGCTTACCACGACGGGTACAGCGACACCACCCTTCTAGACATCCTCAGAGGCTGTAAGAAGTACAACGTCACCAAGCTGCTCATCGAAACTAACTTTGGTGATGGCATCGTTGCAGAGCTGTTCAAGAAGCACCTGCACCAGACCAAACAAAACATCGCAGTAGAAGAAGTCAGAGCCACCGTCCGAAAGGAAGACCGCATCATCGATGCCCTTGAACCGATCATGAATCAACACCGCTTGATCATTGACCGGAAGGTGGTGGAGTGGGACTACGCCTCCAACAAAGACGAAGCCCCAGAGAAACGACTCCTCTACATGCTCTTCTATCAGATGAGTCGCATGTGCCGGGAGAAGTTTGCCATCAAACACGATGACCGCCTTGACTCCCTAGCCCAAGGTGTCAAGTACTTCACCGACGCCATGGGTATCTCAGCTCAAGAGGTCGTCAACCAACGCAAACGGGACGACTGGAACGACATGCTCCAAGCCTTCCTAGACGACCCTCAACAGGCGACCAACCACCTCGTTTTGGGCTTCAACTTGGAGCAAAGACGCCAAGCACGCGGTTCCTCCAAATCCCCCGTCCCAACTTGGGTTTGACCAAGCCCTCATCATAGGGGGGAATGATAAGGGTGGAATCATCTCCCTCCGGGAGAGAGGAAGACAATCAAGCTAACTCTCTCCCCCTTTACTAATGGTCAGGCGACCATCGGGAGCGACCATTCTGTAAGTACATTCTAAACTCACAACTCCCCATCCTACGAGTACTGCAAGTAATACTGGATGATCCTGTGGGCCATTAAGAGGCCCTAGTGATCATCATGTATTAAACAGTATAACTTAGTGAGTATAACTGATTACTAATCCCACCTCTACATGAGTCATTCAGCCAAGCTTATCCACATCACTCCTAAAGCAGAAGAACTCATTGCCTATATGGCACGTGTGTCTAATCCTTCTAATCAAACCAACACTGAGACCAGTGCTAAACTGATTAAATACCTCATCAAACATAAACACTGGTCACCGTTTGAAATGGTGAACATGTGTGTAGAGATTGAGACAACAAGAAGTATTGCAGCACAGATCCTCCGGCATCGGAGCTTTAGCTTTCAAGAGTTTAGTCAGCGGTATGCCCAGCTCTACACTCCCCCTGAACTACCAGAACTGCGTAGGCAAGACACCAAGAACAGACAGAACAGCATTGATGATCTGAATATCTCTGTAGCTAGAGAGTTTGAAAAACAAATAGCCAGACACTATGCCAAGGCTTACGTCCTCTACAACGAGATGATAGAGGCTGGGGTAGCTAAGGAGTGTGCAAGAGACGTGCTTCCCCTGGCATCTCCAACCAAGCTCTACATGAATGGGTCTATTAGGTCGTGGTTACATTACTGTGACCTGAGAACCAGTAATGGTACGCAGAAGGAGCATGCTGTTATTGCTGATCAGATCATGGATATTCTCTATTTGCAAATACCGAACGTGTGTGAGGCAATGTGGGATATGGATTACAATGTCTGATGATGATGATCGTCTAAGGCGTCTACAAGACGCTCTAAAGGTTGCAGAACGTGTTGGTAATACTTTCCTTGCAGCAAACATTAGACACGCCATAAAGGAGCATCTAGGAGGGTCTGGTGAAGGAATTAAAACTAAATGAGTTTCAACAACTGTACCAACAATGGAAACGTGGGATCCCGTGGTGGGATCTTTTGTTGTTGGGAGCGTTGAAGTGGTTGGAAGAGAAGTTCATTGAGGTGCGTGTTACACGTGAAGTGGATCAAGCAATCAATGAGTATGTCGCTGTTGAACCACCGCTCCCTGATTTGATTACTCCGGTGTATACAGAGAGGCCTTCAGAGGCGTCTGTAAGCCTCCCTGAGATGCGTTTAACTGCTCCTTGGTATAAGGAGAAGGTGGAGAGTAATTGATAGCCTTGTAGGCGATTGTAGAGGGGTTAGAGATTGTGTTCGATCAGGAAGGAGACAAGGTTGCTAAGACTACGTCCTTCTACATCGCTACGGTCGAGCAACGTTTGGTACGTCTTCCAGGTGATGGTTGCTGTGATTCTGACGGGTTTCCGTGTCATAACGGGAACAACGTCGGATTTGAGCTGGTATTTGGAGGAAAATGAGGTCATCAGTTCAATCACGGTTGGACTGGTCACGGGTCAGGAGGGTGCAACCTCGCTGGCCCACCTCTATATCGTAGCAAGGTGAGAGGTATAAGACTCAGGGTGATGCAGATATGGCTCAATATCCGACAAAAATTTGTGAAGGGTATTACCGCTATCGCAGGGCCGCAATTCCCCCGTGGTGGGGGTGCCTGATGCCGCGCTAGATGTACAGTCTGGGCGAAAACACTAGGGGTTTGGTCGATTCGGCAGGGATACTAGCGTTGCCTTATTGAGAATGACTCGCAACAAGCCCGCTTGATTCTCTTGCTATCTGTAGCGACTCTCCCATGCTGTATCAGTACTGCATCAATGCTGCAGTGTGCCGCTTTACGAAGTGTAACTGCTCCATTGCCGTATCAGTACTGCTATGGATAAGATGACCGCAAGCACCTCGACAACAGAATAGGGGCAGGCGGCGATCACCCGATGGTGTGGTGATCAGGCGGGCGATGGCGATCGCTTTAAACAGACGCGATGGCTAGCCACCATCAGCCGAGCCCATACACTCCCACGCGCACCTAATCACAAGGTCGCAGCACAATTGAATAGCTACAGTTTACCTATCCACTCGCTTTTTAAACACAATGGACACACTCAACCTGCGGCTGACACTTGATCAAGACACACCGATTGATGAGTACTTAATGGATGGCATCATCTCTGAAGTATTTCCTCAGGATGACGGCACGTTTCAGGTGATCATCAAGGATGCAGACGAATCACTTTTAGAGTCACTCAATCCTGATGATCTCGTTGAGTTCTTTGGCATTGACTCTGAGTTTGTTATCGCTGTCGAAGTTCTTGAGTTTGCCTAACCTATCCACTCACTTTCTAGACAACCAATCATGGCCAAACCTAAAGGTTTCATTATTGATCGCGGCCTATCACCAATTGATGGCCAACCTTATGTAGCAATCCTAACTCTCAAGAGCAGCAATAGAAAGACCGGCAACATGGCCCAGGTCTGGATATTGTGCGAGAACATTAATCCTGTGGAAGCTGTCAAGACTGGCAAGGATGCCACGATCTGCGGCGACTGCCCACACCGTAAACAATCAAACGGCAAACGTTCTTGTTATGTCAACGTTGGGCAAGGTCCTAACAGTATTTACAAGGCATACAAGCGGGGATTGTATCAGGAACTAAGTTATGTAGGTTGCAAGGACCTACCATCTAACGGTTCTTTCTATTCAATCATCGAATCAGAACTAAAGGGTAAGCGTATCCGTTGGGGTGCGTATGGTGATCCTAGTGTGATCAACCCGCAAGTTGTAACCCTATTCAACAGTTACACTCAGGGACACACTGGATATACTCACCAATGGCGCAAGGACTTTGCCGAACCTTTTAAGGGTATTTTCCAGGCATCATGCGATGGCTTCAGAGATTATCTGGACGCAACAGCGCATGGCTGGAAGACGTTTACTGTTGTTCGCAAAGATGCAATCGTTAAGTATGCCAAGCAATGCCCCGCAACTGTTGAAAATAGTGTGGCCCAATGTTCAACTTGCAAGTTGTGCGATGGTGCTAGGACTGATATTTTTGTCGCTGCTCATGGGAGCGGTGCAAAGTACGTAGTCGCTGCCTAACCTATCCACTCACTTAGGTGTTTAACAATGTTTTTCGTCTCTCTTTCACAGGCACCGCAGCTCACAATCCAGCACGCCAACTTTGCAGGACCGTTCAAAAATCAGAAAGATGCACAAACCTATGCAACATCTGCCAATCAAAGGTATGCACAACGGGGCATCCCTCACTGGGTTGCATCCTTCCAGGTAACCACATAACCAACGACCCTGGTTAACTACCAGGGTTTTTCTTTCCCCAACTGTTCACAATCACACAAGGACGCAGTCCAATGATCAACATTCAAACTGATCTACTTTCCTTGTCTCCTAGTGTTCTATCAAAGATGTCGCGTTCAAACCTAGAACGTATTGCAATAGAAGGAACAACAGAACAAAAGGACTCACTCATTGCCTGGGGTTATAGCGCTCTCCCTGCATTCTTCTTTGAAGATCTTTATTTCATGGCCACAGGTCAAGAATGGGAGCAAGACTAACACCCATAAAACACAATGACTCACCAAACCGTAACTGTTCTAGCTAAGTCAAACAAAGCCAAGAACAGGCTCGCTAATTGCATGGACGGGGATCACCGTTGCATTGTTGAACAACACAGCAACGGCAAACTGTTTCTTGCAAGTGTTAACCGTAACTACTTTTTCTGGGTTGAACCCAACGACCAACATTGGAACGTTATTCAATGAACCACCCTTACATGGATCCCAATGATGCACCCTGGACCGATGAATTCAGGGACTCACACAAACCACTGTGGCTAGAAGATGATGAATCTGACGATCTAATCTTTGAAGATGCATTGTATGGGGTTGTCTGATCACCCCTGCAAATACTCAAGGGCTGCTGTTCATCAGCAGCTTTTTTAGTGCCTAATGTTCACAATCACCACAAGGACGCACCCTGTATGAAAGCAACTGGTCGCAAAGTAGGGCCGCAGCGCAGCAGCCTATTTGCCACACGCAAACGTCCACCAAAGCGGCAAACATTCCCGGAATGGATGTTGACTCAAGAACTAAAGAGGATTGAGGAGGCTAAGCGTAAGGGGCACAGACAATGAGTGACAGTGCTAATCAAGTCGCACTCTATGTCACCCGTGAACAGTTGAACTTGATTCGCAACACCTTGTTGTTTCGCAGTTGTTATGGTCCCACGGCACATGGTGCTGAGGTGTGGAAACCCTACATGCAGGATCTACTGCACCAAGTAGAGCAAACTCTTGCAAAAGCTGAACGCACCTCGCCCTAATCAATTCCACCAACTTACACACATGGACGAGATCAAATCAGAAGACTGGTTGTTGCTTAACGCAGTCGAATGTTGGTTGTATTACTTCCCTGAGCATAAGTATACAGCGCAGTACAAAGAGCTGCGGCAAAAGATGCTGGCACTGATGAAGGAAGAACCCACACCAACTGAGACAAAACCAGTCACACGTACACCACGCAAACCCAAACCTACCAAGGATACCCCCTAAACATGCTCACTGCTTCACACCACCCGTTGCATGTGTACGCCGTCACATTGGGTTCAGGTACTAGATACTTGCTAGCACCCAATTCTGAGGACGCTGCTTGGGCTGCATTGGAATTGTCCCATGAACGTAACGATAAACTTATCAACGTAAGGATACACGATGAGTGGGAATAAAAAGTACTTTCCTAACAACTGGCAGAACTACAAAGACGCACCTGATGACATGTTTCTCCCTCATACCTTTGATGAGGTGATGGAATGGAAGCTTTGTAATTGGGAGCTTCCCTCATCGGTTTGTTGCATCATTCGTTCCCAGAATAACAAGACTGGCAAGGTAAAAGAATACATTTACCAACGCCACAAGGACGCACAGAAAAAGGTATACGAGTTACTCCATACACCCGACATTGAGATTCTTGTTTGTGACCACGACTCCATTCATCAGCTCATCACAGAAGGCATTGATGAGTAGTTCGACCTATGAACGCAGGCTGCAGCAGCTCATCCACTCCGTTATGCATCACCCGCATAAATGGGAGCTCACTGCTTTGATGCAAGAGCAGCTGGCGGATGATACATTTGTCCTAGCTACGGAGGCTTAGTGACGTTGTTTGCTGCAGGACCGCTGTATATCGGTCTCACATCAGAAGCATTTTGGGATCTTTGGGTCGAACGAGACACGGTATGTGTCCACTTGGGCATTCTTTGTTTAGAATGGGAATGTCGCAGACGCTCACGTGGATCCACTCCGCCATCAACTCACCAACCCACAGATCGAGCGGCTGCTCAAGGTCATCCAACTGATGCGGTTGCTTGACCGGGAGGTGCCAGGCCAGGTGATGGCAACGTTTCTCTACGTTGCGAGTCACAACAACTGCCACAAACAAGCGATGGAAGAAGAACTCGACTTCAGCACCGCTTCCGGCAGTCGCAACACGGACTGGCTCTCCAAAATCCACCGGCTGAACAAGCCGGGCATGGACCTGATCACCAAGGAGGTGGACCCAACCAACCGACGCAGACAACTTCTTAAGCTCACTCCCAAAGGTGAGCAAATGGTCAAACAAATCGAGGAGCTTCTGTATGGAGATTAAAACGTGGGGTGCAGCCATGGACTACACCTTCTCCACACGTCACACCTGGCGCCACGGCAATGGCAAAAAAACAGCGATGATCAATTGCAACCACTTCACCCGGTTGCGAGGTTCGTCGTTCCCCATTGCCAAGATCAACCAACCCAACGTCACCCAGGTCTCGATTGAACTGGAGGACGAAGGCAAGAGCGATGCCACGATCAACCGTGTCGTCAGCGCTGTCAGCACGGTGCTCAACCACTGTGCGTTTGATGGTTTGATTGGGACGCCACCAAAATTCAGGCGGCGCAAGGAAAACGAAGGTCGGGTTCTTTACTACACCAAAGAGGAGGTGGATCGTCTCGCATACTTGTCCACGGACGTATTCATGCGAGAGGATCTGCGCGACATCATCACCTTTGCAGCCTTCACGGGCATGCGCCAAGGTGAAATTCTGAAGTTGCGTTGCAAGGACGTGGACTGGATCAGCAACCGGGTGCTGGTCGGTGGAGAAGAGGTCGTGAAAACCAAGGCTGGCAACTTTCGTGCCATCCCGATTCACGAGCGCATCGCCCCGATCCTGCAAGCGCGTTGTTCACAATCACGCAGCCACGTGCGCCTGTTTGGGGATGAGTGGCGTGACAAGGATCAACTCTTGCGAGCGTTTCGCAAAGTTAACAAACTGATACCAAAGGATGAGAACTACGTGTTCCACACCCTGCGGCACAGCTTTGCCACCTGGCACGCCGAAGCGGGGACACCGATCCGCACGCTGATGGCCCTGATGGGACATAAGCGAATCGAAACCACGTTACGTTATGCAAAGGCCACCGATTCGGCCCTGACCGAAGCCATGGCTGCCATCTAGGCGCGACTACAACCCCCTGTGCTACGGTCTATTCGTCGCTTGAAAGCGGCCCATCTCAGCGAGTCCAATCGCTGGAATCCCCACGCGGATGTGGCGGAATTGGTAGACGCGCTAGTTTCAGGTTCGCTCGTCTAAAAGCAATCGTACGTGGACAGGTCACCTCGAAAGGGGTGGCCTTCTTTTTGTTGCAACGTGTCCACATTTGTACAGGTCTAAGGACCGGTTCTAGCGACGTTTCTCAACCACTTAGTGCTTATGCCCACACCCGCTCAAATCGAAGAGCAGATCCAACTGGAACGGGAGCAAATCAGGCAGGGGCTCCAAAAGCTGCACGAGAACACCAGGCAGATGGAAGAGCGCTCCTATGCCAGCGCCTCGATCTATGGGGTGTCGTCTGTCGAGACCCTGATCCCGCTCGTGGCTGAACGGATCAACGCCACCAATGACCGCATCCACCAACGCCACATCGGCAGAGCGTTCAAAGAGATCCACCAGTTCCTGGCCCCCCTGGAAGCGGAAGCTGAT
>JBIKLC010000076.1:0-3846 GCA_044360025.1 Rubrivivax sp. | reverse complement strand
TCGCGCGGCCACGATCTTGCCCTCGATGCCGCGCTTGCCGAAGCCGCCGGGCACCAGGATGGCGTCGAAGGCCGCCAGCTGCCCCACGGTATCGGGCGTCAGCGTCTCGGCGTCGACGTACTCGATCTGCACGCGGGCGTGGTTGTGGATGCCGGCGTGGCGCAGCGCCTCGTTCAGGCTCTTGTACGAGTCCGACAGGTCGGTGTACTTGCCGCACATGGCGATCCGGACCGCGTGCTCGGGGTGCTCGACCTCGTTCACCAGGCTGTCCCAGCGCCTCAGGTCGGCCGGCTTCGTCAGCTGCTGCAGCTTCATGCAGATCAGCTCGTCCAGGCCCTGCTCGTGCAGAACGCGCGGCACCTTGTAGATGGTGTCCACGTCGGGCATGGAGATCACGCCGTGCAGCGCGACGTTGGTGAACAGGCTGATCTTCTCGCGCTCGTCGTCGGGGATGCGGCGGTCGGCGCGGCACAGCAGCACGTCGGGCTGGATGCCGATCTCGCGCAGCTTCTGCACCGTGTGCTGCGTGGGCTTGGTCTTGAGCTCGCCGGCGGCGGCGATGTACGGCACGTAGGTCAGGTGCACGAAGGCGCTGTTCGCGGGGCCGAGCTTCAGGCTCATCTGCCGCACCGCCTCCAGGAAGGGCAGGCTCTCGATGTCGCCCACGGTGCCCCCGATCTCGACGATGGCCACGTCGACCGCCTGCGCCTCGGCGCCGCGGCGCACGAACTCCTGGATCTCGTTGGTGACGTGCGGGATCACCTGCACCGTCTTGCCGAGGTAGTCGCCGCGGCGTTCCTTCTCGAGCACGTTCTTGTAGATCTGGCCCGTCGTGAAGTTGTTGCTCTTCTTCATCCGCGTGGTGATGAAGCGCTCGTAGTGGCCGAGGTCTAGGTCGGTCTCGGCGCCGTCGTCGGTGACGAAGACCTCGCCGTGCTGGAACGGGCTCATCGTGCCCGGATCGACATTGAGGTAGGGATCGAGCTTGATGAGGGTGACCTTGAGGCCACGCGATTCGAGGATGGCGGCCAGAGACGCCGCCGCGATGCCCTTGCCCAGCGAGGACACCACACCGCCGGTGACGAACACGAACTTGGTCATGGTGGCGGCCCTGCGCGGTGCTGCACTCGGGCCTTGGTGGTAAAGCGTGAGTATATCGAGCAGGGTGCGGCGGCCAGCCGTTGCAGCAGGCATGCCCGGCCGCTGGGGTAGCATCCAAAGGCTCGCACGCGGTGCCCACCATCCTCGTTCAAGGTCGGTGGGTTCAACGGGAAACCGGTGAGGTGCCTGGCAAGAAGCCGGGCACCGAATCCGGTGCTGCCCCCGCAACGGTGAGCGAGGAGCGTGCCGCACGGATGGCCACTGGTCCTGCACGGGGCTGGGAAGGCGCGGACCCGCTTGTGGCGCAGCGTTCGGGAACGAAGGCCGCGCCACCACTCGCAAGCCCGGATACCGGCCACGCGCGAGGGTCGCTGGCGTTGCGGAGGGCAACGGCAGGAGCGTCGTGCGCACCGGCCATGGCCGGCTCGGGCCCGGCGTGCATGCCTGCGTCTTTAGTCGTCACGCCAGCGGGATTCATCCGTGGGCCGCACGGGGTGGTGCGGCTGGGAGACGCGTCTTGTTCATTTCTGCATGGTCAGCTTGCGCGGGTCGTGCCCCGCGCCGGCTCGGCCTCGTGTCCTGGGCTTCTTCTCTGGGCCTTGCCGCGCTGCCGGCCCTGGCGCAGACCGTGGTCGTCACCGGCAGCCGCGAGCCGCTGCCGTTGCAGCGCCTGGCGGCCGACGTCACCGTCGTCGAAGGCGACGCGCTGCGCGACAACCGCGCCGACTCGCTGGCCGACCTGCTGCGCCGCGAGGCCGGGCTGCAGCTGTCGCGCAGCGGCGGGCCGGGGCAGAGCTCGGGCCTGTTCGTCCGCGGCGCGGCTTCGCAACAGACGCTGGTGCTGGTCGACGGCGTTCGCATCGGTTCGGCCACGCTGGGCAGCACCGCGATGGAGTCGCTGGGCCTGGCCGGCGTCGAGCGCATCGAGGTGCTCCGCGGCCCGGGCTCCAGCCTCTTCGGCGCCGACGCCGTGGGCGGCGTGGTCAACGTCGTCACGGCCAGCGGCGACGGCGCTGGCGCGCTCGACGCCCGCGTCGCCACAGGCGGCTTCGGCGCGCGCGAGGCCTCGGGCGGCTGGCGCGGCCGCGTCGGCCCCCTGAGCCTGGCCGTGGCGCTGGCGCGCGAGCAGGACGACGGCGTCTCGGCCATCGGCCCGGGCGACCGCTTCGGCAGCCACAACCCCGACCGCGACGGCCACGCGCGCGACAGCGCGCAGCTGCGCCTGGGCCTGGAGCCCGTGCCGGGCCAGCGCCTGGGCCTGAGCTGGCTGCGCACGCGGGTCGATGCGCAGTACGACGGCGCGGTCTACCGGCCGCCGACCTTCGCGCCCGACCCCTCGCCGGACTTCCGCACGAAGCTCGACACCGAGGTGCAGGCGCTCGACTGGCGCGGCCGCTTCGGCAGTGGCTTCACGGCCAGCCTGAGGGCCACGCGCAGCATCGACGACAACCGCAGCGGCGCCGCCGGCGAAGACCGCTTCCGTACCGAGCGCCGCGGCGTGCAGGCGCAGCTGGGCTGGCGCCTGGGCGATGCTCTGCGCACGGTGGTGGCGCTGGAGCAGCAGGACGACGAGGCCCGGTCCAGCAGCTACGCCGCCCCGGTGGCGCGGCGCAATCGCGCGCTGGCGCTGGAGGCCACCGGCAGCGCCGGCGAGGCCGCCCACGTGGCCTGGCAGGCCGACCTGCGCCGCGACGACGCCAGCGACTTCAGGGCCCAGACCACCGGCCGCCTCGGCAGCAGCGTGGCGCTGGGCGGCGGCTGGCGGCTGCGCGCGCTGGCCGGCAGCAGCTTCCGCGCGCCGAGCTTCAACGACCTGGTCTTCCCGGGCTACGGCGTGCCGGGCCTGAAGGCCGAGCGGGGCCGCAGCGCCGAGCTGGGCGCTTCCTGGAAGGGCGGCGATGCCGGGTTCGCCGTCACCGCCTGGCGCAACCGTGTCGACGACCTCGTGGCCTACGAGCCCGACGCCACGCGCTGCCCGCCCGGCCCGGCCTACGCCTTCGGCTGCGCCGCCAACGTCGCGCGGGCGCGGCTGTCGGGCACCACGATGTCGGCCTCGCAGGCGCTGGGGCCGGTGCAGTGGCGCGCCCAGGTCGACGCGCTGCGCGCGCGCGACGGCCTCACGGGCGCGAAGCTGCCGCGCCGCGCCGACCACCAGGCCACGCTGGCGGCCGACTGGCGCCTGGGCGCGTGGAAGCTGGGCGCCAGCGTGCTGCACCTGGGCGAGCGGCCCGACGGCGGCGCCACGCTGGCGGCCGAGACGACGCTGGACCTGTCGGCCAGCTGGCGGCTGGCGCCGGGCTGGCAGCTCACGGCCCGGCTCGACAACGCCACCGACGAAGCCCGCGTGCCGGCGCGCGACTACCAGGGCCTGGGCCGCCAGGCCTGGCTGGTGCTGCGCTGGAGCCTGGGGCCGGGGGCGGCGCGGTGATGGCCGGCCTCGGCCCGCTGGTGCGCGTCGCGGCGCTGCTGCCGCTGCTGGCCTGCGGCGCCGCCGGCGCGGCCATCACGCTGCACGACGACACCGGCGCCGCGCTCACCCTGGCGCGGCCGGCCGAGCGCATCGTCACGCTGATGCCTTCGCTCACCGAGACCGTCTGCGAGCTGCAGGCCTGCGAGCGGCTGGTCGGTGTCGACCGCCATTCCGACTGGCCCGCGGCCGTGCGTGGCCTGCCCAGGCTCGGCGGGCTGGAGGACACGCAGGTCGAGCGCATCGCGGCGCTGCGGCCCGACCTCGTGCTGGCACCA
>JBIKLC010000054.1:0-12219 GCA_044360025.1 Rubrivivax sp. | reverse complement strand
GGCTGGCAGGTGGCCGGCGACGCCAACAGCAACGGCGAGATGTACCCCGACCAGAGCCTGTACTCGGTGGACTCGGTGCCCAAGGTCGTCAAGCGCATCAACGCCACCTTCAAGCGCGCCGACGAGATCCAGTGGAGCGAGGGCAAGGACGACATCGACTACTTCGCCCCGATCGTGGCCGACGCCGAGGCCGGCTTCGGTGGCGTGCTCAACGCCTTCGAGCTGATGAAGGCCATGATCGACGCCGGCGCCGCGGGCGTGCACTTCGAAGACCAGCTCGCCGCGGCCAAGAAGTGCGGCCACATGGGCGGCAAGGTGCTGGTGCCCACGCGCGAGGCCGTGAGCAAGCTGGTGGCGGCGCGCCTGGCGGCCGACACCATGGGTGTGCCCACCATCCTGCTGGCGCGCACCGACGCCGAGGCGGGCGACCTCGTCACCAGCGACGTCGACGACAACGACAGGCCCTTCTGCACCGGCGAGCGCACCGTGGAGGGCTTCTTCCGCACGCGCAACGGCCTGGAGCAGGCGGTCAGCCGCGGCCTGGCCTACGCGCCCTACGCCGACCTGATCTGGTGCGAGACCGGCAGGCCCGACCTGGCTTTCGCGAAGGCCTTCGCCGACGCCATCCACGACAAGTTCCCGGGCAAGCTGCTGGCCTACAACTGCAGCCCGTCGTTCAACTGGAAGAAGAACCTCGACGACGCCACGATCGCCAAGTTCCAGCGCGAGCTCGGCGCGATGGGCTACAAGTTCCAGTTCATCACGCTGGCCGGCTTCCACAGCCTGAACTTCGGCATGTTCGACCTGGCCTGGGGCTACGCGCGGAACAACATGAGCGCGTTCGTCGAGTTGCAGGAGAAGGAGTTCGCCGCCGCCGAACGCGGCTTCACCGCGGTGAAGCACCAGCGCGAGGTCGGCACCGGCTACTTCGACGCCGTCACGACGACGATCGAGAAGGAGGCCTCAACCGCGGCGCTGAAGGGCTCGACCGAAGACGAGCAGTTCCTAGCCGAAAGCCACCGCTGATGGCTTGACGTGAGGGTCCCTGAGGGATCCTGAGGGACCGGATCGTCGGGTCACTGGGCTCTGAAGGGTGCAGGGAAAACCCCCGCGTCCAGCAGTGCGCGGAGCGTGCTCGTCTCCATGGGGCTCCTTGTCGCCGGACCAGGGCCCGCACCGCCTGACACCAGCAAATAGGAAGACGACCAATGCCCGTGCTTGGCCAGCAGGGAAGTCGGCGTCAACACAAGGGAACCTCTGGGGCCGGGGGTGATGATCACCGCGGCGTTGGCACTCGAGCACATGGTGCCCCCAAGGGAAACGTTGCCGACCGCAACGGAGCTTGACCGATCAGACGACGCAACTTTTGCGACGAGACTGCCGTTCGCGTACGGGTTTAGAGCCTGACGCACAAGCCCCGCCGGCGCGATGACCGAACGACCCTGCATCAAGGCGTTGGCCAGCTGGACCTGATCGCTGACCGGAACCGGCTGGGCGGCGCGAAGAGCCGCCGCCAAGGCGCCCAGGCTCGACGGCCTGCCATAGTGGGCCGGGGGGACCAAAGCAACCCGTGCACGCGGCAGCGCATCGAGTACAGCGCTAGAGGGTGGAGCTAAAGAGGCTGCAACAGTCACTGGGGTCATTGAACTCATCACAACTCCTTCAGAAGGCTGCATGAAGGTCCGCCACACCTGCAACGGGGGCGAGGATGACGATGCACCTCGGCCAGCTGCAGGCGACCAGCCCGGGTGATCGCATCAAGGCCGCCCAGCACAGAGGCTGATTGGATCCACCAAGCGTGATCGTCCACGCTTTGCGGAGCCTTTGCCTGGCATTAACGACGGCGCACCTGACGCAGCGGCCTTTGGTCGCCCATCGCGTGCCGCAGCGGGCTGTCGAGCGTCATGCGCGTACGAAGGTCTCGCGGAACACGCCCGCAGCCACCAGCACCCGCAGCCCGGCCGTGTCCTGAACGGAAGGCCTTTGCGCCATGACGCTGTCGGTGGAGTAGCCCGACACGCTCAAGCAGGACCCCGCCCAAAGCCCGTGGCGGGCCAGGATGGACGTCGGCATCAACTGAACATGCGTGCCGTGGCTGGGCGTGATGACGACCGCGACATAGGCACTCGAGTGGGGAGTAATCCCAAGAGAAACGTTGCCAATAAGGACGAACTTCTTTCCCTGGGGTTGGTCGGTCACCATTTGGGAAGTTCCGCCGTCGTCGAACGGAATCAAGTTCTTGCGCACGACCGCGATCGGCGTGGTAACCAGTTGATCTATCGTCAAAGCGCGGCGAAGCGAGGCCTGATCGTCGGCCCGACACGGCTGCAGCGAGCGGAGAAACACTGCCAATTCCTCCGGGCCTGACCGCTCGGCAGCGCCATCCGAAGCCTTCGGTGGCTCCGTCCGATTCGCCCATGAATCCCACGATCCCGTGTCGGAAAGGAAAGACGGTTCATCACGCCGCTGTGAATTCATGACAACTCCCAAAGGACGCTGCAAGCGGGTCCGCCACACTCACGACGACCATCCCGGAGGCGCCATGCCTTCAGCGCTTGTGTGCGACCCACTCAGACAGCACGCAACAATACACCGCGCCCATCGACGACGCCCATCGTCCAGATTGCTGCAAGCCCCTTTACGGGCCCTTTGCCTGGCATTGGCGAGGTTGTCTCTCGCGGCGTCAGGCAATCAAGCCGGTGGGCACGCACCACGGTCCCGCCAACCTGGGCCGTATGCTCGGCGGTCCATGTCCCTGCAGCCTCTCACCCCGGCCATGGCAGCCCTGCTTGAGCGCATCCGCCGCGCCCGGCGGCCGCCGCTGCACGCACTGACGGTGCCAGCCGCACGCGCCGCCTACGAAGCCGGTGCCGAGGTGCTGGACCTGCCGCGCGCGCCGCTGGCGCGCGTGGAGTCGACCGCCCTGGCTGGACGGCCTGCGCGGCTGTACGCGCCCGCCGCGCGGCCGCTGCCGGCGCTGCTGTACCTGCACGGCGGCGGCTTCGTCATCGGCAGCCTGGAGACGCACGACAGCCTGTGCCGGCAGCTGGCGATGCGCAGCGGCTGCGCCATCGTGTCGCTGGACTACCGGCTGGCCCCCGAGCACCCCTTCCCGGCCGGGGTGTACGACACCTGGGCCGCGCTGCAGGCCCTGCTGGAGCGGCCTTCCGAGGCGGGCATCGAGCGCCTGGTGGGTGTGGGCGGCGACAGCGCCGGCGGCACGCTGGCCGCCGTGGCCGCGCTGCACGCGCGCGACCGCGGCTGGCCGCTGGCGCTGCAACTGCTGATCACGCCGGGCACCACGGCGCACGCCGACACCGAGTCGCACAAGCGCTTCGCCGAAGGCTTCCTGCTCGACGCCGCGACGATCGCGTGGATGTTCGACCACACCATCCCACACGCCCACCGCCGCGACTGGCGATTCGCGCCGCTGGAGGCCGAGCTTGACGGCGTGGCCCCGGCCTGCGTCATCCTGGCCGAGTGCGACCCACTGGTCGACGAGGGCCTGGCCTACGCCGACCGGCTGCGCGCCGCCGGCGTCCCGGTGGCGCTGGAGCTGCTGCGCGGCGTGACGCACGACTTCATCAAGATGGGCCGCACGCTGCGCGAAGCCCACGACGCCCTGGCCGCCGCGGCAGCCGCCATCCAGAAGGCTGCCCACCCGGTGATGCCGCGGCGGCCGGACTGCGCGTGAGAGGGCCAGGCGGCGTTCAGCGCGGCAGCGCGTCGAAGATCTCGACGTGCCGCGCCCCGCGGCACCAACGCCCGGCGGCCTGTGCGCCCAGGGCCACGATGTCGGCCTGCAGCCCGGGCGCGATGCCGCCTTCGCGCGCGTAGGTCTCCATCAGCGTGGCCTGGCCGGTGCCGTCGTCGTCGGCGCGCTCGTACAGGCGCGCCACCAGCCCGGGCCACTCGGCCTCGAGCCCGGCCTGGAACTCCTGCAGCGCCTGGCGCGCCGCGGCGCGGTCGTGGCGGTCCAGCCGCCAGTACACGAACAGCTCGCGCACGGGGGCCAGGCTCAGTCGGCCGACACGGGCACGGCGTAGGGCAGGGCGGCGCGCGACAGCAGCGGCCCGTCGGCCGTGCCCAGGTGCAGGCTGCCGCCTTCCAGCGCCGCGAGCTTGAGCTCGGCCAGCGCCACCGGGCCCACGCCGGGCAGCTCGCCGGCCAGGGCCACCAGGCCCGCGGGCTGGCCGGGGTCGCCGCTGTGCACGATCTCCTGGCCCGGCTGCAGCGGTGCGCTGCCCACCAGCAGCTGGCCGCGGCGCTTCAGCGTGCCGCGGTACTGGCTGCGCGCCACCACCTCCTGGCCGGGGTAGCAGCCCTTCTGAAAGTTCACGCCGCCCACCAGCTCGAGGTTCACCATCTGCGGCACGAACTGCTCCACCGTGGCGGCCACGATGCGCGGCACGCCGCTGGCGGCCTCCAGGCCCAGCCAGGTGGCCGGCGCCAGGGCGGGGCCGGCGGGGGCCTGGCCGCCGAACTGCAGCGCCCGCGGCACGGCCTTGCCGCTCACCAGGGCCGGCGGCAGCGCCACGCGCACGCCGCCGCCCGCGGGCCGCACCGCCCACGGCGCCGCCTCGCCAGCCTCGGCGCCGGCCAGCCCCCAGGCCGGCCATTCGGCGCTGGCGTCGTCCAGCGTGCACTGGGCGCGCAGCACGAACATGCGCAGCCGCTTCAGCGTGGCCGGCAGCACGTCGGCGCTGCAGGCCAGCAGCACGGTGTCGACATCGGCCGCCCACATCACGAAGCTGGCCAGCAGCCGGCCCTTGGCCGTGCAGTAGCCCGCCGGGCGCGCCGTGCCGGGTACGAGGTGGGTGACGTCCTGCGTGAGCTGGCCGTGCAGGAAGCTGCGGGTGTCGGCGCCGCGGGCGCGGATGACGCCCCAGTCGGGCAACGGCAGCACGCCGCGCAGGGGCGATTCGGCGGGGGTCGGTGACATGCCGCTGATTATCATGAGGCGGTCATGGCGTCTCGCTCTTCGTGGTTTCGCATCGGGCTGGCGCTGCTGCTGGTGCCCCTGCTGGCGATCGCAGGCGCCGCGGCGCTGGCCTGGTGGTGGCTGGAGCGCCCGCTGCCGCTGGCCGTGCCCTCGGTGGAGCTGTCCATCGAGCCCGGCGACAATCCGCGCGAGGTGGCCACGGCCTGGGTGGGTGCTGGCGTGCAGACCTCGCCGCGGCTGCTGTACGAGTGGTTCCGCTGGTCGGGGCAGGCGCGTCGCATCCGCGCCGGCAGCTACGAGGTGCACGCGGGCGTCACGCCGCGCACCCTGCTGGACAAGTTGGTGCAGGGCGACGAGCTGCGGGAGCGCGTGCGCTTCATCGAGGGCTGGACGCTGCGCCAGCTGCGCGCCGAGCTGGCCCGCGCGCCGCACCTCAAGCCCACCACGGCCGCGATGAGCGAGGCCGAGCTGATGGCCGCCGTGGGTAGCCCGGGCGTGCCGGCGGAGGGCCGATTCTTCCCCGACACCTACGTCTACAGCCGCGGCGTCAGCGACCTCACGGTGCTGAAGCGGGCCCACCGCGCGCTGCAGCAGCACCTGGCCGAGGCCTGGGCGCAGCGCGCGCCCGACACGCCGCTGAAGACGGCCGACGAGGCGCTGATCCTGGCCTCCATCGTCGAGAAGGAGACCGGCCTGGACGCCGACCGCGGGCAGATCGCCGGCGTGTTCACGAACCGCCTGCGCATCGGCATGCTGCTGCAGACCGACCCCACCGTGATCTACGGCCTGGGCGAGCGTTTCGACGGCAACCTGCGCCGCCGCGACCTGGAGACCGACACGCCCTTCAACACCTACACGCGCGGCGGCCTGCCGCCCACGCCCATCGCGTTGCCCGGGCTGGCCTCGCTGCGCGCGGCCGTGCGGCCGGAGCCCACGCGGGCGCTGTACTTCGTGGCCAAGGGTGACGGTCGCAGCGCCTTCAGCGACAACCTCGCCGACCATAATCGCGCCGTGGCGCACTACCAGCTCAACCGCCGATGACCGGCGGCCTGTTCATCACCGTCGAGGGCATCGACGGCGCCGGCAAGAGCACGCACATTGAATCCCTGCGCGACTGGTTCGCGCAGCGCGGCCACACGGTGCTGGTGACCCGCGAGCCCGGCGGCACCGAGCTGGCCGAGGCGCTGCGCGAGCTGGTGCTGCACCGCCCGATGGACACGCTGACCGAGGCGCTGCTGGTGTTTGCCGCGCGGCGCGACCACCTCGTGCAGCGCATCGAGCCGGCGCTGGCCGCGGGCACCGTCGTCATCGGCGACCGCTTCACCGACGCCACCTTCGCCTACCAGGGCGGCGGCCGCGGCTTCAGCCTGGAGGTGCTGGCCACGCTGGAAGGCTGGGTGCAGCAGGGCCGGCAGCCGCAGCTGACGCTGTGGTTCGACCTGCCCGCCGACGAGGCCGCGCGCCGCCGCGCCGCGGTGCGCGCGCCGGACCGCTTCGAGTCGCAGGACGTGGCCTTCTTCGAGCGCGTGATCGCCGGCTACGCCGCGCGTTGCGCCGCCATGCCCGAGCGCTTCGAGCGCATCGACGCCCGCGCCGAGCCCGCGGCGGTGTGGCGGCAGGTGCAGGCCGTGATCGAGCGGCGCTTCGGCGCCGCCTGGGGCTGAGCCGGTGCTGATCGGCGACGACGGCGCCTTGCCGCTGCCCTGGCTGGGCGCGCCGCTGGCGCAGGCGCTGGCGTCGCATCGCGGCCATGCGCTGATGCTGCACGGCGCGGCCGGCAACGGCGTGCTGCCCTTTGCGCTGGCGCTGGCGCAGTCCTGGCTGTGCGAGGCCGCCGACGGGCGCCAGCCGGCCTGCGGGCGCTGCGGCAGCTGCCGGCTGGTGCAGGGCCGCGTGCACCCCGACCTGATGCTGCTGATGCCCGAGCAGCATCGGCGCGACCACGACTGGCCGCTACCCGGCGACAAGCCCGAGGGCGACAGCAGCCGCAAGCCCAGCCGCCAGGTCCGCGTCGACGAGGTGCGGCTGCTCATCGACTGGGTGTTCAAGACCTCGGCCCGCGGCCGCGGCAAGGTGGCCGTGCTCACGCCCGGCGAGGCGCTGAACGTGCAGTCGGCCAACGCCCTGCTCAAGACGCTGGAGGAGCCGCCGCCGGGCACGCGGCTCATCGTCACCACGCCCGACCCGCAGCGCCTGCTGCCCACGGTGCGCAGCCGCTGCCAGGCGCTTCGGCTGGCCGAGCCCGCGGCGCCCTGGGCGCTGGACTGGCTGGCCGGCCGCGGCGTGGCCGAGCCCGCGGTGCTGCTGGCCGCAGCCGCCGGCCGCCCGCTGGACGCGCTGGCCCTGCACCAGGCCGGCGTGCAGGCCGAAGCCTGGCGGCAGCTGCCGCAGGCGCTGGCCCAGGGGCAGGGCCGGGCGGTGCAAGGCTGGGCGGCGCCGCAGCTGCTCGACGTGTTGCTCAAGCTCTGCCACGACGCGATGGCGGTGGGGGACGGGGCGGCGCCGCGATACTTCCCGGCCGGCTCGGTGCCGGCCGGCGCGTCGCTGTCCCGGCTGCGGGCGTGGTCGCTGGAGCTGCACCGAGTGGCCCGCCACGCCGCCCACCCCTGGAACGAGGGCGTGCTCGCCGACGCCCTGGTGGCCGCCGCCGCCCGTGCGCTTCAGCCGAGTGCACCCCGTGTGGGTGCTTCCCGACGGGTGGGCTTCGATACACTGCAGACATGAACGACCGCGTCTCCACCCGCGCCGGTACCCTGGGCGGACCCCCGTTCCCGGGCGGGCCGGGAGCTTCCACCGGAGCCCGGCCCAGCGTCATCCAACTGGTTTTCCGTGAAAAGGGCGCGCTGTACGCGGCCTACATACCCCTGTTCACGGAAGGCGGCCTCTTCGTCCCGACCACGCGCGAGTACCGGCTTGGCGATGACATCTACCTGCTTCTCTCGCTGCCCGACGATCCGCAGCGCTTCCCGGTGGCCGGGAAGGTGGCTTGGCTGACGCCGGCCAACGCTTCGGGCGGGCGCACGCAGGGTGTGGGCGTGCGTTTCCCGAACGACGACAAGTCGCGGCAGCTCAAGCTGAAGATCGAGGAGTCCCTGGGCACCTCGATCCAGTCGCAGAAGCCGACGCAGACCATCTAATCGCGCCGGCCTCGTGGGGCCGGCCAGCCGCGATGTTCGTAGACACCCACTGCCACCTGAGCTTTCCGGGGCTGCACGAGCGCATCGCCGACGTGCGCCGCGAGATGGCACTGGCGCAGGTGGACCGCGCCATCTGCATCTGCACCACCCTCGAGGAATTCGAGACCGTGCACGCTCTGGCATGCGAACACGCCGAACTGTGGTGCACGGCCGGCGTCCACCCTGACAACGAGGGCGTGCGAGAGCCCACGGCCGACGAGCTGTTGCGCCTGGCCTGCCTGCCGCGTGTGGTGGCGATTGGCGAAACCGGACTCGACTACTACCGCTTGGACGGCCGCAGCGTGGCCGACATGGCCTGGCAGCGCGAGCGTTTCGCCGTGCACATCGAAGCCGCGCGGCGCAGTGGCCTGCCGCTGGTGGTGCACACGCGTTCGGCCAGTGAAGACACCCTGGCCGTGCTGCGCAGCGAGGGCCGGGGAGCGGTGGGCGGCGTGTTCCACTGCTTCACCGAGACCGCCGAGGTGGCGCGCGCGGCACTCGACCTGGGCTTTTACATCTCGTTCTCAGGCATCCTGACGTTCCGCAATGCCGGGGCGCTGCGCGACGTGGCCCGCTGGGTGCCCCTGGAGCGCTGCCTGATCGAGACCGACAGCCCCTACCTGGCCCCGGTGCCGTTCCGTGGCAAGACGAACCAGCCGGCCTACGTGTCGCACGTGGCGGCGCAATTGGCCGATCTCAAGGGCCTGCCCGTCGCCGAGGTGGCTGCCGAGACCAGCCGCAACTGTGAAGCGCTGTTCAAGCGCCTGGGACCGGCGCCGGAGGCTGCCCGATGCTGAGAAAGTGGTTGAGATTATTCTGCTACATAATTTTCGCCAAAGCGATTTTTCCGGCGCATGCTCAGGACGACGTGGCCTTCTTCCGCGCCGTGAACCTGGACAGCGAGCGCGGTGTCCGGGACTGGCTGGTCGCCGGCGGTGACCCCAACCGTGCGGACTCGCGCGGCCAGACGGCGCTGATCCTGGCCATGCGCGACGAGTCGTTCAAGGTAGCAGCGCTGCTGGTCGACCACCCGGCCACGCGCGTCGATGCCCCCAATACGGCCGGCGAGACCGCCTTGATGATGGCGGCCCTGAACGGCCACCTGGCCTGGGTGCAGCGGCTGGCGGCACGCGGTGCAGCCATTCGCCGCGATGGCTGGACGCCGTTGCACTACGCGGCCAGCGGGGGCGGACTCGACGTGGTGCGCTGGTTGCTGGATCAGGGCGCGCCCATCGATGCGCTGGCGCCCAACCGAAGCACGCCGCTGATGATGGCGGCGCGCTATGGCGCCAGTGAGTCGGTGGAACTGCTGCTGGCCCGCGGTGCCGACCCACGCCCGCGCAACGACCGCGGGATGGATGCAGCCGATTTCGCCCGCGGGGCCGGGCGTGACGCGCTGGCTAAGCGTCTGACCGCGTTGTCGGTGGCCGCGGGTCCCTGAAACGCTTCGTCAACGAAGGCACGGGGCCATGGGCGACGCCCTGTAGGAAGTCGCCTTACAAGCGGTATGGGATACCGCCGGCTTCGCATCGAAGCTGCTGGCCCGTAGAGTGGACACCATTGCCGAGCCGGCATGCCCGAGGAGTTCCTCATGTCCCAACAGGCCCCGTCGTTCAACCCGTTCATGCTGATGATCGACCCCGAGGTGGTGCTCGCGGCCGTGGAAAAGTCCGAACGTCTGGGTCAACTCAACCGGCACCTGTGCCGACCGTTGGACCGTCCGAACCCCAGCATCGCGGGGCGGCCTGCGGCGCAGGTGGAGAACGACAGCGACGACGACAACGACCACGACGATCCGGCGGATGCTGCGGATGCGTCGGACGTGGCGAATTGACCGACTGTTCGTAGCGGCCCCGGCTTGCGGGGCTGGTTTGCTCATGAGCGAAGCGGGCGCCAGGGCGCCCTTTTTGTTGGCTTGATTAATACGTACGATGTATATTATGTTGCATTATGTCAAGGCGCTTGAGACTCGCCGCTGGTGGGCGCCATCCACCGAAGCAAATCTGTGTCCGCAGACTGAAGGAAAACTGAGCGCGTGCCCGCACGGCACGTAGCTATTAGCCGTGCCACAGGAACCGTCAATTACGCCAGGCAAGGCACCTTGCCTTGAGCGATTGCCTCTCGCTCAGCCCATCCGCCTACGCCGTGGGTCCCGGCGAACAACGTTAGCGCTTGGTAGCGCCACTTGTTCGGCTCCAGCGCCGCTCCGCGATCACCTTACCCAGTGACAGGCTCGACGCCGTCGACGGCCGCTGTCGCACTTGACGCAGTCATGGCGACCACACCAGCACCGTCGCAAGGCTGGGGCAGATAGCGCAGCCAGGCTTCCTCGAAGTCGCATCGGCGCTATCCCTTCCGGACGCCCTCGCCGGTTCGCAGGTCGTGCGAGTCGATGAGCACCCGAGATCTACCTGCAGGCCTTCCTCAGTGCACCACGCGCTCGAAGCTGAAGCCGCCGCCGACCAGCTCGACAGGGATCACGTCCTTGGGCCCGAATCGGCCCTGCAGGATCAGCTTGCTCACCGGGTTCTCGATGCGCTGCTGGATGGCGCGCTTCAGCGGCCGCGCGCCGAACACCGGGTCGAAGCCCACCTTGGCCAGCTCGGCCAGCGCCGCCGGGCTCACCTCGAGCTTCATCTCGAGCTTCTCCAGCCGCGACTGCAGGGCCTTGAGCTGGATCTTGGCGATGTTCTCGATGTGCGTGCGGTCGAGCGCGTGGAAGACCACGGTCTCGTCGATGCGGTTTAGGAACTCCGGCCGGAAGTGCGCCTTGACCTCGGTCCAGACGGCGTCCTTGATCTCGTCGCCCGGACGCCCGGCCATCTGCATGATCATCTGCGAGCCCAGGTTGCTGGTCATCACGATGACGGTGTTCTTGAAGTCCACGGTGCGGCCCTGCCCGTCGGTGAGGCGGCCGTCGTCGAGCACCTGCAGCAGCACGTTGAAGACGTCGGGGTGGGCCTTCTCCACCTCGTCGAGCAGCAGCACGCTGTAGGGCTTGCGGCGCACCGCCTCGGTGAGCGCGCCACCCTCGTCGTAGCCCACGTAGCCCGGGGGCGCGCCGATCAGCCGGCTGACGGAGTGCTTCTCCATGTACTCGCTCATGTCGACGCGGATCAGGTGGTCCTCGCTGTCGAACAGGAAGCCGGCCAAGGCCTTGCACAGCTCGGTCTTGCCCACGCCGGTGGGGCCCAAGAACAGGAAGCTGCCCAGCGGCCGGTTGGGGTCGCTCAGCCCCGCGCGCGAGCGGCGGATGGCGTCGGCCACCGCCACGATGGCCTCGTCCTGGCCCACCACCCGCTCGTGCAGCCGGGCCTCCATCTGAAGCAGCTTGTCGCGCTCGCCCTGCATCAGCTTGCTCACCGGGATGCCGGTGGCGCGCGACACGACCTCGGCGATCTCCTCGGCGCCCACCATCGTGCGCAGCAGCTGCGGCCGGCCCTCGCCCTTCTTGCCGGACTCCTTGGCCTGGGCCTCCTTCAGCCGCTTCTCCAGCTCGGGCAGACGGCCGTACTGCAACTCGGCCACCTTGTCGAAGTTGCCCTTGCGCTTGAGTTCCTCGATCTGGCCGCGCGTGCGGTCGATCTCTTCCTTGACCTGCGCGCTGCCCTGGGCGGTGGCCTTCTCGCTCTTCCAGATCTCCTCGAGGTCGGCGGCCTCGCGCTCGAGCTTGGCGATCTCCTCCTCGATCAGCGCCAGGCGCTTGATCGAGGCCTCGTCCTTCTCCTTGCGCACGGCCTCGCGCTCGATCTTCAGCTGGATGAGGCGGCGATCGAGCTTGTCCATGGCCTCGGGCTTGGAGTCGATCTCGATCTTGATCTTGGCCGCCGCCTCGTCGATGAGGTCGATGGCCTTGTCGGGCAGGAAGCGGTCGGTGATGTAGCGGTGCGAGAGCTCGGCCGCGGCCACGATGGCCGGGTCGGTGATCTCCACGCCGTGGTGGACCTCGTACTTCTCCTGCAGGCCGCGCAGGATGGCCACCGTCGCCTCGACGCTGGGCTCGTCGACCAGCACCTTCTGGAAGCGGCGCTCGAGCGCGGCGTCCTTCTCGACGTACTTGCGGTACTCGTCGAGCGTGGTGGCGCCGATGCAATGCAGCTC
>JBIKLC010000006.1:0-133043 GCA_044360025.1 Rubrivivax sp. | reverse complement strand
GCTTCAAGTTCGCCGTGCCCTTCGAGTACAGCATGCACAACTTCCTGCTGCGCTACTACGTGGCGGAAGCGGGCCTGAACCCCGACACCGACATCCAGATCCGCGTCGTGCCGCCGCCCGAGATGGTGGCCAACCTGCGCGCCGGCAACATCGACGGCTTCCTCGGGCCCGACCCCTTCAACCAGCGCGCGGTGTTCGAGGAGGTGGGTTTCATCCACCTGCTCACGCGCGACCTCTGGGACGGCCACCCCTGCTGCGCCTTCGGCACCAGCCAGGCCTTCATCCAGAGCAACCCCAACACCTTCATCGCGCTGTACCGCGCGGTGCTCACGGCCGCGGCCATGGCGCGCGAGGCGCGCAACCGCGAGCTCATCGCCAAGGTCATCAGCCCGCAGGCCTACCTGAACCAGCCCGAGACCGTGGTGGCCCAGGTGCTGACCGGCAAGTTCGCCGACGGCCTGGGCAACGTGCAGAACGTACCGCAGCGCGCCGACTTCGACCCCATGCCCTGGCAGAGCATGGCGGTGTGGATGCTGACGCAGCTCAAGCGCTGGGGCTACATCAAGGGCGACGTGAACTACAAGCAGATCGCCGAGCAGGTGTTCCTGCTCACCGACGCGAAGAAGCAGATGACGGCGCTGGGCCAGAAGCCGCCGGCCGGGGCCTACCCGAAGTTCACGATCATGGGCAAGGTCTTCGATCCGGAGCGCGCGGCGGCCTATGCCGACAGCTTCGCGATCAAGCGCGCACCCGCCTGAGGCCCTGCGATGACCACCTGGATGCGCGGCGACGGCCCGCGGGCCGCGCTGCTGTCGCTACTGCTGCTGTCGCTGCTGCTGGGCGTGTGGCACCTGGCCACCGTGGGCCCGGCCGCACCCGCGGCCGCGCCGGCTGCTGCGGCGCTGACGCCCGAGCAGGCCGAGTACCTGAAGCTGATGGGCAAGGACCCGGCCGCCGCCGCGCCCGTGGCGCGCAGCGGCTTCCCGACCCTGGGGCAGATGGGCGAGGTGCTGTGGCAGCACCTGCAGAGCCCGTTCTACGACAACGGCCCCAACGACAAGGGCCTGGGCCTGCAACTCGCGCACTCGCTGGGCCGCGTCGCGCTGGGCTACCTGCTGGCGGCGGCGGTCGCCATCCCGCTGGGCTTCGTCATCGGCATGAGCCCGCTGCTGTATCGCGCGCTCGACCCGTTCATCCAGGTGCTCAAGCCGATCTCGCCGCTGGCCTGGATGCCGCTGGCCCTGTACACGATCAAGGACAGCAGCGTCAGCGGCATCTTCGTCATCTTCATCTGCAGCCTGTGGCCGATGCTGATCAACACCGCTTTCGGCGTGGCCAGCGTGCGGCGGGAGTGGCTGAACGTGGCGCGCACGCTCGAGGTCAGCCCGCTGCGCCGCGCCTTCGAGGTGGTGCTGCCGGCCGCCGCGCCCACCATCCTGACGGGCATGCGCATCAGCATGGGCATCGCCTGGCTGGTGATCGTGGCCGCCGAGATGCTGGTGGGCGGCACGGGCATCGGCTACTTCGTCTGGAACGAGTGGAACAACCTGAGCCTGCCCAACGTGATCGTGGCCATCCTGGTCATCGGCATCGTCGGCATGGCCCTCGACCTGATGTTCGCCCGGCTGCAGAAGGCGGTGACCTATGCCGACTGAGTTTCTCAAGGTCCAGGGCCTCGGCAAGACCTACCCCGGCGCCGCGGAGCCCGTCTTCGACGGCGTCAACTTCGACATCGCCGAGGGCGAGTTCGTCTGCATCATCGGCCACAGCGGCTGCGGCAAGACCACCATCCTCAACGTGCTGGCAGGACTGGAGACGGCGAGCGCGGGCCACGTGTTCATGGACCGCCGCGAGGTCGCCGGCCCCAGCCTGGACCGTGGCGTGGTGTTCCAGGGCCACGCGCTGATGCCCTGGCTCACGGTGCGCGGCAACATCGCCTTCGCCGTGCGCAGCAAGTGGCCTCAGTGGAGCCGCGCGCAGGTGGACGAGCACGTGCAGAAGTACGTGGCGCTGGTGGGCCTGGCCGCGGCCATCGACAAGAAGCCCAGCCAGCTGTCGGGCGGCATGAAGCAGCGCGTGGGTATCGCGCGCGCCTTCGCCATCCAGCCGCGCATGCTGCTGCTCGACGAGCCTTTCGGCGCGCTCGACGCGCTGACGCGCGGCACCATCCAGGACGAGCTGCTGCGCATCTGCGCCGAGACGCGGCAGACGGTGTTCATGATCACGCACGACGTGGACGAGGCCATCCTGCTGGCCGACCGCATTCTGCTCATGAGCAACGGCCCGCAGGCCCGCGTGGCCGAGATCGTGCGCAACGCCATGCCGCGCGAGCGCACCCGCGCCACGCTGCACCACCACGCGGCGTACTACCCGCTGCGCAACCACCTCGTCGAGTTCCTGGTGTCGCGCAGCGAGGGCCTGTCGCACGGCCGCGCGCCGGCCACGCCGGTGGAGGTTAGCCCCGGCGCCGCCGACCCCGAGCCCCGACCCGTTCCAACCCCCTCCCTCAGGAGAATCGCATGAGCCGCCTCGAAGTCACCGAGAAGATCGTCGCCACCAAGGTGGCCAAGGGCCTGAAGTGGGCCGATGTCGCCAAGGCCGTGGGCCTGAGCAAGGAGTGGGTCACGGCCGGCTGCCTGGGCCAGATGACCTTCGACGACCCGCAGGCCGCTGCGCTGGCGAAGATCTTCGACCTCACCGAGGCCGAGACGCAGTGGCTGAAGGTGGTGCCCTACAAGGGCAGCCTGCCCACCAGCGTGCCCACCGACCCGCTGATCTACCGCTTCTACGAGCTGGTCAGCGTCTACGGCACCACGTTCAAGGAACTCATCCACGAGGAGTTCGGCGACGGGATCATGAGCGCGATCGACTTCCGCATGGACCTGCAGCGCGAGCCCGACCCCAAGGGCGACCGCGTGAGCATCGTCATGAGCGGCAAGTTCCTGCCCTACAAGACCTACTGAGCCGCGTCGACCGGCGCCATGCTGCAACGCCCGCCGCTGCCCCCGTTCGACGCCGACAGCGCGGTGCGCAAGGTGCGCCTGGCCGAGGACGCCTGGAACACGCGCGACCCCGACCGCGTCGTCGGTGTCTACACCGACGACACCGAGTGGCGCAACCGCGCCGAGTTTCCCCGCGGCCGCGACGAGGTGCGCGCCTTCCTGCAGCGCAAGTGGGCGCGCGAACTCGACTACCGGCTGATCAAGGAGCTGTGGGCCTTTGGCGGTGATCGCATCGCCGTGCGCTTCGCCTACGAATGGCGCGACGACTCTGGCCACTGGTACCGCAGCTACGGCAATGAGAACTGGGCCTTCACGCCTGAGGGGCTCATGCGGCAGCGCTTCGCCAGCATCAACGACCGGCCGATCGCGCCGCAGGAGCGTTTGTTCCTGTGGCCCCTGGGCCGGCGGCCGGACGAGCATCCCGGACTGTCTGATCTGGGGCTGTAGGCTTGCGCAGCCGTTTCACGGATCCGGCGGTCGGTCGGCCTTGAGGCGGCGCTCGTACGGCAGGCCAGCCCTGGGGGCGCTCGGAACGTTCCGGGTGGGCGGCACCCGGAACGCGGCATTCGGTGGCCCACGCAGCTAGTTCAGGCCGCGCACCGCGTCGAGGAGGGAGGACGACGAAATCGAAGGGGCTGCCGGCGGTGAGTCAGCGCGTCCGAGTTGATGTCGGAGTTCGACCGGAACCCTAAAAGGCTTGGGGGTGTATTCCGGCACAGGGGCCGCCGGACTGTCGCCGTCGGGCCCAGGCAGTGTGAGGAAGAAGCGAGCCCAGTCATCGGGGCCCATGTAGCGGCCATTGAGAACGGGCGTCTGCGGCGGATCCGGCAACAACAATTCCCGGAAGTGGGGACTGAGCTGACGCATTTCTTCCACGCTCAGGACATCGGCATTCCCGTCGAGCCGGTTCACTCGACGCACTTCCTGGGCGAGAGCCGAGAAACCCCTCTCTTGCGAAGGCTGGCCCGGTTGCACAAGCTTTGGCATGTTCCGTTCCACAAATTCAAGGAAGTTGGCCCAGTGGCCCGGGCTGAACGGCAATTCCCGGCCGAGGCTGTCCTTGAATCCCTGTGCAAGCCGGCGCAGAACTGCCCTTTCACCGTCGTGCATCCGAACGCTTGGATTACCGGGTTTCAAAAGTTCCGTGATGCGCGACTGCAACGGCTGCATGCCGTCGGCTTCGACGATCATCAGCTCACGGCCATCCGGCTGCAGCTTCGGGGGTGGCGGCGGGAGTTGGGACAGAACGTCGAGCAGGACCGAACCAAATTGATTCAGCGCCATTACGAAGGCACGCTCGCGCTCCTCGGGGGGCGCACTGGTGCGCATTGGGGGTGCCGCTGGCGTTGCCTGACTGAGAGCGGGGATGCCGAGATGGGTGGCTTCCGGGATGCCCGGAGTGATCTTGGTGATCGTATTCACGCTCATTGAATGGAATCCAATTACTGCTGCCTCGGCCGGTCTTGCCGCGGCCGGAGGCTGGGCCGTGCTGCGCACCGGAACTGTTCAACGCGAGATCTCAAGCGTCGAATCCTAGCGGGCGGCTGCACGACGGCGTGTCCCTGCGGCGATAGCCCACCGACACCAGGGGTGAGCAAGCCAGCCGGGCGAGGGCCTTGCCCGTGGGCCATGGCTGGCGCCTCGCGCGGCGCGGCGCTTCAGAACGCCGCGATGCCGGTGATCGCCCGGCCCAGGATCAGCGCGTGGATGTCGTGCGTGCCCTCGTAGGTGTTGACGACCTCGAGGTTGACCAGGTGGCGCGCCACGCCGTATTCGTCGGAGATGCCGTTGCCGCCCATCATGTCGCGCGCGGTGCGCGCGATCTCCAGCGCCTTGCCGCAGCTGTTGCGCTTGAGGATGCTCGTCGCCTCCACCGAGGCCGTGCCCTCGTCCTTCATGCGGCCCAGGCGCAGGCAGCCCTGCAGCCCCAGGCTGATGTCGGTGACCATGTCGGCCAGCTTCTTCTGCACCAGCTGGTTGGCGGCCAGCGGCTTGCCGAACTGCTGGCGGTCCATCACGTACTGGCGGGCGCGGGCGTAGCAGTCCTCGGCGGCGCCCAGCGCGCCCCAGGCGATGCCGTAGCGCGCGCTGTTCAGGCAGGTGAACGGGCCCTTCAGGCCGCGCACCTCGGGCAAGGCGTTCTCCTCGGGCACGAACACGCCGTCCATGACGATCTCGCCGGTGAGGCTGGCGCGCAGGCCCACCTTGCCCTTGATGGCCGGCGCACTCAGGCCCTTCATGCCCTTGTCGAGCACGAAGCCGCGGATCTGCCCGCTGTCGTCCTTGGCCCACACGACGAAGACGTCGGCGAAGGGCGAGTTGCTGATCCACATCTTGCTGCCCGTCAGGCTGTAGCCGCCGGGCACGGCCCTGGCGCGCGTGGCCATGCTGCCGGGGTCGGAGCCGTGGTCGGGCTCGGTCAGGCCGAAGCAGCCGATCCACTCGCCGCGCGCCAGCTTCGGCAGGTACTTCTGGCGCTGCGCCTCGGTGCCGAACTCGAAGATGGGCAGCATCACCAGCGAGCTCTGCACGCTCATCATGCTGCGGTAGCCGCTGTCGACGCGCTCGACCTCGCGCGCCACCAGCCCGTAGCACACGTAATTGAGGCCGGCCCCGCCGTAGGCCTCGGGGATGGTGGCGCCCAGCAGGCCCAGCGCGCCCATTTCGCGGAAGATGGCCGGGTCGGTGGTCTCGGTGCGGAAGGCCCCCAGCACCCCCGGAGCCAGGCGCTCCTGGCAGTAGGCGTGGGCGGCGTCGCGCACGGCGCGCTCGTCGTCGCCTAGCTGGGCGTCCAGCTGCAGCGGGTCGTCCCAGTGGAAGGTGGCCTTGGCCATGGTGGTGTCCTCGCGGGTTTGCGTCAGGGCTTGGGCGGTGCGGGCTCGGGGCCGACGACGGCGTGGCCTCGATCTCGATCCGGGCGCGGTCCTCGACCAGCACGGCCACCCGCTCGCCTGCCGTCGTGCGCCGGGTGGGCCTGTGCTTCATCGGCAGGCGGAAAGGACAGGCCTGCCGGGCCGCCGCCGATGCAGACGATCTTCATGCACGTCGTGCCGGGGGCAGCGGGCGCTCAGCGGTTCACGTCCACCACCAGCCGCCCGCGCACGCGGCCGGCCAGGATCTCGGGGCCCGCGGCCAGCGCGCCGTCGAGCGTGGTCTCGGTGGTCAGCGCGTCGAGCCGGGCCAGGTCGAGGTCGCGCGCCAGCCGCGCCCAGGCCTCGGCGCGGCGCGCCATCGGCGCCATCACGCTGTCGATGCCGTACAGCGTGATGCCGCGCAGGATGAACGGCGCCACGCTGCTGGGGAAGTCCATGCCCTGGGCCAGCCCGCAGGCGGCCACCGCGCCGCCGTAGCGCGTGGTGGCGCAGGCGTTGGCCAGGGTGTGGCTGCCGACGGAATCGACCACGCCGGCCCAGCGCTCCTTGCCCAGCGGTTTGCCGGGCGACGACAGCTCGGCGCGGTCGATCACCTCGGCCGCGCCCAGGCCCTTGAGGAACCCGGCCTCGGCCACGCGGCCGGTGCTGGCCACCACGCGGTGCCCCAGCTTGGCCAGCAGCGCCACGGCGACGCTGCCCACGCCGCCGGCGGCGCCCGTCACCAGCACGTCGCCGCTGCCCGGCGCGACGCCGTGCTTCTCGAGCGCCAGCACGCACAGCATCGCGGTGTAGCCGGCGGTGCCGATGGCCATGGCCTGCCGCAGGCTCAGGCCCTGCGGCACGGGCAGCAGCCAGTCGGCCTTGACGCGCGCCTTCTGGGCCAGGCCGCCGGAGTGGGTCTCGCCCACGCCCCAGCCGTTGAGCAGCACGGCGTCGCCGGGCTTGAAGCGGGCGTCGCTGCTGTCGCTGACGGTGCCGGCGAAGTCGATGCCCGCGTGCAGCGGGAACTTGCGCACCACCGGGCTCTTGCCGGTGATGGCCAGGCCGTCCTTGTAGTTGACCGTGCTGTAGGCGACGTCGACGGTGACGCCGCCCTCGACGGCCGGCAGGCTGTCGTCGCCGACCGTCTTGACGCCGGCACGGTAGCCGGCGTCGTCCTTCTCGATGACCAGGGCTCTGAACATGGTTTGCGGGGGGTGTGCCAGGACGGGCCGGCAGTGTGACACGCAAGGCGGGCGCACAATCTGAGGTATGGCCCTGTCACCGAGGCGACCGCGACCGTGGTGGATGGCGCTGGCACCTGCGCTGCTGGCGGCCTGCGCGCTGCCGCCCCCGGCGCCGGGCACGGCCGAGGCCGACCTGCGCCGCCAGTGGGGCCAGCCCACCGACACTCACGGGCTGCCCGGGGGCGGCATGCGCCTGGAGTACGCCACCGGCCCCTACGGCCGCACCACCTGGATGGTGGATCTCGGTGCCGATGGGCGCGTGCAGCGAGCGCGCCAGGTGCTGTCGCCCGAGGCCTTGTTCGCGCTGCCCGCCGGCGCGCTGGACCGTGCCGGCCTGCGCCGCGAACTGGGCCGCCCGGCCGAGGTGCAGGGGGTGTACGGCGGCGGCGAGACCTGGTACTGGCGCTTCGAGACCAACGACTGCCTGTGGCTGGCCGCCTCGCTCGACCGCGACGGCCGCTACACCGGCGGCGCGCTGCTGCCCGACCCTGCCTGCGACGCCCGGTCGGACGGTTTCGACTGAAGACCTGGCGCCCGCCGTCAGGCGGAATCAGCCCGCCGGCTTGTCCGTGGCCGCTGCGCCCTCGGCGTCGGGCGCCTTCGTGTGCTTGATCAGCAGCTGCGCGGCGATGATGCCGATCTCGTACAGCACGCACATCGGGATGGCCAGCGCCAGTTGCGAGATCACGTCGGGCGGCGTCACCACCGCGGCCACGATGAAGGCGCCGACGATGAAGTAGCCGCGGAACTTGCGCAGCTGCTCGATGGTGACGACGCCGATGCGCGCCAGCACGATGACGGCGATGGGCACCTCGAAGGAGATGCCGAACACCAGGAACAGCGTCAGCACGAAGCCGAAGTACTGCTCGATGTCCGGCGCTGCCGTGATGCTGGCCGGCGCGAAGGCCTGGATGAACTGGCTCATGCCCGGGATCACCAGGAAGTAGCAGAACGCCACCCCGGCCACGAACAGGATGGTGCTGCTCACCACCAGCGGCAGCACGAGCTTCTTCTCGTGCGAGTACAGCCCCGGCGCGACGAAGGCCCACACCTGGTACAGCACCACGGGCAGGGCCAGCATGAAGGCCGCCGCCAGCGTGATCTTCAGCGGCACCAGGATGGGCGAGATCACGTTGGTGGCGATCAGCGTCGCCCCCTTGGGCAGGTGCGCCACCAGCGGCGCGGCCAGCAGGTCGTACAGGCCCGCGGGGCCGGGCCACAGCGCCAGCGCTGCGAAGGCGACGACCACCGCGATCAACGCCCGCACCAGGCGGTCGCGCAACTCGATCAGGTGCGAGACGAAGGGCGCCTCGGTGCCTTCGAGCTCGTCCTTCTTGTCGGGGGTGCCGGCCATGCGGTGGGCGCCTTCAGCGCAGCTTGATGCCCGGCGGGCGGTAGCGCGCCACGCGCGCCGCGCCCGACTGCGCGTGCGTGCGCACGCCGTGGCGCTTCTTGTACCACTGCGGCGTGGCGCCGCGCTTCAGGCGCCACTTCTTCCGGGGGTGCCGGTACTCGGGCGGCGGCGGCTGGTAGCCCAGGCTGCCGGCGTCGCCGGTGTCGGCTCCGCGGCCGTCGAGCCCGGCCGTGGCGGACTTCCAGTCGCTCTCGAAGGCGCTGGTGGCCGAGTTGACCTCGGTGCGTACGGTGCTCTCGACGTCGCGCGCGGTGGTCTCGAACTCGGTCTTCATCTTCTTGAGCTCGTCGAGCTCGATGGAGCGGTTGACCTCCGCCTTCACGTCGGCCACATAGCGCTGCGCCTTACCCAGCAGGTGGCCCACCGTGCGGGCCACCTTGGGCAGCTTCTCGGGGCCGATGACGATCAGCGCCACGGCGCCGATCAGGGCCAGCTTGTCGAATCCGAAGTCGATCATGCGAGGAGGCGGTGCGCCAGGCTTGGGGCGCTGCCGCCGCGGATCAGGACTTCGTCTTCGCCTCGACGTCGACGGTGTCGGCGTTCGAGCGCTGCGCGGCGCCGGTGACCTGCTGCTGCTGCTGCGGCGTGGCCTCGGCGGTGCTCTCGCCGCCGGATTTCACGCCGTCCTTGAAGCCCTTGACGGCGCCGCCGAGGTCGGCGCCGATGTTCTTGAGCTTCTTCGTGCCGAA
Source organism: Rubrivivax sp. (assembly GCA_044360025.1). Classification (GTDB taxonomy): domain Bacteria; phylum Pseudomonadota; class Gammaproteobacteria; order Burkholderiales; family Burkholderiaceae_C; genus Rubrivivax. The sequence goes on along the minus strand of JBIKLC010000006.1, from coordinate 123,839 downwards.
GATCAGCACGACGACCAGCAGCACGATGAGCCAGTGCCAGATGCTGAAGGAACCCATGGTCTTGCTCCCGCAAAAGAGTAATCCGGTATTCTAAGTGCCGGGTGTGACGGCCGCGCCGGCTTCAGCCTTTCGCCCACGGGCGCGGTCCGCCCATCACGTGCATATGGAGGTGGTAGACCTCCTGGCCGCCGTCGCGCCCGGTGTTGACAACGGTGCGGAAACCGTTGGTCACGCCCAGTTCCCGCATCAGGCGCGGCGCCAAGCCCATCATGCGGCCCAGCAGCGCCTCGTGCGCAGGGCCCACGTCGGCCAGCGTGGCGATGTGCAGCTTGGGGATGACCAGCACGTGCACCGGCGCCCAGGGGTTGATGTCGTGGAAGGCGAGCAGCTCGTCGTCCTCGTAGGCCTTGCGGCTGGGGATCTGCCCGGCGACGATCTTGCAGAAGATGCAGTTCGGGTCGGCGTTCATCGGGTGGCCTTCATCTCGGCATGGGCCTGCGGTTGTTGAGATTCATCCATCCGCGCACCACGCGGTACAGGAACCAGATCGAGATCAGCCCCCAGGCGATCCAGCCGGGGACAATGAACAGAATCCACAGCGGGATGGTCACCACGTACAAGACGGCGGCCCAGACGACGCTGCGCACGCGCCACGAGAAGTGGCTCTCCTGCCAGCTGCCCTCGGCCTCGCCCTTCTTGACGAGATCGAGGATGAAGGCCACCAGCAGCAGCAGGATGCTGGCCTGCGTGCCCGGCAGCACGGCCGTGACGGCGACGATGGTGTGCAGCAGGTAGCTGATGTGACCGACCGTCATCAGCGAACTTTCGCGCTCGGGGCTCAGCACCACCTGTGGGGCGGGAAGGGTCATGGCTCACCTCGTTCACGGGCCGCGGCCTTGCGCGCGGCGAACTCTTCCAGGCCGGACAGCCCCTCGCGCCGCTCGAGCTCGGCCAGCACCTCGGCCGGCTTCAGGCCGAAGGCCTCGAGCGCCACCAGCGCGTGGAACCACAAATCGGCGGCCTCGGCCACGATGCGCGCGCGGTCGCCGTCCTTGGCGGCCATCACCAGCTCGGTGGCTTCCTCGCCGATCTTCTTCAAGATGGTGTCGGTGCCCTTGGAAAACAAGCGCGCGACGTAGCTGGTGTCGGGCGTGCCGGCGGCGCGACGCTGCGCGATGACCTCGGCGAGCCGGGCCAGGGTGTCGTTGCCGGAGTTCATTTCTTGTAGACGGTGGCGGGGTCCACCAGCACCGGTTCGACGCTGTGCCACTGGCCGTCGGGCCCCAGCTGGCGGTAGAAGCAGCTGTGGCGGCCAGTGTGGCAGGCCACGCCGGGATCGTGCCCGAGCTGCGTCACCTGCAGCAGGACGACGTCCTTGTCGCAGTCCATGCGGATCTCGTGCACCTGCTGCACGTGGCCGGATTCCTCGCCCTTGTGCCACAGCCGCCCGCGCGAGCGGCTCCAGTACACGGCGCGGCCGCTGGCGTGCGTGGCGGCCAGCGCCTCGCGGTTCATCCACGCGAGCATCAGCACGTCGCCGGTGCCGCGCTCCTGGGCGATGACGGGCACGAGCCCGCTCGCGTCCCACTTGACCTTGTCGAGCCAGTCCATGATGGGCTGCAGTCTAGCCGTCGCGCGTGCCGGGCGGGGTGTCGTGCGTCGGGCCGGCGAAGCCGCGCTCGGCTGCCAGCCAACCGAGCACGGGGATGGTGCCGGGCAGCACGGGCCGAACGGCCACGGGCAGCTGCTGCCAGGCCATGGCCTGGCCCTCGCGCATCTGCAGCTCGCCCGTCCAGGCGAAGACCTTGCAGAAGCGCAGGCGGACAAGGGCGTGCGGGTAGTCGAAGAGCTGCTCGTGCCAGGGCTCGGCCGCGCCGATGTCGATGCCTAGCTCCTCGTGCAGCTCGCGGGCCAGGGCCTGCTGCAGCGTCTCGCCGGGCTCGATCTTGCCGCCCGGAAACTCCCAGTGGCCGGCGTAGACCTTGCCCGGCGGCCGGCTGGTCAGCAGGAAGGCGCCGTCTTCGCGGACAAGCACGCCCACCGCCACGTCGACGGGGCGACGATCCCCGGCGCGCGCAGCGTCCAGCGGGGCCGCCTCAGCCATGCCGGGCGCTGTAGTCGCGCGCGAACTGCTGCGCCACGCGCCCGCTGCGGCTGCCGCGTTCCAGTGCCCACACCAGGCTCTCGGCGCGCGCCGCGTCCACGGCGGACTCGGGCAGGCCGAAGGCGCGCAGCCACTGCGCCACGATGGCCAGGTACTCCTGCTGGCTGAAGGGGTAGAAGCTGATCCACAGCCCGAAGCGCTCCGACAGCGAGATCTTCTCCTCCACCACCTCGCCGGGGTGCACCTCGCCGTCCTCGGTGTGCTGGTAGCTGAGGTTCTCCTTCAGGTACTCGGGCAGCAGGTGGCGGCGGTTGCTGGTGGCCACGATCAGCAGGTTGTCGCCCGCGGCGGCCACGCTGCCGTCGAGCACGCTCTTCAGTGCCTTGTAGCCGGGCTCGCCCTCGTCGAAGCTGAGGTCGTCGCAGAACACGATGAAGCGCTCGGGCCGGCCGTCCACGAGGTCGATGAGGTCGGGCAGGTCGACGAGGTCGGCCTTGTCGACCTCGATCAGGCGCAGTCCGCGCGGCGCGTACTCGTTCAGGCAAGCCTTCACCAGGCTGCTCTTGCCGGTGCCGCGGGCGCCGGTCAGCAGCACGTTGTTGGCGCGCCGGCCGGCCACGAACTGCTCGGTGTTGCGCACCAGCCGTTCCTTCTGGGCGTCGATCTCCCTCAGGTCGGCCAGCCGGATGCCGCCCACGTGGCGCACCGGCTCCAGCACCGGCCCGCGGCCGCGGCGGCGGTAGCGCCAGGCGATGGCGGCGTCCCAGTCGGGCGCAGCCGCGGCGTGCGGCAGCACCTGTTCCAGGCGTGTGATCAGGCCTTCGGCGCGCGCGATCAGCGCCGCGACGGCGGGGGGCAGGTCGTCGGTCATGGGGCCGGCAGTCTAAGCGGCGGGCGGCAGGGCCACGACGGCGTCGGCCGTGCAGGCGAAGACGCGGTCGGCCGGCCCGCGCGGCAGCACGTGGCTGCCGGTGAACTCGCCGAAGGCCGGCAGCACGCCCACCGCGGGGCCGAAGTGGAAGCAGGGCAGGCGCAGCCGCTGGTGGGCCCGCCCGCCCAGCACCACGGCCGGGTGCACGTGGCCGGCCAGCACGTAGCGGCCGTCGCGGGCGTGGGCGGGCTCGGGGTGGTGGGCCAGCGCCAGACCGCCCAGGCCGGGGGGCGACCAAGGCTCGTCGACGCAGCTCACGCCCCAGTCGGCCGGCGGGTCGCCGGCGTGGCCGTCGTGGTTGCCGCGCACCAGCACGAGATCCAGCGCCGCGTGGCGGCCGCGCCAGGCGGCCATCGCCGCCAGCGTGGCCGCGCCACGGCCGCGCGCGGCGTGCAGCAGGTCGCCCAGGAAGACGACGCCGCGCACGGCGGCCCCGGTGGCCGCGCAGCGCGCCAGCGCCGCGTCCAGCCGCGCCAGCGTGCCGGCCGTCGTGCCCTCGGGCACGGGCACGCCCAGGCGGCGGAAGCTCTGGGCCTTGCCGATGTGGGCGTCGGCCACCAGCAGCAGCGCGGCGTCGGGCAGCCACAGCGCGCGCTCGGGCAGCGGCACCAGCCGGGCGCCGCCGGCGTGGTGCTCGGGCGGCATCACTGCACTAGGCGGGCGAGGACGGGTTCGAGGTGCTCGGTGGGCAGGCGCTTGAAGCCGCTGCGTGCATAACGCTGCAAGCGACCGACCACAAGCGCCGTCAGCGCCGAGGCCATCGACTGCGCGTCCACCGTGGGCGTGGGCGAGCTGGCAGCCTCGGCTGCGGCGCGCAGGCACACGCGCAGCTGGCTCTCCACGCGCTCGAAGAACTGGTTCATGCGCGCGTTCAGCCGCTCGTGCTCGAGCACCAGCGCGTCGCCCACCATCACGCGCACCATGCCCGGGTTCTTCTCGCCGAACTGCAGCAGCACCGCGGCGATGCGCCGCACCTGCTGCGCCGGCACGGGCTCGCGCTCGGTGATCTGGTTGACCAGCGTGAACACGCTGCCCTCGATGAACTCGATGAGCCCCTCGAACATCTGCGCCTTGCTGGCGAAGTGGCGGTACAGCGCGGCCTCTGACACCTGCAGCCGGGCGGCCAGCGCCGCGGTGGTGATGCGCTCGGCGCCAGGCTGCTCGAGCATGGCGGCCAGTGTCTGCAGGATCTGCACACGGCGCTCGCCGGGTTTGGGGCGTTTGCGGCCGGGGGCCGGGGCTTCGACCGCGGCATTGGGGGCCCCGCCTGCGGCCGCGGCGCTGTCTGCCTCGGGGTCCTGCGGCTGGGCTTGGGGCAGGGCGGACATCGGGGCGGCGCGCTGAAAGGGGGTTGGGCGCGGGGATTCTGGCACGGGGCTGCGGCGTCGCTTCTTGCAGGTAAACACCAACTCGCGCGCCGCCGGGATCAGTGGCGCAGCAGTTCGGCCAGGCGGCGCACGCGCCGGTCCACGTAGGCGGGCTTGCGGTGACGGCGCGCGTTGGCGCTGTGCACATGCGACACCGAGCGTTTCAGCCAGCGCTGCATCCAGACCGTGCCCATGCCCACGGCCCGCGCGGCCTTCTGGTGCACCAGCGTGTCCTCCACCAGCACGCAGCGCGAGGGCGGCACGCGCAGCCGCGCGGCCACGTGGCGCAGCATGCGGCGGTCGGGCTTGGGGCGCAGGTGGCCGAACATGGCCATGTCCTCGATGGCCAGCAGGCCGTCGAACAGGCGAGCGGCCCCCAGCACGGCCAGCACGCGGCGCGCGTAGGCCGCCGGGGCGTTGGTGAGGATGAACTTGCGGCCGGGCAGCCACGCCAGGGCCGACAGGTCGTGCGCATGGCCGCGGACGCGGCCTTCCAGGCCGGGCAGCGCGTGCGTGACGTGCAGGAAGTGCGCCGGCTTCACGCCGTGGTGGCGCACCAGCCCCAGCAGCGTGGCACCGTACCAGTGCCAGTAGCGCCGGCGCAGCTCGGTGGCAGCGTCCGCGTCGAGCCCGAGCTCGCTGCGGATGTAGGCATTCATCGACTCGTGCAGCTGCGGCATCGAGGCCGTGGCGGCGTCGTGCAGCGTGTCGTCGAGGTCGAAGAGCCAGACGCGGTGGCGGGCCATCAGAACAGCCAGAAGCGCTTCTTGCGGAGCTTGGCGACCTTGACGCGCTCGCCCAGGACCAGGCAGCGCACGATGAAATCGATGCGGCGGTTGTCGAAACGGCGGTCTTTCATGACCGGTGGGGTGCCCGACGAGATGCGCTGGCTGACCTCGAGCCAGCCGCGGGTCGGGTTCCAGCGGAGCCAGAAGTTGTGGCTGAGCTTTGGACTGCGCTGAGGCCACACGTAGCGCACGGAGTCCCCCGTGAAGCCCAGACTGGCGCCGTTGGGCGCGTGCAACCACACCCGAATGCGCGGACCGGTGTCGGGCTCGGTCGCCACCGTCTCCCGGCGCAGTTGCAGGTCGGGCGGCAGCCCGGCGTTGGCCGACTCGAATTGCTGCCACAGTGTGCGTAGGGTCTGCGCGCCATCGTCGGACACGGTGATGTTGCGAGCGGTCTGCGGGACGGCCAGCTTCTGGCGGCGCTTGCGTTCCCTGTCGATCCAGGACATGGCTGTGCCTCTGATCAGTACGAGCGGATCATGGTGCCGTACGCTTGGTCGGTGAGGATCTCCAGCAGCATGGCATGCGGCACGCGACCGTCCACCACATGCACGGCGTTGACGCCGCTCCTGGCGGCGTCGATGGCGCCGGCCAGCTTGGGCAGCATGCCGCCGCTGATGGTGCCGTCGGCCACCAGCTCGTCGATCTCCCGCGGCGTGAGTTCGGTGATGAGCTCGCCCGCCTTGTCCAGCACGCCCCTGATGTTCGTGAGCATCACGAGCTTTTCGGCCTTCAGCACCGTGGCCAGCTTGGCGGCCACGAGGTCGGCGTTGATGTTGTAGCTCTCGTTGGCCTCGCCGAAGCCGATGGGACTGACCACGGGGATGAACTGGTCGTCCTGCAGCGCCTGGACGACGCTGGGGTCGATGGCCGTGATCTCGCCGACCTGACCGATGTCGTGTTCCTTGGAGGGGTCGTCCTTGTCGGCCATCCGCATGCGGCGAGCGCGGATCAGGCCCCCGTCGCGGCCGGTCAGACCCACGGCCTTGCCGCCGGCGGCGTTGATCAGGCCCACGATGTCCTGCTGCACCTCACCAGCCAGCACCCACTCGACCACTTCCATGGTCTCTTCGTCGGTCACCCGCATGCCCTGGATGAAGGTGCCCTTCTTGCCGATCTTCGCCAGCGCGTCGTCGATCTGGGGGCCGCCGCCGTGCACCACGATGGGATTCATGCCCACCAGCTTGAGCAGCACCACGTCCTCGGCGAAGTCCTGCTGCAGCGCGGGGTCGGTCATCGCGTTGCCGCCGTACTTGATCACCAGCGTCTTGCCGTGGAAGCGGCGGATGTAGGGCAGGGCCTGGGCCAGGATCTCCGCCTGGTCGCGCGGGGTGATGTGCGAGAGATCGTGCGCGAGGCTGGGAGAGTTGGCGGGGCTGGCCATGGCGTCCGGCAAAGTTGCGCTAAGGTGCGGTCATTGTAGAAAGCATCCCTGCCTACCCAAGGAGGCGATCATGAAGAAGTGGTACCCCACCGCGGCTGCGTTGCTGCTGCTGGCCGGTGGCCTGCATGCCCAGGCGCCCACGGCCAGCGGCGAGATCACCAAGCTGGACAAGGCAGGCACCCGCATCACGCTGAAGCACGGCGAGATCAAGAACCTCGACATGCCGCCCATGACCATGGTGTTCCGCGTGTCCGACCCGCGCCTGCTCGAGGGCCTGGCCGTCGGTCAGCGCATTGGCTTCACGGCCGAACGCATCAACGGGCAGTTCACTCTCACCTCGGTGACCAAGGCCCCGTAAGGGAGGCTCTGCCCTACCCGGCCATGCCTCCGCTGGCATCGCCGGGCTGCTCTTCAGCGGTGGGAACGTCGGCAAACCGGTGCTGAGCCGCGCGCGCTAGAAGTGGATGCCGCGCATCATCTGCTGCAGTGCAATCGCCTCCGGGCTTAGAGACGACTTGCCGCTCTTGTCGCCCTTGGCCGCATCGCTGTCGGGAAACATGCGGAAGCTGGAGTTCATGACGATCTGCGCGATGCGCGGCGACACGGCGTGCAGCAACTCGCCAGCGATGCCCAGCCGCGTGGCGATGCGCACCGGCTTGGCGATGCAGGCCTGCGCGATCATGTCGGCGGCCTCCTCGGGGCTCAGCGTCGGCACGTTGTTGTAGATCTTGGTGGGGGCGATCATCGGCGTGCGCACCAGCGGCATGTTGATGGTGGTGAAGGTGATGCCCTGGTCGGCGAACTCGCTGCTGGCGCAGCGCGTCCAGGCGTCCAGCGCCGCCTTGCTGGCCACGTAGGCGCTGAATCGCGGCGCGTTGGTCAGCACGCCGATGGAGCTAATGTTCACGACGTGGCCGCGCCTCTTCTTCACCATGCCCGGCAGCAGGCCCATGGTGATGCGCAGGCAGCCGAAGTAGTTCAGCTGCATGGTGCGCTCGAAGTCGTGGAAGCGGTCGTAGCTGTTCTCGATGGCGCGGCGGATGCTGCGGCCGGCGTTGTTGACGAGGAAGTCGACGCCGCCGTGCACCTCCTGCAGCGTCTTCACGAAGGCCGCGCAGCCCTCGACGTCGGCGATGTCGACGCTGTAGCTGGACACCTTCGGGTCGGCCATGCCCCGGGCCTTGGCGTGGGCCACGATCTGCTGAACGGCCTCGGCCAGCTTGTCGGCGTCGCGGGCGCAGATGATCGTGATCGCGCCGGCCTCGGCGAATTTGCACGCCGCCGCCAGGCCGATGCCCGAACTGCCGCCGGTGACCAGCACCACCTTGCCGCCCACCGTGCCCTTGAGGCTGCGGTCGATGAAGAGGTCGGGGTCGAGGTGGCGCTCCCAATAGTCCCACAGGCGCCAGGCGTAGTCGTGCAGGTTCGGGCACTCGATGCCGCTGCCCCTGAGCGTGGCGTCGAGCTCGCGGCGGTCGAAGCGCGTGGGGTAGTTCACGAGCTGGAAGATGTCTTCCGGCAGGCCCAGGTCCTTCATCACCGCGTTGCGGATGCGGCGCACGGGCGCCAGCGCCATCAGGCCCTTCTTCACGCTCTTGGGGACGAACCCCAGCAGCGCGGCGTTGACGAAGAGGTTCATCTTCGGCGCGTGCGCGGCCTTGCTGAAGATGTCCAGCACGTCGCCGACGCGGTAGCCCTGCGGGTCGACGAGGTGGTAGCACTTGCCGGCGATGGCGTGCCGCGAGTGGCTGATGTGGTCGAGGCAGGCGACCACGAAGTCCACCGGCACGATGTTGATGCGGCCGCCCTCCAGGCCCACGCTCGGGAACCACGGCGGCAGGATCTGCCGCATGCGTTGGATGAGCTTGAAGAAGTAGTAGGGGCCGTCGATCTTGTCCATCTCGCCCGTGGTGCTGTCGCCCACCACCACGGCCGGGCGGTACACCGTCCAGGGCACCTTGCACTCGCGGCGCACGATCTTCTCGCTCTCGTGCTTGGTCATGAAGTACGGGTGCTCCAGGCCCTCGGCCTCGTCGAACATGTCCTCGCGGAACACGCCCTCGTACAGGCCGGCGGCGGCGATGCTGCTGACGTGGTGGAAGTGGCGGGCCTCCACGGCCTTGGCGAACTCGCAGACGTTGCGCGTGCCCTCGATGTTGACGGCCACCTGGCTGTCGGCGTCGGCGCCCAGGTCGTAGACGGCGGCCAGGTGGTAGACGGCATCGATCTGGCCCTTCAGCGCCTTCATCGCCTCGGCTGCCACGCCCAGCTTCCGCGCGGTGAGGTCGCCGGTCACGGGCAGGGCCCGCTTCTTCGCGGCGCCGGTCAGGCCCCAGTACTCGTACAGCGCCGCCAGCTTGCCCTCGCTGCCTTCGCGCACGAGGAAGCTCACGGTGCTGCCGCGGCGGGCCAGCAGGGCCTTGACGAGGCGCTTTCCGATGAAGCCGGTGGCGCCGGTGACGAAGTAATGCATGCCGGGATCTCCTCGTTCGGGGTCGTAGTCGGCGCGGGCTGCAGGCCGCGCAGCGGCAACAGGATAGAGCGCTCTCACTAATGCTCTAGGGTGCCGCCTCCAGGGATGAACCCTATATTCCCCGGCGCAGCGCTGCCATGTCGTGTGGCGCATCACCGCACGCGAGGAAGCCCGATGGTCAAGAAAATGAAAATCGCCGACGCCGGCACGAGCAGCCCCCCGGCCGGCGGCAAGGGCGGGGCCGCCCACCTGCTGGACGGCCAGTTGGCCGGCGCCGTGAAGGACTCCGCCCAGCAGATCTGGCTGGCCGGCATGGGGGCCTTTAGTAAGGCCCAGGAAGAGGGCAGCAAGGTCTTCGAGGCGCTCGTCAAGGAAGGCATGAGCCTGCAGAAGAAGACCCAGGGCATCGCGGAGGACAAGATCTCCGAGGTCACCGGCAAGATGACGGCCATGGCCGGCACTGTGCAGGCCAAGGCCGGCCACAACTGGGACAAGCTCGAGGCCATCTTCGAAGCCCGCACCGCCAAGGCGCTGAGCAAGCTGGGCGTGCCCACTGCCAAGGACGTGCACGCGCTGACCGATCGCGTGGACGCGCTGGCCGCCGCCGTAGCCCGGCTGTCCAAGGGCCCGGCCGCCGCGCCGAAGGCCGCTGCCAAGGCCGCCCGCAAGGCGCCGGCCAAGGCCGCCGCCGCTCCGGCCGCCGCCGCGCCGGCCAAGCGCAGTCGCCGCAAGGCCGCTGCCGCCTGAGGGCGCCCCTTGGCCGGACGGGCTGAGCGATGAGCCGCATCGGCCTGGCCTTGGCCGGCGGAGGCCCGCTGGGCGCCGTCTACGAAATCGGCGCGCTAGTGGCGCTGGAGGAATCGATCCGCGGGCTCGACCTCAACGCCCTGGACGGCTACGTCGGCGTGTCCGCTGGCAGCTTCCTGGCGGCGGGCTTGGCCAACGGCATGACGGCGCGGCAGCTGTGCACCGCCTTCATCGACGGCGACTCGCGCCACCCCGACCACGTGCCGGCCTCGATGTTCACGCGCCCGGCGCTGGCCGAGTTCTCGGGCCGGCTGGCCGCGCTGCCCGGCCTGGCCGGGCGGACCGCCTGGCAGGCGCTGCGCGGCCAGCCCTGGCTGTCGGCGCTGGAGCAGCTGGGCCGCGCCCTGCCCACGGGCCTGTTCAGCCACGCGCCCATCGAGGCGCGGCTGCGCGCGTTGCTCTCGGTGCCCGGCCGCAGCGACGATTTCCGCCGCCTGGCCGAAACGCGCGGCCGGCGCCTGGTCATCGTGGCTGCCGACCTGGACAGCGGCGAGGCCGTGCCCTTCGGTCGGCCCGGGCACGACCACGTCCCCATCTCGCGCGCCGTGGCCGCCAGCGCCGCGCTGCCGGGGTTGTTCCCACCCGTGGCGGTGGACGGCCGCTGGTGCGTGGACGGCGCGCTGAAGAAGACGCTGCACGCCAGCGTGCTGCTGGACGACGGCGTCGACCTGGTGCTCTGCCTGAACCCGCTGGTGCCCTTCGACGCCAGGCACCCGCAGCGGCATCGCGTGCTGGCCGGCGGCGAGGCGCCCATTCCCCGCATCGTGGACGGCGGCCTGCCCGTGGTGCTGAGCCAGACTTTTCGCAGCCTCATTCACTCGCGCCTGGAACTCGGCCTGAAGGGCTATCGAGGCAGCCACCCGCGGGCCGACCTGCTGCTGTTCGAGCCCGACCACCGTGACCCGGCGATGTTCCTGGCCAACGTGTTCGCCTACGGCCAGCGCCGCGCCCTGGCCGAACACGCCTACCAGGCCACGCGGGCCGACCTGCGCAAGCGTCGCAGCACCCTGCGGCGGGTGCTGGCGCGCCACGCCCTGGCCTTGGACGAGGCCGCGCTCGACGATCCCCACCGCCGGCTGCTGCCGCACCGTCGCCGCGGCACGGTGCCGTCCAGTCAGGCGGCCCTGGCCCTGCGCCGGCTCGACGAGGTGCTCGACGACCTCGAACGAGTGTTGTCAGCCTCCGCCTGAGCTCGGACGCTCGGGCCCGCCCTCAATCCGAGCCGCCGGCTGCCGATAAGGTGTTCGATGAGTTCGTCTACTGCCTCTCGCACCGCCTCTCGCACCGCCTCGGCCGACGCCGCCGGCCGCCGCATGGCCGCGGCCCTGGGCCGGCTGCTGGACAAGGCCCGTGGTGCGCGCGAGGTGCTGCCGCACCTGACGGCGCTGGAGCGCGCGCTGAAGCACCATGGCAAGGTCGCGATCGACCGCATCCCAGAGCATTGGCTCGCTCGCATCACCTCGCAGTTGTCCAGTCTGCCGCTGCCGGACGACGAGGCACCGCTGCACGAGTTGCTGCAGGCCCTATCCGAGCGCCTGCGTCCGGCCGCCATGGAGTGGGAAGCACCCAGCCTGCCATGCCGCTTTGACCCCGAGGAGACGGTGGTGATTCGCGAGATCAGCCACAGCGAGTTCCTCGCCGCCAGCGACGAGATCGCGCCGACGGTGCCGTTGCCGATCCTCGACGAAGAGCCCCGCTTTCAGCCCAGGTAGCGGCGTTCCAGATGCGTGCGAAAGTGCGCAGGGTTCAACGGTTCGCCGCTGGCACGAACGGCCAGCTCGTCGGTGGTCCAGCGGCTGGCCTGGCTCCAGATGTGGTCGCGCAGCCAGTCGAACACAGCGCCGAGCTCGCCGCGGGCGATGCGCGAGTCCAGGTCGGGCATGGCACGGCGCATGGCGGCAAACCACTGCGCGGCGTACATCGCGCCCAGCGAGTAGCACGGGAAGTAGCCGAACAGGGCCTCGGGCCAGTGCACGTCCTGCAGCGGGCCGTCTTTGAAGTTGCCGCGGGTGTCCAGGCCGAGCAGCTCCTGCATCTTCGCGTCCCACAGGGACGGCACGTCCTCGATCTCGATCTCGCCTTCGATCAGCGGCTTCTCGATCTCGTAGCGCAGGATGATGTGCGCGGGGTAGGTCGCCTCGTCGGCATCGACGCGGATGAAGCCGCGCTTGACGCGCGTCAGCAGCTTCGCCAGGTTGGCCTCGGCGAAGGCCGGCTGCTCGCCGAAGGCCTGCACCACCAGCGGCGCCAGGTGCCGGATGAAGCCCGGGTGGCTGCCCAGCTGCATCTCGAAGCTCAGGCTCTGGCTCTCGTGCAGGGCCATGCTGCGCGCCTCGGCCACGGGCTGGCCCAGCAGTTCGCGCGGGAGGTTCTGTTCGTAGCGGCCGTGGCCAGTCTCGTGCACCGTGCCCATCAGACTGCCGAGGAACTCGTCGTCGCGGAAGCGCGTGGTCATGCGCACGTCCTCGGGCACGCCGCCGCAGAACGGGTGCGTGGAGACGTCGAGCCGGCCGCCGTCGAAGTCGAAGTCCAGCAGCTTCATCACCGCCTCGCACAGGGCGCGCTGCTTCGCCACCGGGAACGGGCCCTGCGGCTGCACGACGGTCTCGCCCGCCTGGCGCTCGATGACGCGGTCGATGAGCCCGGGCAGCCACTGGCGCACCTCGCCGAAGACCCGGTTGACCTGGGCGCAGGTCATGCCGGGCTCGAAGCGGTCCATCAGCGCGTCGTACTTGCGCACGCCCATCAGCTGGCTCAGCAGCTCGGCCTCGCGGCGGGCGTTGTTCAGCACGGGGCGGAAGTTCTCCACGAAGCCGGTCCAGTCGTTGGCCGGCCGCTGCGTGCGCCAGGCGTGCTCGCAGCGCGAGGTCGCCATCTGCTGCTCCTGCACCAGGGACTCGGGCAGCGCATTGCTGGCGCGCCACTGGCGGTGCATCTCGCGCAGATTGGCGCGCTGCAGATGCGACAGCGGCTCCTGCTCGGCGCGCTGCAGCTGCCCCGGCAGCCCGGGGTCGGTGCGCATGCGGTGCAGCAGCGCCGCCATCTCGGCCAGCGCGGCGGCGCGGGCCTCGTTGCCCTTGGGTGGCATGTTGGCGGCCTGGTCCCAGCCGGCGATGCTCTGCAGGTGACCCAGGCGGTGCAGGCGGCTCCAGGTGCCGGCCAGCTCGTCGTAAGTGGGGGTGGCGGTGCGGCTCATGGCGTCGTGATGGAAAGGCGGCTCCTGGACCATTTTGCGGCGTTCACAGCTGCAGCGCCCCCGGGAAGAACCACATCGCCCCGCCCACATAGAACAAATACCGCAGGAATTTGCCCAGGGCCATGTAGACGGTGCAGGGCCAGAAGGGCAGCTTCAGCCAGCCAGCCACTGCGCACAGGGGGTCGCCCACCACGGGCAGCCAGCTCAGCAGGCAGGCCGGTGGCCCCCACTTGCACAGCCAGGCCAGCGCGCGCGCAGTGCTGGGCTTGGGATTGGTGATCCGCGCATAGGCAAGTTCGGCGCCGTAGCCCATCCAGTAGCTGATGCAGCCCCCGAGCGTATTGCCGGCCGTGGCCACCAGGATGGCGGGCCAGAATAGCTCAGGTGCCAGCTTCACGAGGCCAAAGACCACGGGCACGCTGGCCATGGGCAGCAGCGTGGCCGACACCAGCGACACCACGAACACCGTGCTCAGCCCGTACTGGGGCAGGGCCATCGCGGCCAGGATGGAGTGCAGCCAGGCTTCCATGTCGTGCGGCGCATTATCGGCAGCGCCGCAACGCCCTCAGCGGGGCACTGGGCGGGGCTGTCCCCGGGCGTCGATGGCCACGTAGGTGAGGTCGGCCTCGGTCACTTTCACCACCTGCGGCTGGCTGGGGTTGCGCTCGGCGATCACGGTCACGTGCACCGACATGCTGGTGGTGCCGATGCGCGTGATGCGGGCGTAGAAGCTCAGCAGGTCGCCCAGGCTCACCGGCTGCTTGAACACGAACTGGTTGACCGCCACCGTGGCGATGCGCCCGCGCGCCACGCGCGCCGGCAGCACCGAGCCGGCGAGGTCGACCTGCGCCATGATCCAGCCGCCGAAGATGTCGCCGTTGGCGTTGACGTCGGCCGGCAGCGGGATGACGCGCAGCACGAGCTGGCTGCCGTCTTCCAGTTGCGGAGGCGCCAGCATGGGCGTGCCGGCCGTATCGGGCTGGTCGGGGGCGGTGTGGGCTGGGCTCAAGGCGCGGGCTCCGGCGGCCGGGCGCGGCGACAATGCGCGCCCGATGACTGTGCCTTCCACTGTAGCTGCCGCGGCGCCCGGCGAGCGCCGTTCCGACTGGGGCACGCTGGCCCGCCTTCTGCCCTACCTCTGGCGCTACCGCTGGCGCGTGGGTGCGGCGCTGGCGTTCCTGCTGGCGGCCAAGGGCGCCAACGTCGGCGTGCCCGTGCTGCTGAAGGAACTGGTGGACGCGCTGGCCATCAAGCCTGGGCAGGCGATGGCGCTGCTGGTGGTGCCGGCGGGGCTTATCGCCGCCTACGGCCTGCTGCGCCTGAGCACCAGCCTGTTCACCGAGCTGCGCGAGCTGATCTTCGCCAAGGCCACCGAGGGCACGGCGCGCAGCATCAGCCTGCAGGTGTTCCGCCACCTGCACGCCCTGAGCCTGCGCTTCCACCTCGAGCGCCAGACCGGCGGCATGACGCGCGACATCGAGCGCGGCACGCGGGCTGTGCACTCGCTGATCAGCTACTCGCTCTACAGCATCTTCCCCACCCTGGTGGAGGTGGTGATGGTGCTGACGCTGCTGGCCGTGAAATTCGACGCCGCGTTCGCGTGGATCACCGCCGGCGCGCTGGTGGCCTACGTGAGCTTCACGGTGTCGGTGACCGAATGGCGCACCAAGTTCCGCCGCGAGATGAACGAGCTCGACAGCAGCGCGCACACGCGGGCCATCGACTCGCTGCTGAACTACGAGACGGTGAAGTACTTCGGCAACGAGGACTTCGAGGCTCGGCGCTACGACGAGAACCTCGAACGCCTGCGCCGCGCCGCGCTGAAGAGCCAGACCACGCTGTCGCTGCTCAACGCCGGGCAGCAGCTCATCATCGCCGCGGCGCTGATCGCGATGCTGTGGCGGGCCACGCAGGGCGTGGTCGATGGGCGGCTGACGCTGGGCGACCTGGTGATGATCAACGCCTTCATGATCCAGCTGTACATCCCGCTGAACTTCCTGGGCGTGATGTACCGCGAGATCAAGCAGAGCCTGACGGACCTGGACAAGATGTTCGGGCTGATGGAGAAGCACCGCGAGGTGGACGACAAGCCCGGCGCGCCGGCGCTGCGGGTGCGCGAAGGCGTGGTGCGCTTCGAGGGCGTGGGTTTCGCCTACGACCCCGCCAGGCCCATCCTGCACGACCTGAGCTTCGAGATCCCGGCGGGCAGGACGGTGGCGGTGGTGGGCCCCAGTGGCGCCGGCAAGAGCACGCTGGCGCGGCTGCTGTTCCGTTTCTACGACGTCGGCAGCGGCCGCATCACCATCGACGGGCAGGACATCCGCGAGGTCACGCAGGCCAGCCTGCGCGCGGCCATCGGCATCGTGCCGCAGGACACGGTGCTGTTCAACGACACGGTGCACTACAACATCGCCTACGGCCGGCCCGGCGCCACGCCCGAGGAGGTCGAGGCCGCTGCCCGGGCGGCGCATATCCACGACTTCATCGCCGCCACGCCGAGGGGTTACGAGACGATGGTGGGCGAGCGCGGCCTCAAGCTCAGCGGCGGCGAGAAGCAGCGCGTGGCTATCGCGCGCACGCTGCTGAAGAACCCGCCCATCCTGATCTTCGACGAGGCCACGTCGGCGCTGGACAGCGCCAACGAACGTGCCATCCAGGCCGAGCTGCGCGCCGCGGCCGAGGGCAAGACGGCGCTGGTGATCGCGCACCGGCTGTCCACGGTGGTCGATGCGCACGAGATCGTGGTGCTCGAGGCCGGCCGCGTGGTGGAGCGCGGGCCGCACGCCGAGCTGCTGGCGCGCGGCGGGCGCTATGCGGAGATGTGGCGCCTTCAGCAGAGCGGGCAGGGTCTCTAGCGGACGGGCGGCTGGCGTTGGCGGTCGTTCGGCGTTTGGTTCGCTCGCGCTGGATGCATCGCGCGTCGCGAACGTCCAATCACGGAAGAGCGGCTTCCAGAAGAGCCAAGACCCGCACTTTGAGTAGAACCCTCTCAGGACCTTCGCTGACGATTGGTACCAAGTGAGGTCCTCGGCGCCAGTGATCTGAAGCGAAGTCTTCGGACTCCATAGGACGTGCGCCCCGCAAGCATGGGCAGCCTACCTGAAGCCCGCCTGAACCCGGCGGGCGGCGTCCACCGCCACGGCGATGGCCGCGCACAGCCAGGCCGACCACAGCACGTGGCTGAGGTAGTGCGCGCCACGCATCACCTGCACCGCGCCGAACAGGGCGCCGGCGGCCAGCACGGCGACCAGGGCCGCACGCGCTGCGCGCGGATGCTGCTGCCGCCAGGCCAGCGCCGGCACCAGGAAGGCGAAGGCCGCCACCGCATGCCCAGACGGGAAGCAGTGCCCCGACCCGCCGTCGGCCACCGAAAACGCCCAGTGCGACACCCAGGGCACGGTGCCGCCGTAGTCGACCACGTCCCAGGGGCAACTGGTGCGGCTGACGCGCTTCAGGGCCGGCACGGCCACCAGGGCGGCCACGGTGGCTGCGGCCGTGATGCGGCGCCGGGCCACGCCGCGCGCGGCGCCCGGCCCGCGCCACGGCGGGGCCGGCCAGGCCGCGTCGACGATCAGCGCCACCAGCAGCAGCGCGCAGACCACGCGCCCGGCCTCGTGCAGCACGCTGGCCCAGGTGCCGGGGTGGCGCAGCGGGAAGGCCTCGTGGCCGCCTGCCCAGGCGCTGAGCGCGCGGTCCCCGCCGGACGCCTCCCAGGCCAGCAGCCCCAGCAGGGCCAGGCCCAGCCACAGGGCGTCTCGCAGGCCCTGGCGCGGCGGCGGCGTCAGTGCGGTGCCCCGGCTCCGGCGCGGGCGGTTTCGCCCACCGCCAGCACCAGCATCAGCGGCCGCTGGCGCGCGGCGGCCGCCGGCCCGGGGCGGGCGTCCAGGCCGATGGGCTCGCGCGGCTTGGCGGCGCCGCGCAGGTCGGCCGCCAGCACCGAGCCCGTGGACCACAGCACGTTGGCCGGCGTGACGCGGTAGCGCAGCGCCTTGTCGTTGCGCATCAGCGCCGCCAGCGGCTGGTAGCTGGCCAGCACCGCGCCCACCAGCACCACCGCGGCAGCCAGCATCAGCAGCGCCCGCGCGCCCAGGGCATGGCGCCAGCTGCGCCGCGGCTCGACCTGCACGTGCGCGAGCAGCACCATCGGAAGCACGGCGCACACGCCCAGGTGCAGCATCAGCGGCAGCCCGATCAGCTCGGAGGCCTCGGCCACGTCGGTGCGCAGCACGTTCCTGAGCATGGAGGGATCGAGCCCCACGCCGTAGCGGCTGGCGTACCAGGTGGCCACGGCCGTCACCAGCGTCAGCAGCGCCAGCAGCGGCTTGATGGCGTGGCGCTGTGCCACCAGGCCCAGCATCAGCACGTGCAGCGCCACCAGCGCCAGGCACAGCGACAGCGCGAAGCCGGCCCCGGCCGCCGACAGCAGCGGCCGGCTCCGAAGCGCCTCCGACAGGAAGGGCTGGTTGCCGGCGAGCAGCCAGAACAGCGCCGCGGCGACCACGAGCTGCTCGACGCTGGCGCGGATGACGAAGCGGCCCCGAGGGGCCCGGTCTTGCGAGAACATGCCGCGATTTCGCGGCCTCAGGCTGAAGGCCGCCTGAACCGCCGCCGGGCCCCGCGCGGTCCTTCAGCAGGCCTTCAGCGTCGCTTCAGCGCCACCGCTCATGCTCCAGCTCGGCCCGCGGTGTTAGTGTCCGCGCCAACCGCCGACCGACCATGCGACTGCTGCTGCTCGAAGACGATCCCCTGCTCGGCGAGGGCCTGCGCGACTGGCTGGCCGCCGATGGCCACGTCGTCGATTGGTGCCGCAGCCTGGCCGAGACGCAGGCGATGGCCGGCGAGCCCTTCGACGCGCTGCTGGTGGACTGGCAACTGCCCGACGGCTCGGGCCTGGACTGGCTCAAGGGCCGCCGCGGCCGGGGCGACCTGACCCCGGTGCTGATGCTCACGGCGCGCGAGTGGGCGGTGCTCGAGGCGCTGGTGCTGCGCGCCGGCCGCATCGTGCCCAAGGCCGAGCTCGAGAAGCTGGTGCTGGGCTTCGAGTCCGAACTGGTCAGCAACGCGCTGGAAGTGCACGCCTCGGCGCTGCGGCGCAAGCTCGGCCGCGAGCTGATCGAGACCGTGCGCGGGCTGGGCTACCGCGTCGACCGACCCTGAGCGCGGATGCCGGCCGCGCCGTCTCCCCCGCCCCGTCGATCGCCGCGCGGCTGGCCCGCGCCGTGCTGGGCTGGTCGATGGCCTGGGGCTTAGCCGTGGGCCTGGCGGTGTGGCTGGCGGCCTCGCACGAGGTCGACGAGCTGCTCGACGAGGCGCTGCGCGCCTCGGGCGAGCTGATGGCGGCGCTGGCCACCGGCCACGGCCTGGCACGCGGCGCCGCGCACGGGCTTCGTCGACCTGCCCGGCTGGCCGTGGCCGCGCGCACCGCGCCGCCAGGGCTGGCCGAGCGCCTGGTGCGCGTGCGCAGCGCGGCGGCGCGGCTGCAGCACGTGGTGGCCGCGTTGCTGGGGCTGTTCCGCAGCGCCGATGGCACCGCGGCCCTGCAGCGCCATGCGGTGGGTCTGGATGACCTGGTGCAGCGGCTGCCGCCCTTCGCGCTGAGCTTGCAGGCCGAGCCCGGCAGCCCGCTCGACGCCGATGCCGACCTGGTGGCCGCGGCGCTGCTGAATCTGTTCGACAACGCGCAGCGCCACGGCGCGCGCGAGGTGCGGCTGAGCGTGGCCGAAGGCGGCCGCGTGCTGAAGGTGCGCGACGACGGCCGCAGCATCGCGCCCGAGCGGCGCGCCGAGCTGGCCCGCGCCCTGGCCGAGGAGCGCTACGCCGACACCGGTGGCCTGGGCCTGATGCTGGCCGACCGCGTGGCGCGCGCGCACGGCGGGCGCCTCACGCTGCCGGCGGTGGACCGTGGCTTTGCCGCCGACCTGGAACTGGGACCCCGATGAAAGAAGAGCAAAGCCCTTTCAAGAGCCGCGGCGGCCTGGCGCGCATCCTGCGTGCCACTAGCTGTTCGTGGCTCGGCCTGCGCGCCGCTGTGCGTTACGAGGCGGCCTTCCGCCAGGAACTGCTGCTGGGCCTGCCGCTGCTACTGGCCGCGCCCTGGGTGGGCCGCAGCGCGCTCGAGGCGCTGATGCTGGCCAGCAGCGTGGTGCTGGTGTGGATCGTCGAGCTGCTGAACTCGGCGCTGGAGGCGCTGGCCGACGAGATCTCGCTGGGCCACCGCAAGCGCCTGGGCCGCGCCAAGGACCTGGGCAGTGCCGCGGTGATGATGGCGCTGCTGCTGGCGGCAGTGGCCTGGGGCACGGTGATCGCGGAGCGGCTGCTGGGTTGAGCGGGGGGCGCGTTCGACGGATCGCCGTCATCGCCTTGGCCGTCCGTGGCCCGCGCCGTACGAACTGGCCCGTGGCTTGCATCGGGCCGCCCGTGCCCGCCGCTGCTCTGCCGCCCGAACACCTGACGCTGCTGCTCGACAGCACCGGCGAGGGCATCTTCGGCATCGACATGGACGGCCGCTGCACCTTTCTGAACCGGGCGGCGGCGCGCACGCTGGGTTTTCGCACTGAAGACGTGCTCGGCCGCAACATGCACGAGCTGATCCACCACTCGCACGCCGACGGCCGCCACTACCCCGAGTGCGACTGCCCCATCTTCAACGCCTTCCGCCGCGGACTGCCCTGCCGCGTCGACGACGAGGTGATCTGGCGCGCCGACGGCAGCAGCTTCCCGGTCGAGTACTCCAGCCACCCCGTCATCGAGCACGGCGCCGTGCGCGGGGCGGTGGTCACCTTTGTCGACATCAGCGAGCGCAAGCGCGCCGAGGAGCTGCTGCGCCGCAGTCGCGACGAGTTGGAGCAGCGCGTGGCCGAGCGCACCGCGCAGCTGCGCGAGCTGGCCAACCACCTCGAGACCATGCGCGAGACCGAGCGCACGCGCATCGCGCGCGAAATCCACGACGAGCTGGGCTCGCTGCTGGTGGCGCTGAAGATGGATCTGAACTGGCTCGAGAAGCGCGTGGGCGACGAGGCCCAGCGCGCCGCGATGGTGGCCAAGTGCCAGCGCATGGGGGGCCTGGTGGACACGGCGGTCGACGCGGTCGGCCGCATCATCACCGATTTGCGGCCGAGCATCCTTGACCACCAGGGCCTGTGGGCGGCGCTGGAGTGGCAGGCGCAGGAGTTCGCACACGCCTGCAGCGACGAGTGCGAGGTCGACTTCAAGATGTTTGTCGCCGGCGACGTGCCGCCGCCCGAGGGCGGCCTGGCGATCGCCGTGTTCCGCATCCTGCAGGAGGTGCTGTCCAACGTCGCACGGCACGCGAAGGCCCGCAAGGTAGCCATCCGCATCGACGTCGACGCACCGCCGCTGCCGGTGCTGTACCTGCAGGTGCGCGACGACGGCGTTGGCACCACGCCCGAGGCGCTGGCCGACCCGCAGGCCTGGGGCGTGATGGGCCTGCGCGAACGCGCGGCGCACTTCGGCGGGCGCGTGGGCATCGAGACGGCGCCAGGCCGCGGCACCACCGTGCGGCTGATGCTGCCCCTGATGCCGCCGGACCTGCCACCCTTACCGCCAGGAGCGCCATCGTGAGCCTGCGCGTGCTCGTGTGCGACGATCATCTGATCGTGCGCCAGGGCATCCGCCAGGTGCTGGCCGATGCGTCCGACATCGTTGTCATGGGCGAGGCCGCTACGG
This sequence comes from Rubrivivax sp., assembly GCA_044360025.1. Classification (GTDB taxonomy): domain Bacteria; phylum Pseudomonadota; class Gammaproteobacteria; order Burkholderiales; family Burkholderiaceae_C; genus Rubrivivax. The sequence continues at coordinate 103,103 of JBIKLC010000006.1, read as the reverse complement.
GGCCGGAGGCCATCGCGCAGGTGCGCGCCGGTCGCGCGGAGAACGCCGGGCCCGACGTGGTGCTGCTGGACATCGCCATGCCTCAGCGCGACGGTCTCGACATCCTCAAGGCCCTGAAGGGCGAGTTCCCGAAGCTGCCGGTTCTGATGCTCAGCACCTACCCGGACCGCCAGTACGCGGTGCGCAGCTTGAAGCTCGGCGCGGCGGGCTACCTGAACAAGAGCGCCGACAGCGAACAGATGATCGACGCCGTGCGCCGCGTGGCCAAGGGGCAGTTGTTCATCACGCCCAGCGTGGCCGAGCAACTGGCCGGCGCGGTGGGCGCCGGCACCGGCTTGAAGAAGGGGCAGGGCGAGGAAGCGCCGCTGACCGAGCGGCTGTCGCACCGCGAATACCAGGTGTTCCGACTGCTGGCCACCGGCCGCAGCGTCGGCGAGATCGCCGAGCAGCTGGTGCTCAGCCCCAACACCGTGAGCACCTACCGCACGCGCATCCTCGAGAAGACGGGGGTGCGCAACGATGTCGAGCTGGCGCTGTATGCGGTGCGCATGGACGGGCTATAGAGGGCCGGAGGTGGCTGGCCATGCAGCGTGAGGGTTCGGCTGGAGACGCTGCTTGACCTGCTGCTGTCGGCCCCTTGCGGCCGTTCCCACCCACCGTTCGCACCCACCGGTCGCATTGGCCGTTACCGCTCACCGTTCGGGCTGAGCCTGTCCAAGCCCAGCGTGCTGGGCTTGGACAGGCGCAGCCCGAACGGGTCACCACGAACGACGCTCAAGGGCCTTCAGCACACCGAGGCCAAGGCCGCTGGTTTTCCGGAAAGCTTTCGTCGCTCGCGCTCCAGCTTCACAAGCAGCGCCAGGCGAGGTGACATCGCTCGGATCACGCCTCGCCTTGTTGCAGCCGCACCCTCCGACCCTGCCGGCATGCGAGCCTCGGTCAGTCGCAACAACTGGCCCCAGCCAGTTGCAATCGTGTGGTGCGGGTGGCAACCAATCGGGCGCCCTACGTCAGGGCCCCGGCGCCCCGGCCTTGAACCAGCGCGCGATCAGCTCGCGCTCGCCGTCGGTGATCTGCGTGGCGTTGTTCTGCGGCATCAGCCGCAGCACCACGGCCTGCTGGTAGATGGCCTGGGCGTGCTGCCTGACGAGTTCGGGCGTGTGCAGCGCGACGTTCTTCTGGGCCACCACGGCGTTGTGACACACGGCGCAGCGCTGCTCGAGCACCGCCTTGACCTCGGCGTAGGTGGCCGGCACGGCCGCCGCGGCGACTGGCGCGATCGGGCGCGGCGCAGGCTCGAGCGCCACCGCCAGGCCCAGCAGCAGCGCCGTGCCGACGGCCGCGTACTCCCAGGGCTGGCGCGTGCCGCTGACCAGCGCCTTGTGCCGGGCCACGAAACTGTGGCGGATCAGCGCCCCGGCCAGCATCAGCACCACCAGCACTGCCCAGTTCCACGCGCCCTGGTAGAGCCAGCCGTAGTGGTTGGACAGCATGGCGATCAGCACCGGCAGCGTGAAGTAGGTGTTGTGCACGCTGCGCTGCTTGGCGCGCTGGCCGTGGATGGCCTGCACCGGCTGGCCCGCCTTCATCTGCGCGATCACGGTCTTCTGGCCGGGGATGATCCAGAAGAACACGTTGGCGCTCATGGCCGTGGCCAGCATCGCGCCCACCAGCAGGAAGGCCGCGCGGCCCGCGAACAGCTGGCAGGCCAGCCACGACGCCACGACCACGAACACCAGCACGGCGATGCCGACCTTCAGGTCGCCCCCGACCTTGCCGCCCTTCTCGCCCAGCCAGCGGCAGATGCCGTCGTACAGCAGCCAGAAGACCACCAGGAAGGCCAGCGCCGCCGTCACCGCATGCCAGGGCGCGCCCCAGGCGAAGACGTTGCGGTCCATCAGGAAGGTCTCGGCGTTGAACAGGTACAGCACCGCGAACAGCGCGAAGCCCGTGAGCCAGGTGCTGTAGCTCTCCCAGAAGAACCAGTGCAGGTGCTCGGGCAGCGTCTTCGGCGCCAGGAGGTACTTGTGCGGGTTGTAGAAGCCGCCGCCGTGCACGGCCCAGAGCTCGCCGTCCACGCCCTTGGCCTGCAGGTCGGGCGCCGTGGGCTTGACCAGGCTGCTGTCGAGGAAGACGAAGTAGAAGCTCGAGCCGATCCAGGCGATGGCGACGATGACGTGCGCCCAGCGCAGCAGGAGGTTGGCCCAGTCGAGCCAGTAGGTCAGGTCCATCAGGGGGCCTTCACGAGCCGCGGTAGGTGCTGTGGCTCCACGGGCTCACCAGCAGCGGCACGTGGTAATGGCCGGCGGCGTCGGCAATGCCGAAGTCGAGCTGCACCGTGTCGATGAACGGCGGCTCTGGCAAGGCCACACCCCGTGCGCGGAAATAGGGCGCCACCTCGAACAGCAGCCGCCAGCGGCCGACGGCCATGGTGTCGCCTTCGAGCAGCCGGCCGTCGGCACGGCCGTCGGCGTTGAGCACGACGCGCTTGACGGTGTGCGCGCTGCCGTCGGGTGCCACGCGCTGCAGCGTGACGGCCATGCCGGCTGCCGGGCAGCCGTGGGCGGTGTCGAGGACGTGGGTGCTGAGGTGGCCCATGGTGCTGCTGGCTGCGGCGGGCAACGCGGGTTGCCGCGGGGGTGTCGAAGGCCGGCAAAGTGTATACAGTCGCGCCAGCCCGTCAACGCAGCGATGACCCGCAGCCTTTCTACCGCCACTGGCCTCCACGGCATCAGCCCCGCCGGCGCCAAGCCGCGGTGGGCGGCCGCCACCGCCGGCGCGCGCCGGCGCAAGGCCGCACCCGATGCCGCGCCCGCGGCGGGCAGCACCCAGCGCATCGTCGACGCCGTCACCACGGCCATCGTCGAGCGCCGGCTCATGCCCGGCACCAAGCTCGTGGAGCAGCAGCTCGGCGATCTCTTCAAGGTGAGCCGCACCGTGGTGCGCCAGGCACTCAACCGGCTCAGCCGCGACCACCTCGTGGTGCTCGAGCCCGCGCGCGGCGCCTTCGTGGCTCAGCCCAGCCTCGACGAGGCCCGCCAAGTGTTCGAGGTGCGCCGCATGCTCGAGCAGCAGATGGTGCGGCAGCTGTGCGCGGTGGTCACCGACGAGCAGGTGGCCCTGCTGCGCGCGCACCTGGTGCGCGAGGCGGCCGCCGTCGAGCGCATCGACGTCGCCGGCCGCACGCGGCTGCTGGCCGACTTCCACGTGGTGCTGGCGCGCATGCTGGGCAACGAGGTGCTCGCGCAGCTGCTGGCCGACCTGCTGGCGCGCTGCTCGCTGATCGCGCTGATGTACCAGAGCGCCCACGACGCCGGCCACTCGGCCGAGGAGCACGTGGCCATCGTCGACGCCATCGCCCGGCGCGACGCGCGCGCCGCGGCGCGGCTGATGGACAGCCACCTCGGACACGTCGAACGCAACCTGCAGCTGCACCCGCGCGCGGTCGACCTCGCCGCCGCGCTGGCGCTGGCCTGAACACCGCCTCATGAACACGCCCACCCGCTACCCGCGCGACCTCCTCGGCCACGGCCGCCACCCGCCGCACGCCCGCTGGCCCGGCCAGGCCCGGGTGGCCGTGCAGTTCGTGCTGAACTACGAGGAAGGCGGCGAGAACAGCGTGCTGCACGGCGACGCCGGCAGCGAGCAGTTCCTCAGCGAGATGGCCAACCCGCCGGCGTTTGCCGCGCGCCACCTCAGCATGGAGGGCATCTACGAGTACGGCAGCCGCGTCGGCGTGTGGCGCATCCTGCGCGAGTTCGAGCGCCGGGGCCTGCCGCTCACTGTGTTCGGCGTGAGCATGGCGCTGGAGCGATGCCCCGAGGTGACGGCCGCCTTCGTCGAGCTGGGCCACGAGATCGCCTGCCACGGCTGGCGCTGGATCCACTACCAGGGCATCGACGAGGCCACCGAGCGCGAGCACCTGCAGCGGGCCATGGCCATCATCGAGAAGATGACCGGCCAGCGCGGGTCCTCCGAGGGCCATGTTCATGGCCTGGGCTGGTACACCGGCCGCGACAGCCCCAACACGCGCCGCCTGGTGGCCGACCACGGCGGCTTCACCTACGACAGCGACTACTACGGTGACGACCTGCCGTTCTGGCTGCAGGTGCGCCGCACCGACGGCACGCTGGCCCCGCACCTGGTGGTGCCCTACACGCTGGACTGCAACGACATGCGCTTCGCGCTGCCGCAGGGCTACAGCCACGGCGACGAGTTCTTCCAGTACCTGCGCGACGCCTTCGACGTGCACTACGCCGAGGGCGACGAGCGGCCCTCGATGATGAGCATCGGCATGCACTGCCGGCTGCTGGGCCGCCCGGGGCGCCTGCGCGCGCTGCAGCGCTTCCTCGACCACGTGCAGGCGCACGACCGCGTCTGGGTGACGAGGCGCATCGACATCGCCCGGCACTGGCAGGCCGAACACCCGTTCGACGCCGCCAGGGCCTTCGTGTGGGAGTGAGCACCGTGGCTGCCACCGTCACCCTCGCCCAGCTGGCCGCGGCCGACGAGGCCGGCTTCGTGGCGCTGCTCGACGGCATCTACGAGCACTCGCCCTGGATCGCCGCGGCGGCGTGGCGCGGGCGGCCGGCGGGCGGCCATGCCAGCCTGGCGGCGCTCAAGCGCGCGCTGGTGCAGGCAGTGCGCGACGCCGGCCGCGAGGCGCAGCGGGGCCTGATCCGCGCCCACCCCGAGCTTGCCGGCAAGGCCATGGTGGCGAAGTCGCTCACCGCCGAGAGCACCGACGAGCAGACCCGCTCGGGCCTGACGCACTGCACGCCCGACGAGTTTTCGCGGCTGCAGCGGCTCAACGCCGACTACAACGCGAAGTTCGGCTGGCCCTTCATCCTGGCCGTGCGCGGGCCGCGCGGCGAGGGGCTACCGCGCGAGCAGATCATCGCCACCTTCGAGCGGCGGCTGGCCGGCCACCCGGACTTCGAGTTCGCCGAGTGCCTGCGCCACATCCACCGCATCGCCGAGATCCGGCTGGCCGACCGCTTCGCCGAGCACCCGCTGCAGGGCCGGATCGTGTGGGACTGGGCCGAGCAGCTGGCCGCGCACAGCGACCCCGGCTTCGCCGAGAAGGGCCAGCTCACCGTGACCTACCTCACCGCCGCGCACCAGGCGGTGTCGCGGCGCCTGCAGGGCTGGATGCAGGAGGGCGGCTTCGACGAGGTGACGATCGACGCCGTGGGCAACGTGGTGGGCGTCTACCACGGCGCCGACCACGGCTCGCGGCGCCTGCTCACCGGCAGCCACTTCGACACCGTGCGCAACGGCGGCAAGTACGACGGCCGGCTGGGCATCCTGGTGCCGATGGCCGTGGTGCGCGAGCTGTCGGCCGCGGGCCGCCGGCTGCCCTTCGGCCTGGAGGTCGTGGGCTTCTCGGAGGAGGAAGGCCAGCGCTACAAGGCCACCTTCCTGGCCAGCGGCGCGCTGGTCGGTGCCTTCGACCCCGCTTGGCTGGATCAGCGCGACGCCGACGGCACGACGATGCGCGAGGCCATGCGCGCCGTCGGCCTGCCCGGCACGATGGACGCCATCGCGGCGCTGCGCCGCGATGCCGCGCGCTACCTCGGCTTCGTCGAGGTGCACATCGAGCAGGGCCCGGTGCTCGACGAGCTCGACCTGCCGCTGGGCGTGGTCACCAGCATCAACGGCAGCAAGCGCTTCCTGGGCGAGGTGCAGGGCATGGCCAGCCACGCGGGCACCACGCCGATGGACCGGCGGCGCGACGCCGCCGCGGCCGTGGCCGAGCTGGTGCTGTTCGTGGAGAAGCGCGCCGCCGCGGTGCCCGACGTGGTCGGCACCGTGGGCCTGCTGGAGGTGCCGGCCGGCAGCATCAACGTCGTGCCCGGCCGCTGCCGCTTCAGCCTGGACCTGCGGGCCACCACCGACGCTGCGCGCGACGCGCTGGCCGACGACGTGGTGGCCGAGCTGGGCCGCATCTGCGCGCGGCGCGGCCTGTCGCACACGCTGGAGCCCACGATGGCGGCGTCCGCCGCGCCCAGCCACCCGGCGTGGCAGGCGCGCTGGGAGCGGGCGGTGCAGGCGCTGGGCCTGCCGGTGCACCGCATGCCCAGCGGCGCCGGGCACGACGCGATGAAGCTGCACGAGGTGATGCCGCAGGCCATGCTGTTCGTGCGCGGGGGTAACTCCGGCATCAGCCACAACCCGCTGGAGACCATCAGCACCCACGACGCCGAGCTGTGCGTCGCGGCCTTCCGCCACCTGCTCGAGCAACTCGCCGCCGAAGCCGCATGAGCGAATCCCCCCACGACCGCCTCGACGCCTGGATCGACCGGCACTTCGACGAGCAGGTGCGCTTCCTGCAGGAGCTGGTGCGCGTGCCCACCGACACGCCCCCCGGCGACAACGCGCCGCACGCCGAGCGCACGGCCGGGCTGCTGGCGGCCATGGGCTATGCCGCCGAGCGGCACCCGGTGCCCGCCGACGCCGTGGCGGCGCAGGGCATGGTCAGCATCACCAACCTCGTCGTCCGCCGGCGCTTCGGCCCGGGCGGCCTCACCATCGCGCTGAACGCCCACGGCGACGTGGTGCCGCCCGGCGAGGGCTGGACGCACGACCCCTACGGCGGCGAGGTCGAGGGCGGCCGGCTCTACGGCCGCGCCGCCGCCGTGAGCAAGAGCGACTTCGCCACCTACACCTTCGCGTTGCGAGCGCTCGAGTCCTTGGGCCTCGTGAGCCGCGGCGCCGTCGAGCTGCACTTCACCTACGACGAGGAGTTCGGTGGCGAGCTAGGCCCCGGGTGGCTGCTCGGGCACGGCGTTACCAGGCCCGACCTGCTGATTGCGGCCGGCTTCAGCTACCAGGTGGTCACGGCGCACAACGGCTGCCTGCAGCTCGAGGTGACGCTGCACGGCCTGGCCTCGCACGCCGCCTACCCGCACACGGGGGTCGATGCGCTGCAGGCCGCCAACCGCCTGCTGACGGCGCTGTACGAGCACAACCGCGTGCTGCGCACGCGCCGCAGCGCCGTCGCGGGCATCACCCACCCCTACCTGAACGTGGGCCGCATCGAGGGCGGCAGCAACACCAACGTGGTGCCCGGCAAGGTGGTGATCAAGATCGACCGCCGCATGATCCCCGAGGAAGACGCCGCCGCAGTCGAGGCCGAGGTGCGCGGGCTGATCGAGGCCGCGGTGTCGCTGTCGCCCGGCGTGCGCTGCGAGATCCGGCGCCTGCTGCTGGCGCACGCGCTGCAGCCGCTGCCCGGCAACGCGCCGCTGGTGGCCGCCATCCAGCGCCATGGCCAGGCCGTGTTCGGCGAGGCCATCCCCGAGAGCGGCACGCCGCTCTACACCGACGTGCGCCTGTACGGCGAGCACGGCGTGCCGGCCGTCATCTATGGCGCTGGCCCGCGCACGGTGCTGGATAGCAACGCCAAACGCGCCGACGAGCACCTGGTGCTGGCGGACCTGCGGCGTGCCACCCAGGTGGTGGCGCGCACCTTGTTCGACCTGCTGTCCGAGTGAATGCACCGCACTGGTGTTCTTGGGCGCGAATCGCCTCATTGTGGTGCAAGCCCCGAGTGGCCGCTGAGCATGGAACTTGCAGAATCCCCCGACCCATCTCTCCCTTTCCCCATAGAAACCTCTCACGGAGCCATGTCATGTCCTTGATCACCCTCAGCCGCCGCGCCGCCGCCCTGGCCGTGGCCACCGTGCTTGCCGCGCCGCTGGCCGCCCAGGCGCAGACCGCGATCAAGTTCCAGCTCGACTGGCGCTTCGAAGGGCCGGCCGCGCTGTTCCTGGCCAGCGCCGCCAAGGGCTACTACAAGGCCGCGGGCCTGGACGTCACCATCGACGCCGGCAACGGCAGTGGCGGCACGGTCACGCGCGTGGCCGGCGGCGCCTACGAGATGGGCTTTGCCGACATGGCGGCGCTGATGGAATTCCACGCCAACAACCCCGACGCGCCCAACAAACCGGTCGCGGTGATGATGGTCTACAACAACACCCCGGCGGCGGTGCTGGCGCTCAAGAAGAGCGGCATCGCCAAGCCGTCCGACCTGAACGGCCGCAAGCTCGGCGCGCCCGGCTTCGACGCCGGCCGCAAGGCCTTCCCGATCTTCGCGAAGGCCAACAACATCAGCGGCGTGCAGTGGACGAGCATGGACCCCCCGCTGCGCGAGACCATGCTGGTGCGCGGCGACATCGAGGCCATCACCGGCTTCTCGTTCACCAGCCTGCTCAACCTCGAGGCGCGGGGCGTCAAGACCGAAGACATCGTCGTCATGCCCTACCCCGCGCACGGCGTGAAGCTCTACGGCAACGCCATCATCGCCAGCCCGAAGCTGATCAAGGAGAACCCGGCCGCGGTGAAGGCCTTCCTGAGCGCCTTCCTCAAGGGGGCCAAGGAAGTCATCGCCAACCCCGATGCCTCGATCGACTACGTGAAGGCGCGCGACGGCATCATCAACGTCGACCTCGAGAAGCGCCGCCTACGCATGGCCATCGACGCCGTGGTGGCCAGCCCCGACGCGCGGGCCGAGGGCTTCGGCGTCGTGAACCCCGGGCGCCTGTCGCTGATGGCCTCGCAGGTGTCCGACGCCTTCGGCACCAAGACGCGCATCGACCCCACGGCCGTCTGGACGGACACGCTGCTGCCGGCCAAGACCGAGCTGAACATCCTGCCGCCGGTCAAGCGCTGAACCAGCAGCTCGGCCCGTCAGGACGATGCCGGTGCTTCGCCCGTCAGCGCCAGTCCCAGGACAGCTGCAGCATCATGCCGGCATCGCCCAGCAGGTGCACGGCGGCGGCGTTGCGGCGGTCGAACTGCCAGCCCAGCGTGAACAGCGCGCCCGGCGCGAAGCCGTTGTGGTTGAGCGGCACCTTGTCCTCGTAGCGCCCGCGGTAGCCGTACAGCAGGCCGCCGCTGATCTGCCCGAACAGCCCGGGCGGGCCGAAGGGCAGGTCGACCCGGCGTCCCAGGTAGAGGTAGGCGCTGGGTTGCCCGAACGAGTTGGTGAAGTGCGAGCCGCCGGCCAGCCAGCCGTCCTGCCGTTGCCGCTCCAGCGCCACCGCGATCACGCGCTGGTGCTCTTCGCTGTACCGGAAATGCTGGGTCAGCGGGGACACCGCCACGCGCCAGTGCGCCTGCTCGCGCCAGGCATAGCCGCTCAGGATGGGCGAGGAGTCCTGCGCGGCGGCTTCGGCGCCGGCCAGCAGCCACAGCGCTGCGGCGCAGGTGGCGCGGTGTACGGAATTCCAGGAGCGGGTGCTTTGCATGGTGAGATTGTCGCCAGCCCTCGGCGGCGGTGCCAGAGCCTCTTCCCGAATCCCGACCTGCGCATGGGCTCGCGCGCGTTCCGAATTTCCTTTGCATGCCCGGAGGCACAGGCCCGATGAGCAATTTCGTCGACTTCCGCAACGTCTGGCTCGCCTACAACGACGAACTCCTGGCCCAGGGCCAGTTCGCCGTCGAGGACATCAGCCTGCAGGTGACCGAGGGCGAGTTCATCGCCATCGTCGGCCCCTCGGGCTGCGGCAAGAGCACCTTCATGAAGCTGGCCACCGGCCTGCGGCGGCCGAGCAAGGGCACCGTCGTCATCGACGGCCAGCAGGTCACGGGCCCGCTGAAGATCACCGGCATGGCCTTCCAGGCGCCGAGCCTGCTGCCCTGGCGCACCACGGTGCAGAACGTGATGCTGCCGCTGGAGATCGTCGAGCCCTACCGCAGCCAGTACAAGGCGAAGAAGAAGGAGTTCGAGGCCAAGGCTCGCGCACTGCTGCAGAGCGTGGGGCTGGCCGGCTACGAGGACAAGTTCCCGTGGCAGCTCAGCGGCGGCATGCAGCAGCGTGCCAGCATCTGCCGCGCGCTGGTGCACGAGCCCAAGATGCTGCTGCTCGACGAGCCCTTCGGCGCGCTCGACGCCTTCACGCGCGAGGAACTGTGGTGCGCGCTGCGCGACCTGCACGCGGCGCAGAAGTTCAACGTCATCCTGGTCACCCACGACCTGCGCGAGAGCGTGTTCCTGGCCGACACCGTGTACTGCATGAGCCGCAGCCCGGGCCGATTCGTCGTCAAGCGCGAGATCGACCTGCCGCGCCCGCGCGACCTGGAGGTCACCTACACGCCGCACTTCACCGACATCGTGCACGAGCTGCGCGGGCACATCGGCGCCTATCGCCACCCCATCGGCAAGACCGGCGCCGCGGTGCCGCAGTAGGGCAGGGCGAGGAACATCATCATGGTCGTGAGCAAGAACGTCGAACGCTGGTCGCCGCTGATCGTGCTGGCCGCCGCGCTGCTGCTGTGGCAGCTCATCGTCGCGGGGTTCAAGATCCCCGACTTCATCTTCCCGAGCCCGTGGCAGATCGGTCAGCAGTTCATCGAGTTCAAGGGCCCGCTGCTCGAGGCGGCCTGGAAGACCTTCTGGGTGACGATGCTGGGCTTCGGCATCAGCATCGTGGTGGGCGTGCTGCTGGGCTTCCTCATCGGCAGCAGCCGGTTGGCCTACACGGCGCTGTACCCGCTGATGGTGGCCTTCAACGCCGTGCCCAAGGCGGCGGTGGTGCCCATCCTCGTGGTGTGGTTCGGCATCGGCCTGGGCCCCGGCATCCTCACCGCGTTCCTGATCAGCTTCTTCCCCATCACCGTGAACATCGCCACCGGCCTGGCGACGCTGGAGCCCGAGCTCGAGGACGTGCTGCGCGTGCTGGGCGCCAAGCGCTGGGACGTGCTGGTGAAGGTGGGCCTGCCGCGCTCGATGCCGTACTTCTACGGCTCGCTGAAGATCGCCATCACGCTGGCCTTCGTGGGCACCGTGCTGGCTGAGATGACGGCCGGCGACAGCGGCATCGGCTATCTGATGCAGAGCGCGGGCAGTCAGCAGCGCATGCCGTTGGCCTTTGCCGGGCTGGTGACCATCGGCGCCATGGCGATGGCCATGTACGAGCTGTTCAGCTTGATCGAGAAGCGCACCACCGGCTGGGCGCACCGCGGCTCGCAGAACCACTGACTTCCGTGCGATGCCGCTGACGCACGAGCAGACGCTGCGCCACCTGCGCGCCGCCAACGTGGTGGCGCAGGCGGCGCTGGCCAAGGGCAAGCACCCGTTCGGCGCCGTGCTGGTGGCGCCCGACGGCGAGACGGTTCTGCTGGAGCAGGGCAACGTCAGCGCCGTCGAGCACGCCGAGGCCGTGCTGGCGCGCACGGCCGCGCAGCGCTTCGACGCCGCCATGCTGTGGGGCTGCACCCTGGTCACCACCGTCGAGCCCTGCGCCATGTGCGCCGGCACGCAGTACTGGGCACACATCGGGCACCTGGCGTACGGCATGAGCGAGTCGCGGCTACTGGCCATGACGGGCAACCACGACGAGAACCCGACGTTGGACCTGCCCTGCCGCGAAGTCTTCGCGCGTGGGCAGAAGGCCATGCACGTGGTGGGGCCGGTGCTTGAGGTCGACATGGAGATCGCGGCGCTGCACCGCGACTTCTGGCGCCGCCACGGGCCGGGCTGAGGCCATGCCCGCCGGCTGGCACGCGCGGCTGGCGCTGCGCTACTGGAACGACGCCGGCACCACGCGCGCGCACGACCTGCACGAGGGCCCGCTGCGAGTGCTGCAGCGCCTGTACCCCGAGGGCCCGGCGATCTGCCACCACGTGGTGGTGCACCCGCCGGGCGGCATCGTCGGCGGTGATCGGCTCGCGCTCGACGCCACGCTGGGCGAGGGCAGCCACGTCGTCGTCACCACGCCGGGCGCGGCGCGCTTCTACCGCAGCGAGGGCGCGCCGGGCACGCAGCAGGTGCGGCTGGCGCTGGCCGGCGGCGCGCGGCTGGAGTGGATGCCGATGGAGGCCATCGCCTACAGCGGCTGCCGGGCTGAGAACCGGCTCGAGCTGGCCCTCGAGCCGGGCGCGCAGATGATCGGCTGGGACGTGCTGGCGCTGGGCCTGCCGGCGTCGAACCAGCCCTTCGCGGCCGGTGCCGTGCAGCAGCACCTGGAGCTGCCGGGCCACTGGCTGGAGCGCGGCCGCATCGCCGCCGACGACCGGCTGCTGCGCGACAGCCCCCTGGGCCTGGGCGGGGCGCGGGTGCTGGCCACCGCCTGGTGGGCCGAGGGCGAGCCCATCGCCCGCGAGCGACGGCAGAGGCTGCTGGACGCCGCGCGCGAGCACACCGAGCCGTTGGCCCCGGCGCCTGCCGCCGAACTGCGGGCGGGCGTGACGGCACCGCACGAGCGCGTGATCGTGTTGCGCGCCCTGGCCCAGCAGGTGGAGCCTGCGATGCAGCTGCTGCAGCGCGTGCGCGCCGCCTGGCGCGCCGAGGCCTGGGGCCTGGCGGCCCAACCGCCGCGCATCTGGCGCACCTGAGCGCCGGCCCCGCGTTCGAGCGACGAGAACACCCGTTCGCGCCTGCAGCAACCACCACCGTTCGCGCTGCGCCTGTCGAAGCGCCCGCGCCGCCGGTGGCCATGCCAGGCCCTGACAGAGCCGTTGCTACGATGCCGCCGCGCCACGCAGCGCCCGCACCCCATGAACGCCGTCGAAATCGAACAAACCATCTCTGACCTGGCGCAACAGCCCTTCGACGCGGCCGAATTCCCGTTCGCCTTTCTCGCCGCCTTCGGCAACAAGGAAGTCACGCTCAAGCGCCTGCGCAGCGGCAACAGCAATGCGAGTGATGTACCCGGCGGCCTGCTGCAGCGCAACCACATCCATATCGCCACCGGCCCGGCCGGCAGCACCGGTGCGGGCCTGCAGGCCCTGCGCGACAGCCCGGCCACGGCCAAGGGCAAGGCGCGCTTCCTGGTGGCCACCGACGGCCACACGCTGGAGGCCGAAGACCGCACGAGCGGCGAAACCATCGCCTGCGCCTACGCCGATTTCGCCAACCACTTCGGCTTCTTCCTGCCGCTGGCCGGCATCTCCACCATCCAGGAGATCAAGGACAACCCCATCGACGTGCGCGCCACCGGGCGCCTGAACAAGCTCTACGTCGAGCTGCTGCGCGAGAACCCCGCTTGGGCCACGGCCGAGCGCCGCGCCGACATGAACCACTTCATGGCGCGGCTGATCTTCTGCTTCTTTGCCGAAGACACCGACATCTTCAACGGCACGGGCCTGTTCACCCGCACGCTCGAGCAGTTCACCGAGCGCGACGGCAGCAACGTGCACACGGTGATGGCCGAGCTGTTCCGCGCCATGAACGTGCGGCCTGCCGACCGGGCCGCCTCCGCCCTGCGCCCCTGGGCGGACCAGTTTCCCTACGTGAACGGCGGCTTGTTCTCGGGCAGCCCCGAGGTGCCGCGTTTCACGCGCATGGCGCGCACCTACCTGCTGCACGCCGGCACGCTGAACTGGAAGCAGATCAACCCCGACATCTTCGGCAGCATGATCCAGGCCGTGGCCGACGACGCCGAGCGCGGCGAACTCGGCATGCACTACACCAGCGTGCCCAACATCCTGAAGGTGTTGAACCCGCTGTTCCTGGATGATTTGCGCGCCCAGCTGGCCGCCGCGGGCGACAACAAGATCAAGCTGCTGAACCTGCGCAAGCGCATGAGCCGCATCCGCGTGTTCGACCCCGCCTGCGGCAGCGGCAACTTCCTCGTCATCGCCTACAAGCAGATGCGCGAGATCGAGGCCGAGATCAACCGCCGCCGCAGCGAAACGCACCTGAGGAGCGAGATCCCGCTCACCAACTTCCGCGGCATCGAGCTGCGCGACTTTCCGGCCGAGATCGCGCGGCTGGCGCTCATCATTGCCGAGTTCCAGTGCGACGTGCTTTACCGCGGGCAGAAAGACGCGCTGGCGGAGTTTCTGCCGCTGGATGCGGAGAACTGGATCGTCTGCGGCAACGCCTTGCGGCTGGATTGGCTGGCGATCTGCCCACCCACGGGCACGGCCGTGAAGGTGGCGGCGGATGACTTGTTCGGGACACCGCTGGAGCAGGCGGAGATTGATTTTGAGAATGAGGGTGGGGAGACGTACGTTTGCGGCAACCCTCCGTATCTCGGTCAGTCTGAGATGTCAGAGAACGAGAAGGCGCAGCTTGCAGAGGTGTTCGCCGAAACAGAGATCCCGTGGAAGTCGTTGGACTACGTGCTGGGTTGGTTCTGGAAGGCTGCGCAGCTCTGCAGTTCACATGCGACTCGATGTGCGTTCGTCTCGACCAACTCGGTTTGCCAAGGGCAGCAGGTGCCGGCTTTTTGGGTCGCAGCCCTGGCGCGGGATTTGCGCATTCACTTTGCAAGAACCTCGTTCAAGTGGAAGAACTTGGCCAAGAAGAATGCGGGTGTCACGGTCGTCATCATCGGAATTGCGCGCGATGGTTCTGGTGCGCGCCTCTTCGTTGAGGCATCGGACGGCGCCACGTCTGAGCGACGGGTCGACTTCATCGGTCCGTATCTGATTCCAGACACGAACGTCGTTGTTGAAAAGTCGAGTCATCCTTTGAATGGGTTGCCACCCATGGACTACGGGAGCAAGCCGGCTGACGGTGGCGGTCTTGTTGTGAAGGCTTCCGAGCAGGTTGCGATTACCGATCCAAACGTGCAGCGCTACATCAAGCCGTACCTCGGGAGCGATGAGTACATAGACGGCAGGGCGCGCTATTGCCTCTGGATCGCTGATCATCAGGTGTCTGATGCACTGTCTCATGCCTTCATTCAGCAGCAGGTCGAAAAGGTCAGGAGCTTTCGTTCCGAGAGCACGAAGGCCAAGACACGAGAACAAGCTGACTCTGCGCATGCGTTTGCCGAGATTCGACACGGCAGGGACTCGGGAACCGCCGTACCTCTGATCATCCCCATCCATACCAGCGAGAACAGGGAGTTCCTTCCCGTGGGGGCGCTTACGCAAGGCGCAGTAGTCTCCAACGCTGCGTTCGGGCTGTACGACGCCCCCCTCTGGAACCTCGCCCTCATCGCCAGCCGCCTGCACCTCGTCTGGATCGCCACCGTCTGCGGCAAGCTGAAGACCGATTTCCGCTACTCCAACACCCTCGGCTGGAACACCTTCCCCGTGCCGCTGCTCACCGCGCAGAACAAGGCCGATCTCACGCGCTGCGCCGAGAACATCCTGCTCGCCCGCGAGGTGCACTTCCCGGCCACCATCGCCGAGCTGTACGACCCCGAGGCCATGCCCGAGAACCTGCGCGCGGCCCATGCGCACAACGATGAGGTGCTCGAACGCATCTATATCGGCCGCCGCTTCAGGAACGACACCGAGCGGCTCGAAAAGCTGTTCGAGCTCTACACGCGCATGACCACCCGAACGACGCCCGCCGCCGCCCCGGCGTCGGCCGCGCCCACCAAGCGGGCGCCGCGCAAGGCACGTGCATGAGCAAGCCGCCCGCCAAGCCCCGGCCCAAGGCTCAGCCGGCTGCCGAGCCTGCGGTCGCCACGCCGCCCGCCCTGGCCCTGCCGCCCGAGGGCTATGCCGACTGGCTGGCCGATCTCAAGGGCCGCATCCACAGCGCCCAGCAGCGCGCCACGCTGGCGGTGAACCACGAGCTGCTGCGGCTGTACTGGCAGATCGGCCGCGACATCCTGGCGAGGCAGGCCGCCCAGGGCTGGGGTGCGCGCGTCATCGACCGCCTGGCGCACGACCTGCGCAGCGCCTTCCCCGACATGAAAGGCTTCTCGCGCGCCAACCTCATGTACATGCGCGCGCTGGCCGAGGCCTGGCCCGACGAAGCAATCGTCCAACAGCTTGTTGGACGATTGCCCTGGGGCCACAACCTGGTGCTGCTCACCCGGCTGAAGCGCACCGATCAGCGCGTGGCCTACGCGCAGGCCGCCATCGCCCACGGCTGGTCGCGCAACGTGCTCAACCTGCACATCGAGTCGAAGCGGCTCGAACGCAGCGGCCAGGCCCAGAGCAACTTCGAAGCCACCCTGCCGGCGCCCCACTCAGACCTGGCCGTCGAGAGCCTGAAAGACCCGTACCGGCTGGACTTTCTGGGCCTAGCCCGTGAGGCCGGCGAGCGCGAGATCGAGCACGCGCTGGTGCGGCACGTCACCGAGTTCCTGCTCGAACTGGGCGCGGGCTTTGCGTTCGTGGGCCGCCAGGTGCTGCTGGACGTGGCGGGCGACGAGTTCTTCATCGACCTGCTCTTCTATCACCTCAAGCTGCGGTGCTACGTGGTGATCGAGCTCAAGGCCGGCAAGTTCAAGCCCGAGCACCTGGGCCAGCTGAGCTTCTACCTCACGGCCGTGGACGCGCAGATCAAGCACCCGCAGGACGGCCCCACCATCGGCCTGCTGCTGTGCAAGGGCAAGAACAAGGTGGTGGCCGAGTACGCGCTGCGCAGCCACGTGCAGCCGCTGGGCGTGGCGGAGTACCAGCTGGTGGAGGCGCTGCCGCCGGAGCTGCAGACCAGCCTGCCCAGCATCGAGCAGATCGAACGTGAGCTGGGCGGTGGCGCCCGGCCCGCCCAGGCGCCCACCGACGACGACACGCCATGAACGCAGCACCCCCAACGGCTCCCCACACGGCCGCCGTGCCGTCGGTGTCCATCACCACGGCGCGCACCGGCGCCAGCGCCAGCGCCAACGAGCTGGGCATGCGCACCATGCAGGAACTCGCCTGGGCCCGGCGCGGCGAGCAGTACCTGCTGATCAAGTCGCCGCCCGCCTCGGGCAAGAGCCGGGCGCTGATGTTCATTGCGCTCGACAAGCTGCACAACCAGGGGCTGAAGCAGGCCCTCGTGGTGGTGCCGGAGCGCTCCATCGGCGGCAGCTTTGCCGACGAGCCGCTCACGCAGCACGGCTTCTTCTGGGACTGGACGGTGGCGCCGCAGTGGAACCTGTGCAACGCACCGGGCGTGGACGAGCCGCGCGTGGCGCGCTCCAAGGTGGAGGCGGTGCGCCAGTTCCTGGCCAGCAGCGACCGCGTGCTGGTGTGCACCCACGCCACCTTCCGCTTTGCGGTGGATGAACTGGGCATCGAGGCCTTCGACCAGCGGCTGATCGCGGTGGACGAGTTCCACCACGTCTCGGCCAACCCCGACAACAAGCTGGGCAGCCAGCTCGGCGCCTTCATCGCCCGCGACCAGGTGCACCTGGTCGCAATGACGGGTTCGTACTTCCGCGGCGACAGCGAGGCGGTGCTGTCACCGGCCGACGAAAGCCGCTTCGAGACGGTGACGTACACCTACTACGAGCAGCTCAACGGCTACCGCTGGCTGAAGAGCCTGGACATCGGCTACTTCTTCTACACCGGCCGCTACGTGGACGCGGTGGCCCAGGTGCTGGACCCGGCGCTGAAGACCATCGTGCACATCCCGAGCGTGAACTCGCGCGAGAGCCTGAAGGACAAGCAGCGCGAGGTCGACGAGATCCTGCATGCCTTGGGCGCATGGCAGGGCATCGACGAGGCCACGGGCTTTCACCGCCTCACTGCGGCTGACGGGCGCACGCTGAAGGTGGCCGACCTGGTGGACGACACCGACGCCGTGCGGCGCGCCCGTGTGCTGGGCGCGCTGAAGGACCCCGCGCACAAGAACAACCGCGACCACGTGGACGTGATCATCGCCCTGGGCATGGCCAAGGAGGGCTTCGACTGGATCTGGTGCGAGCACGCGCTGACCATCGGCTACCGCAGCAGCCTGACCGAGGTTGTGCAGATCATCGGCCGCGCCACGCGCGACGCCGAAGGCAAGGAGCGCGCGCGCTTCACCAATTTGATCGCCGAGCCGGCGGCCGAGCAGTCGGCGGTTGCCGAGGCCGTGAACGACATGCTCAAGGCCATTTCCGCCAGCCTGCTGATGGAGCAGGTGCTGGCGCCGCGTTACGAGTTCACGCCGCGCCATGCCGGCGCGCAGGAGGGCTTCGACTACGGCCCCGAGGGCTATGTGGACGGGGGCCGCAACCTGGGCGTGAACCCCGAGACCGGCGCGGTCCACATCGAGATCAACGGCCTGGCCAAGCCGCGCAGCCGCGAGGGGCAGCGCATCTGCAAGGAAGACCTCAACGAGGTGATCGCCGCCTTCATCCAGGACAAGCCGGCGCTGGAGCGCGGCACGCTGGACAAGGAGAACACCATCCCCGAGGAGCTGACCATCGAGCGCCTGGGCAAGATCGTGCGCGAGCGCTACCCCGAGTTGAGCGAGGCCGACCAGGAGGCCGTGCGCCAGCACGCCATCGCGGTGATCAACATCACCCAGCAGGCCAAGTTGGCGTTGGAGGAGCCGCAGCCCGCACAGACGCCGGGGCCGGGAACGCTGGAAACCATGGCGGCCGGCGACGAAGGCGGCACGGTCACCTCCAAGGCCAACACCGACCTGATCGACGGCGTGCGCAAGTTCATCAACGTGCGCGATCTGGACATCGACCTCATCGACCGCATCAACCCGTTCGAGGCTGCGTACGCCGTGCTGGCCAAGGCCATGGACGAGCACTCGCTGCGGCAGATCCAGGCCAGCATTGCCGGCAAGAGCCTGAAGATCAGCGAGGACGAAGCGCGCGTGCTGGCCCTCCGGGCCCTGCAGTTCAAGGCCGAACGCGGCCGGCTGCCCGACAGCCTGTCGGCCGACGCCTGGGAACAGCGCATGGCCGAGGGCGTGGCGGCCTTTGCGCGCTACCGGGCGCAAGCCAAGGCGGCTGCGGCCAAGGCTGCGCCGGCAAGCCAGGCGGGCGAGCATGGCTGACCTGGACGACGACGAACTGCTCGACGCCTTGGGCGTGGAGCTGCCCGCCGCCAAGGCCGGTGGCCGCACCCCGCGCGAGGAACGGCTGATCGCGGGCTTCGAGGACATCCTGCGCTTTCACCAGGCGCACGGGCGCGCGCCGCGTCATGGTGAAGCGGGCGACATCTTCGAGCGCCTGTACGCGGTGCGCCTGGACCGGCTGCGCCAGTTGCCCGAGGCGCATGCGCTGCTGGCGGAGCTGGATGTGCCGGGGCTGCTGTCGGCCGATGCCGCGCCGCCGGTGGACGTGGGGGCGCTGGACGAAGATGCGCTGCTGGCCGAGCTGGGCGTTGCCAGCGACACGGCGAACGAGCCGGCAGACGAACGCGACATCACCACGCTGCGCCACGTGCGCCCGCATGCGGCTCGGCAGGCGGCCGACGAGATTGCCGAGCGCACGCCCTGCGCCGACTTTGTGCGCTTCGGCCCGCTGTTCGAGCGGGTGCAGCGCGAGTTGGGCGAGGGGCTGCGCAAGCTGCTGCCGTTCCGCGGCGAGGCCAGTGTTGAGCAGGGGAACTTCTTCATCGTCGGCGGGCAGTTCGCGTACGTCGCCAGCAAGGGCAAGGAGTCCGAGTCCAGCAGCCGCCAGCCCGATGCGCGGCTGCGCCTCATCTACGCCAACGGCACCGAAAGCAACCTGCTGATGCGGTCGCTGCAACGGGCGCTCACGCAGGACGACAACGGGCGGCGGCTGAGCGAGCCCGACGCCGGGCCGCTGTTCGCCCACGAGCCCGCGCCGCTGTTTGGTGACACCCCCGAGCCCGACGACATCGCCACCGGCACGATCTATGTGCTGCGCAGCCATTCGCAACACCCGTTCGTGGTCGAGCATCGCGAGTTGATCCACAAGATCGGCGTCACCGGTGGAACCGTGCAGGCGCGGATTGCCGGGGCCGAGAGCGACGCGACCTACCTGCTGGCGCGTGTGGAGATCATGGCCGAGTACCGGCTGCACAACCTGAGCCGCACGCGGATGGAGAACCTGTTCCATCGGCTGTTCGGGCCTGCGCAGCTGGATCTGACCATCCTGGACCGTTTTGGCAAGCCGGTGAAGCCCCGGGAGTGGTTCGTGGTGCCGCTGCAGGTGATTGACGAGGCCGTCCAGCGCATCCGTGACGGGTCCATCGCCGGGCTGGCTTACGACCCAAAGACCGCGCGGCTGACCGATCTGCCGCGCTGACGGCCCACTGCTGACGCGCCCCGGCCGCTACCTCGGCCCGGCGCTGGCACGGATAGTGCATTCACCCGCTGGTATACCAGCCAGCGCACCAGCCCGATGCATCCCACCCCGCCGCCCGCCTGCCGCCCGTCCGGGCCGCTCACGCTGGCGGACTGGCGCAGCGCCGTCCGGGATGGTGCGTCGGTGGCGCACCTGGTGCGCGCCCGGCTCGGGCAGGCCGTGCGACCCGGCGGCGATGCCGCCTGGATCCTGCCGCCCGACGCGCCGGCCATGCGCGCGCACATCGATGCCCGGCTGGCCGAGCTGGAGGCCCAGGCCGCCGCCGAGCCCGATCGCGCGGCGCTGCTCGCGCGCGCCCCGCTGTTCGGCGTGCCCTTCGTCGTCAAGGACAACATCGACGTCGCCGGCCTGCCCACCACCGCCGCCTGCCCGGCCTTCGCGCACACGGCCGAGCGCAGCGCCACTGGGGTGCGCCGGCTGCTCGATGCTGGTGCGGTGCTCATCGGCAAGAGCAACCTCGACCAGTTCGCCACCGGGCTGGTGGGCACGCGCTCGCCGTACGGCCAGCCGGTGTCCACGTGGTCCGACGAGCACGTCAGCGGCGGCTCCAGCTCGGGCTCGGCGGTGCTGGTGTCGCGCGGCATCGTGCCCTTCGCGCTGGGCACCGACACCGCCGGCAGCGGGCGCGTGCCGGCCGGCTTCAACCACGTCGTCGGCCTGAAGCCCACGCCGGGGCGCGTGAGCACCGCCGGGGTGCTGCCGGCCTGCCGCAGCCTGGACTGCGTGTCGGTGTTCGCGCTCACCGTCGCCGACGCGGCGGCGGTGCTGTCGGTGCTGGAGGGCGACGACGCCAGCGACGACTACAGCCGCTTCGAGCCCGGCGCGGCGGGCTGGAACCACCCGCTGCGCATCGGCGTGCCGGCCGCGCCGCGTCTGGATGCCGCGCAGGGCGGCCCCGCGGCCTGGGCGCAGGCCCAGACGCTGGCCCGCACGCTCGGCGCCACGCTGGTGCCGCTGGACTTCACGGCGCTGCACGAGCTCGCCGGCCTGCTGTACGACGGCCCCTGGGTGGCCGAGCGCATGGCCGTGGTGCAGCCGCTGCTGGACGCCGACCCCGGCGCGCTCGACCCCACCGTGGCCGCCGTCATCGCCCGCGCCCGCGGCCACGACGCCACCGACACTTTCCGCGCGATGTACCGGCTGCGGGCCGCGCGCCGCGCGGCGGCCGCGCAGTGGCAGCAGGTGGACCTGCTCATGGTGCCCACGGCCCCGCGCCACCCCACGCGCGCCGATGTGGCGGCCGCACCCGTGGCCGCCAACGCCGAGCTCGGTGCTTACACCAACTTCGTCAACTTCCTGGGCTGGTGCGCGCTGGCCCTGCCGTCCAGCGTCACCGCCGCCGGGCTGCCCTTCGGCGTGACCTTCATCGGCCCGGCCGGCGCCGATGCGGCGCTGGCCCGCTTCGGCCGGCGCTGGCAGGCCGCGGCGGCGCAACCGCTGGGGGCCACCGGTGCTGCACCGGCTACCGAAACCGAGGCCGCCAGCGAGCTGCCCGAGCCGGCCACCGAGCCCGAGCTGCGCCTGGCTGTGGTGGGTGCGCACCTCGAGGGCCTGCCGCTGAACGGCCAGTTGCTGGAGCGCGGCGCGCGGCTGCTGACGCGCACCCGCACGGCGCCGTCCTACCGCCTGTTCGCGCTGCCCGGCACGGCGCCGCGCAAGCCCGGCCTGCTGCGCGTGGCGCACGGCGGCGAGGCCATCGCCGTGGAGGTGTGGGCGATGCCGCAGCGGCACGCCGGCAGCTTTCTGGCGCTGATCCCGCCGCCGCTCGGCCTCGGCTCGATCGAGCTTACCGACGGCACTCGCGTGCACGGCTTCCTGTGCGAAGCCCACGCCCTCGAAGGCGCCACCGACATCAGCCGCCACGGCGGCTGGCGCGCCTACCTCGCCACCCTCTGAATCCCCCAACCCCCAGGAGCCCCTTATGGACCGCCGCGACTTCATCGCTTCCACCTCGTCGGGCCTCGCGCTGGGCGCACTGCCGCTGGCCGCCGCCGCGCAGGCCCGCCCGAAGGACGTGCTCATCGTGGCCAATGAGTTCGGCCCGAACTCGCTGGACATCCAGACCCTCGGCGCCAACCGGCCGGCCTACGGCGTGAGCTGGCTGGTCTACGACCGGCTGATGACCTACGGCAAGAAGACGCTGCCCGATGGCCGCGTGGTCTACGACCGCAACAAGCTAGAGCCCGAGCTGGCCGAGAGCTGGCAGATCGCGCCCGACGGCAATTCGGTCACCTTCAAGCTGCGCAAGAGCGCGAAGTTCCACGACGGCACGCCCGTCACCTCCAAGGACGTGAAGTGGAGCTTCGATCGCGCCGTGAGCGTGGGCGGCTTCGCCACCTTCCAGATGGGCGCCGGCTCGCTGGAGAAGCCCGAGCAGTTCGTGGTGGTCGACGACCACACCTTCCGCGTGAACTTCCTGCGCCGCGACAAGCTGACCATGAACAACATGGCCGTGCCGGTGCCGTGCGTCTTCAACAGCGAACTCGTCAAGAAGAACGCCACGCCGCAGGACCCCTGGGGCCTGGCCTGGACGCGCAACAACACCGCCGGCGGCGGCGCCTACAAGGTGGAGGCCTTCCGGCCCGGCCAGGAGATCGTCTACGTCCGCAACGACGACTGGAAGAACGGTCCGATGCCCAAGCTGCGCCGCATCGTGCAGCGCGAGGTGCCCAACGCGGGCAACCGGCGCGCGCTGCTGGTCAAGGGCGACATCGACATGACCTACGACATGCCGCCCAAGGATTTTTCCGAGATGGCCAAGGAGGGCGGCAGCGTCAAGGTGGCGACCATGCCGATCGAGAACGCGATGTTCTACGTCGGCATGAACGTCACCAAGCCGCCGTTCGATAACGTCAAGGTGCGCCAGGCGGTGGCCTACGCGCTGCCCTACGACAAGATCCACGAAACGGCGCTGTACGGCCGCGGCGCCAAGCTCTTTGGAGCGGCTGGCACGCAGGTCAAGACCACGGCCTGGCCGCAGCCCACGGGCTACAAGACCGACATCGCCCGCGCCAAGGCGCTGATGGCCGAAGCCGGCGCGGCCGCCGGCTTCGAGACCACGCTGAGCCTGGATCTCGGCGGCGCCACCGTCGGCGAGCCCACGGCCATCCTGATCCAGGAGTCGCTGGCGCAGATCGGCATCCGCACGCAGATCAACAAGATCCCCGGCGCCACCTGGCGCGCGGCGCTGCTGAAGAAGGACATGCCGCTGATCGTCAACCGCTTTGGCGGCTGGCTCGACTTTCCCGAGTACTTCTTCTACTGGTGCTACCACGGCCAGAACGCGGTGTTCAACACCATGAGCTACCAGAACCCCAAGCTCGACCGCGTCATCACCAACGCGCGCTTCGCCGAGAGCAAGCCCATTTACGACGGCATGGTCAGGGACATGATCCAGATCGCCTACGACGAGGTGCCGCGCATCCCGCTGTTCCAGCCCAGCCAGGACGTGGCGATGCAGAAGGACGTGATGGGCTACATGTACTGGTTCCATCTGCAGCCCGACTACCGCCAGCTCTTCAAGGCCTGAGCGCAGGCGGCTGCCGTGGACTACGAGCGTTACGTCGACGCCCAGTGCGAGCTGCTGGGCCTGGCGCTCACGCCCGCGCAGCGGCCGGGCGTGGTGCGCTACCTGCAGCTGGTGGCAGGCTTCGCGCCGCGGGTGATGGACTTCCCGCTCGCGCCGGCCGACGAGAGCGGCAACACCTTCGTGCCGGTGGCGACACCCGGGGAGCCGCGTTGAACGCCACGGCCGCCGTCGAAGCCGCGCTGGTGCGCATCGCCGCCACCGACGGGCGCATCAACGCCTTCACCGAGGTGCTGGCCGAACGCGCCCGGGCCCGCGCGGCGGCGGTCGATGCCGACCCGGCCCACCTGCCGCTGCGCGGCCTGCCCTTCGCAGTGAAGAACCTGTTCGACCTGCAGGGCCTGGCCACGCGGGCGGGCTCGCGGATCGAGCGTGACGCCGCGCCGGCCGCGCGCGATGCGGTGCTGGTGCGCCGGCTCGAGGCCGCCGGTGCGGTCTGCGTGGGCGCGCTGAACATGGACGAGTACGCCTACGGCTTCACCACCGAGAACAGCCACGACGGCCCCACGCGCAACCCGCACGACCCGGCGTGCATCAGCGGCGGCTCGTCCGGCGGCAGCGCTGCCGCGGTGGCCGCCGGGCAGGTGCCGCTGACGCTGGGCTCGGACACCAACGGCAGCATCCGCGTGCCCGCCTCGCTGTGTGGCGTGTTCGGCCTCAAGCCCACCTTCGGCCGGCTGCCGCGCACCGGCAGCTACCCCTTCGTGGCCAGCCTGGACCACCTGGGCCCCTTCGCGCGCGACGTGGCCACGCTGTCCGCGGCCTACGACGCGATGCAGGGCGCGGATGCCGACGACCCGGCCCAGGTGGCGCGCCCGCTCGAGCCCACCACGCCGCTGCTGCCGCGCGGCGCCGAGGGCCTGCGCATCGGCGTGCTGGGCGGCTGGTTCCGGCAGATGGCCGGGCCGTCGGCGCTGCAGGCGGTGGACCGCGTGGCCCAGGCGCTGGGCGCCACGCATTGGGTGGACTGGCCCGAGGTCGACCGCGCGCGCACGGCGGCCTTCATCATCACCAACGCCGAGGGCGCCGCGCTGCACCTGGCCGACCTGCGGCGCCGCGCCGACGACTTCGACCCCCTCACCCGCGACCGCTTCCTTGCCGGGGCGCTGCTGCCGGCGGCGTGGGTGCAGCAGTCGCAGCGGCTGCGCCACTGGTTCGCGCGGCAGGTGGCGGCACGCTTCGCCGAGGTCGACGTGCTGCTGGCCCCGGCCACGCCCTGCACCGCGCCGGCCATCGGCACCGAATGGCTCGAGCTGAACGGGCAGCGCCTGCCGGCTCGCGCCAGCATGGGGCTGCTCACGCAGCCCGTGTCGGCGATCGGGCTGCCGGTGGCTACCGTGCCGATGTGGGGCTGCGACGCGGCCGCGCCGCACATGCCCATCGGCGTGCAGCTGATCGCCGCCCCCTGGCGCGAAGACCTGTGCCTGCGCGCGGCCCGCGCGCTCGAGGCCGCCGGCGTGGTGCACGCGCCCGTGGCCGCCCTCTGAAACCGCTCCACCGCCCCCGCCCGACGCCATGGACATCAACCTGCCCGACGTGCACGCCGAACTCACGGCCGTGTTCGCCCGCTACGAGGCGGCGCTGGTGGCCAACGACACGGCCGTGCTCGACGAGCTGTTCTGGCCCAGCCCCCACATCGTGCGCTACGGCGTGGCCGAGAACCTGTATGGCATCGACGAGGTGCGCGCGTTCCGCGCCGCGCGGCCGGCGCAGGGCCTGGCCCGCAGCCTGCAACGCACCGTCATCACCACCTACGGCCGCGACGCCGCCACCGCCATGACCGAATTCCGCCGCGAGGGCGGCCACAAGCTGGGCCGCCAAAGCCAGACCTGGGTGCGCCTGCCCGAGGGCTGGCGCGTGGTGGCCGCGCACGTGAGCCTGATCGACCTTCCCACCCCGTAATCGCCAAACCGCCAGGAGCCGAAGCCATGCACGACCAATCCCCGAACCGCCGCCACCTCCTTGCCGCCGCTGCGGCGCTGGGCGTGGCGCCCTGGGCCCGCGTGGCCCATGCGCAGGCGCCCATCACCGTGGGCATCATCTACGTCGGCCCGCGCGACGACTTCGGCTACAACCAGGCGCACGCCGAGGCCGCTGCGCAGCTGAAGAAGCTGCCCGGCGTGAAGCTGGTCGAGGAAGAGAACGTGCCCGAGACGCAGGCCGTGCAGAAGACCATGCAGGGCATGATCTCGCAGGACGGCGCCACGCTGCTGTTCCCCACCAGCTTCGGCTACTTCGACCCGCACCTGCTCGCCGTCGCGCCCAAGAACTCCAAGGTGCGCTTCAGCCACTGCGGCGGCCTGTGGACCAAGGGTAAGCACCCCGACAACACCGGCAGCTTCTTCGGCTACATCGACGAGGCGCAGTACCTCAACGGCGTCATCGCCGGCCACATGAGCAAGAGCAAGAAGCTCGGCTTCGTGGCGGCCAAGCCCATCCCGCAGGTGCTGCGCAACATCAACGCCTTCACGATGGGTGCGCGCTCGGTCGACCCGAAGATCACCACCACGGTCATCTTCACCGGCGACTGGAGCATGCCCGTGAAGGAAGCCGAGGCCACCAACAGCCTGGCCGACCAGGGCGTGGACGTGTTCACCTGCCACGTCGACGGGCCCAAGGTCGTGATGGAGACGGCGGCCAAGCGCGGCCGCATGGTCTGCGGCTACCACGCCAGCCAGGCCAAGTTGGCGCCGCAGGCCTACCTGACCGGGGCAGAGTGGAACTGGCTCACCGCCTACACCGCCATCCTCGAGGCGGCGCGCAGCGGCAAGCCCCACCCCAACTTCGTGCGCGGCGGCCTGAAGGACGGCTTCGTCAAGAGCTCGCCTTACGGCGCCATGGTCGGCGAGGGTGCGCGCAAGAACGCCGAAGACGTGCGCAAGAAGATGATGGCCGGCGCCTTCGACATCTTCGGCGGCGAGCTGAAGGACAACACTGGCAAGGTCGTCATCCCCAAGGGCAAGGTCTTCAAGCAAACCGACATCGAGCTCGAGGGCATGAACTACCTGGTCGAAGGCGTCATCGGCAAGGCGTGAAGGCCTCGGTCTGGCCCGCACCATGACGCTGCGCAACGCCGCCGAATCGCTCGCCCTGGCGCTGCTCGCGCTGGCGGGCGGGTTGCTGCTGTTCGGCGGTTTCGTGGCGCTGGGCGGGCACAGCCCGTTGCAGGCCTGGACGCTGCTGTTCCGCGGCGCCTTCGGCGATGCGTTCTCGCTGCAGAACACGCTGGTGCGCGCCGCGCCGCTGATGCTCACGGCGCTGGCCGTGGCACTGCCGGCGCGCGCCGGGCTCACGGTGATCGGCGGCGAGGGCGCGCTGGTGCTCGGCGGCCTGGCCGCGGCGGCGCTGCCCTACGCGCTGCCTTTACCCGCAGGCGCGCCCGGCACGGCGCTGCTGCTGCTGGCCGCGGCGCTGGCCGGCGCCGCCTGGATCGCGCTGGCCGGCTGGCTGCGGCAGTGGCGCGGCGTCAACGAAACGATTTCCAGCCTGCTGCTGGGCTACATCGCGATCGCCCTGTTCAAGCACATCGTCGAGGGGCCGCTGCGCGACCCGGCCAGCCTGAACAAGCCGAGCACGCTGCCGCTCGAGGAGAGCCTGCGCATCGGCACGATCGCCTTCGGCGACACTCTCACCGAGGTGCACTGGGGCCTGGCCTTCGGCGTCGTAGCCTGCCTGGCCGCCGCGGTGTGGCTGGGGCTCACGACGCATGGCTTCGCCACCCGCGTGGTGGGCGGCAACCTGCGCGCGGCGCAGCTCGTCGGGCTGCCGGCCACGCGGCTGGTGGTGATGGCCTGCGCGCTCGGCGGTGCGGCCGCGGGCCTGGCCGGCGGCATCGAGGTGGCGGCCGTGCACACGGCGGCCAATGCGTCGCTCATTGTCGGCCTGGGCTACACCGGCATCCTGGTCAGCTTCGTCGCGCGGCACCACCCGCTGGCCATCGTGCCGGTGGCCATCCTCTTCGGCGGCTTCCTGGCCGCCGGCAGCCTGCTGCAGCGGCGCATGGGCCTGCCCGACGCCTCGGTGCAGGTGCTGATGGGCTTTTGCTTCGTGCTGATCCTGGCCAGCGAGGCCTGGCGCGGGCGCCTGGGCGAGCTGTTCGCGCTGCGGCGCGCGCCCGTGGGCTTGCCCGCAGGAGCACCCGCATGAACGTCGGGGGCAGCGGCCTGCCCTGGCTCGACGTGCTGGTGGCCGTGCTCGGCGGCGCCATCCGCGTCGGCACGCCCTTCCTCTTCGTCAGCCTGGGCGAGTGCATCACCGAGAAGGCCGGCCGCATCAACCTGGGCCTGGAAGGCGTGCTCGTGTTCTCGGCGATGGCCGGATTCGCCGGCTCGTACCTCACCGGCGCGTGGTGGGCCGGTGTGCTGGTGGCTGGGGCCAGCGGGGCGCTGGTCGCCCTGCTGCACGGGCTGGTGTGCAGCCTGCCGCGCGTCAACGACATCGCCGCCGGCATCGCCATCATGCTGCTGGGCGCAGGGCTCGCGTTCTACCTCGGCAAGCCGCTGATCCAGCCGCAGGCCGAGCAGGTGCCCTCGCTGCCGCTGGGGCAGTGGCTCGGCGCGGCGCCGGGCGGCGCGCTGGCCGCGGCGCTGAACATCAACGCGCTGTTCCCGATCGGCGTCGCGCTGGCCGTGCTGCTGGCGTGGGGCCTGGGGCACACGGGCTGGGGCCTGAAGCTGCGAATGGTCGGCGACTCGGCCGATGCGGCGCGTGCGCTTGGCAGTTCGGTGGCGGGCGTGCGCGTGGCCGCCACCACCGCCGGTGGGTTCATCGCCGGCCTGGGCGGGGCGTCGCTGTCGCTGTACTTCCCGGGCAGCTGGAACGAGGCGCTGTCCAGCGGCCAGGGCCTGATCGCCGTGGCCCTGGTGATCTTCGCGCGCTGGCACCCGCTGCGCTGCCTGTGGGCCGCGCTGCTGTTCGGCGGCGCCGGGGCGCTGGGGCCGGCCCTGCAGTCGGTGGGTGTCAGCGGCTACTACTACCTATTCAACGCCGTGCCCTACGCGCTGACGCTGGCCATCCTGGTGTGGACCTGCTCGCCGCGGCAGAGTCTGGCCGGCGCGCCGGCCGAACTCGGCGTCTCTCGATGAGGAGCAAGCAATGACCGGACTGGGTGGCCTGAACAAGTCGCCGCAGGGCGTGGTGGTGGGCCTGGTGCAGCTGCAGCTGCCGGTGGTGGAGACGCCGGCGCAGCTGGCGGCCCAGGCCGGGCGCATCGCCTGGATGGTGGGCAAGGCGCGCCGCAACCTCGCGACGATGGACCTCGTCGTGTTCCCCGAGTACGCGCTGCACGGGCTGTCGATGAGCACGGCGCCGGAGCTGATGGTGTCGATCGACGGGCCCGAGGTCGCGCTCTTCAAGCGCGCCTGCGTCGAGCACCGCATCTGGGGCTGCTTCTCCATCATGGAGGCCAACCCGCACGGCAACCCCTACAACACCGGCCTGATCATCGACGACCAGGGCCGCATCCAGCTGTACTACCGCAAGCTCCACCCCTGGGTGCCGGTGGAGCCCTGGGAGCCGGGCAACATGGGCATTCCCGTGTGCACCGGGCCCAACGGCAGCCGCATCGCGCTGATCATCTGCCACGACGGCATGTTCCCCGAGATGGCGCGCGAGGCCGCCTACAAGGGCGCCGAGATCATCCTGCGCACCGCGGGCTACACGGCGCCGATCCGCCACACCTGGAAGATCACCAACCAGGCCAACGCCTTCCAGAACCTGGCGCAGACTGCCAGCGTGTGCCTGTGCGGCAGCGACGGCAGCTTCGACAGCATGGGCGAGGGCATGTTCTGCCACCTCGACGGTAGCCTCCTGGCCGAGGGCAGCAACCGCCCCGACGAGATCATCACCGCCGAGCTCAGGCCCGACCTGGTGCGCGAGGCCCGCGCGCAGTGGGGCGTCGAGAACAACCCCTACCAGCTCTACCACCGCGGCTACGTCGCGGTGCGGGGAGGCGCGCAGGACTGCCCCTACACCTTCATGCAAGACATGGTGGCCGGCCGCTACCGGCTGCCCTGGGACGCCACGATCCAGGTGCGCGACGGCACGCCCTGCGGCTTTGCGGCGCCGGTGCGCAGCTACCAGGGCGCGGAGCCCAACCCGCTGGAAGGGCCGGGGGGTTCGCGATGAGCACGGTCGCGGCCGATCCCTACCCCTGGCCCTATGACGGCGACCTGCGGCCGGACAACACCGCGCTGGTCGTCATCGACATGCAGACCGATTTCTGCGGCGTTGGCGGCTACGTCGACGCGATGGGCTACGACCTGAGCCTGACGCGCGCGCCCATCGGGCCGATCGGCCGTCTGCTGGCGGCCTTCCGTGACGGCGGCTTCCACGTGATCCACACGCGCGAGGGCCACCGGCCCGACCTGTCGGACCTGCCGGCCAACAAGCGCTGGCGCTCGCAGCGCATCGGCGCGGGCATCGGCGATGCCGGGCCCTGCGGCCGCATCCTGGTGCGCGGAGAGCCGGGCTGGGAGCTCATCCCCGAGCTGGCGCCGCTGCCCGGCGAGGTCGTCATCGACAAACCCGGCAAGGGCAGCTTCTGCGCCACCGACCTCGAGCTGGTTCTGCGCACCCGCGGGATCCGCAACCTCGTGCTCACCGGCATCACCACCGACGTGTGCGTGCACACGACCATGCGCGAGGCCAACGACCGCGGCTTCGAGTGCCTGATCGTCGAGGACGGCACCGGCGCCACCGACCTGGGCAATCACCGCGCCGCACTGAAGATGGTCACGATGCAGGGCGGCGTGTTCGGCGCCGTGGCACCGTCGGCGGCCGTGCTCGACGCGCTGCGGGCATGTTGACGGAGCCCGTGTGAACGCACTTCGGCTCGACACCTACGCCCTGGGCAAGCGCTTCGGTGCCCTGAAGGCACTCGACGACGTGTCGATCGCCGTGCAGCCCGGCACCGTGCACGCGCTGCTCGGCGAGAACGGCGCCGGCAAGAGCACGCTCGTCAAGTGCGTGGTGGGCTACCAGCGGCCCGACGCCGGCTCGGTGCTGATCGACGGCCGCGAGGTCGACATCGCTTCGCCCGCCTCGGCGCGCGCCCTCGGCATCGGCATGGTCTACCAGCACTTCACGGTCGTGCCGGGCATGACCGTGGCCGAGAACCTGCTCATCGCCCGTGGCGCCTTGCCCGCGGTGATCGACTGGCGCCGCGTGCGCGCCGAGCTCACGGCGTTCATGGACTCGGCGCCGTTCCGGCTCGACCTCGACGCGATGCCGCGGCAGCTGTCGGCTGGCGAGAAGCAAAAGCTCGAGATCCTCAAGCAGCTGTACCTGCGGCCGCGGCTGCTGATCCTCGACGAGCCGACCTCGGTGCTGACGCCGCAGGAGGCCGACGAGGTGCTGGGCGCCCTGCGCGAGCGCGCCCACGCCGGGCAGACGACGGTGGTGCTGATCACGCACAAGTTCCGCGAGGTGATGGCCTTCGCCGACGACGTGAGCGTGCTGCGGCGCGGCCGGCTGGCGGGCGCCGGCGCCGTGGCCGAGACGAGCCCGGCTGCGCTGGGGGCGCTGATGGTCGGCGAGGACACCCGCGCCCGCGACGAGGCCACCCCAAGCCAGCGCCTGCGCCGCGCCGCCGGGACCGTGGGCGAGCTGCGGTTGAGTCTGCGCGGGGTGGCCGTGATGGGCGACCGCGGCGAAGTTGCCGTCGATACGGTCGACCTCGACGTGCGAGGCGGCGAGATCATGGGCATCGCCGGCGTGGCCGGCAACGGCCAGCGCGAGCTGATGGAAGCGCTGGCCGGGCAGCGTGGGCGCGCTGCGGGCAGCGTCACCGTGTCGGGGCATCCCTACCACGCGACCAGGGCGCAGAACCGGGCGCTGCGCGTGCGCGGCCTGCCGGAAGAGCCGCTGCGCAATGGCTGCGTGGCGCAGCTGTCGGTGGCACACAACATCGGTCTGCGCAGCTTCGACGTCGCGCCCTTTGCCCGCGCCGGCTTCCGCGTGCCCGGCGCCCTGGAGAAGCGGGCGCGCGAGCTGATCGCCGCGTTCCGCGTCAAGACGCAGGGCGAAGGCGCGCCGATCGGCTCGCTGTCGGGCGGTAACGTGCAGCGCGCGGTGCTGGCGCGCGAGCTGTCGGAGCCGGCCGACGTGCTGCTGGTGTCCAACCCGGTGTTCGGCCTGGACTTCACCGCCGTCGCCGAGGTGCACGCGCGGCTGATCGCCGCGCGCGACCGCGGGACGGCGGTGCTGATGGTAAGCGAAGACCTCGACGAGCTGCTGCAGGTGGCCGACCGCATCGTCGTGATGAGCGGCGGCCGCCTCGTGCACCAGTGCGCCGCGGCCGACGCCAACCGCCACACGCTGGGCCGTTTCATGGGCGGGCACGGGCCGGCCGACGTCGCAGCCGGCCACGACGGAGAGCCGCTCTCCGGGCTTCGGGAGGCCGCATGACACAGGCCGCGCCCTGGCCGCTGGTGCGCGCGCGCCCGTTCGACTTCGCGCTGCAGCCCGGGCGCGCGGCGCTCGTCCTCATCGACATGCAGCGCGACTTCATCGAGCCCGGCGGCTTTGGCGCCGCGCTCGGCAACGACGTGCGGCTGCTCGAGGCCGCCATCGCGCCGGCCCGCGCGTTGCTCGACGCCTGGCGCGCCTGCGGCTGGCCGGTGGTGCACACGCGCGAGTCGCACGCGCCCGACCTCTCCGACTGCCCGCCGGCCAAGCGCGGGCGCGGCACGCCCGTGATGCGCATCGGCGACTCCGGCCCGTTAGGCCGGCTGCTGGTGCGCGGCGAGCCGGGCTGCGAGATCGTGCCGGCGCTGGCCCCGCGGCCCGGCGAGCTCGTCATCGACAAGCCGGGCAAGGGCGCCTTCCACGGCACGCCGCTGGCCGCCGAGCTGCAGCGCCTGGGGGTCACGCAGCTGGTGTTCGCCGGCGTCACCACCGAGGTCTGCGTGCAGACGACGATGCGCGAGGCCAACGACCGCGGCTACGACGCGCTGCTGGTCGAGGAAGCCACGGCCAGCTACTTCCCCGAATTCAAGGCCGCGACCATCGAGATGATCGTGGCCCAGGGCGGCATCGTGGGCTGGGCCGCGCCGCTGGCCGCGGTGCTGTCGGCCCTGCCGCCCGTGGAGCCTCGCGAGTGACCCGCATCATCCTCAAGCGGCTGCTCGCCGCGCTGCCCAACCTGGTGGGCGTCGTCGTCGTCACCTTCCTGCTCACGCGGGCCATCCCGGGCGATCCGGCGGCCTACTTTGCCGGTGCCTCGGCCACGACCGAGGCGGTCGAGCAGATCCGCCGCCAGCTGGGCCTGGACCGGTCGCTCTTCGAACAGTTCCTCCGCTACGTGGCCGACCTCGCGCGCGGCGACCTCGGGCTGAGCCTGACCACCGGCCAGCCCGTGCTGCAGGAGCTGATGGCCCGGCTGCCGGCCTCGCTGGAGCTGGTGCTGCTGGCGCTGCTGCTGGCCTGCGCCGTGGCCATCCCGTTGGGCGTGGCCGCCGCCACGCGGCCCGGCAGCTGGATCGACCAGCTCGCGCGCCTGGTCACCACCGCGGGCGTGTCGCTGCCGACCTTCTTCACCGGGCTGCTGCTGGCCTACGTCTTCTACTTCCTGCTCGGCTGGGCGCCGTCGCCGCTGGGCCGGCTCGACCCGATGTTCTCGCCGCCGCCCACCGTGACCGGGCTGTACCTGGTGGATGCCGCGCTGGCCGGCGACCGCGCGCTGTGGTGGGCCGCGGCCAAGCAGCTGGTGCTGCCGGTGCTGACGATGGCGATCTTCGTGCTGGCGCCCATCGCGCGCATGACGCGGGCCTCGATGCTGGCGGTGCTGTCCAGCGACTTCGTGCGCACCGCGCGCGCCAGCGGCCTCAGCCGCGGCACGGTGCTGGTGCGCTACGCGCTGCGCAACGCGCTGCTGCCGGTGGTCACCACGCTGGGCATGGTGTTCGGTTTCATGATCGGCAGCTCGGTCGTCATCGAGAAGGTCTTCGGCTGGCCCGGCGTCGGCAGCTACGCCATCGACGCGCTCACCGCCAGCGACTACGCGCCGGTGCAGGGCTTCGTGCTCGCCATGGGCATCCTGTTCGTGCTGCTGAACCTGCTGATCGACGTGCTGTACGTCGTCATCGACCCCCGCGTGAAGATCGAACACTGATGAGCGCCACTGCGTCCACCACCTGGGGCCATGCCCGCCACGTGCTGGCGGAAAACCCCGTCACGCTGCTGGCCGCCGGCCTGTTCGCGATGTTCGTGATGCTGGCCCTGTTCGGCCCCTGGATCGTGCCCCACGACCCGCTGGCCAGCAACGCGGCGATGGCGCTGCAGCCACCGGGGGCGGCGCACTGGTTCGGCACCGACGCGCTGGGCCGGGACATCTTCAGCCGCGTCATCGTGGCCACGCGGCTGGACCTGGGCATCGCCTTCAGCGCCGTGGCGCTGAGCTTCGTCATCGGCATGCCGCTGGGCCTGGCGGCGGGCTTCTTCGGCGGCTGGTGGGACCGCATCGTCACGCGGCTGTCCGACACCGTGATGGCCTTCCCGCTGTTCGTGCTGGCCATGGGCATCGTGGCGGCTTTAGGCAACACGGTGGGCAACATCGTGCTGGCCACGGCCGTCATCAACCTGCCGTTCTACATCCGCGTGGCGCGCGCCGAGGCCAACGTGCGGCGCAGCGCGGGCTGGGTGGAGGCGGCGCGCCTGGCCGGCAACGGGCCGGGCCGCATCCTCGCGGTGCACCTGTTCCCGAACACGCTGCCGCCGGCCATGGTGCAGGTGAGCCTGAACATGGGCTGGGCCATCCTCAACGCCGCCGGCCTGAGCTTCATCGGCCTGGGCGTGCGCCCGCCCGAGCCGGAGTGGGGCATCCTGGTGGCCGAGGGCGCGGCCTTCATCGTCAGCGGCGAGTGGTGGGTGAGCTTCTTCCCCGGCGCGATGCTGATGCTGGCCGTCTTCACCTTCAACCTGCTGGGCGACGCGCTGCGCGACATCGTCGACCCGAGGCGCAGAACATGACCCCCCCCGAAGCGCCTTCGGCGCCTCCCCCCCAGGGGGGCGCCGCCAGCGGCCCAGCAGAGCCGGCTCCGCGGCGGCCGCTTGGAACCCAGCCGCCGCTGCTGGATGTTCAGGGCCTGAGCCTGGAGTTCCGCACGCGCAGCGGCACCGTGCGCGCGCTCGAACACGTGAACCTGCGGCTGCACAAGGGCGAGATCGTCGGCCTGGTGGGCGAGAGCGGCTCGGGCAAGAGCGTGCTGAGCTACGCCATGCTGGGCATCAGCGACGCTGCCGCGCGCGTGACCGCGGGCCGCGCGATGTTCGGCGGCCTGGACCTGCTGCAGGCCGGCCCGCGCGAGCTGGCCGAGCTGCGCGGCCGCGAGATCAGCATGATCTTCCAGAGCCCGCGCACCGCGCTCAACCCGATCCGCCCCGTGGGCCTGCAGATCGAGGACGTGCTGCGCCGCCACGCCGTGCACACGCGCGCCGGCACCGGCCCCGAGCAGGGCCGCGGCCTGCGCGAGCGCGCCGTGCAGGCGCTGCGCGACGTGGCCATCGCCGACCCCGAGCGGCGCTGGGGCGCGTATCCCTTCGAGCTGTCGGGCGGCATGTGCCAGCGCGTGATGATCGCCATCGCGCTGGCCTGCAAGCCGGCGCTACTGATCGCCGACGAGCCCACCACGGGGCTGGACGTCACCACGCAGGCGGCGGTGATGGACCTGGTCACCACGCTGGCGCGCGAGCGCCAGATGGCGACGCTGTTCATCACGCACGACCTGGGGCTGGCCGCCGAGTACTGCGACCGCATCGTCGTCATGCACGCCGGCCACGCGGTGGAGAGCGCGCCCACGGCGGCGCTGTTCGCCGCGCCGCGCCACCCCTACACGGCGCGGCTGATGAGTTCCACCCCCGACCGCCAGGCCAGCCTGGCCGAGCTGGCCCCGGTGCCCGGCAGCCTGCCCGACCTGCGCCGCGCCGACCTGCCGCCCTGCCGCTTCGTCGAGCGCTGCGAGCGCGCCAGCGAGCGCTGCCGCGGCCCACTGCCGATGCTGGACAGCGACGCGCCGCACGCGGTGGCCTGTTGGCACCCGTTGGACGAGTCGGTCCCGGCCGAAGATCCGGCAGCCGCCACGGAGGCCCGCCATGGCTGAGCCGCTGCTCCAGGTGGAGCGCCTGTCGCGCCGCTTTGCGCTGCCCTCGCCGCGCGGCGCACAGCTGTACGCGGTGGACGACGTGTCCTTGCACATCGCGCGCGGCGAGAGCCTGGGCCTGGTGGGCGAGAGCGGCTGCGGCAAGAGCACGCTGGTGCGGCTGCTGGCGCGGCTGCTCGACGCCACCGAGGGCCGCATCGTCTTCGACGGCCAGGACATCGCCGCGCTGCCGGCCGCGGCCTTTGCACGGCATGCGCTGCGCCCGCGCATCCAGATGGTGTTCCAGGACCCGACCGACAGCCTGAACCCGCGCTTCACCGCGCGCGACACCATCGCCGAGCCCTGCCGGCTGCTCGCCGGGCTGGATGCGGCCGCCGCCCACGCACGCGTCGACGAGGTCGCGCAGCAGGTGGGCCTGCCGCCGGAGCTGCTGTCGCGCTTCCCGCACCAGCTCTCGGGCGGGCAGAAGGCGCGAGTGGGCATCGCGCGGGCGCTGGCGCCGCGGCCGCAGTTGCTGATCCTGGACGAGCCCACCGCGGCGCTGGACGTGAGCGTGCAGGCCGTGGTGCTGCAGCTGCTCGACCGCCTGCGCCGCGAGCTCGGCCTGACGACGCTGTTCGTCTCGCACGACCTCAACGTCGTGCGGCTGCTTACCGACCGCGTGGCCGTGATGTACCTGGGCAGGATCGTCGAGACCGGTCCCTCGCGCCAGGTGTTCGAATCACCCGCGCACCCCTACACGCAGGCGCTGCTGTCGGCCATCCCCGGCCACGGGCCGCGCATCCGGCTCGTGGGCGAGGTGTCCAGCCCCATCGACCCGCCGGCTCAGGTGTGCCGCTTCGCCAGCCGCTGCCCCGCGGTGCACGACCGCTGCCAGCGCGAGGCGCCGCCGCTGCGCGCGCTGGCCGGCGGCGCGCCGCATCACGCGGCCTGCCACTTGGCGCCGGAATGGACGCCATCATCCACGCCATGAGCCAACCCGCCCCGCGCCAGGCCCTGGCCGAGCAGGCCTACGCGCAGCTCAAGGCCGAGCTGCACGACTTCCACTGGCTGCCCGGCCAGCGCGCCAGCGAGCTCGAGATCGCGCAGCGCCTGGGCATGAGCCGCACCCCCGTGCGCGAGGCGCTGTTCCGGCTGCGCAACGAGGGCTTCCTCGAGGTCGAGGCCAAGACGGGCTGGACGGTCAAACCCATCGACTTCGCCCGCATCGACCAGATCTACGACCTGCGCATCGTGCTGGAGACGGCCAGCCTGGCCCGCCTGGGCCAGATGGTCGAGGAGCCGCCGCTGCTGCGTGCCCTGAAGGGCGTGTGGCTGGTGCCGGCCGCTGAGCGGCTGACCGACGGCCGCACCGTCGGCGCGCTCGACGAGCAGTTCCACGCGCAGCTGGTGGCCGCCGCCGGCAATGACGAGATCGCGCGCGTGCACCGCGAGGTCACCGAACGCATCCGCATCGTGCGCCGGCTCGACTTCACGCGCGGCGACCGCATCGATGCCACCTATGCCGAGCACGCCAAAATCCTGCGCGCGGTGCTGCAGCGCAAGACCGACGCGGCGCAGCTCCTGCTGAAGAGCCACATCGAGCAGAGCAAGGCCGAGGTGCGCAAGATCACGCTGCACGCGCTGCTGGCCGCACGCGAGCGCCGAGCCTGAGAGGCTGTGAACAAATCCGACGCGCCCGCTCGCCACGCCATGCGCCGCCGCTATGCTCGCCTCAATGTACGCGGCGCATTTCGGCTTGTCGCGCGAGCCGTTCTCGCTCGCGCCCGACCCGCGCTTCCTGTTCCTGAGCGAGCGCCACCGCGAGGCGCTGGCGCACCTGCTGTACGGCGTGCGCGGCGGCGGGGGCTTCGTGCTGCTCACTGGCGAGATCGGCGCCGGCAAGACCACCGTGGCGCGCGGCTTCCTCGAGCAGCTGCCGCCGGGCTGCGTGGTGGCCTGGGTCTTCAACCCGCAGCTCAGCGCGCTGGAGCTGCTGCAGACGCTGGCCGGCGAGTTCGGCCTGCCGCCCCTGGCGGGCGCCGACCGCGACAGCCTGAAGGCCCACATCGATGCGCTCAACCGCTTCCTGCTCGATGTGCACGCGCGCGGCGGGCAGGCGCTGGTGGTCATCGACGAGGCGCAGGCGCTGGAGCCCGCGGTGCTGGAGCAGCTGCGGCTGCTGACCAACCTCGAGACGGCCGAGCGCAAGCTGCTGCAGATCGTGCTCATCGGGCAGCCCGAGCTGCGCGGGCGCATCGCCGCCATCGAGCAGCTGGCGCAGCGCGTGGTGGCGCGCTACCACCTGGGCGCGCTCGACGAGGCCGAGACGCGCCAGTACGTCGAGCACCGGTTGGGCGTGGCCGGGCTGCAGGGGCCGACGCCCTTCGACGCCGCAGCGCTGCGGGCGCTTCACGCAGAGACCGACGGCGTGCCGCGGCGCATCAATCTGTTGGCCGACCGCGCGCTGCTGGGCGCCTACGGACGGGGTCTTCGGCAGCTCGGGCGGGCGTTGGTGGAGAGCGCTGCCGCAGAGGTGTTCGACCGCCGCAGTGCGGCGCCACCGTCGCGCGGCAGCGGCTGGGTCCTGGTGGGCGTGGCGCTTCTGGCCGTCGTGGGCGCCGGGGCCTGGACGCTGCGCGAACTGGTGCACACGCCGGCCCAGGCCGGCTCCCTAGCCCCGCAGGGGGTGGCGCCGCCGGTGCCCCCCGTGTCGGCGCCAGCACCGAATGCCGCCGTCGCATCCGGGACGCTGGGTGAGCCTGCCGCCCTGGCCGCATCGGGGCTGGCCGACGAGGCGCAGGCTTGGCGCGAGCTGGCGCTGCGCTGGAACGTGGCCATCGGCGAGGGCGAGCCATGCGCCGCCGTGCGTCAAGTCGGCCTGGCCTGCTTCCGCAGCAGCGGTGGCAGCCTGGGCCTGCTGCGCAGCCTGTCGCGCCCGGCGCTGCTTGTGCTGCGCGCCGACGACGGTCGCAGGTTTCACGCACTCCTGGTCGCCCTGGGCGACGACGCAGCCACGTTGCAGGCTGGAAGCGCGCAGCTGCGCCTGACGCTGCCCGAACTGGCCCGCCGCTGGCGGGGCGAGTACGGCACCTACTGGCGCATGCCGCCGGGCTGGGCGCCGGGCAGCAAGGGCGGCGCGGTCCGCCAGTGGGCCGAGCCTCACCTGGCCCGCGCGCTGTCCGCACCTTTGCCGGAGGGCTTTGCGGCGCAGGTGGCGGCGTTCCAGTTGCTGCAGGGGCTGCCGGTGGACGGCCGAGCCGGGCCGCTGACGATGATGCAGCTCTCGCGTTTGGCTGGGGTCGACGAGCCGCGGCTGGAGGGCGAGGGTGGAGGCTGAGGGATGTCGCTGATCCTCGACGCCCTTCGCAAGGCCGAGACCGAGCGGCAGCGGGGCGCCGTGCCCGGGCTGCACAGCGTGGCCGGTGCCGCGCCGGCCGCGCCGCCCGCACCGGCCGTGGGGTGGCCAAGCGGAGCGCTGGCCGCCGGCCTGGCCCTGCTGGTGCTGGCCGCAGCGCTGTTGTGGGCAGTGATGGATCACAGGCCGGCCCCGGTGCCGCCGCTGCCGCAGCCGGCGGCGGCAGCGGCCCCGACGCCCCTGCCGGTGGTGGTGTCCATCCCGACAGCCGTGCCGGCCCGGATGCCGGCCGCCCCGCCTGCCGAGCCCGTCAAGCGGCCCGAGGCTCCGATCATCACGCAGGTGCGTCGCCTGGCCGAGTTGCCGGCCGACCAGCGGCGCCAGCTGCCGCCGCTGGTGGTGGGCGGCTCGGTGTGGTCCGAACAGGTCTCGGCACGCTTCGTCGTGCTCGATGGCCAGGTGCTGCGCGAGGGCGACGCTGCCGCGCCCGGCCTGGTGCTGGTGAAGCTGGCACCGCGCGCGGCCACGCTGCGCTGGCGAGACATGTTGCTCGAGTTGTCCCTCTGAGCAGGGTTCCGCCTCGAACCCGGGGGGCGCGGCAGCCCCGGCAACGGAGATACTCAAAGGCCACCCTTCCCGCGCGCCCGATGATCTCCGCCTCCCGTGCGGCCCGTGCCCTGATCGCGCTGGCCCTGCTGTCGTTCGTGATCCTGCCCCTGAAGGCTGGGCCCACGCCCGCCCAGGACTCGGCCACCGCCGTGCCGCCGGTGGCCCTGGCCATGCCCCGGGTGTGGCTTGTCCGGCCGGGGCAGCCGTTGTCCCAGGCCCTGCGCAGTGCCGCCGACGGCGACATCATCGAGTTGCTGCCCGGCGACTACACCGAGCGCCTGCTCATCCAGGATCGCCGCCTCACCATTCGCGGCGTGCGCGGCAGCGAGCCCCCGCGCGTCGTGGGCGGTGGCCAGCCCGTCGCAGCCCGCGCGCTGTGGACGATCCAGGGCGGCGAGGTGCTCCTCGAGAACCTGGAGTTCCGCGGTGCCCGCAGCAACGACGGCGCCGGCGCCGCCGTGCGCCAGGAGGGCGGACGCCTGGTGCTGCGTCGATGCCGCTTCTTCGACAACGAGCACGGCCTGGTGGCGCTGAACGACCCCCAGGCCGAGGTGCAGGTGGAGGGTGGCGTGTTCGGCATGGCGCCGCGCGTGGTGGGCGGGCTGCACCACCTCGTCACCATCGGCCGCATCGGGCGCTTCAGCGTCACCGGCACCCGCTTCCAGCAGGGCTTCGAGGGCCATCTGCTGAAGACGCGGGCGCGCGAGACGCTCATCGCCTACAACTTCATCCACGACGGCCTGCGCGGCGGCGCCAGCCTGGAGATCGACATCGCGCTCGGCGGCGACGCCACCGTCATCGGCAACGTCATCGGCCAGGGCTCGGCTTCGCAGAACCCGGTGCTGCTGTCCTACGGCAGCGAGGGCGCTGCCTGGGATCTGAACCGCCTGCGGGTGGCGCACAACACCTTCATCAACCACGGCTGGATGCCGGCGTGGTTCCTGCGGGTGCACCGCAAGGCGCTGCCGCCGGGCGTGGAGCTGGTGGCGGTGAACAACCTGCTGGTGGGCGGTGGCGTGTTCGAGTGGGTCAACGAGGGCCTGTTCGAGGGCAACCGCCACGCCACGCGCGGCGCGCTGGCCGATGTCGTTACCAACGCCTTCGAGCTGCCGCCGTCCTCGGGCCTGCGCGGGCAGGGCGCCGACCTGCGCGCGCTCGGCCGGCCGCAGTTGCTGCCGGCGGCGGAGTTCGACTGGACCGAGGGCCGCAAGCCGCTGGACCCGCCGCCCGAGCGCCGCACGCGCTGGTCGCCCGGCGCCTTCCAGAAGTGAGCCCTCCATGACCGACAAGGCCCAGCATCCTGACACCATCGCCGCGCAGGCCCTGGGTTGGATCGACGAGCGCACGCGCGCCGTCATCCCGCCGCTGCACGTGAGCACCACCTACCTGCGCGACGAGGACAACCAGTACCGCAGCGGGCGCGTGTATGCGCGCGCCGACAACCCGGCCTTCGACCAGGCCGAGGCCGTGATCAACGCGCTCGAGGGTGGCCACCAGGCGCTGCTGTTCGCCAGCGGCATGGCGGCGGCGACGGCGGTGTTCCAGGCGCTGAAGCCCGGCGACCACGTGCTGGCGCCCAAGGTCATGTACTGGAGCCTGCGCAACTGGCTGATGGGCTTCGCCACCGAGTGGGGCCTGGACGTCGAGCTGATCGACATGACGAGCCCGGACGCCGTGGCCGCGGCGCTGCGGCCGGGCCGCACGGCCCTGGTGTGGATCGAGACCCCGGCCAACCCGCTGTGGACCGTGACCGACATCGCCGAGACGGCGCAGCTGGCGCACGCCGCGGGCGCTTTGGTGGCGGTGGACAGCACGGTGGCCACGCCGCTGCTCACACGCCCGCTGGCGCTGGGCGCCGACGTGGTGATGCACGCGGCCACCAAGTACCTCAACGGCCACAGCGACGTGATTGCCGGCGCGCTGGTGGTGCGCGAGGACAGCCCGTTCTGGCAGCGCGTGCGCAAGGTGCGCGCGCAGCTCGGCGGCACGCTGGGCTCCTTCGAGGCCTGGCTGCTGCTGCGCGGCCTGCGCACGCTGCCCCTGCGCGTGCGGGCGGCCAGCGTCTCGGCGCTGGCCATCGCCGAGCATTTCGACGGCCATCCGCGGGTGGCCGAGGTGCTGTACCCGGGCCTGCCGCGCTGCCCGGGGCACGAGGTGAGCCGGCGCCAGATGAGCGGCGGCTTCGGCGGCATGCTGTCCATCCGCACCCGCGGCGGCGAGGCCGCGGCCATCGCCGTGGCCGCGAAGACGGCGATCTGGAAGCGCGCCACCTCGCTGGGCGGCACCGAGAGCCTGATCGAGCACCGCGCCAGTGTCGAAGGTGCCGGCACGCCCGCCCCGCCCGACCTGCTGCGCCTGTCCACCGGCCTGGAAGATACGGCCGACCTCATCGCCGACCTCGAGCAGGCGCTGGCGCTGGCGCACCCCTGAGCCGCCTGCGGCGGGGTAGCGCAGGGGTTTGACCCACCCCTGAAACCTGGGCATTATCCGGCCTGTAACAAAATTACACGCGCATGTCTTTCGACCTCGTTCTGTTCGGCGGCACCGGCGACCTCACCTGGCGCAAGCTGATGCCGGCGCTGTTCCAGGCGTTCCGCCACGGCAAGCTGCCCGAGGGTGGCCGCATCCTGGCCGTGGCGCGCGACGAGCGCAGCGACGCCGAGTACCGCGACTACATCCGTGCCCGGTTCGCGGGTGTCGAGGAGGCCAAGCAGCCCAGCGACGAGGAGTACGCGCGCTTTGCCGGGATGCTGCACTACCGGCGCATGGATCTCTCGCTGCCCGACGACTACCGCGGCCTGAAGGCCTGGGTCGACGCGCGCGGCGCCGACACGGTGGTGCTGTTCCTGGCCACCAGCCCGCACCTGTTCCCGGTGGTCTGCGCGCAGCTCGGCGCCGCCGGCCTGAACGCCCCGAACATGCGCGTGGTGCTCGAAAAGCCCCTGGGCCACGACCTCGCCAGCGCCCAGGAGATCAACCGCGTCGTGCGCGCCGCCTACGCCGAGGAGCAGGCGCTGCGCATCGACCACTACCTCGGCAAGCCCGCGGTGCAGAACCTGATGGCGCTGCGCTTCGGCAACGCGCTGTTCGAGCCGTTGTGGCGGCGCGAGAGCATCGCCAACATCCAGATCACGCTGGCCGAGAGCATCGGCGTGGGCACGCGCGGCGACTTCTACGACCGCACCGGTGCCTTGCGCGACATGGTCCAGAACCACGCGCTGCAGTTGCTGACGATGATCGCGATGGAGCCGCCGAGCACGGGCGACGCCGACGCCATCCGCGACGAGAAGCTCAAGGTGCTGAAGTCGCTGAAGCCCTTCACCGCCGAGGCGGTGGCGCGCGACGTCGTGCGCGGCCAGTACAAGGCCGGCACGGTGGGCGGGCAGCGCGTGCCCGGCTACCTGGAGGAAGACAAGGTGCCGGCGGGCAGCGCCTGCGAGACCTTCGTGGCCCTGCGCACCGAGGTGCAGAACTGGCGCTGGGCCAGCGTGCCTTTCTACCTGCGCACCGGCAAGCGCATGCCGGCGCGCGACGCGCAGATCGTCGTCAATTTCCGCGAGGTGCCGCACCCCATCTTTCCGGGCACGCGCGCGGCCAACAAGCTGGTCATCAAGCTGCAGCCCGAGGATGGCCTGGAACTGCACCTGCTGGCCGCAAAAGGGGGGACGTCCAGCGGCGGCGGCGAGGAACGGCTGCACCCGGTGAGCCTGGACCTCGACTTCGGCAGGGCCTTCGCCAGCGAGCGTGTGGGCGCCTACGAGCGCTTGCTGATGGACGCCCTGGCCGGCCGCCTGAACCTGTTCGTGCGCAGCGACGAGCAGGAGCAGGCCTGGCGCTGGGTCGAGCCCGTGCTGCACGCCTGGCGCGGCGACACGCTGGGGCCGCGGCCCTACGCTGCTGGCAGCTGGGGCCCGGCGGCCGCCAGCGCACTGGTGGCGCGCGACGGCAGCGCCTGGGCCGAGGAGCAGTGAGCGCGTGACGCTGCGGCGACGCCGGCTGTTGCGGGCCGTGCCGGCGCTGGCCGGCCTGGCGCCCGCCTGGCCACGTGCCGCCGCCGGCCGCACCTGGCGCGTGGCCCCGGGCGAGAGCCTGGCCGATGCGCTGCGCCAGGCCCGGGACGACGACACCGTGGAGCTGCTCGGCGGCGTGCACCGCGCGCAGGCCGGCGTCATCGAGCAGGCGCGGCTGCGGCTGCGCGGGCACGACGGCGCCGTGCTGCAGGCGGACGGCGCGCACGCCGAGGGCAAGGCGCTGCTGGTGGTGCGGGGCGGCGCGGTGCGCATCGAGGGGCTCGCGTTCCGCGGCGCGCGCGTCCCTGACGGCAATGGCGCCGGCATCCGCTTCGAGCGCGGCCGGCTCGAGCTGCGCGACTGCAGCTTCC
Source organism: Rubrivivax sp. (assembly GCA_044360025.1). Taxonomy (GTDB): domain Bacteria; phylum Pseudomonadota; class Gammaproteobacteria; order Burkholderiales; family Burkholderiaceae_C; genus Rubrivivax. Next base: position 59,194 of record JBIKLC010000006.1, on the reverse strand, counting down.
TCGACAACCAGATGGGCCTGCTGAGCAGCAACGACGGCGGCGCCGAGCTCGACATCGAGGCCTGCCGCTTCGGCGACGCGCCCGTGGTGCCGGCCGGTGCCGGCCTGACGCACCTGCTCTACGTCGGGCGCATCGCCCGGCTGCGCGTGGCGCGCTGCCGCTTCCACGGCGGCCGCCACGGCCACCTGCTGAAGAGCCGCGCCGCCGTCAACGAGGTGCTGTCCAGCTGGCTCGGCGACGCCGCCGAGGGCGGCGCCGAGGCCTCGTACGAGCTCGAGTTCCCCAACGGCGGCCAGGCGCTGGTGCAGGGCAACGTCATCGTGCAGGGCGCCGCCAGCCCGAACCGGGTGCTGCTGGCCTTCGGGGCCGAGGGCGAGGGCGGCACACCGCGCCCGCACCGGCTGCAGCTGCACGGCAACAGCGTCGTCAACCTCGGCGGCGCGCCCGGCATCGCGGTGCGCGTGCACGACGATCGCCTGGCCAGCGCCGTGGCGATCGAGGCCCGCGACAACCACTTCCTCGGCGCCTTGCGCGTGCCCGCCCCGTTCGACGAGGCCGAGGCCGGCAACGTGCTCGCGCCGCTGACCGCGGCCGACATCACTCAGGGCCGCTTCACGCTGCGCGGCCGCCCTGCGCCGCCCGGCGCGCAACCCGACTGACCGCCATGCTCGAACGCATCCGCGCCTCCATTCCCGCGCTGCCGCCGGCCGAGCAGCGCGTGGCCCGGCTGCTGCTGGCCGACCCGCGCAGCTTCGCCACGCTGCCCGTGGTCGAGCTGGCCGAGCGGGCCCACGTCAGCAAGCCGACCGTGGTGCGCTTTTGCCGCAGCGTGGGCTACGACGGCCTGGCCGACTTCAAGCTCAAGCTCGCCGGCAGCGTGAACGAGGGCGTGCCCTTCGTGCACCGCTCGGTGGACGACGACGACAAGGCCGGCGACATCGTCGTCAAGGTGGTCGACAACACGGTGGCCGCGCTGCTGCGTTACCGCAACGCCGCCGCGCACCAAAGCGTGGAACGCGCCATCGCCGCGCTGGCCGACGCCGGCCGGCGCAGCGGCGAGGGCGCGCGCATCGAGTTCTACGGCGTGGGCAACTCGGGCATCGTGGCGCAGGACGCGCAGCACAAGTTCTTCCGCCTCGGCGTCAACGCGCTCGCCTTGAGCGACAGCCACGTGCAGGTGATGAGCGCCACCATGCTCAAGCCTGGCGACGTGGCGGTGGTCATCAGCAACTCGGGCCGCAGCAAGGACCTGATCGACGTGGCCGACATCGCGCGGCGCCGCGGCGCCACGGTCGTCACCATCACCGCCAGCGGCTCGCCGCTGGCCATCGACAGCCGCGCCGCCGGCGCCAGCGGCATCCTGCTGGCCGCCGACCACCCGGAGGACGCCGACCGCTACAGCCCCATGGTGTCGCGGCTGCTGCACCTGATGATCGTGGACATCCTCACCACGGGCGTGGCGCTGCGGCTGGGCTCGGCGCGGCTGCGGCCGGCCTTGCAGGCCATCAAGAAGAACCTGCGCGAGCGGCGCTACGTGGGCGCACCGGGCGTGGCGCCCGACGATACGGATTCCGACGCCACGAGCGCCAGCAGGCCATCCACGCCATAAAGGCGCGCCAGGTCCACCAGCTTGGCCGGCGCGCCGGCCACCTCGAAGCCGCGGCCGGCGGCCTCAGCCTGGCGCCGGGCCTCGAGCAGCAGCGCGATGGTGGAGCTGTCCGAGGCCGTCACGGCCGAGGCATCCACGCGCAGCATGCCGCTGCCGGCACGCACCTGCGCCGGCAACTGCGCGGCCAGCGCCGCCGTCTCGTCGATGGTGGCACGGACCGGCAGATGCAGGGCGTCGTCGGCCATGGGGCTCAGCTCTTGCCGCCCTTGTTGCGCTCGGCCAGCGCGCCGATCAGGCCGTCGATGCCGCCCTTGGTGAGTTCCTGGGCGAACTGCGTGCGGTAGTTCTGCACCAGCCACAGGCCGGCGACGTTGACGTCGATGATCTTCCAGCTCTCGGCCCCGGCGTCGCCGCGCTTGTCGAGCCGATAGTCCAGCTTCACCGGCTCGCCCTTGCCGCGTACCTCGGACTGCACGATGACCTGCGTGCTGCCCTGCACCGCCTGCATGCGCGTAATCTGCACGGTCTGGTCCTTCAGCTCGGTGAGCGCGCCGGCGTAGACACGGATGAGCAGTTGCTTGAACTCGGCCTGCAGGCGGCTGCGCTGCTCGGCGCTGGCGCTGCGCCACTGCGGCCCCACGGCCGAGCGCGTGACGACCTCGAAGTCGACGTGCGGCATGACCTTGCTCTCGACCAGGGCCGCGACGCGCGAAACGTCACCGGCCTGGATGGCTTTGTCGTTCCTGGCGGTCTCGAGCACCTCGGTGGACACTTGGCGGATCAGCGCGTCGGGCGCCGGCGTGGCGGCCAGCGCGGCCCCGGTCGCGAGCAGCAGCGTCGTGGCGACGAAGCGGCGGAGGATGGCAATCACGGCGTTCCTTTCAAGTTCGGTCGCCCGGTGGGCGGGCAAAAAGACGATTCATGCGCGTTCAACGCGCGAGTCCAGCGCGCCGTGCACACCTCATCGGGGGGTCGGGCGCGGCGGCGGCGCCGAGGCGGGCCGTGCGGCGGGCGGCGGGTCGTCGCCGATGTCCTCGAACACCTCGGGCGGCGGCGCGCCGTCGTACACCGCGTCGCGGCGCCGCGAAAGGTAGGCCTGGCGGAAGAAGCTGTACTTGTCCAGCGCCACCCGGTCGGCCAAGGCCGTCACGCCCAGCAGCGAGGCCCGCGTATCCACGACGTCCAGCACCGTGGTCACGGTGTTGAACCTCCGGTCGTCGACCAGGGCAGCCACCGATACCGCCACTTCCGGCACGCGGCCAATCCCGTCGCGCACCGAACTGGGCCCCAACAGCGGCAGCACGAGGTAGGGCCCGGGCCCGATGCCCCAGCGCCCCAGCGTCTGGCCAAAGTCTTCGACTTTGCGCGTCATGCCCATCTCGCTGGCCGGGTCGAGCAGGCCGCCCAGGCCGAACAAGGTGTTGGTGAGGAAGCGCATGCCCTGCTCGAGGCCACTGGCGCCCTTGCCCTGGAGCAGGTGGTTGGCGGCCGACCTGAGGTCGCCGAGGTTGCTGAGGAAGTTGGAGACGCCCTTGCGCACCAGCGCCGGCGCCACGTCGCGGTAGGTCTCTGCCACCGGCCGCAACACCGTGCCATCGACCGCCTCATTGAAGGCGAAGACCTTGCGGTTGAAGCCCTCCCAGGGGTCGCCGGGCGTGGCTGGCCCGGTGGTGGCGCAGCCGCCCAGCAGCAGGGCCGCCGCCAGCGCGGCCGCTGCGGCCTGCCGTCGCTGGGCACTCACTGGACTACCCTCCGCGCTGTGCGCTCCGGGATAAGCGCTTGGGAGCGGCCCGGCGCGCTCACTGGACTACCCTCCGCGCTGCGCGCTTCGGGATGAGCGCTTGGGAGCGGCCCGGCGCGCTCATGGCTTGCTCTCGGTGGTGCCGGCGGCGGCGCCCGAGCCCGCGCTGTCGGCGCGGCTGGTGAGGAACTGGCCGATCAGGTTTTCCAGCACCACGGCGCTCTGCGTCTGGGCGATGGTGTCGCCGGGGGCCAGGTTGGCGTCGTCGCCGCCGGGCTCCAGGCCGATGTACTGGTCTCCCAGCAGGCCCGAGGTCAGGATCTTGGCCGCCGTGTCCTTCGGGAAGCTGTAGGCCTTCTCGATGTCGAGCGTGACCACGCCCTGGAAGGTCTTGGGATCGATGCCGATGCTCTTCACGCGGCCGACGGTGACCCCGGCCACGCGCACGGGCGCGCGCGGCTTCAGGCCGCCGACGTTGTCGAAGCGCGCCTGCACCGCGTAGGTGGCACCGCCGCTGGAGGCCCCGAGGTTGGCGGCCTGCAGCGCCAGGAACACCAGCCCCAGCAGGCCCAGCAGCACGAATAGGCCGACGAGCGTCTCGATTCCCTTGCGTCCCATGACGGGTTCTCCAGTGGTGTCGACGCGCCGGCTCAGGGCGTCGAGAACATCAGCGCGGTGAGGATGAAGTCCATCCCCAGCACCCACAGCGACGAGATCACCACCGTGCGTGTCGTCGCGTAGGCCACGCCCTCGGGCGTGGCCTCGGTTTCGTAGCCCTGGTACAGCGCCACCAGCGTGCAGATGACGCCGAAGACGAAGGCCTTGACGACGCCGTTGCCGACGTCGCGCCAGACGTCGACCCGCGTCTGCATGATCGACCAGAAGTTGCCGGCGTCGACCCCGATCAGCATCACCGCCACGACCCAGGCGCCCAGGATGCCCACGGCCGAGAACAGGATGGCCAGCAGGGGCAGCGAGATGATGCCGCCGATGAAGCGCGGCGCCAGCACGCGGGCGCGCGGGTCGATGGCCATCAGCTCCATCGCCGAGATCTGCTCGCCGGCCTTCATGAGGCCGATCTCGGCCGTCAGCGAGGTGCCCGCACGGCCCGCGAACAGCAGCGCCGCCACCACCGGCCCGAGCTCGCGCACCAGGGCCAGGTTGACGATCAGGCCCATGGTCTCGGTGGCGCCGAAGGTGACGAGCGCGTAGTACATCTGCAGCGCCAGCACGAAGCCCACCGCCAGGCCCGAGGCGCAGATGATGATCAGCGAGCGGTTGCCGATGGCGTAGATCTGGCCGACGACGAGGCCGAATCGCCGCAGCGACGGCGGCAGCACGCGCAGCAGGTCGAACACGAAGTAGGCGGCGTGGCCCCATCCGCGGGACTGCTCGAGCGCCCACGCGCCCAGGCGCTGCAGCTGCTGCGCGGGGTTCATCGCAGGAAGTCCTCGGCGATCTCGCGCGCCGGGAAGTGGAACTTCACCGGGCCGTCGGGCTCGCCGCGCACGAACTGGCGCGTCTCGGGGTCGAGGCTGTCCATCAGCTGCTTCGGCGTGCCCTGCGCGACGACGCGGCCCTGGTTGGCCAGCAGGATCACCCAGTCGCTGATGGCCATGCACTCGGGCACGTCGTGGCTGACCACCAGGCTGGTGGCGCCGGTGGTGTCGTTGAGCGTGCGGATCAGCTTGGCGGCCACGCCCATGCTGATGAGGTCCAGGCCCGCGAAGGGCTCGTCGTACATGATCAGCTCGGGGTCCAGCGCGATGGCGCGCGCCAGCGCGATGCGCCGCGCCATGCCGCCCGACACCTCGGAGATGCGCAGGTGCGCCGCGCCGCGCAGGCCCACCGCGTTGAGCTTCATCAGCACCAGGTCGCGGATCATCGACTCGGGCAGCTTCGTGTGCTCGCGCATCGGGAAGGCCACGTTGTCGAAGACCGTGAGGTCGGTGAACAGGGCCCCGAACTGGAACAGCATGCCCAGGCGGCGGCGGATGCGGAACAGCTGCGTGTCGTCGCGCGTGTTCAGCACCTCGCCGTCGAACACGACGCGGCCCTTGTCGGCCGCGTGCACGCCGCCGATCAGGCGCATCAGCGTGGTCTTGCCGCAGCCCGAGCCGCCGAGGATGGCCGTGACCTTGCCGCGCGGGAACTTCAGCGACACGTCAGACAGGATGGTCCGGGTGTTGTCGTACCCGAACGTGACGTGGTCGATCTCGATGAAGGGGTTGTCGAACAAGGCTGGCCGTCGGGCGCGCCGGAGCCCGGCACGAGCGGCGAGGATTGTGGCATGCAGGGCAAACCCGGATGCGTGGGGTGATGAAGTGCCCTCTTCCGGGCGCGAAACGCCGCTTCAGCGGGGTAGAACGCTGCTGCCCATCAGGTACTCGTCCACCGCGTGCGCCGCCTGGCGGCCTTCGCGGATGGCCCACACCACCAGGCTCTGACCGCGCCGCATGTCGCCGGCCGCGAACACTTTGTCCACGTTGGTGCGGTAGGCCGTAGCCGATTCGGTCGCGGCCTTGGCGTTGCCGCGGTTGTCGCGCTCCACGCCAAAGGCCTCGAGCACGGTGGGCACCGGGGCGGTGAAGCCCATGGCCAACAGCACGAGATCGGCCTTCCACTCCTTCTCGGTGCCAGGCAGCTCGACCATCTTGCCGCCCTGCCACTGCACGTGCACGGTTTTCAGGCCGGTGAGCTTGCCCTTGTTGCCGACGAAAGCCTTCGTCGCGATGGCGAAGCTGCGCTCGCAGCCTTCCTCGTGGCTGGAGCTGGTGCGCAGCTTCGTGGGCCAGTAGGGCCAGGTCAGCGGCTTGTCTTCCTGCTCGGGTGGCTGCGGCATCAGCTCGAACTGCGTCACGCTGGCCGCGCCGTGGCGGTTGCTGGTGCCCACGCAGTCCGAGCCGGTGTCGCCGCCGCCGATCACGATGACGTGCTTGCCGTCGGCGCGGATCTGCTTCTTCACCTTGTCGCCGGCGACCACCTTGTTCTGCTGCGGCAGGAACTCCATCGCGAAGTGCACGCCGTCGAGTTCGCGCCCGGGCACGGGCAGGTCGCGGCTGGTTTCGCTTCCGCCGGCCAGTAACACGGCATCGAAGCCGGCCTTCAGCTGCTCGGGCGTGATCGTCTCCTGCGCATCGTTCGTCACCTTGCTGGCGGCGCCCTCGGCGGGCAGCACGCCCACCAGCACGCTGGCGCGGAACACCACGCCCTCGGCCTGCATCTGCTCGATGCGTCGGTCGATGTGCGTCTTCTCCATCTTGAAATCGGGGATGCCGTAGCGCAGCAGGCCGCCGATGCGCGAGTTCTTCTCGAACACCGTCACGTCGTGGCCGGCCCGGGCCAGCTGCTGCGCCGCGGCCAGGCCGGCAGGGCCGCTGCCGACGATGGCGACCTTCCGGCCCGTCTTCGCGGCCGGCGGCTGCGGCTTCACCCAGCCCTCGCCCCAGGCGCGGTCGATGATGGCGTGCTCGATGCTCTTGATGCCCACCGGGTCGTCGTTGACGTTGAGCGTGCAGGCCGCCTCGCAGGGCGCGGGGCAGACGCGACCGGTGAACTCGGGGAAGTTGTTCGTCTGGTGCAGCACCTCGATGGCGCTGGCCCAGTCGCCCTGGTACACGAGGTCGTTGAAGTCGGGGATGATGTTGTTGACCGGGCATCCGCTGTTGCAGAACGGCGTGCCGCAGTCCATGCAGCGCGCACCCTGCACCTTGGCCTGGTCTTCGGCCAACGTGATGACGAACTCCTTCCAGTTTTTCACGCGCTGCTGCGGCGGCTCGTAGCCCTCTTCGAGGCGCTCGTACTCCAGGAAACCGGTGACCTTGCCCATGGTGTTGCTCTCAGCTGTAGATTGACGAAACCAACCCCTTTGGGGTGGCCGCGGTACCCCGCGGCCGGGGCTCCACTCATTGGCCGGCCACGGCGGCCGACGACGACTGGGCCTTCGCGGTGGCGCTGGCGGCCGCCGCCCTGGCGGCGCGCTCGCCCAGCACGCGCTTGTACTCGTGCGGGAAGACCTTCACGAACTTCGCGCGCGACTCGGGCCAGCTGTCCAGCAGCTCGCGCGCGCGCAGGCTGCCCGTCCAGCGATGGTGCTCCTCGATGAGCTTCTTCAGCAGCGCGTCGTCGGCCAGCTCGCGGTGCAGGCTCGCAACGGGCTGGCCGGCCTGCTCTTCACGCGGCAGCACCTTTTCCAGCGCGACCATGCTGGTGTTGCAGCGGCGTGCGAAGCGGCCATCCTCGTCGTAGACGTAGGCCACGCCGCCGCTCATCCCGGCCGCGAAGTTGCGCCCGGTCTTGCCCAGCACGACCACCGTGCCGCCGGTCATGTACTCGCAGCCGTGGTCGCCCGTGCCCTCCACCACCGCGGTGGCGCCGCTCAGGCGCACCGCGAAGCGCTCGCCGGCCACGCCGCGGAAGAAGGCCTCGCCGCTCGTGGCGCCATAAAGCGCCGTGTTGCCGACGATGATGTTTTGGGTGGCGTCGCCGCGGAAATCGATGCTGGGCCGCACGGCGATGCGGCCGCCCGACAGGCCCTTGCCGGTGTAGTCGTTGGCGTCGCCGATCAGGTACATCGTGATGCCGCGGGCCAGGAACGCGCCGAAGCTCTGGCCGCCGGTGCCCTCCAGCTGCATGAAGATGGTGTGGTCCGGCAGGCCCTCGGGGCGCAGCCGCACGAGCTCGCCCGAGAGCATGGCGCCGACGCTGCGGTTGCGGTTGCGCGCGTCCTCCATGAACTGCACCTTCTCGCCGCGCTCCAGCGCCGGCCGGCAGCGCTCGATGAGCTTCAGGTCCAGCGCCTTGCGCAGGCCGTGGTCCTGCTCGTCCACCTGGTGGCGCGGCACCTCGGCCGGCATGGCGGGCTGGTGGAAGATGCGGCTGAAGTCCAGGCCGCGGGCCTTCCAGTGCTCGATGCCCTTCTTGGTGTCGAGCAGGTCGGCGCGGCCGATCAGCTCGTCGAAGGTGCGGATGCCCAGCTGCGCCATGATCTGGCGCGCCTCCTCGGCCACGAAGAAGAAGTAGTTGACGACGTGCTCAGGTCTACCGGCGAACTTCTTCCTCAGCACCGGGTCCTGCGTCGCCACGCCCACCGGGCAGGTGTTGAGGTGGCACTTGCGCATCATGATGCAGCCCTCCACCACCAGCGGCGCGGTGGCGAAGCCGAACTCGTCGGCGCCGAGCAGCGCGCCGATGACGACGTCGCGGCCGGTCTTCATCTGGCCGTCGGCCTGCACGCGGATGCGGCCGCGCAGGCGGTTGAGCACCAGCGTCTGCTGCGTCTCCGCCAGGCCCAGCTCCCAGGGCGTGCCGGCGTGCTTGATGCTGCTCCAGGGGCTGGCGCCGGTGCCGCCATCGTGGCCGGCGATCACCACGTGGTCGGCCTTGCACTTGGCCACGCCGGCGGCGATGGTGCCCACGCCGACCTCGCTGACCAGCTTGACGCTGATGTCGGCGCGCGGGTTGGCGTTCTTCAGGTCGTGGATCAGCTGCGCCAGGTCTTCGATGGAGTAGATGTCGTGGTGCGGCGGCGGGCTGATCAGGCCCACGCCCGGCACGCTGTAGCGCAGGAAGCCGATGTACTCAGACACCTTGCCGCCGGGCAGCTGGCCGCCCTCGCCGGGCTTGGCGCCCTGGGCCATCTTGATCTGGATCTGGTCGGCGCTGACCAGGTACTCGGTGGTCACGCCGAAGCGCCCCGAGGCCACCTGCTTGATCTTGCTGCGCAGGCTGTCGCCCTCGCGCAGCTCGTAGTCGGCCTCGATGACCTTGGCGCCGATGACGTCGGACACCTTGGTGCCGGCGGCGATGCGGATGCCCTTGAGCTCGTTGCGGTAGCGCGCGGGATCCTCGCCGCCTTCACCGGTGTTGCTCTTGCCGCCGATGCGGTTCATGGCAATGGCGAGCGTCGAGTGCGCCTCGGTGGAGATGCTGCCCAGCGACATCGCGCCGGTGGCGAAGCGCTTGACGATATCGCTGGCGGGCTCGACCTCGTCGAGCGGGATCGCCCGCGCGGGATCGACCCGGAACTCGAACAGGCCGCGCAGCGTCATGTGGCGGCGGCTCTGGTCGTTGACGATCTGGGCGTATTCCTTGTAGGTGTCCCAGCGGTTGGCGCGCGTGCTGTGCTGCAGCTTGGCGATGGCGTCGGGCGTCCACATGTGCTCTTCGCCGCGCACGCGCCAGGCGTACTCGCCGCCGGCGTCGAGCATGGTGGCGAGCGTGGGGTCGGTGCCGAAGGCCGCGACGTGCATGCGCAGCGCCTCCTCGGCCACCTCGAACACGCCGATGCCGCCCACCTGGCTGGCGGTGCCGCGGAAGTACTTGTCGACGAAGCTCTTCTCCAGGCCGATGGCCTCGAACAGCTGCGCGCCGCAGTAGGACATGTACGTGCTCACGCCCATCTTGGACATGATCTTCGACAGCCCCTTGCCGATGGCCTTGACGTAGTTGTAAAGCGCCTTGTCGGCATCGAGCTTGCCCGGCAGCGCCTGGTGGAGTTCCAGCAGCGTCTCCATCGCCAGGTAGGGGTGCACGGCCTCGGCGCCGTAGCCGGCCAGCACGGCGAAGTGGTGCACCTCGCGCGCGCTGCCGGTCTCCACCACCAGGCCCGCGGTGGTGCGCAGGCCCTCGCGCACCAGGTGGTGGTGCACGGCCGAAAGCGCCAGCAGCGCGGGAATCGCGATGCGCTCGCGGTCCATCGCGCGGTCCGACACGATCAGGATGTTGTGGCCGCCCTTGATGGCGTCCACGGCCTCGGCGCACAGGCTGGCGAGTTGCGCCTCCACGCCCTCGCGGCCCCAGGCGCGCGGGTAGGTGATGTCCAGCGTGCAGCTCTTGAACTTGCCGCCCGTGTGCGACTCGATGGCGCGCAGCCGCGCCATGTCGTCGAAATCGAGGATGGGCTGCGTCACCTCCAGCCGCATCGGCGGGTTGACCGCGTTGATGTCCAGCAGGTTAGGCTTGGGGCCGATGAAGCTGTTCAGGCTCATCACGATGGCCTCGCGGATCGGGTCGATCGGCGGGTTCGTGACTTGGGCGAACAGCTGCTTGAAGTAGTTGTAGAGGGGCTTGTTCTTGTCGGAGAGCACGGCCAGCGGGCTGTCGTTGCCCATGCTGCCGATGGCCTCCTCGCCCTGTGCGGCCATCGGCGCGAGCAGGAACTTGAGGTCCTCCTGCGTGTAGCCGAAGGCCTGCTGGCGGTCGAGCAGCGGCTCGCGGTGCGGCTCGGGCGTGCCGTGCACGTCGAGCGAGTCCAGCCGGATGCGCACGTTCTCGATCCACTGGCGGTACGGGCGCGCGTTGGCGAACTGGTTCTTCAGCTCCTCGTCGTCGACGATGCGGCCCTGCTCGAGGTCGATCAGGAACATCTTGCCCGGCTGCAGCCGCCACTTCTTGAGGATGCGGCTCTCGGGCACGGGCAGCACGCCGCTCTCGCTGGCCATGACCACCAGGTCGTCGTCGGTGACGATGTAGCGCGCCGGGCGCAGGCCGTTGCGGTCGAGCGTGGCGCCAATCTGCTTGCCGTCGGTGAACACCATCGCGGCTGGGCCGTCCCAGGGTTCCATCATCGCCGCGTGGTACTCGTAGAACGCGCGGCGGCGTTCGTCCATCAGCTCGTGGTTCTCCCAGGCCTCGGGGATCATCATCATCGCGGCCTGCGCCAGCGGGTACCCGCTCATCGTGAGCAGTTCCAGCGCGTTGTCGAAGGTGGCCGTATCGCTCTGGCTTTCGAAGCTGATGGGGTAGAGCTTCTTCAGGTCGTCGCCCAGCACCGGCGACTTCATCACGCCCTCGCGGGCGCGCATCCAGTTGAAGTTGCCCTTGACGGTGTTGATCTCGCCGTTGTGCGCCACGAAGCGGTAGGGGTGCGCCAGCGGCCACTCGGGGAAGGTGTTGGTGCTGAAGCGCTGGTGCACCAGGGCCAGGGCGCTGGTCACGCGCGGGTCGGCCAGGTCGCGGTAGTACACGCCCACCTGGTCGGCCAGCAACAGGCCCTTGTAGATGACGGTGCGGCAGCTCATGCTGGGCACGTAGTACTCGCGGCTGTGCGTGAGCTTCAGCGCCTGGATGGCTGCGCTGGCCGTCTTGCGGATGACGTAGAGCTTGCGCTCCAGCGCGTCGGGCACGATGACGTCGGGGCCGCGGCCGATGAACACCTGGCGGATCACCGGCTCCTTGGCGCGCACGGCGGGGCTCATGGGCATGTCGCGGTTGACCGGCGCGTCGCGCCAGCCCAGCAGCACCTGGCCTTCGGCCTTGATGGCGCGCTCCATCTCCTGCTCGCAGGCCAGGCGCGAGGCGTGCTCCTTGGGCAGGAAGATCATGCCGACGCCGTACTCGCCCGGCGGCGGCAGCGTCACGCCCTGGGCCTGCATCTGGGCGCGGTAGTACTCGTCGGGGATCTGGATCAGGATGCCCGCGCCGTCGCCCATCAGCGCGTCGGCCCCGACGGCGCCGCGGTGGTCGAGGTTCTCCAGGATCTTCAGACCCTGCTCGACGATGCTGTGCGCCTTATGCCCTTTGATGTGGGCGACGAAGCCCACGCCGCAGGCGTCGTGTTCGTGAGCCGGGCTGTACAGGCCGTGCTGGCTGGCGTGCTCGGGCGGTGTTGCGTCAACGGCAGGCAGGGGGCGGTGGGCGCTCATCGTGGTCTCCTGGGGTGGCGCGTGCCGGGCCCTTGGTTGGGCTGGGCGAGCGCCGACTCCGGCCGGGGTAGCCGAAGGCTGCGCAGCCTATCGCAGTGCAGCATGGAGGGCAAACAAAAAGAAGTGGGGTCAGACTCCGAAACGTAGGTTTATCCACCGATATCAATTTAATAGGGGACATAGTCGTGCCCGTTCTAGGTGCGTCTGGCACGCTGGCGGGCGCCGGCGGAGGCCAGCTGCACTGCGACGGAGCAAATTCGACCGCGCGCAGCGCTGCGGTCCGCACCCGGCCGGGCGATCGGTCAGCTGGCCCTAGGGCCGGCCGCTGGCCTGCCCCGTGGGCGTGGCCGGGTGGGTCGTGCCGCCTTTTCGGCCAGCGCCCGTGCAAAGGCGGTGGATCCGATGGCCCAGTTGCCCGCCACCGCGTCCATCAGACCCTGGCGCTGCGCGATGGGCAGGCCGTCTTCCAGCCGCTGTCGCCAAGCCGATTCGCGCTCGAAGGGGGTGTTGCCCAATGTCCACACCTCGGGCGGATCGACGAGCAGCACCCGCCGCTCCGCATGGCCGCTGCGGTGGCCGGCGCTGCTGCGCCCAGGCGCGGGCGCCAGGCCGTCCACCAGGAGCAACACGGCCAACAGCGGGGCGCCGGCCTCGACGACCGCGCAGCGGAATCGCCCGTCCCAGAGGGTTCCGCTCCCGCCGTGGCGACGGTGGTGGGCGCTCACGTAACGACGGCCCAGGGCCTGCATGAGGCGACTCGGCCCCTCGTCGCCGGTAGGGGTGACCACCAGGTGCACGGCGTCGTCGGACAGTGCGAAGGCATGCAGGTGCACGCTGGCGGTAGCGGCTGCTTCGCGAAGGGCGGCGAGATAGGCGTCGCTGTCGGCGTCATCATGAAAGACCGGCCGGCCGCTCAGCCCGCGTTGCAGCAACCAGTGGGCGTGGCCTGCCAGGGCCAGTCGGGGTAGCCGTGCCATGGCAAGTGGGCGCTTACCAGTCGAACAAGCGCTGGCCCGTGAGCCGGTGGTGTTCGCGCAAGGCGAAGCGGTCGGTCATGCCGGCCACATAGTCGGCCACGGTGCGGGCCGGGTCTTCGGAGGCGCGGGCGTAGTCGGGACTCATCTCGCCCGGTGCTGCGCGGTAGGCGTCGAACAGTTCGGCCAGCACGCGCCGCGCAACGCCGGTGCGCTCGGCGACGCGAGGGTGCCGGTACAGCTGCCGGAAGAGCAGCCTTTTCAGCGCCGCTGCCTCGTCGCGCAAGCTGGGTGACAGACCCACCAACGGCGGCCGCTGGCGCACCGCCTCGGCATCGAGGGGCGCCTGGCCTGCGGCAGCGTCGCAGGCGGCGCGGGTGTGCGCGACGAGGTCGTGGATCTGCTCGGACAACATGCGCCGCAGCGTCTCGTGCAGGGCGCGGCGGGCGTCGAGGGCAGGGTGGGCGGCGCGCACCCCGCTGTGGTGGCGTGCGACCAGCGGCACGTCCAGCAGCTGATCCATCGTGATCAGCCCCGAACGCACGCCGTCGTCGGCATCGTGGGCGCTGTAGGCCAGCTCGTCGGCCACATTGACGAGTTGCGCCTCCAGACTCGGCGACCCCCCATGCACGAACCGCCAGGCCGGCCCTTCGGGCTCCGCGGCCAGTAGACGCTCGGCGTTGCGGCGGCTGCAGTGTTTGAGGATGCCTTCCCGCACCTCGAAGCTCAGGTTCAGCCCGTCGAAGGCGGCATAGCGGGCCTCTAGCTTGTCCACCACGCGCAGGCTCTGCAGGTTGTGCTCGAAGCCACCGTGCCCGGCCATGCAATCGGCCAGGGCATCCTGCCCGGCGTGCCCGAAGGGCGTGTGGCCCAGGTCGTGCGCAAGCGCGATGGCCTCGACGAGATCCTCGTCGAGGCCGAGCGCCCGCGCGGCCGAGCGGCCGAGCTGCGCCACCTCCAGCGAGTGCGTCAGCCGCGTGCGGAACAGGTCGCCCTCGTGGTTGATGAAGACCTGGGTTTTGTAGACCAGCCGCCGGAAGGCGTTGCTGTGCACGATGCGGTCGCGGTCGCGCTGATGTTCGGTGCGCGGCGGCGACGGCGGCTCGGCGATGCGTCGCCCGCGAGAGCGCCGCGGGTCGCTGGCCCAGGGTGCCACGGCAGGCCCCGGCCCGGCGGCCCCCGGCGCCGGCAGGGCGCTCAAGCCGGCAGCGCAGCGCCGGAGTGCGGCGCCACGGTGTGGCGGTTCAGGGCGGCCTGCACCGTGGCGCGGGGTACGCTGCGCAGCGCGGCGTGCCCCTGGCCCTCGAGCAGCACGTAGCGGATATCGCCCGCCTCGGCCTTCTTGTCGACCGCCATCAGCTCGAACCAGCGCTCGGCGCCCAGGTCCGGCGCCTGCACCGGCAGCCCGGTGCGCTGCACCAGCCGCACGATGCGGTCCGCCCAGGCGGTGGGTACCAGGCCGAGGTCGGCCGACAGAGTGGCCGCGATCACCATGCCGCACCCCACGGCCTCGCCGTGCAACCACTGCCCGTAGCCGAGGCCCGCCTCGATGGCGTGGCCGAAGGTGTGGCCGAAGTTCAGGATGGCGCGCCGCCCGCCCTCGCGTTCGTCGTCGCCCACGACCTCGGCCTTGATCTCGCACGAGCGCTGCACGGCGTAGGCGAGCGCCTCCGCGTCGCCAGCCAGCAGCGCGTCGAGGTTCGCCTCGAGCCAGTCGAGCAGCGGCGCGTCGGCGATCGGCGCGTACTTGATGACCTCGGACAGGCCCGCGCGCATCTCGCGTGGCGGCAGCGTTGCCAGGGTGTCCAGGTCGCACAGCACGCGCTCGGGCTGCTGGAAGGCGCCGATCATGTTCTTGCCCAGCGGGTGGTTGATGGCGGTCTTGCCGCCCACCGACGAATCCACCTGCGCCAGCAGCGTGGTCGGCAGCTGCACGAAGGGCACGCCGCGCATGTAGCAGGCGGCGGCGAAGCCCGTCATGTCGCCGACGACGCCGCCACCCAACGCAAACAGCATCGCCTTGCGGTCGCAGGCTTCGCGCAGCAGGTGGTCGAACACCAGGTTCAGGTGTTGCCAGTCCTTGTAGGCTTCGCCGTCGGGCAGCAGCACGTGGCTGGCGCGGGGGTCCAGCGTTTGTAGCGACGCCAGGGCGTGCTCGCCGTGCAGCGCGAACACCGTGGGGTTGCTCACGAGCACCGCATGGGTGCAGCGGGGCAGACCCTGCCAAGCCGCGCGGTCGGCCAGGAGACCGCGGCCGATGAGGATGTCGTAGTGCTTGCTGGGCGTGCGCACCTCGACGACGCGCGGTGTGCGGCGGTGCTGTGTCATGCCGGCAGTGTACGGGGCCGGTTCAGTCGGCCTCGTTGCCGCCTGTGGCGGCCGGCGCGCGGGCGGGGTCGACAAGACCGGCCATCTCGAGCTGCATCAGCGCCATGTTCAGCAGTGCCGGCACCGAGGATCGCGTGGCCTCGATGACGAAGTGCGCGGTGCGCCGGTACAGCGGATCGCGCTCGCGGAACAACTCGCGCAGGCGCTGCAGCGGGTCGGCCACCTGCAGCAGCGGGCGCTGGGTGTCGTGGCGCAGCCGGCGCGCCAGTTCCTCGGCCGACGCGCGCAGGTACAGCACGTGCGTGCGCGAGTGCAGGGCATCGCGGTTGGACGGCCGCAGCACGGCGCCGCCGCCCGTGGCCAGAACCTGTCCGCCTCGTGAGGTGAGCTCGTCGATGACATCCTGCTCGATGTCGCGGAAGCGCTCCTCGCCTTCGCGTGCGAAGAAATCGGCGATCGGCATGCCGATTCGAGATTCGACCTCGCGGTCGCTGTCGGCAAAGGAAAGATCGATCTGCCGAGCGAGCTGACGGCCGACGGTGGACTTGCCGCAACCGGGCATGCCCACCAGAGACACAGACAGGCTCGAACGAACCCGGCTGAGGGCTGCAGCGGCCCCTACGTTGGTAGTCAATCCGCGGTCGTGCAGAGCAACGCAGACCTTGGAGCGGCGGGTGGGCTCACTGCTACGTAACTGCTTGTACTTAAGCCGTACGGACTGACGACGAACGCAGGCGTGGCTTCGGTCTTGACGACAGAGATCGGAACGGACAGGACGCCCGGGTAGGTTGCGCGCCCCTCGGTTCCTGCCACACCCGAGGCGGCCACCAACAGGTTGAAGTCGACCCACGAGGCTACGTTTTGTGGATACGTAATCTTCATTCTCACCTGGCCGCTTGCGTCGGTTCGATTGCTGCCTTCGAAGGAGATCACAGCATCTGCCTTTCTGGGCTCCAATTGGCCATCGCCGTCGGCGTCTTCCGCTACACCACTACCGTAAAGTTCAAGCACTCCGTTTCGGTTGAGGTCTTCGTTATCACATACAGCCCTGACGGTTTGACTCCATTGGCCCTCACTCTTCACGTAGACCCATTCGCCCTTGCTGTAGCGTGGCAGGTCAAGTAGTGGGCTGACCAGCACGTCGGCTTTCGGCAGACCGGAACTGTCGTTGACCTGAACCAAGAACCGCCGGGTGTAGACCAGATCGCCCACCGTGATGAGGTTGTCGCTGCCTACCGTGACGGAAAGGGCGTCGGAGATCACCGTCAGTGTGGTGGTGACGCTGTTGGGGCAGGAGCCCGACGCAAAATCCGTGTAGTCCCAGCAGGCTCGAACCGTAAGGCCGTCGGTTGGGCTGAAGCGAGCGCCTGGGATGTAGGCCGAGACAGCCGCACCATTTGCATCGCTGTAGACGGTCGTGCTGCCCGTGGAAAAGGTGCCGCCGATCGAATTCGCATCGCCGGCAAGATCGAATCGCACCCGGATGTTCCGTATGGGGGCATTCGAATCACCCACGAACAGAGCGCGCAACTCGGCTCGGTTGGTGGTGGCCGTACTCGTGTTTACCGCCACCACCCGCGGATTAGCCGCGACAGATGCAGAACGGACTGAGCCGGCGGCAACGGGAGGAATGGCCCCGGGGCCCGATTGGACCAGAACACTTGTCGGCAGCTCGGCACCTGCAGCCGCTGCCAGAATGTTGAGGGTGCCTGCTGCTGCTGGTGCGGTGTAACGGTACTCGTAGGTGCCGTTCGCACCTGTCACGGCAGTGGTGGTGACACCCCCGGGCCCGGTGACGGCGATCTGGGTGCCAACGACGGCGTTGGCAGCCGAATCCAGCACCCGGAACTGCACCACGCCGGCCGCGGAAGGTTCAATGACCGCCGGCACCGGTGTGCCGGTGATGCTCGTTCCCACAACCTGAAGAGACGCCGTTCTCACCAACGCACCGCTGGTCACGGTCACCGTGATGGTTCGGTTTGCACTGCTGCCGCCGGTCCGGATGGTGCCCGTCACCACGCCCGACGCATTGGTGCTCGTGCCCGACACCGCGATCGTTGCGGAGTTGTCCACCGCCACGCTGACCGGGATGCCGCTGACGGTGTTTCGATTGGCATCGACGGCCGTCACCGTTGCCGTTACGGTGTCCGATCCGGCGCTGTTCAGGGTTGGCGCACTCAGCCCGACGGTGATGTCGCTCGCGACATTGCCAGAGGGTGGAGCGGGGTCACGTCCGGGCCCGCCAAAAGGCGCGCCGCCGTTGCCACCACCGCACGCTGAGACGGCCAAGACCGCCAAGGTTGCAAGAAATCGATGAAGGGTCTGCATGGTCTGGTCCCTGGTCCGTCGCAGGCGGTCTTCAGCGCGCCGCCGAGCGATCGGTGACGATCTTGGGCGTGATGAACACGAGCAGCTCGGTCTTACGCGTGCTCTTCTCGGTGCTGCGGAACAGCGCGCCGACGTACGGGATATCACCCAGCACCGGCACCTTGCTGACGCTGTTCTGCTCGTCCTGCGTGAAGATGCCGCCGATCACCACCGTGCCGCCGTTCTCGACCAGCACCTCGGTGGTCACGCGCTTGGTGTTGATGGCCGGGCCGGCGGTCGTCAGCGCGCCGCGACTGTCCTTGTTGACTTCGACGTTGAGGATCACGTTGCCTTCGGGCGTGATCTGCGGCTTGACCTTCAGGCTCAGCGTCGCCTTTTTGAATGACACGGAGGTGGCGCCGCTGCTGGTGGCCTGCTGGTAGGGGATGTCCTCGCCCTGCTCGATCAGCGCTTCGCGCTGGTCGGCCGTGATGACGCGTGGGCTTGAGACGATGTTGCCGCGACCCTCGGCCTCAAGCGCCGACAGCTCGAGGTTCAGGAAGCGGTTGGCCGAAGCGCCGAACAGGCTCAGCGCAAAGGTGGCCGCGCTGGCACCGCTGATGCCGGCTGCGGGCAAGCTGACGAACTGCGAGTTCGGCTGGAAGTCGACCGGCGCCGGAATCTGACCCGTCTGCACCCCGATGGCATCGTAGGTGCCGCCGATGCTGATGCCCGAGCGCGTGGGCGTGCCTCGCGCGTCCGTAGCGCCCAGCTTGACACCCAAATTACGCCCGAAGCTGTCGTCGGCCTCGACAATGCGCGCCTCGATCAAAACCTGGCGCACCGGGATGTCGATCTTGGCGATCAGTTGCTGGATCTCCTCAAGCTTGCTGGGCACGTCGGTCACGAATAGCTGGTTCGTCCGCGACTCGAACAACACGCTGCCGCGCGCGCTGAGGATGCGGCCGGGCTGGTTAGCTCCGCCACCGCCGCCGACGAGTGTCTGCCCGGAAAGACCCTTGGCCACTTCCTCAGCCTTGGTGTAATTGAGCTGGAACGACTGCGTGCGGGTGGGCTCAAGGTCGGCGATCTTCTTGCGCGACTCGAGCTCGATCTGCTCTTTGGCGGTGAGTTCTTCCTTCGGGGCGATCCACAGAACGTTGCCGTTTTTGCGCACGCCCAGGCCTTTGCTCTGCAGGATGATGTCCAGGGCTTGGTCCCAAGGCACGTCCTTCAAGCGCAGCGTGACCGTGCCGGTGACGGTGTCGGAGGTGACGACGTTGAAGTTGGTGAAGTCAGCGATGACCTGCAGCAGTGCGCGGACCTCGATGTTCTGGAAGTTGAGGCTGAGCTTCTCGCCGCTGAAGCCCGGGCCCTGCGTGAGCTTGTTCGGGTCCACCTTCATCGGCCGTACTTCCAAGACGAACTGGTTGTCCGTCTGGTAAGCACTGTGTTCCCACGCGCCAGTGGGTTCGACCACCATGCGCACACGGTCGCCATTCTGGAAGGTGGCCACCGTTCGCACTGGCGTGCCGAAGTCGGTCACGTCGAGGCGGCGGCGAAGCGCTTCGGGCAGCGACGAGCGCAGGAACTCCACCACCAGGTTCTGGCCCTGCTGGCGGATATCGACGCCGACCTGCGTGCTGGGCAGGCTCACGATGACGCGACCGGCTCCGTCGCTGCCGCGCCGGAAGTCGATGTCGCGCAGCGTCTGGGTGTCAACGTTTTGGGCCGGCGAGAAAGTGCTGCCTGCAGCGGCGGCGGGAGCCGCAACCACTGATTCGGCGGCCGAGCCACCGACGTCGAGCACCAGCAACAGCGCGTTGCCCTGCACTTGGGCCCGGTAGCCCGAAGCCTGCTTGAGGTTGAGCACCAGGCGCGTACGGTCACCTGACTGGGCCACGGCGACCGAGCGCAGATTGCCCTGATTGATCTCTACAAGGTTGCGCCCGATGGCGTTGCTGACGCCAGGCAGGTCGATGGCGATACGGGCCGGCGATTGCACCGCGAAGCCGGCGGGCACCGCCGACAACGGCCGCGCGAGCTCGATGCGCACGACTTCCGTGCCGGCTTGCTGGCTGCTGGTAATGGCCCGGATCGCGTTCTGCGCCCAGGCCAGACCGGGCCATGCTACCGCCAGTGCGGCGGTTCCCAGCGTCGCCAGGGCGACACGGCAGGAGGGCCAATGGAACATCGTGCGTTTCTCCTCTGGTTTCCTCATCGCGCCCTCTCCTGGAGTTGCAAGGTGGCGGGGCGCTCGACCCATTCACCCGCGGCGTCCTGGATCGTTTCCTTCAAATTGATCTCGGTTTCGCTAATGGCTGTGATCTCGCCATAGTTCTGGCCGATATGGTCGCCCACCCGTACCTGGTAGAGCAGCGCGTCCACGCGCAGCAGCGCGTAGGGCTTCCCCTCTTTGGTGACGCTGCCGACCATGGTCATGCTGTCCAACGGAAAGGCCTCGAGGGGTTCCTTGCGGCGGTTGAGCTGACGAGACAG
Organism: Rubrivivax sp.; assembly: GCA_044360025.1. Lineage (GTDB taxonomy): Bacteria > Pseudomonadota > Gammaproteobacteria > Burkholderiales > Burkholderiaceae_C > Rubrivivax. Next base: position 39,091 of record JBIKLC010000006.1, on the reverse strand, counting down.
CAGTGAATTCGGCGCACGAGCCTCCTGCTTGAGAGCCACGCTGAGTTTTTGCGCGCTGAACGGTTCGGTGGCCTGCGACTGCGAGTAAGGCTCGGGGTTGAACTTGGTCGGGGGCTGAAGCGGCGTGACGTTGGGTGTAATCTCGCGGCGCTGCTGCTCCATCCACTGGCGAAGCTGGTCTTGATCGGCAGTGCAGCCCGCCAACAACGCGGCGACCAGCAGGCCGCAGGCTGCGGGCTGACGTAAGGGAGGACGGGTGCGAGAGGCCATCACTTGCGGCCTCCTCGGTTGTTTCGCGCCGCATCGGCGGCGCGCTGCTCGGCAATCTCGGCGGCATCGAGGTAGCGGTAGGTGCGGGCAGTGGCTTCCATGGCGAGGTTGCCGGCGGCGTCGCGCGAGGCCGGCGCGATCGTCAGGTTGTGCAAAGTCACAATGCGCGACAGGTTGGCGATGTCGGCCGCAAACGAGCCGAGCTCGTGGTAACGACCGTTCACGCGGATGGAGATTGGCAACTCGGCGTAGTAATCCTTGACCTGCACCTGACCCGGGCGGAACAGCTCGAACTGGAGGCCGCGCCCTAGGCCCGCCTGGTTGATGTCGGACAGCAGCGCATCCATCTCCGCCTTGCTGGGGAGCTGCTTCTCGAGCTGCGTCACGAATTCCTGCACCTGCTGTTTCTGCTTGCGCAGCTCGTTCAGGTTGACGGCCTGGCGCAGGCGCGACACGTAGTCAGCCTGAAGCCGGGGCTCGGCGGCCTGCGCTTCCTCGAGCTCCAGGGTGGCGGCCCGATTGACCAGGAACCAGGCTGCCACCACCGCAGCCACGGCAGCACCCAACCAGGCTGCGATCCTGGGGAGAACCGGCCACTGGCCCGGCTCGCTGGGGTTGAGGTTGCGAAACTGTCCGACCGCGCTGTCGAGCAGCCGGCTGGGTTCGAAATTGAGGGTGGGGGCCTTGGCCATGATGCCCTCAGGAAGACTTGGCCGGCGTTGCAGCCGGCGCGGACGCCGCAGGCGCGGCGGGCGGCTGCGGGCGCTTCAGCGACACCCGCATCGAGAACTCGAACAAGCGCCGCGCGTCGCGGCCGGTGCCCTGGGTGATCGCCTTGATCTCGATGAGATCGGGCCTCTCCAACCAAGGCGAGTTGTAGAAAGTGTTGCGGAGAAGCTCAGACACCCGTTCGTTGGTCTGCGCGATGCCTCGCAAAGAGACAGTCTGGTCCTGCTGATTGATCGACGTGAGGTAGACGCCCTCGGGCACCTGCTGCGTGAGCTCGTTGAGCAGATGCACCGGCAGGTTGCGGTCGGTCTGCAGATCTTCGACTGCGCGTTGTCGGGCCTTGAGGGCCTCGATGTCCTGGCGCAGCGTGGCAATGTCCTTGATCTGGGTGTCGAGGCGCGTGATCTCAGCCTTCAGGAAAGCATTTCGCTGATTTTGCGCTGCGGTCACCTGTTGCAGAACGGCGTACCAGGCCGCGGCAATCAACAAGCCCCCTGCGAAGCTGCCGACAAGGCCGATGAAGAAGGCGCGCTTGCGCTGCGCGCGCCGGGCTTCGCGGTGCGGCAGTAGGTTAATGAGGATCACTGCAGGAACCTCCGCATCGCCAGCCCGCAGGCCGTGAGGAACGACGCCGCCTCCCGTTGCTTCCGGCTCTCGCGGACAGCGAGGCCGTGTTGCATGTTCTCGAAGGGGTCGACGACGCTGGATGCGAAGCCAGTGAGATCGGTGACCCGGGCCTTCAGGCCCAGCAGCGTGGCCGTGCCGCCGGCCAGCATCACGTAGTGCACCTTGTGGTGCGGCGTGCTGGTAAAGAAGTACTGCAACGCACGGCCGATCTCCTGGCTGAGGCTGTCGACAAAAGGCGCGAGGATAGCGCTCTCGTAGTCCTCGGGCAGGTCGCCACTGAGCTTCTTCGTCTCGGCCTCCTCGAAGCTGAACCCGTACTGGCGGCTGATCAGCTGCGTCAGCTGGCTACCACCGAAGGCCTGGTCGCGGTCGTACAGCATCTCGTCGTCGCGCAGCACCTTCAGGCTGGTGGTGTCGGCGCCGATCTCGAACAGCGCCACGAGCGCATCCCGCCCTTCGTTGGGGAGTGCGCCGACGATACGGCTCATGGCCAGGCGCGACGCATGGCTTTCGATGTCCAACACGACGGGCTTGAGGCCAGCCGCCTCGGCCAGGCCCTGACGGTCCTGGACACGGTCCTTGCGGCTGGCGGCGATCAGCACCTCGACGTCGCCAGCGCTGGTGGGGCTTGGGCCGATGACCGAGAAGTCCAGGCTGACCTCGTCGAGCGAAAACGGGATGTACTGGTTGGCCTCGCTTTCGACCTGGATCTCCATCTCCTGTTCGCGTAGGCCGGCGGGCAGCATGATCTTCTTGGTGATCACGGCGCTTTGCGGCATGGCCATGACCACGTTACGTGTCTTGGTGCCGCTCTTTTGGAGCACTCGTCTGACGGCGTCTGCGACCTCGTCGAATTTTTCGATCTGGCCGTCGGTGATCCAGCCTTTTCCAAGGGGTTCGGAGGCGAAGCGTTCCAGCACGTACTCGCCCTTCGCCGTCTGGTCGAGCTCGACCAGCTTGACGCTCGAAGAACTGATGTCCAGCCCGATCACTGGCGGGTGCTTTCGTCCCAGCAAGATGTCCAGGAATCCCACGTTGCCTACTCCTCGGCCTGCCCGACCCTGATGTTCCGCAAACACGCTCACGATAACGCCGGTCCAGTGGTGGCTAGGCCCCCTGGGTAGGCTCGACACCCGCTCGGGGCTACGGAAATCGCTTTGTGCACTGGCCCCGAGCTTGTTAAGAACTTACTTCAATGCTAGCAGTAAAGCCTTTGTGCGCCAAAGAGAAATGGTCGGCAAACTCCCCGCAGACGTTGCCGAGCGATGACGATTCAGCGCCGGGATGCAGCATGTGAAACAAGGCGAAAGAGCCCGCTGAGGGCGAACCCGAAGATTTGTGCGGCGCATGCGGACAATGTCGCGCGGCGGCGGGCTGCTGGCTACCCCCACAATGAAGGCCTTCCCGTCCAGATCCGATGAACGACGCAGCCGTTTCCAGCCCGCCCGCTGCCAAGCCCAGCCGAAAGGGGCCGCTGGCCTGGGTGCTTCGCATCATGGGTGTGGCTGTCGGGTTGGCGCTGGCGGGGTTGCTGGCGCTGTTGCTGCTCGTCGGAGTGGCGCTGGCGGTCGCCTATCCGAACCTCCCGGCGATCGACGCGATCACCGACTACCGGCCCAAGCTGCCGCTGCGGGTGTTCTCGGCCGACGGCGTGCAGCTCGGGGAGTTCGGCGAGGAACGCCGCAACTTCATGCCCATCGCCCAGATCCCCCAGGTGATGAAGGACGCGGTGCTCGCTGCCGAGGATGCGCGTTTCTACCAGCACGGCGGCGTCGACTACAAGGGCGTGGCCCGGGCCGCCTTGGAAAACCTGCGTGACGCCCGCAGCCAGGGAGCCAGCACCATCACCATGCAGGTGGCGCGCAACTTCTACCTGTCCACCGAGAAGACCTTCACGCGAAAGATCTACGAGATCCTGCTGGCGATGAAGATGGAAAGCCTGCTCACGAAGGACCAGATCCTCGAGCTGTACATGAACCAGATCTTCCTGGGCCAGCGCGCGCACGGGTTCGCTGCGGCCTCCGAGATCTATTTCGGCAAGCCGCTGAAGGACATCACCGTGGCCGAGGCGGCCATGCTGGCGGGCCTGCCGAAGGCGCCATCCGCCTACAACCCCATCAGCAACCCGCGTCGCGCGACGATCCGCCAGCGCTACATCATCGACCGCATGTTCGCCGGCGGCTTCATCACCGAGGCCCAGCACGACGAGGCCCTGGCGCAGCGGCTGAAGTTCAAGCGCCGCGATGACGCCCCGGCCTGGGCCGAGTTCGTCGCCGAGGCGGCGCGCCAGCTCGTCTTCGCCCAGTACGGCGCCGAAGCCTACAGCCGCGGGCTCGACGTGACCGTCACCGTCGACGCGGCCGACCAGCGTGTGGCGTGGAACGCCCTGCGCCGCGGGCTCATGGACTACGAGGCGCGCCAGCAGTTCCGTGGCCCCGAGGCCTACGTCGACCTGCCGGCCGACGAGAAGCTGCTCGACGCCCGCGTGGCCGAGGCGCTGGCCGAGCACCCCGACAACGGCGAGTTGCGCGCCGCCGTCGTGCTGGAGGCCTCGCCCACCGAGGTGCGCGCCATGCTGCAGTCGGGCGACGTCATCACCGTCACTGGCGAGGGGCTGCGGCCGGTGAGCTCGGGGCTGGTGGCCAAGGCGCCGCCGCAGCGGCAGATCCGCCGCGGCGCGGTCGTGCGGGCGTTGCAGACCACCGAAGGCCGCAGCCGCAGCACCTGGCGCCTGACGCAGCTGCCCGACGTGCAGGGGGCCCTTGTGGCCATGGATCCCCGCACCGGCGAGCTGCGTGCGATAGTCGGCGGCTTCGACTTCGGCAAGACGCAGTTCAACCGGGTCACCCAGGCTTGGCGCCAGCCCGGCTCGAGCTTCAAACCTTTCGTGTACTCCGCGGCACTGGAGCAGGGCTTCACGCCGGCCACGATCGTGAACGACGCGCCGCTGTTCTACGACGCCACCGCCACCGGCAGCCAGCCCTGGGAGCCCAAGAACTACGACGGCACTTTCGAGGGCCCGATGTCGCTGCAGGTGGCGCTGGCCAAGTCGAAGAACATGGTGTCGATCCGCGTGCTCGAGGCCACCGGCACCAGTTTCGCGCAGCGCTGGCTCGACAACTTTGGCTTCGAGCGCGAGCGCCATCCCCCCTACCTGACCATGGCGCTGGGCGCCGGCACCGTGACGCCGATGCAGATGGCCACCGCCTACAGCGTGTTCGCCAACGGCGGCTTTCTGGTGCCGCCCATGCTGATTCGCCGCATCGCCGACGCCCGCGGGCGCGTGCTGCTGGAGGCCCGCCCACCGGAGCTGAGCGAGGAGCTTCGCACCTTGCCTGAACGCAACGCCTTCGTGATGGACTCGCTGATGCAGGAGGTAACCCGCAGCGGCACGGCGGCTCGTGCCCAGGGCACGCTCAAGAGGCCCGACCTCTACGGGAAGACCGGCACCACCAATGACTCCATGGACGCCTGGTTCGCCGGTTTCCAGCCCACGCTGACCACGGTGGTCTGGGTGGGTCACGACACACCGAAGAAGCTCGGCAGCCGCGAGACCGGTGGCGGCCTGGCGCTGCCAATCTGGATCGAGTTCATGCAGCACGCGCTCAAGGGCGTGCCGGTGCAGGAGATCCCGCCGCCGACCGGCGTGGTGCAGCGCTCCGGCCAGTGGATGTTTGAGGAGTTCGTCGGCTCGGCCGGCGTCGTCAGCGTCGGGCTGGATCAGGCCGTGCCCAAGCCGCCGTCGGCCGACGAGCGCCGGTCGATCCTCGACCTGTTCAAGCGCTGAGCGCGAACTGCAGCACTCGCCCAGCCTGGGCGCTGGCCAGCCGCGACAGCGTGGACACGAATTCGCTGCCGTCGCGCGTGTCGCGCCAGGCCGTGCCGTCCCAGCGGTAGTGGAAGCCGCCGTCGCGCGCCGCCAGCCACAGCTCGTGCAGCGGCGGCTGCGTGTTGACGACGATGCGGCTGCCGCCGGGGAACTGCAGCTCGAGCACGCCGCCGGTGCGCTGGGTGTCGATGTCGATCAGGTCGTCCTGCAGCCAGCGGTCGCAGGTGGCTTCGATGCGGCCCAGCAGCGCGTGTGTGCGCTCGCGGTACTCGGCATCGCTCAACAGCGAGGGCGCAGTGTTCCTCGGGGCGCCCGGAGGCAGGCTCATAAAATCCTTTCGATGTTCGAATTGTTCCGAAAGAGTTTATCGACGCGCCTTGCCGGCGTTGCCGTCATGGTGGCGGTGGCCCTGGTGGCCGGGTGCGGCCAGAAGGGCCCGCTGACGCTGCCCAAACCGGCCAAGCCCGCCGTCGGCACAGGGCCTGCGCCGGCTGCGTCGGCCCCGGCGGTGCCGCGATGAGCCGGCCGCCCACCCTGCCAGGTGCGCCGTTCCTGGCCCGCCGCGCTGACGGCGTGCTCACGCTCGAGGGGCATGCGCTCGACGAACTGGCCGAGCGCTTCGGCACGCCGCTGTATGTTTACTCGCGCGCGGCCATGCGCACTGCGCTGGCGTCCTACGAGCAGGCGCTGCAGGGCCGCGTACACCTGGTGTGCTACGCGATGAAAGCCAATTCCTCGCTGGCCGTGCTGCAGACCTTCGCCGAGGCCGGCGCCGGCTTCGACATCGTCTCGGGGGGCGAGCTGGCGCGCGTGCTCGCCGCCGGCGGCGATGCCTCGCGCGTGGTGTTCTCGGGCGTGGGCAAGACCCCCGAGGAGATGCGCCAGGCGCTGCGCGCCGGTGTGCGCTGCTTCAACGTGGAGAGCCTGCCCGAGCTGGACACGCTGGACGCGGTGGCGCGCAGCTTGGGCTGCGTGGCGCCCGTGAGCCTGCGCGTCAACCCCGACGTCGATGCCGGTACGCACCCCTACATCTCCACCGGCCTGAAGGGCAACAAGTTCGGAATCGCGCACGGCGATGCGGTGGCCGCCTACCGCCACGCGGCGGCGCTGCCGGGCCTGCGCGTGGTGGGCATCGACTGCCACATTGGCTCGCAGATCACGCAGGTGGCCCCCTATCTCGACGCGCTGGACCGCCTGCTCGATCTGGTCGAGTCCGTCGAGGCGGCGGGTATTCCCATCCACCACATCGATGTGGGTGGCGGCCTGGGCATCACCTACACCGACGAGCAGCCGCCCGCTCCCGCGGAGCTGGTGCGTGCCATGCTTGACCGCATCGACGCCCGCGGCTGCGGCCACCGTGAGCTTCTGCTGGAGCCCGGCCGTTCGCTCGTGGGCAACGCGGGCGTGCTGGTGACGACGGTGGGGGTGCTCAAGCCCGGCGAGGCCAAAAACTTCTGCATCGTCGATGCGGCGATGAACGACCTCGTGCGTCCGGCCATGTACGAAGCCTGGATGGCGATTGAGCCGTGCCGGTTGCGCGACGAGACGCCCGTCACCTGGGACGTGGTGGGTCCCGTGTGCGAGAGCGGCGACTGGCTCGGCCGTGACAGGGCGCTGGCGCTGCGTGCCGGTGACCGGCTGGCGGTGCTGTCTGCCGGCGCCTACGGCATGGCAATGGCCAGCAACTACAACAGTCGGCCCCGTGCCGCCGAGCTCATGCTCGACGGCGCTGCGGCGCATCTCATCCGCGAGCGAGAGTCCGTGGACGAGCTGTTCTCGCGCGAGCGCTTGCTGCCGCCCTGAGGAGGCGCGGCGCCCGGCATCCTCAGGCCGCGAAGCGGCGGCGACCGTCTAGCCAGGTGGAGTGGATCCGGATCGACTGGATCGCGTCGGGCGACACCGTTGTCGGGTCCTTCTCGAGCACCACGAGGTCGGCGGCCTTGCCGGGCTCGAGGCTGCCGCACAGGTGGTCGAGGTGGCACTGCCAGGCGGCGTCGATCGTCACCGCGCGCAGGCCCTGCATCGCCGTGATGCGCTCGGCCGGGTTGAGCACGCCGCCGCCTTCGCGCATGTCGCGCAGCACGGCGTTTTGCACGCAGCGCAGCGGGTCGATGGGCGTCACGTTGTAGTCGGAGTGCAGCGAGATGCGCAGCCCTGCCCTGAGCGCGGATCGGCACGGATCGAGCCGGTCGGCGCGGTCGGGGCCGAGCAGCCGGTCGCGGAAGGCGCGTCCCCAGAAGTGCACGTGGCCGATCAGGAACGAGGGCGAGATGCCAAGTGCCTTCATGCGGGCGATCTGATCGTCGTGCAGGATGCTGCAGTGCTCGATGCGGTGGCGCAGCTTGTGGCCGCCCGCGCCGCGCGTGCCGCGCTCGAAGGCATCGAGCGTCACGTCGATGGCGGCGTCGCCGTTGGCGTGGATGCCCAGCTGCCAGCCCTCGTCGTGGCACTCGCGGACCACCTGCTCGATCTCCTCGGGCCGGTAGTTGAGCGCGCCGCGATTGCTGCCGCCCAGGTAGGGCTCGCGCTGGAAGCCCGTGCCGCCCTGGTTGGATCCGTCAGACCAGGCCTTGATGCCGTTGAGCGTGAAGCGGGGCGAGTGCTCGCCCGGCCGCAGGCCCAGCTCGCGCCACTTGCGCATGTGCGTGGACACCAGCAGGCCGGCGTAGCGCACGCCCGGGTCGGTCTTCATGGCCGCCTCGATGAGCGCGATGTCGCCCTCGGCGTACAGGCCGCCGATGCCGCAGTCGTGCAGCGCCGTGCAGCCCCGGGACGAGGCATCGTCGAGGTCGGCGCGCAGGAAGCCGACGAACTCCGAGCCGCTGGGCTTGGGCAGCACCGACACGAAGGGCTGGAACGCGGGCGGCTCGTCGAGCCGGCCGTTGAGCTCGCCGTCGGGGTCGCGGCCGAAGCGGGCCTGCGGCGGGTCGGGGGTGTCGCGCGTGACCTTGGCCAGTTCGATGGCCTTGGAGTTGACGTAGGCCACGTGGCCGTTGGACTCGAGCACGAAGACCGGCACCTGCGGGGCCAATGCATCAAGATCACGCCGCGTCAGCGGCCGGCCCGGCATCAGAGACGGGTCCAGCATCTTGGCCTGCACCCACTGGCCTTCGCGGGCCGAGCCCGCGGCCTGCGCGATCTTGCGCCGGGCCTCGTCCATGTCGCGCGTGGTGAAGGGGCCCACGTCCAGCCACGGGCGCAGCCCGCAGAAGTTGGAGTGCATGTGCGGATCGACAAAGCCCGGCAGCACGGTCACGTCGCCGAAGTCGACGACCTGCGTGGCCCGGCCCTTCAGGCCCATGACCTGCGCCCGGCTGCCCACGGCCACGATGCGCCCGCCCCGCGCGGCCAGGGCCTGGGCCTGCGGACGCCGGGCCGCCATGGTGTGGAAGCGCCGGGCCAGGAAGATCACGTCGGCCGGCCCGGTGCGCGCGGGTGTCGGCACGGCCGGTGCTGCGGCGCTGCCGGCCGCTGCGGCCAGGCCCGGCAAGCCCGTGAACAGCAGGCCCGAGCCGAGCCGGCGCAACGCGTCGCGCCGGCCGCCATAGGCCCGCATGAAGGACATGAAGCGGGGATTGCAGTTGTTGCACATGGGCCTTGTCCCAGGGCCTGTTGGCCCGTTGTTCCTGGGGTTCGAGTGTGCCCGCAGCGTGGCGTGGCACCAAGGCCCTCAGGGCGCGGAGACCCGGTGCAACGGCGCGGGCTGGTGCAGCACGACCTCGCCGTACCAGGTGCGCGCGCGGCTGCTCGTGTTGTCGCTGTCGGTCATCAGCGCCACCGACTGCAGTGTGCCGGGCTCCTCGCCGAACGCGCGCCGGAAGTCCGCTGCGAGGTCGCGCCGGTGATCGCGCCAGCGGCGCAGGCCCTGGGGGCCGGAATCGACCACGATCTTGCGGATGCGGTCGCTGCGCGGGTTGACGATCACCGAGCCGACCGGCGCGGTGGCGTCCCACACGTACATCAGGGTGGCGTAGGGCGGGCGCTCGCCGGTGAGTGCCTCGGCAAGGTCGAAGCTCATGCGGGCGCGCAGCGGCAGCCGGGTGTGGTCGCCACCGAAGCCGAACACGACGCGGGCGGTGGCGTCCTCGCGATCGACATCGGCCACGCTGGCCTGCTCCAGCAGCGACTGCGCCCACCACGAGAAGCTCACTTCGCCGAGCGTGGCCTGCGATGGCTCGATGCGTCGGCGCCACAGGCTGGCCGAACGGTCGGCGACAGCCAGGACAGCGGGTCGGCCTTCCTTGTGCGCCAGCTCGTACCGTGTGGCCACCTTGCCCGGCAGCGGCACGGCGTGCCAGCGATCGTCAGTGGCGGCTGGCGGCACGAAGGCGCAGCCGGCCAGCAGCAGCGTGCTTGCGGCAATGAAGGGGGTTCGCATGGTGGCGTGCTCGGCGTCAGACCATGAAAAAGCCGCCCCAGGGGGCGGCTCGGCAGTCAGAGCGAACGCGGGCACGAAGCCCGCAATTCGATCAGAAGCTGTGGTTGATACCGAACTCGTAGCCGTTTGAAGCCTTGCCGGACGCATGCGCAGCGACAGGGCCAGAGCCAGAGGTCGTGAAGTTGGCACCCGACTTGTTGCTGATGCGCGAGTAGTGGCCGTATAGGCTGGTGCGCTTGGACAGCGCGTGCTGGTAGCCCAGCGCGAACTGCGTGGCATCCCGGGCTTCTTCGGTCGCGGTCTTGCCGTTGCCGTCAGCCTTGACGTACGACACCTTGAACGTGCCCTGAGCACCAGCCTTGATGTTGGCGCCGAGGACGAAGTTGTTCAGGCCTCGGCCGTCTGTGGCGCCTTTGGCGGAATCCGACGTTTCCGACCTGATGTACTGGAACATGGCCGTCATGAACCCGAGGTTGTACGAACCGCCCATGTTCAGGCGGGTCCAGTCCACGGTCCCTGTCGATTCCGTCTTCCCGTAGGCGACGGCCACATTCAGCGGGCCAGCAGCGTAGCCGAGGCGGAAGCCGAGGTGCTTGTTACCGTTTGCGCCTTCGCCGGCCGCCACCATAGCCTGCCCGTACAGGCCGCCCAGACCGCCCGGCAGGAAATACCCCACCGTGTTGTTGGCGCGAACTGTCGTGGACGCGCCGCTGCCGCTGGTGTCGAACACGTTGGTCGAGCTGCCGACGCCGTTGGTGCCGAACGGATCGAAGACCGTGTGGTTCCAAAAGTCGGGCGTGTAGTCGCGGCCGAGCCGGATTTCGCCGAAGCCGCCCAGCAGGCTGACCGTCGCGCGACGCTGCCAGTCTTGGCCGCTGTAAGTGTTGCCAACAGCGCCGTTGGTGCCGGTGGGCAGGGTAACACCGGCATAGGCGGCCTTCTGGCCACCACCGACGTCCACGTTCACCGAACCTTCGAGCCAGAAGCCGGCGCGCAGCCCGCCGCCGATGTCTTCCACACCACGCAGGCCCAGTCGGCTGGAACCCATGCCGTCGGTGCTGAGCGTCTTCAGCGAGCCGGTGCTCTCCTTGACGCTACGCACGCCAGCGTCGATCACGCCGAACAGCGTCACGGACGACTGGGCCGAGGCCACACCCGCGAATGCCGTCAGAGCGGCCAGGGCGAGCAGAGATTTCTTCATTGTCACTATCTCCTTGGTTTAAAACGAGATCCCGATCGGGCGGGTGTCACCCGGCGAGGGGTTGATCAGTACAACCTCCGCAGCGGAAGTTGTTGTTATTGCACCAGAGGGTTTTGACGTTTTCCATGCTTTGAGCCCGAAAAGCTGCCGCTATGTGGCGCAGCAACAACGACAGACGCGGTGGCCGCCACAGTGATCGAGGTAGCCCTAAATTGGTGCCTCATGAACCACCCCGATCCCGAAGCCATCTCGCTGACCGATCGCCTCTTGGCCAGTGTCGACAGCGCCCTGCGCACCCTGGCCGGTGCGGTGCACGCCGCACGCCCGAGCCCGGCCGCTGGGGTGGGTGGCGAGGACGCCCAGTTGACCGAGGTCGAGCGCCGCGAAGCCGGCTCGCTCATGCGCGTCAACCATGTCGGCGAGGTCTGCGCCCAGGCGCTCTATCAGGCGCAGGCACTGACGGCCCGCACGCCGCAGCTGCGCCGCCAGTTGCAGCAGGCCGCGCGCGAGGAGATCGACCACCTGGCCTGGACGCAGCAGCGCCTCGAGGAACTGGGCGACCGGCCCAGCCTGCTGAACCCGCTGTGGTACGCGGGCGCCTTCGGCATCGGGCTGCTGGCCGGCCGGCTGGGCGATGCCACCAGCCTGGGTTTCGTCATCGAGACGGAGCGCCAGGTCGAGCAGCACCTGGCCGGCCACCTCGACCGATTGCCCGCGGGCGACACCCGCTCGCGCGCCATCGTCGAGGCCATGAAGACCGACGAGGCCCGGCATGCCGAGCAGGCGCTGGACGTCGGCGGCGTGGAATTGCCACTGCCGGTGGGCCGGCTGATGCGAGCGGCGGCGAAGGTGATGACGACGGTCTCGCACCGGGTGTGAGGGTGGCGCGGGGTGGGCTTCGACAGGCCCGAACGGTGTGGGACTCGGCCCGACCGGAAGTGGCGCTCAGGGCGTGGTGCCCGCATCGACCAGCTCGAAGCTGGTCGTGATCTCGGCGGTCTTGCCCAGCATGATGCTGGCCGAGCAGTAGCGCTCGTGCGACAGCGCGATGGCGCGCTCCACCGCGGTGGCCGGCACGCCGCGGCCACTGACGACGAAATGCATGTGGATCTTCGTGAACACCTTGGGCTCGGAGGCTGCACGTTCGCTGCTCAGCTTCACCTGGCAGCCGGTCACGTCGTGGCGGCCGCGCTTGAGGATCAGCACCACGTCGTAGGCGGTGCAGCCGCCGGTGCCGGCCAGCACGGTCTCCATGGGGCGCGGCGCCAGGTTGCGGCCGCCGCCGTCGGGTGCGCCGTCCATCGTCAGCAGATGGCCGCTGCCGGTCTCGGCCACGAACCCCATGCCGGTGCCCGGGGTCCAGTGAATGGTGCATTCCATGGTGTCGGATCTCCTCGTCACGGCGGATTGGAGAGCATCCTCCAGGAATCCGTCGGTCCGAGCATATTGCACTGCAGCATCGCGGTGATAGACTGAAGCCCAATGAGGCCATCGGCGGCGCATCGCGCGCCGCGAGTGAGTCTCCACAGGTTGTCTCCTCCACCTCCTCAACGGTGGATTCGGCCCGGAGCTGCAAGGCTCCGGGCCTTTTTTCGCTGCCCCCACCGTCGACGCAGAAAGCCCGTTCCGATGCCCGCTGGCCGCAACCGCCCCGCCGATGCCGCGCAAGCCCTGCCGGCTGCCCCGCTCTCGCCGCGCCAGCGCCGCGTCGCGACCGAGTACCTCCAGCGCATCCTGACCGCCCGCGTCTACGACGTGGCCCGCGAGACGGCGCTGGACCCGGCGCGCAACCTCTCGCGCCGCATCGGCAACACCGTGCTGCTCAAGCGCGAGGACCAGCAGCCCGTGTTCAGCTTCAAGCTGCGCGGCGCCTACAACAAGATGGCGCAGCTGACGTCCGAGCAGCGCGCCGCCGGCGTCATCTGCGCCTCGGCCGGCAACCACGCGCAGGGCGTGGCGCTGGCGGCCCGGCGCATGGGCTGCCGCGCCGTGATCGTGATGCCGGTGACGACGCCGCGGCTGAAGGTCGACGCCGTGCAGGCGCTGGGCGGTGAGGTCGTGCTGCACGGCGACAGCTACTCCGACGCCCACCAGCACGCGCTGGCCCTGCAGCAGGACCAGGGCCTGACCTTCGTGCACCCCTTCGACGACCCCGACGTGATCGCCGGCCAGGGCACGGTGGCCATGGAGATCCTGCGCCAGCACCAGGGTCCGATCGACGCCGTGTTCGTGGCCATCGGCGGTGGCGGGCTCATCTCGGGCGTGGCCGCCTACGTCAAGGCCGTGCGGCCCGAGGTGCGCGTGATCGGCGTGCAGACCACCGACTCCGACGCCATGCGGCAGTCCATCGCGAAGGGCCGGCGCGTGGCGCTGCCCGACGTCGGCCTGTTCTCCGACGGCACGGCGGTCAAGCAGGTCGGCGTGGAGACCTTCCGCGTGGCGCGCGCGCTGGTCGACGAGATCGTCACGGTGGACACCGACGCCGTCTGCGCCGCCATCAAGGACGTGTTCCAGGACACCCGCAGCATCCTCGAGCCCGCCGGGGCCCTGGGCGTGGCGGCGATCAAGGCCTACGTGGAACGCGAGCGCTGCAAGGCCCGCACGTTCGTGAGCATCACCTGCGGCGCGAACATGAACTTCGACCGACTGCGCTTCGTGGCCGAGCGCGCCGAGTTCGGCGAGCAGCGGGAGGCCCTGTTCGCGGTGACCATCCCCGAGGAGCGCGGCTCCTTCCGCCGTTTCTGCGAGCTGATCGGCCCGCGCGCGGTGACCGAGTTCAACTACCGCATCTCCGACGAGCGCGTCGCGCACGTCTTCGTGGGCGTGGCCATCCACAAGCGGGAGGAGGCCGAGCGCATCGGGAAACAGTTCCGCCGGCAAGGCTTCGCCACGGTGGACCTGACCGACGACGAGCTCGCCAAGGAGCACGTGCGCCACATGGTGGGCGGCCGCAGCGAGCTGGCGCGCGACGAGCGCCTGTTCCGCTTCCAGTTCCCAGAGCGGCCGGGCGCGCTGATGCGCTTCCTGCAGGCCATGCACCCGGGCTGGAACATCAGCCTGTTCCATTACCGCAACCAGGGCGCCGACTACGGCCGCATCCTCGTGGGCATCCAGGTGCCGGCCGGCGACGAGGCCGCGTTCGAAGGCTTCCTGCGCACGGTGGCCTATCCGTTCTCGGAGGAAACCGCCAACCCCGTCTACGGATTGTTCCTGCGCTGAAGTTCCTGCGCTGAGCGGCGGCTCACTACACTGCACCCCATGGTCGGCAGCCGTTCACTCGTCACCCCCACATCGAACCCGCAGCTCGAGAAGGCTCTGCGCGAGAAGCTCTCGCGCCGCAACCAGCCCGGCGGCCGCCTCGGCGAACTCGAGCCGCTGGCCATCCGTTTGGCCCTGATGCAGAACACCTTGACGCCGGTGCTGCACGACCCCCGGCTGCTCGTGTTCGCGGCGGACCATGGCCTGGTGGTCGACGGCATCTGCGACGCCGCCGCGCGACCCACCCTCGAGACCGTCCAGCAGGTGCTGGCCCAGCAGCTGCCCCTGGCGGTGTTCGCGCGCGCCCAGGGCCTGGCGGTCACGGTGGTCGACTGCGGCATGGCCCAGGACGTACCGCCGCACGAACAGCTGCTGATGCGCAAGATCGCCCACGGCACGCGCAACACGCGCGCCGCGTTGGCGATGACGCCGGAGCAGGCGCACGCCGGCATTCGCGCCGGCATGGAGATTGGCGAAAAGCTCAGGGGAAACGCCACGGCGCTGGCTGGCGTCGGATTGGGATCGCACGAGAGCTCGGCGCTGGTGTTGTCGCGCCTGACCAACAGCCCCGTGCGCGACCTGATCGTCAGCGGACCGCAAACGGAGACGGGCTTCCTGACGCACGCGATGAACGTACTTGCCCAGTCCCAGGCCCGGCATCGCGCCGCCACCGAGCCGATCGACGTACTCGCGGCCTTCGGCGGCTTCGAGGTCGCGGTGATGGTGGGCGTCATCCTCATGGCAGCGAGCAAGCGACACCTGCTCGTCATCGACGGTGCGCCGGCCTGCGCGGCGCTGATGGTGGCCTCGCGGATCGCTCGGCCGGTTACCGACTACTGCGTCTTCTGCCGCAGCCACAGCCATCGCGGGCTGGATCAGGCGCTCAACCTGTTCCAGTCCTCGGCGTTGCTCGAACTGGGCATGGAAAGCACCGACGGCACCGGTGCCGCGCTGGCTTGGCCCCTCATCAAGAGCGCAGCCGCCCTGTTGTCCGATCCGGCCGCCGGCCCTGCGGATCAGGACGGCCTGGCGAAGCCCTTCGCGGAACCCCTGACCGATCTCTCGCTCCTCGGGCCGGGTCTGTACTGATGCGGCCTCAAGGTGATCCGGCTGTGCCGGTCGCCTTGATCCCCCGCGGGGGGCGGGCTGGGCGCAGCCCGGCTCTGGGGGCGCTCAGGGGCCCTCGGCCCGAAGGGCCTTCACAGGGTCGGCGAGCCGCGTTTGCGCGGCGGCGCCTTCGCGTCGGGCGGCGAGCCGTCGATGGCCAGCGACGGCACCTGCGCCTGGTCTGCCTGAGGCGAGCGTCGGGTCAGCCCATCCGGCAAGGTTTGTGGCGTGCGGCCTGTGCCCGGCCTCTTCGGGGTGGCCGCAGGTGGGGGCGGGGTGGCGGCCTCCGTTTCCAGCGCGGGCAGCGTGCTGGTGGCCGCCGCCGCCAGTGGCGGCAGCTGCAGTGCCACCTCCACGGGCCCACCTCGCGGGCCGAGTTCGGCACCGCTGGCGCTCACGGCCTGCAGCACCGTGTCGCCCTCGATGCGGGCGCCCACGCGGTACGCTCGCGGGCCACGGTCGTCGATGGCGATCAAGGCCACGCCTTCGCCCGTGCTCCGAGCCTGGCCCCTGGGGCTTCGCGGTGCCACCACGCCCAGCAGTGCAAAGCGGGCCGACGGCGGCGCCGCGGCGGCTTCGGGCTCGGCGGCAGGCGCCGTTGACGGGTCGGTTCCGAGCAGCAAGGTGAGGTCGGTCTGCAGCACGGGTGTGGTATCGGCCACCTGGGCGCCCGCGGGCATCGGTGTCGGCGGCACGAACACGCGCAGCCCCCAGGCGAAGGCCGCGGCCGCGGCCAGCGCCCACACCACGACCGTCATCCAGCGTGCCCACATGCTCCGATTATCATGCGGCGTGACCATCGCATCGCCAGCCTCCATGCCCCTTTCCCTTCCCAAACTTGCCGCAGAAGGCTCGCCGAGCCCGTTTCGGCGCAACCGGCGGGCCCGCGGCTTCACGCTCATCGAGCTGCTGGTGGTGCTGGTGATCATCGGCGTGCTGGGTGCGTTGATCGTGCCCAACCTGTTCTCCAGTCTCGACGATGCGCGCACCACGGCGGCGCGCACCGACATCAACACGCTCGTGCAGGCGCTCAAGCGCTACCGGCTCGACAACCAGCGCTATCCCAGCACCGAGCAGGGCCTGTCGGCGCTGGTGACGCGGCCCACCACCGGCGCCGTGCCGGCAAACTGGAAGCCCTATCTCGACAAACTGCCCGCCGATCCTTGGGGCCGCGCCTACCAGTACCTGAATCCCGGCGTGCGCGGCGAGATCGACGTCTTCAGCTTCGGCGCCGACGGGCAGGCGGGCGGCGAGGGCAAGGATGCCGACATCGGCTCCTGGCAGTAGCTGCGGCCCTGCATCCGTGTTGCCGCGGCGCCCGCGGCGCAGCGCCGGCTTCACGCTGGTGGAACTGCTGATCGTGATGGCCATCCTGGCCGTCGGCCTGGGCTTGGTGGCGCTGGCGCTGCCCGACGGCGAGCGTGCCCGGCTCGAGGAGGAGGCCGAGCGCCTGGCGGCCCTGATGGAGACCGCACGCGCCGAGTCGCGCGTGTCCGGGGCCCCCGTGTTCTGGCAGCCGCGCCGCGGCGACGACCCGGCCACCGATGCCGCGGGCCAGCCGCTGCAGTTCCGCTTCGTCGGCTTGCCGCGCAGCCTGCGGCTGCCCACGCGCTGGCTGGATGCGCGCACCGAGGCGCAGGTGGTGGGCGGGCCACGCTTGGTGTTGGGCCCGGAGGCCATCCTGCCGCCGCAGCGCGTGCGCCTGTCGCTGGGCTCGCAGCGGCTGGAGCTGGCCAGCGACGGCCTGGCGCCCTTTGGCGTCGTGCAGCTGGAGGCCGTGCCATGACGGCCTGCCGCGGCGCCGGCTTCACGCTGCTGGAGGTGCTGGTCGCCCTGGCCGTGGTGGCGCTGGGCCTGGCGGCCGGACTTCGCGCCGCCGATGCGCTCACCGACAACGCGCGCCGGCTCGAAGACGTGGTGGCCGCGCAGTGGTGCGCCGACAACCAGCTCACTGAGCTGCGGCTGCGCCGCGCCTTCCCGGGCGTGGGCGACAGCGACTTTGTGTGCGCACAGCTGGGCCGTAGTTTCCGGGGCACGCTGCGCACGCGGCCCACGCCCAACCCGGGCTTTCGCCGTGTCGATGCGGAGTTGGCCGACGAGCAGGGCCGCCCGCTCGTGACGCTGTCGACTGTGCTGCCGCGGCCATGACGCCGAACACGCCCGGGGCGCGCACGCGAGGCTTCACGCTCGTGGAGGTGCTGGTGGCGTTGTTCGCCATGGCGCTGCTGTCGGCCATGGCCTGGCAGGGGCTGGAGTCGGTGTTCAAGGCGCGCGAGGCCAGCCGCGGGGCCGTCGAGCGCGCCGGCCGCCTGGCCACCGTGCTCACGCAGTGGGAGCAGGACCTGCAGGCCGTGGTCGACACCGGGCTGGCCCCGGCGCTGCAGTTCGACGGCCAGGCCGTGCGCCTGACCCGGCGCAGCGACGCTGGTGTCGTCATCGTGGTCTGGGCGGTGCGCAACGGCCGCTGGCAGCGCTGGACATCGCCGGCCTTCACACGGGCCGAAGCGCTGCAGCAGGGTTGGCTGGCGGCGCAGCAGTTGCTGGGTTCCGAGCCCGGGCAGGTCACGCTGGCTGAGCCCGCCGAGGGCTGGCAGGTGTACTTCTTCTACGACGGCAACTGGGCCAACGCACAAAGCACGGGCAACTTCGCCCAGGCTGCCACGCCGCCCACGCCTGCCTCGGGCGCTGGCGGTGGCAACCCCACCGGCACAGACGCGCCGCCCCCAGCGGCGCTGCGACAGCAGCTGCCGGGCGCGGTGCGCATCGTCGTCACGCTGGGCGGGCGCACCCTCACGCGCGACATCGCGCTCGGTCCCACCGCGCCATGAGGCAGCTTCCCCGCCCCGCCCCGGTGTGCGCCCAGCGCGGCGTGGCGCTGCTGCTGGCGATGATCGTCGTGGCGCTGATCACGGCCGCCGCCGCGGCCATGGCGTGGCAGCAGGAACGTGCCGTGGCCATCGAAGGCGCCGAGCGGGCGCGTGCGCAGAGCGCGTGGATCCTCAACGGGGCGCTGGACTGGGCGCGCCTCATCCTGCGCGAGGACGAACGCGCCGCACGCCGCGGCGGCGGCGCGGTGGATTCGCTCGACGAGCCCTGGGCGCAGCCGCTGGCCGAGGCGCGGCTGTCGTCGTTTCTCGCCGCCGACCGCGACAACAACGCCGATAGCGGCCCCGAGGCCTTCATCTCCGGCGCCATCGAGGACGCGCAGTCGCGCTTCAACCTGCGCGGCGTGGTTGATGCCGTGGGGCAGGTCGACGCCGCGCAGCTGGCGGCGCTCACGCGACTGGTGGAGCTGGCCGGCGCGCCGGCCGACGCCGCGGCGCGGCTGGCGGAGGCGCTGCGCGGCTCGGCCCTGGGGCCCGCGGCCTCGGGCCAGGCGGTGGTGGCCCTGCGGCCCACGCGCTGGCGTGAGCTGGCGTGGTTCGGCGTCGACGAGGCCACGCTGGCGCGTCTGGCGCCCTACGCTGACCTGCTGCCCCAGCCCACGCCCGTGAACGTGAATACCGCGCCCCGCGAGGTGCTGGCTGCCGTCATCGAACGGCTGGACCGTGGCGGTGCCGAGCGCATCGTGCAGCAGCGCCAGCGCCAGCCCTTCCGCTCGCTGGCCGAGCTGCAGGCGCTGCTGCCACCGGGCCTTGAGCCCAACCCGCAGCGTCTGGCTGTGAGCTCCCAGCACTTCCACGTCGCTGGCCGCCTGCGCCTGGAGCAGCGCGTGCTCGAAGAACGCTCGCTGCTGCTGCGGCGCGACGGCAATGTCGAGGTGCTGCAGCGCGAGAAGCGCAGCTTGGCATTGCCCGCGCCCTGAGAGGCTGCGAACAAATCCGACACGCCCGCTCGTCACGCCATGCGCCGCCGGCACTTCGTTGCAAATCCTCGCCATATCACTCGATATGGCTGCGGTTTGCGCCTCGTTCCAGCGACGCCTGGCGCGCCGCTCGGACGCGTCGGGTTTATTCAAAGCCTCTGAGGCCAAGAAGCCCCCGCCCCGGCCCGCCACAATACGCCGTTGCCAGCGACCCCCACCGCCGAACGCCACCGCCACACCCTGCGCCACACCCATCGCCACAAACGCATGTCGCTGCTCGTCGTCCAGTTGCCTCCCCGACAGCGCCTCGCCGGCCGCGGCGCGGGCGAGGAGCCTGCCGCCGCTGCGGCACTGCCGGCCGAGTGGCCGTTCTGGCTGGCCGATGACGCCGGCTTGGTGCTGCACGCCGGTTGGGCGTCCCCGGCGCTGTTGCCGCGGGCTGACCGGCGCGTGCTGGTGCTGGCGGCCTCCGACGTGGCCTGGCATCGCATCGACTGTCCCAAGGCCCCGCCGACCCGGCTGCGCGCAGCGCTGGCCGGGGTGCTGGAGGAGGCCCTGCTGGACGACACCGAGGCACTGCACCTGGCCTTGGCCGACGGCGCCGCGCCCGGGCGCAGCGGCTGGGTGGCAGTCACCGACCGGGCGCGCCTGGGCGCCGCCCTGGCGGCGCTGGAGGCCGGTGACGCTGGGGCGCAGGGCATCGACCGCGTGGTGGCCGCCGCCGAGCCGCTGGCGCCCGCTGAGCCAGCTCCGGCACGCCGCGGCCACTTCCAGCAGGCCGACCTCGGCGACGAGACGGAAGCCGCGCCGCTGCGACTGACGCTGTCGGGACCCGATGGCGTGGTCGAGCTGGCGCTCGACGGCAGCCTGGCCCGCGCGCTGGCGGGCGACCCCGCCGGCACCCTCTGGACGGCCACGCCTGCCGCCGCCGCCGCCGTCGAACGCTGGCTGGGCCAGCCCGTGAGCGTGCTGCCCGATGCCGAGCGGCTGCGCGCCGCCGCCGAGCGCGGCAGCAACCTGCGGCAGTTCGAGCTCGCGCCCCGGCGCCGTGGCACGCGCGCCTTGCGCGAGGGCTGGCGCGTGTGGGTCAGTCCGCCCTGGCGGCCCGTGCGCTGGGGTTTGGCGGCGTTGCTGGCCGTGCAGCTGCTGGGCCTGAACGCCCACGCCTGGCAGCAGCGCCAGCAGATCGAATCGCGCAAGGCGCAGCTGGTGGCGCTGCTCAAGCAGGCCCACCCGGGCGTGCCGGTGGTGCTCGACGCGCCGCTGCAGATGCAGCGCGAGACCGAGCTGCTGCGGGGCCGCGCCGGCCGGGTCGGCCCCGCTGACTTCGAGGCCCTGCTCGCCGCTGCCGCCGCCGCCTGGCCGGCTGGCGTGGGCCCGGTGCCCTCGCTGCGCTTCGAGCCTGGCCGGTTGACGCTGGCCGTGCCCGCCTGGGGCGACGCGCAGTGGCAGCAGTTTCAACAGCGCCTTCGCGCCAGCGGCCACGCTGCCGAGTTCGCAGGTGGGCAGGTGGGTGTGATGCCACCGGCGGCCGGGGGCCGGCCATGATCGCGCCGGCCCGCGTTCGCGCGGCGGCGGCCTGGCGCGGCCTGGCCCCGCGCGAGCGGCGGCTCGTGGCGGCGGCCGCCGCGCTGGTGCTGCTGACGCTGCTGTGGCTGCTGGCGGTGCAGCCGGCCTGGCGCACGCTGGCGCGGGCGCCGGCCGAGATCGACCGTCTCGACGCGCAGCTGCAGACCATGCAGCGCCTGGCTGCCGAGGCACAGGCCCTGCGCGACGCGACGCCCGTGCCGCCCGAACAGGCGCAGGCTGCCCTGAAAGCCGCCACCGCGCGCCTGGGCCCGAAGGCGCAGCTCACGCTCAGCGGCGAGCGGGCCGTCGTGCGCTTCGATGGCATCGCGCCCGGCGCGCTGCGCGAGTGGCTTGCCGAAGCCCGTGCCGGCGCCCGCGCCCGACCCGTGGCTGCGGCGCTGCAGCGCGCAGACCAGGGCTTCAGCGGCACGATGGAGCTGGCCTTCGAGGGGATGCCGCGATGACGCGGCCCGCAGCCCCGACGCGCCGCTCGGCCCTGGGCCTGGATACCCGGCGTTCGCGCCGTACCACCGGCCTGGCGATGGCGGGTGTGCTGCTGGGCGCCGTCGTGGCGCTGCTGCTGTGGCCGCCCGCGGCCTGGCTGGCGCGCGTTGCCGCGGCCGCCAGCGGGGAGCGCCTGCTGCTGGCCGATGCCCGCGGTACCGTGTGGTCGGGCAGCGCCGTGCTGGTGCTGGCTGGCGGGCCCGGCAGCCGCGACGCCGCCGCCTTGCCGGGCCGGCTGCACTGGACGCTGGGTCTGGATGGCCTGGCCCTGGCGGTCACGCTGCGCCAGGACTGCTGCACCGAGCGCCCGCTGGCGCTGCGCGTGGACGGCGGCCTCGGCCGCCTGCGCGTGGCCCTGCCGCCGCCGGCCGACTCCGCGGCGGCGCTGGGGCACTGGCCGATGCAGGCCCTGGTCGGCCTGGGCACGCCCTGGAACACGCTGGTCCCCAGCGGCACCATGACACTGGCCAGCTCCGGATTCGCCGCCGAGTCGGTGGGGGGCCGCTGGCGCTTCAGCGGCCGGCTCGAGGTGGCGCTGCGCGGTGCCGGCAGCCGCCTGACGACGCTGCCGGTGCTGGGCGACTACAGGCTGACCGTGCAGTCGCGCGAGGAGGGCGGCGCCACGCTGGCGCTGGCCACCGACCAGGGCGCATTGCAACTCAGCGGCCAGGGGGAATGGGCTCCCCGGCTGCGCTTCCGTGGCCAGGCCAGCGCCACGCCCGAGGCCGAAGCGGCACTGGCCAACCTGCTCAACATCATCGGCCGCCGCCAGGGCGCGGTGAGTCTCATCTCGATCGGATGACCATGAAGCCAACGCCTCCGGGCCTGCCCATCCGCCCGCGCGCGCAGCGCCTGCCGGCCATGCTGCTGGCCGGCGTGCTGGCGCTGCCGGCCGCGCCACTGCCGGCACAGACCATCAACCCCCGCTCGCGGGCGCCGGTGACCGTCAACTTCGTCAACGCCGACATCGAGGCCGTGTCGCGCGCCTTCGCGGCGATGATCGAGCGCAACATCGTCGTCGACCCGCGCGCCAAGGGCAGCATCACCGTCTATAGCGAGCAGCCGCAGAGCGTGCGCGATGCATACAGCAGCTACGTCTTGGCGCTGCGCGGCCTGGGCTTCGCGGTGGTGGAAAGCGGCGGCCTGCTCAAAGTGGTGCCCGAGGCCGACGCCAAGCTGCAGGCCGGCACCGTGAGTGTGGGCGAGGTGCCGCCGCGGGGCGATGCCGTCGTCACGCAGATCTTCCCGCTGCGCTATGAGAACCCCAACAACCTCGTGGCTGTGCTGCGGCCGCTGATCAGCGCCAACAACACCATCAACGCCGCGCCGGGCACCAACTCGCTGGTGATCACTGACTATGCCGACAACCTGCGCCGGCTCGGGCAGATCGTCGCCGCACTCGACCAGCCCAGCGGCACCGACATCGAGATCGTGCCGCTGCAGCACGCGGTGGCGGCCGATCTGGCGCCGCTGGTGCAGCGGCTGGCCGAAGGCGCGGTCGGGGGCCTGCCGGGGGTGCCTGGCGTGCCGGGCGTTGGCGGCGGCGGGGCCGTCACGGTGGTGGCGGACTCGCGGGCCAACGCGCTGATCATCCGCGCCGCCAACCCGGCGAGGCTGGCTACCCTGCGCGCCAGCATCTCGCAGCTGGACCGTCCGGGCGGCGAGACCGGCGGCCTGTACGTGGTGCACCTGAAGAACGCCGACGCGGTGCGGCTGGCGACGGTGATCCGCGCCGCGTTTCCCGCCAGCGGCGGTGGTGGCGGGGGCGGTGGCGGTGGCTTCCCGGGGCCCGGCGCGGCCGTGCCGGCCGCGCCGGGCCAGCCTGGCGTCTCGGCGGCCGCTGCGGCGCCGCTGTCGGGCGCGGGCCAGCCCAGCACGGGCGGCTTCGTGCAGGCCGACCCGGCCACCAACAGCCTGGTCATCACCGCGCCCGAGCCGCTGTATCGCCAGGTGCGCGCGCTCATCGATCAGCTCGACACGCGCCGCGCGCAGGTCTACATCGAGAGCATGATCGTCGAGGTGGCACCCAGCGACAGCGCCGACTTCGGCTTCCAGTGGCAAGGCCTGCTGGGCAAGAGTGGTGATCGCTTCGGCCTCGTGGCCGGCACCAATTTCGGCGCCAGCGGCCGGCCGAGCATCATCGACATCAACACCGCGGCGGCGCAGGGCCAGGTGAACGTGGGCCAGGGCCTGAACCTCGGCCTGCTGAGCGTGATCAACGGCGTCACGTCGCTGGCGGCGGTGGCGCGCATGCTGCAGAGCCAGAGCGACACCAACATCATCAGCACGCCCAACCTGATCACGCTCGACAACGAGGAGGCCAAGATCGTGGTCGGCGAGAACGTGCCCTTCATCACCGGGCAGTTCACCGGCGTGGGCGGCAGCGGCGGCGCGAACACCAACCCGTTCCAGACCATCGAGCGCAAGGATGTCGGCATCACGCTGCGCATCAAGCCGCAGATCGGCGAGGGCGGCGCGGTGCGCATGCAGATCTTCCAGGAGCAAAGCAGCGTCAAGGAGACCACCGCCGCCGGCACCAGCAACGCCGGCCCCAGCACCACCAAGCGCTCAATCGAGAACACGGTGGTGGTGGACAACGGCGCCATCCTGGTGCTGGGTGGGCTCATCGAGGACCGCTTCGTCACCACGCGCAGCAAGGTGCCGCTGCTGGGCGACATCCCGCTGATCGGCGCGCTGTTCCGTAGCGAAAGCCGCGAGCGCCGCCGCACCAACCTGATGGTGTTCCTGCGCCCGGTGGTGGTGCGCGATGCCGACGGCGCGAACCGCCTGAGCGTGGACCGCTACGACCAGATCCGTGCCCAGCAGCAGCGTTCGCAGCCCGCGCCCAGCTTGGCGCTGCCGATCAACGAATCGCCGGTGCTGCCCCCGCTGCCGCCGGCGCCGGCGGCCGTGCCTCGCGGCGCGGGAGTACCCTGAGGGCAACGGCGCCATGGCCCGCCACCCGCTGCCCTACGCCTTCGCCAAGGCCCATACCCTGCTGCTCGAGGACGATGGCGGGCAGCTTGCGCTGTGGGCTGCCGAGACCACGCCGCTGGCCGCGCTGGCCGAGGTGACGCGGCTGTACGCCGTGCAGCGCTTCGAGCGCGAGGCCGCGGCTTCGCTGGCCGGGCGCATCGCGGCTGTGTACGCCGGTGGCGAGAGCAGCGCCGCGGCCGTGATCGGCGAGGTCGAGAGCGGGGTGGATCTCTCCCGCATGATGCAGGACCTCCCGGCGGTGGAAGACCTGCTCGAGGCCGCCGACGACGCGCCCATCATCCGCATGCTCAACGCGCTGCTGACGCAGGCCGCGAAGGACGGCGCGAGCGACATCCACATCGAGCCCTACGAGCGCAGCAGCAGCGTGCGCTTCCGCGTCGACGGCACGCTGCGCGAGGTGGTGCAGCCCAACCGCGCGCTGCACGCGGCGCTGATCAGCCGCCTGAAGATCATGGCCGAGCTCGACATCGCCGAGAAGCGGCTGCCGCAGGACGGACGCATTTCGCTGCGCATCGGCGGCCGCGCCATCGACGTGCGCGTAAGCACGCTGCCCAGCACCCACGGCGAGCGCGCGGTGCTGCGGCTGCTGGACAAGACCGAGAGCCGCTTCACGCTCGAAAGCCTGGGCATGCAAGGCGATGTGCTGACGGCCTTCGCGCGCCTGGTCCAGCAGCCGCACGGGATCGTGCTCGTCACCGGCCCCACCGGCAGCGGCAAGTCGACCACGCTGTACGCGAGCCTGGGCCGCGTCGACACCGCCACCACCAACGTGCTGACGGTGGAAGACCCGGTGGAGTACGAGCTGCCCGGCATCGGGCAGACGCAGGTCAACCCGAAGATCGACCTCACGTTCGGCACCGCGCTTCGCGCCATCCTGCGCCAAGACCCGGACGTCATCATGATCGGCGAGATCCGCGACGTCGAGACCGCGCAGATCGCCATCCAGGCCAGCCTCACCGGCCACCTGGTGCTGGCGACGGTGCACACCAACGACGCCGTCAGCTCGGTGACACGGCTGGTGGATATGGGCGTGGAGCCCTTCCTGCTGTCGAGCACGCTGCTGGGCGCGCTGGCCCAGCGTTTGGTGCGCAAGCTGTGCCCGGCCTGCAGGCGCTCCGACGACTTCGGCCAATGGCACGCCGTGGGCTGCCCGGCCTGCAGCGGCACGGGCTACAAGGGCCGAACCGGCGTGTACGAGCTGATGGTGGCCGACGACGAGATCCGCGGACTCGTGCACGCCTGCGCACCCGAAAGCGAACTCCTGGCCGCGGCGCGGCGGGGCGGGATGCGCTCGATGCGCGAAGACGGCGAGCGGCTGGAGAAGGCGGGCATCACGTCGCTCGAGGAAGTCATTCGCGTGACGCGGGACTGAGGATGCCGGCCTACCGCTTCGAGGCGCTGAACGCCGCCGGCAAGGCCGAGACCGGGCTGGTCGAGGCCGACAACGCCCGGGCCGCGCGCCAGCAGCTGCGCACGCGTGCGCTGGTGCCGCTGGCCGTCACGCCGGTGGGCGCGGGCGGTGGCAGCGACGGCAGCGCGGCGCGCTTCACGCGGCGCGTGTTCTCCGCCACCTCTCGCGCGGTGTGGACGCGGCAGCTCGCGGGCCTGGTGAGCAGCGGCCTGCCGCTGGAGCGCGCGCTCACCGCGCTGGCCGACGAGAGCGACAGCGAGCGCCAGCGCGAGCTGGTGGCGCACCTGAAGAGCGAGGTCAACGCCGGCAGCCCGTTCGCGCGCGCGCTAGGCACGGCGCCGCGCGAGTTCGACGAGGTCTACCGCGCCGTGGTGGCCGCCGGCGAGAGCAGCGGCGCGCTGGGCCCCGTGCTCGAGAAGCTGGCCGACGACCTGGAGCAGCAGCACGCCCTGCGCACCAAGGTCACCGGCGCCATGCTGTACCCGGCCATCGTCAGCGCCGTGGCCTTCGTCATCGTGATCGTGCTGATGACCTGGGTGGTGCCGCAGATCGCCAACACCTTTGCCAGCGGCCGCCGCGCGCTGCCGGCGCTGACGGTGGGCATGCTGGCCCTGAGCGGCTTCATTCGCAGCTGGGGCTGGCTGCTGCTGCTGGGCGGCGGCGCCGCGGTGGCGGCCTTCACGATGGCGCGGCGCGGCGAGGCTTTCCGGCTGCGCAGCGACGCCGCGCTGCTGCGGCTGCCGCTGTTCGGCCGCCTGGCGCGGGGCTACAACGCGGCGCGCTTCGGCAGCACGCTGGCCCTGCTGGCCGGCGCCGGCGTGCCCATCCTGAAGGCGCTGCAGGCGGCGGCCGAGACGCTGGCCAACCGCGCCATGCGGGCCGATGCGCTCGACGCCCTGGTGCAGGTGCGCGAGGGCGCGCCGCTGGCCAGCGCGCTGGCCGCCAAGAAGCGCTTCCCGGGCCTGCTGGCAATGTTCGCGCGCCTGGGCGAGCAGACGGGCCAGCTGCCGGCCATGCTGCAGCGGGCGTCCACCCAGCTCTCGGGCGAGGTGCAGCGCCGCGCGCTGGCGGCGGCCACGCTGCTGGAGCCGCTGCTGATCGTCGGCATGGGCCTGATCGTCATCGTCATCATGCTCAGCGTGCTGCTGCCCATCATCCAGCTGCGCAGCTGGGTGGGGGGCTGACGGCGCCCCGTCGCTATCGTCCGCCATGGCCCACGCGCAGACCTTCTTCTGGCACGACTACGAGACCTCGGGCGTGAACCCGCGGCGCGACCGCCCGGTGCAGTTCGCCGGGCTGCGCACCGACCTCGAGCTCAACGAGATCGGCGATCCGCTGGTGGGCTACTGCCAGCCCGCGCCCGACGTGCTGCCCGAGCCCGAGGCCGTGCTGCTGACCGGCATCACGCCGCAGCACGCGCAGGCCCACGGCGTGACGGAAGCCGAGTTCGCCACGCGCATCGAGGCCGCGCTGGCGCAGGACGGCACCATCGGCGTGGGCTACAACAGCATCCGCTTCGACGACGAGGTGACGCGCTTCCTGTTCTGGCGCAACCTCATCGACCCCTACGCGCGCGAATGGCAGAACGGCTGCGGCCGCTGGGATCTGCTGGACGTGCTGCGCACCTGCTGGAGCCTGCGGCCCGAGGGCCTGGCCTGGCCGAAGCACCACTCGGGCGAACTCAAGGGCCGGCCGTCGTTCCGCCTGGAGGACCTCACGCGGGCCAACGGCATCGAGCACGGGCAGGCCCACGACGCGCTGGCCGACGTGCGCGCCACGCTGGCGCTGGCGCGGCTGGCCCGGGCGGCGCAGCCGCGGCTGTGGGCCTTCTGCCTGAAGCTGCGCCAGAAGAACACGGTGTGGGCCGAGATCGGCCAGAGCCGGCCTTTCGTGCACTTGTCGGGCCGCTACCCCGTGGAGCGCGGCTGCCTGGCGATCGTGTGGCCGCTGGCGCCGCACCCCACGAACAAGAACGAGGTGATCGTCTGGGACCTGGCGCACGACCCGTCCGAGCTCGAAGGGCTCGACGCCGAGACGATCCGCCGCCGCCTGTTCACGCGCGCCGACGCTCTGCCCGAGGGCGAGGCGCGGCTGCCGATCAAGACCATCCACGTCAACAAGAGCCCGGTCGTCATCGGCAACCTCGCGGTGCTGGGCCCGGCCGAGGCGCGCTGGGGCCTGGACCGCGCGCTGGCCGAGCGCCACGCCGCCAGCGCCGCGCGCGTGGCCGAGGCCGTGGCGCCGCGCTGGCGTGAGGTATTCGCGCGGCCGGCAGAGGCCGCGCCCGACGTCGACGAGGACCTGTACGGCGGCTTCGTCGGCGACGAGGACCGACGCACCCTCAACCGCCTGCGCGCGCTGAGCTGGCCGCAGCTGGCCGAGCGCGTGCACGGCGGGCGGGTGGCCTTTGCCGACGGGCGGCTCGAGGAGCTGCTGTTCCGCTGGCGCGCGCGCAACGCGCCCGAGACGCTGGACGACGAGGAAGCGGCCCGCTGGCAGGCCCACCGGGTGGCACGGCTGGTGCACGGCGCGGGCGGCGCACTGACGGCCACGGCCTTCCACGAGCGCGTGGACGCGCTGTACGACGCCGCGGTGGAGCGGGGCGACGAGCGCGCGCAGGCGCTGCTCGACCAGCTGGTGGACCACGCCGAGCGCATCGCGCCCGAGGCGGGCTGACTCGGCTGCTGGCTCGGCGGCCGGCGCAGCAGCTGGCTCAGCGGCTGGCCGCCGGTGCCGCTGCCGCTGCCGGCGTGGTGGCCGTGGCCACGTTGCCGATGGCGGTGACGAAGCCGCCGTCGGTGAACTCCGCGAAGCGCCAGTCGCGGACGCCCCGTACCACTCCCTCGGGCGGCTCCAGGGCCTGCACCGGCACGCCGCGCAGCGCGCGCGCCATGGCCTCGATCCACACCGGCAGCGCCAGCCCGCCGCCGCTCTCGCGCTCGCCCAGACTGCGCGGCGTGTCGTGGCCGATCCAGCCCACGCCCACCACGCCCGGCGCCCAGCCGGCGAACCAGGCGTCGACGGCGTCGTCGGTGGTGCCGGTCTTGCCGAAGAGGTCGGGCCGCTGCAGCGTCGCCTGCGCCCGCCCGGCAGTGCCGCGCGCGGTGACGTCCTGCATCAGCGAATTGGCCAGGAACACCGTGCGCGCCGAGACGACGCGGTTGCCTTCGTCCAGGGCCGGCGCCGGTGGCGCCTCGAACAGCACGGTGCCGTCGGCGGCCACGATGCGCTCGATGAGCACCGGCGCCACGCGGTGCCCGCCGTTGGCGAACACGGCGTAGGCCGCGGCCATCTCCAGCGGCGTGACGCTGCCGGTGCCCAGGGCCAGCGTTAGGTCGGACGGCTGCCGCTGCAGGTCGAAGCCGAAGCGTTCCAGCCCCCCGCGCGCGGCCGCCAGGCCGATGCGGTGCAGGATGCGGATACTCACCAGGTTCTTGCTGCGGACCAGGCCGTCGCGCACGGTCATCGGGCCGTCGAACTGGCCGTCGCTGTTGCCGGGGTTCCAGCTGGGCGTGCCGCCGTCCTCGGCCTGCAGCGGCAGGTCGTCGACCAGGGTCTCGGGCATCACGCCGTGCTCGAAGGCCGTGGCGTACAGGAAGGGCTTGAAGCTGGAGCCCGGCTGCCGCCGCGCCTGCGTGGCGCGGTTGAAGGGGCCGCGGCTGAAGCTGAAGCCGCCCACCAGCGCCCGCACGCGGCCGGTCGCGGGGTGCAGCGAGACGTAGGCGCCGTCGGCCTCGGGCGACTGCGCCACCGTCCAGGCGGGCGTGCCCCGGGGGCCCGGCACGGCCAGCAGTCGCAGCACCGAGCCGCGCCTGACGGCCAACGGCGGCGGCGCCTGCGGGCGCAGCGCCGCCCGCACCAGGCGCAGGCCCTCGCCGCTCACGCTGACCGTCTCGCCGCTGGCGAGCTTGACGCGCAGGGCCTGCTCGGAGGCCGCCATCACGATGCCCACGCGCAGGTCGTCGTCGTCGCGCAGGTCGCGCAGGGCCAGCGCGGCGGCGCGTTCGGCGGCCTCGGGCTCGGCCGGCAGGCTTTCCTGGTCCTCGGGGCCGCGCCAGGGCTGTCGGCGCTCGTGGGCGATCAGCGCCTTGCGCAGCGCGGCCTGCGCGGCGCGCTGTTCCTCGGCGCGGATGCTCGTGAAGACGCGGATGCCCTCGGTGTAGGCCTTCTCGCCGAGCTGCTCGAAGACGACGCGGCGCGCCATCTCGGCCACGTGCTGCGCCGCCACGTCGGGGCCGCGCGTGCGCCGGTAGGCCAGCGGGGCGGCCACCGCGGCGTCGTGCTCGGCCTGGCTGATCTTGCCGGTGCGCAGCATGCGCTGCAGCACCCAGCGCTGGCGTCTGACGGCCGCGGCCTCGTTGGCGAACGGGTTGGCGTAGATCGGGTTCTGCGGCAGGCCGGCGATCAGCGCCAGCTCTGCCAGGTTCAACTGCGCCAGCGGCTTGTCGAAGTAAGTCTCTGCCGCCGCGCCCATGCCGTAGGCGCGCGTGCCGACGTAGACCTGGTTCAGGTACAGCTCGAGGATCTGGTCCTTCGTCAGCGCGGCCTCGAGCCGGCGAGCGATCAGCGCCTCCTTCAGCTTGCGCTCCAGCGTGCGCCGCGTGCTCAGGAACATGGTGCGCGCCACCTGCTGCGTGAGCGTGCTCGCGCCCTGCGGCACGCCGCCGCCGAGGTTGGCCACCACGGCGCGCGCCACGCCGCGCCAGCTGATGCCGTGGTGCTCGTAGAAGCGGGCGTCTTCGGTGGCGATCACGGCGTCCTTCAGCGCCTGCGGCATCTTCGCGACGGGCACGAAGATACGCCGCTCGCTGCCGAACTGCGCGATCTCGGGGCCGTCGGCGGCCAGCACCACCAGGTGCTGGCGCGGGCGGTAGTCGGTGGCCTCGTCCAGCGGCGGCAGGTCGAAGGAGTACCAGGCCAGCAGCAGGCCCAGCATCAGCGCGCCGACGAGCACGACGGCGGCAGCGATCAGCAGCAGGCTGCCGAGCCCGACGACGCCGCGGCTGCGGCGCGGCGGGCTGGTCAAGGCGCGCTCCTGGCGGTGGCCCGGCGCTTGGTGCGACCGGCTTCGGTGGCCACCAGCTGGCCGCTGCACCCGTGGCGCGCGATGCGGTGGGTCATGTCAGAGACGGGGTCAACGTGAATCGGGAAGTCGGTGTTCCGCTGCACCTTCTGTATGCACTGTCTGGAGATTGACGGTGCGGTTGACAAACGACACGGCGGCTCGGGTGGGCTGCGGCCGAGCCGCGAGCCTAACCGAGCCGCCGTGACGATCGGGCGGGCCAGAGGGCCCGCGTCGCGTCAAACGCTGGTGGTGGGCAGCTTGAAGCGCGCCACGCGTTCCGACAGCTGCACCGCCCGCTCCTTCAAGGTTCCGGCAGAAGAGGCCGTCTGTTCGACCAGCGCCGCGTTCTGCTGCGTCGTCGTATCCAGCTCCTGAGCCGCTTGTCCCACCTGCTGCACGCCACTGGCCTGCTCGCGTGCGCCATTGGCAATGTCACCGATGAGCTGACCCACCCGCTGCGTGCTGTCGACGATGCGGGCGATGGCCTGCTGCGCGTCGGCCACCACGCGGCTGCCGCTTTCGGCGCGCTGCACGCTCTCCTGGACCAATTGCTTGATCTCACGTGCAGCCTGTGCGCTGCGCTGGGCCAAAGCACGCACTTCAGAGGCCACCACCGCGAATCCGCGGCCTTGCTCGCCGGCCCGCGCGGCTTCCACCGCTGCGTTCAGCGCCAGGATGTTGGTCTGGAAGGCGATGCCGTCGATCGTGCCGATGATCTCTCCAATGCGCGAGGAGCTGCCGGCGATCTCGCTCATGGTCGACACGACCTGATTCATGACGTTGCCGCCGGTGTGTGCCTCGCGGGAGTTGGTGTCTGCCAGTCGGGCGGCTTCGTTGGCGTGCTCGGCCGTGGCCTTCACAGTGCCGGAGATTTCCTCCATGGATGCTGCCGTCTGCTGCAGGTTGGCGGCGGTGCGCTCGGTCCGCGACGACAGGTCGAGTGCGCCTGAAGCGATCTCCGTGCTGGCTTGAAGGATCTCGGCGCTGCTGGCGCGCACGTCCAGCACGATTTGCCGCAAGGCCTGTTGAGTGGTGCGCAACTCCAGCAACAGCTCCGCGGCCTCGTCGCTGCCCCAGGGTTCGGGGAATGTGGTCAGGTCGCCCTCGGTCATGGCGCGGAGGTGTCGCTCCACTTCCTTGAGGCCGCCGCCCATGACGAGGTAGAAGCACCAGAACAGGTAGACCGCGGCCAAGATCCCCACCGCAAACACCGCGCCGACCGCCGCACGCCGTGCCTCGATGCCGCCGATGCGCTCGGCGATGCCCGCGTCCAGCCGTTTCAGCACCGCGCCATTGAGCGCCTGCAGCGCGCCGGTGAGTTCCCGGGCGCTCGTGTCGATGGCGGCCGGGTCCTTGAGGCTCTGCACGTGGCCGCTGAAAACCTTGTTCAGGCTCTCGATGGCACTCAGATTCAGGCTGGCCAGCAGACCCTTCGCCGTGCTGTCGGCCTTGGCGAGAGAGCCCTGCAAATCGCCGTAGAAGAGGGCATCGATGGTGCCGACCCGGGTCAGTTCGGTCTGCAGCGCGGCATTGGTCGGGGACTTCGCCAGCGCCATGGCCACGGAACGCTTGCGGTCGAACTCGTCGATCAGGCGCGGCAGACGAAAGAGCGCCGCATCCATCAGGTAGTACGTGTACACGTCGGGATCCAGGGTGAGGTTCGAGCCGTCGCTGATCTGAACCACAAGATTGGCATACGCCTGCAGCACGGCACCTTGCGCTTCGTACTGAGCCTCCGACGACGGCGCGGCGGCTGCCGCATCGGCGACGGCCTTTTGCAGCGCCTCAAACGCCGGCTTGGTTCCGAAACGATGGCCCTGCAAGGCCTTCTCGGCCTCTCGGAGCGCGTCGCCGACGTTGACTGACGACGCCGGCATCGAGCTTGCGCGTGACACCGCAGCCAGAACCGCACGCCGTTGTTCCAGCAGGGCTGGCTGCAGAGCCGCCATGCCCTGAATCATGGCCACGCCCGCGCGTTCGTCAGCCGAGAACTGGATGCTGGCCTGCAAATCGCTCAGCCAGGCGCCCATCACCACCAGCAGCGGCACCAGAAAGCAGGTCGACACCAGGCTCGCTTTCCAGCCGAAGTTCAGTCGGCGAAAGAGCCGCACGCCAGGAGCCCATGGACCGTGGTAGGCAAAGAAGCCGCGGTCCGTGGCCGTTCTGACAGGGGTGGGTGATTGCGTAAGTTGCGGCATTTCCTCGTTCCTCTTCTGACTGTCGTCAAGATCGGCCCCAGAGCACTCAGAACGGCGCTCCGTCGGTCCGCGGTTCTACAATCAGCTTATCGACAGGGAACGCCAGGACTTGAGCGGCAGGCCGCCATGCACCGCCGAGGTTTGCGAAGCTCACGCCGCGGCCGATCGGAGCCCACGGTGGCGTGATCAAAAGGCCTGCGGCGCGCCGAGCCAACCAGCAACCGCGGTGTCCGCCGCGAGTTCACCCAGCCTGGCCGTTCGCGCGGCGCGCTGCAGCACCTGCCAGAAGTAGCGGTAGCTGGCGCGGTCATGCAAGTATTCGCCGTGGCGGATAGGCGCCCAG
Source organism: Rubrivivax sp. (assembly GCA_044360025.1). Taxonomy (GTDB): domain Bacteria; phylum Pseudomonadota; class Gammaproteobacteria; order Burkholderiales; family Burkholderiaceae_C; genus Rubrivivax. The sequence continues at coordinate 5,800 of JBIKLC010000006.1, read as the reverse complement.
TCCGCGGCCTCGGCGGCCCGCAGGATCTGCACCGCCTGCGCCACCTCGGTCGCCGCCGGCGCGAACGCCGCCACGATGGGGCGCACCTGAGCCGGATGGATGCTCCACATGCGGGTGTAGCCCAGCAGGTCGACGGCCTTGCGCGCGGCCTCCGACAGCGCCGCGGTGTCCTGGAACTCGGTGACGACGCCGTGCGAGGGCACCTTGCCGTGGGCGTGGCAGGCGGCGACGATCTCGAGCTTAGCGCGCACCACCAGCGGGTGGTCGAACTGGCCGTCGGCGCTCATCGCCCACTGCGGGATGGCGCCGCGGTGCGCAGAGACGAAGTCCATCAGCCCGAAGCTCAGGCTCTGGATGCGCGGGTGGGCGGCCAGGGCCTGCACCTCGGCCAGCGCGCCGTGCGTCTCCACCAGCGCGTGCAGCGGCACGTTGGCGCCGCCCAGCCCGTCGATCACGCGCGCGGCCTGCTCGATGCAGGCCACGCCGCGTGGCTTGGGGATCATCAGGTAGGCCGGCTGCCGGGCGGCCCCTAGCACCATCGCGGCCACGTCGCCGAAGGCCGGGTGACCCACCGGCAGCAGGCGCACGCCCACGCGGCCGAAGCGGTTGAGCGGCCCGCCGAGCAGCCCGGCGATCAGCCGCGCGTGCTCGGCCTCGCGGCCCACGGGGGCGCCGTCCTCGTTGTCGAGCGTGACGTCGAACACCGGGCCCAGCTCGGCCTGCAGCTGCAGGCTCTTGCTCATGCGCGGCTCCACGCCGGCGTAGTGGTCGCACACCGGCAGTGCCGGCTCGGGCCGGTCTTCGGGGTCGAACAGGGCGTCGCGCGGGTGCAGGGCCATGGCGGGGCGGCCGGCGCGTCAGAGCAGGTGCTTGACGCCGTCCTGCTCGCCGATCAGCTCGGCCAGCGTCTTGTCGATGCAGCCCTGGCTGAACTCGTCGATGGGCAGGCCCTCGACGATGTTGTAGCGGCCGCCCTGGCAGGTGACCGGGTAGCCGAACATCACGTCTTTCGGGATGCCGTACTCGCCGTTGCTGGGCACGCCCATCGTTACCCAGCCGCCGTTCGTGCCCAGCGCCCAGTCGCGCATGTGGTCGATGGCGGCGTTGGCGGCGGAGGCCGCCGACGACAGCCCGCGCGCCTCGATGATGGCCGCGCCGCGCTTGCCCACGGTGGGCAGGAACACGTCCGTGTTCCAGCCGTGGTCGTTGATCAGGTCCTTCACGCCGGCGCCGTCGATGGTGGAGAAGCGGTAGTCGGCGTACATCGTGGGGCTGTGGTTGCCCCAGACGCCGAGCTTCTTGATGCTGGCCACCGGCTTGCCCGTCTTGGCGGCGAGCTGGCTGAGCGCGCGGTTGTGGTCTAGGCGCAGCATGGCGGTGAAGTTCTCGCGCTGGAGGTCGGGCGCGCTCTTCATGGCGATCCAAGCGTTGGTGTTGGCCGGGTTGCCCACCACGAGTACCTTGACGTCGCGGCTGGCCACGGCGTTCAGCGCCTTGCCCTGGCCGATGAAGATCTGCCCGTTGATGCTGAGCAGCTCGGCGCGTTCCATGCCGGCCTTGCGCGGCATGCTGCCCACCAGCAGGGCGTGGTCGGTGTCCTTGAAGGCGGTCATGGGGTCGCCGTGGGCTTCCATGCCGTGCAGCAGCGGGAAGGCGCAGTCTTCGAGCTCCATCATGACGCCCCTGAGCGCCTTCTGTGGGCCCTCCGCGGGCACCTCGAGCAGCTGCAGGATCACCGGCTGGTCCTTGCCGAGCATCTCGCCGCTGGCGATGCGGAACAGCAGGGCATAGCCGATCTGGCCGGCGGCGCCGGTGACGGCCACGCGCACGGGCTTCTTGGTGGACATGGTGGGGGCTCCTCGAGCGAAAGAGAGGGGTCAGAACGGGAAGGGGCGGGACCAGATTCTAGGCACGGCTACCGGACTGCACTCTTATGTCTTATGCAAGACAGCTGGGGCACAATCGAGGCTGCCATGCCGGTCAAGACCCCGTCGTTCAGCCCGCTGTATCAGCAGATCAAGGGGCTGCTCGTGCAGAGCCTGCAGGCCGGCGAGTGGCAGCCGGGCCAGGCCATTCCCAGCGAAACCGAGCTCGCGGCGCGCTTCCACGTCAGCCAGGGCACCGTGCGCAAGGCCATCGACGAGATGGCGGCCGACAACCTGCTGGTGCGCCGCCAGGGCAAGGGCACCTTCGTGGCCACCCATGCCGAGCAGAGCACGCAGTACCGCTTCCTGCGCCTGGTACCCGACACCGGTACGCGCGCGCCGCTGCAGCGCCGGCTGCTCGACTGCCGTCGCCAGCGCGCCAGCGCCGAGGTGGCCCGTGCGCTGGAACTGCGGGCCGGCGAGGCGGCCGTGCAGGTGCGGCGGCTGCTGCTGGCGCCCGACGATTCCGCCGCCGGCAGGCCGCCGCGCCCGGTGGTGCTGGACGACATCTGGCTGCCGGGCGCGCCGTTCAAGGGCCTGACGCTGGAGCGCATGGAGTCGTGGCGCGGTCCGCTGTACCGCCTCTTCGAGGCCGAGTTCGCCGTGCACATGGTGCGCGCCGAGGAAAAGCTGCGCGCCGTGGCCGCCGGCGCCGACGACGCCGCGCAGCTGGGCGTGGCGCCCGGCACGCCGCTGCTCAGTGTCGAACGCTTGTCCTACACCTATGGCGACAAGCCCGTCGAACTGCGCCGCGGCCTGTACCTCACCACCGCCTACCACTACCGCAATGCCCTGATGTGATGCACGCGCCGACGCCTGTTTGCCCGCTTGCAGCCCCGCGTAAGCCAGGGGTCGTGCAATAGACTTTCGAGGTTTTGCAGTCTTCACCAGAGAAAACGACATGTCCGAGATGACACGAGCGCGGCCCGGCGCGGCCCGGCCCGGCGCGATGCGCCTGATCGACGCCACGAAATACCGCCTGCCGCTGGCCGCCTACGTCTCCATCCTGCACCGCTTGAGCGGCGCGATGATGTTCGTGCTGCTGCCGCTGCTGGTCTGGCTGTTCGACCAGAGCGTGACCTCCGAGGTCAGCTTCGAGGTCTTCCGCAGCGCCTTCGCGGCCGGCATCGGCTTCGTGCCGGCCTGGCTGCTGAAGCTGGTGCTGCTGGGGCTGATCTGGGCCTTCCTGCACCACTTCGTGTCCGGCCTGCGCCACCTGTGGATGGACGCCACGCACAGCGTGTCCAAGGCCCAGGGCCGGCAGTCCGCAGTGGTCACGTTCGTCGTGAGCCTGCCGCTGACGGCCGTGCTGGGCGCCAAGCTGTTCGGGCTGTTCTGAACCCACCCAACCCCCACATCCCATGGCAGTCAACTACGGAAGCAAGCGCGTCGTCGTGGGCGCGCACTACGGCATGCGCGACTGGCTCAGCCAGCGCGTCACGGCGGTGCTGATGGCCCTGTTCACCATCGTGCTGTTGGCGCAGGTGCTGTTTGGCGGCGAGATGGGCTACGACCGCTGGGCCGCGATCTTCTCGGCGCAGTGGATGCGGCTGCTCACGCTGGTGGCCTTCGTCGCGATGGGCTGGCATGCCTGGGTCGGCGTGCGCGACATCTGGATGGACTACGTGCAGCCGGTGGGCGCCCGACTGGCGCTGGAAGTGCTGACCATTGTCTGGCTGGTGGGTTGCATCGGCTGGGCCATTCAAGTTCTGTGGAGACTCTGACCGTGTCGTTGGCCAACCTTCCCAAGCGCAAGTTCGATGTCGTCATCGTCGGGGCCGGCGGCTCCGGCATGCGCGCCTCGCTGCAGCTGGCCCGCGCCGGCCTGAACGTGGCGGTGCTGTCCAAGGTGTTCCCCACGCGCAGCCACACGGTGGCGGCGCAGGGCGGCATCGGGGCCAGCCTCGGCAACATGGCCGAGGACAACTGGCACTACCACTTCTACGACACCGTCAAGGGCTCCGACTGGCTCGGCGACCAGGACGCCATCGAGTTCATGTGCCGCGAGGCGCCGAAGGTGGTGTACGAGCTCGAGCACTTCGGCATGCCGTTCGACCGCAACCCCGACGGCACCATCTACCAGCGCCCCTTCGGCGGCCACACCGCCAACTACGGCGAGAAGCCGGTGCAGCGCGCCTGCGCCGCGGCCGACCGCACCGGCCACGCCATGCTGCACACGCTGTACCAGCAGAACGTGGCGGCGCGCACCAACTTCTTCGTCGAGTGGATGGCGCTGGACCTCGTGACCGACGCCGACGGCGACGTGCTTGGCGTGACCGCGCTCGAGATGGAGACCGGCGAGATCCACGTGCTGCAGGCCAAGGTCACGCTGCTGGCCACCGGCGGCGCGGGGCGCATCTACGCCGCCAGCACCAACGCCTTCATCAACACCGGCGATGGCCTGGGCATGGCGGCGCGCGCCGGCATCCCGCTGGAGGACATGGAGTTCTGGCAGTTCCACCCCACCGGCGTGCACAACGCCGGCGTGCTGCTGACCGAGGGTTGCCGCGGCGAGGGTGCGATCCTGCGCAACTCAGCAGGCGAGCGCTTCATGGAGCGCTACGCCCCCACGCTGAAGGACCTGGCGCCGCGTGACTTCGTCAGCCGCTGCATGGACCAGGAGATCAAGGAAGGCCGGGGCTGCGGCCCCAACAAGGACTACATCAACCTCGACATGACGCACCTGGGCGGCGACACCATCCTCAAGCGCCTTCCCAGTGTGTTCGAGATCGGCCACAACTTCGCCAACGTCGACATCACGAAGGAGCCGATCCCCGTGGTGCCGACTATCCACTACCAGATGGGCGGCATCCCGACCAACATCAACGGGCAGGTGGTGATCCCACGCAACGGCGTGCACAACGACATCGTCAACGGCCTGTACGCGGTGGGCGAGTGCTCCTGCGTCAGCGTGCACGGCGCCAACCGGCTGGGCACGAATTCGCTGCTGGACCTGCTGGTCTTCGGCAAGGCCTCGGGCGACCACATCGTCAAGAGCTTCAAGGACGCCGACAAGACCCACAAGCCGCTGCCGGCCGACGCCGCCGACCGCTCGCTGGCCCGCCTGGCGCGGCTGGATGGCGCCACGAACGGCGAGTACGCGCAGGACGTGGCGAACGACATCCGCACCACGATGCAACAGCGCGCCGGCGTCTTTCGCACGCAGGCCAGCATGGACCAGGGCGTGGTCGAGATCAGCGCCCTGCGCGCGCGCGTCGAATCCATCGGCCTGAAGGACAAGAGCAAGGTCTTCAACACCGCGCGCATCGAGGCGCTGGAGGTCGAGAACCTGATCGAGGCCGCCCAGGCCACGATGACCAGCGCCGCCGCGCGCCGCGAGTGCCGCGGCGCCCACACCGTGAAGGACTACGAGCGCGGCGCCGACGACCCGCACACCCCGCTGGGCCGCAACGACGCCGAGTGGATGAAGCACACGCTGTGGTATAGCGAGGGCAACCGCCTGGCCTACAAGCCGGTGAACCTGAAGCCGCTGACGGTGGACAGCGTTCCTCCCAAGGTGCGGACGTTCTAGTCGGCACCCGCCCGAGGCTTCCGCACCTTCCGATGCACGAGCAGTAACGCCATGACGCAACGCACCTTCCAGATCTACCGCTTCGACCCCGACACGGACGCGAAGCCGCGCATGCAGACCTACACCGTCGATCTCGACGGCTCGGAGCGCATGCTGCTCGACGCCCTGATGAAGCTCAAGGCGCAAGACCCGACGCTGTCGTTCCGCCGCTCGTGCCGTGAGGGCGTGTGCGGGTCTGATGCGATGAACATCAACGGCAAGAACGGCCTGGCCTGCCTGACCAACATGCGCACGCTGCCGGGCACCATCGTGCTCAAGCCGCTGCCGGGACTGCCGGTGATCC
>JBIKLC010000026.1:0-44500 GCA_044360025.1 Rubrivivax sp. | reverse complement strand
GAACCATGAGTACATGGGCTCAACCGGGGCGCCTCCGGCGGCCTGGCAGGGGCCTGAAGACAGAAGAGAAATCAGCCAACAGCCAATTCAGCAAACCGCCTCACACACAGAATTTCGGACACCCCCGCAGGTAGGGCTGTTGGCGCTCCTCCAGCGTCAGTAGGATGCCCTCGTTGCCGTAGCCGGAGTCTCCGCGCACCAGCGCCGGGCGCCTGTCGCCGAGTTCGTCCAGCAGCCGGCCCAGCCCCGCCTTGGCGTGGCCGCTGGTGTGCTGCTTACCCGAGCTCACCTTACTGTACGAAGAGCGTTTCACGCAGACCGCTCATGGTGCAGGCCGGTGAAGGAGGGTTGAACCATGAGTACATGGGCTCAACCGGGGCGCCTCCGGCGGCCTGGCAGGGGCCTGAAGACAGAAGAGAAATCAGCCAACAGCCAATTCAGCAAACCGCCTCACACACAAAATTTCGGACACCCCCCGTGCGACACGTCCCTGCCCCTCCCCCTGCTCCTGCCTCTTCCTGTACCCGGCAACCCCCGCTGCCGGCGTTGTTGGTCACCCTCGCCGTGCTCGCCGGCTGTGGAGGTGGTGGCGGCGCGGGCAGTACGGCCGAGCCAACAGCTGCTCCACCCCCAGCGATCACGAACACACCCGCACCCGCACCCGCACCAGCACCTGCTCCGTCGCCTGCTCCAGCACCTGCGCCAGCACCGGTACCGGCACCTGCTCCGTCGCCGGCACCTGTTCCATCGCCTGCTCCCGCACCGTCGCCAGCACCTGCTCCAGCACCAGCACCTGCTCCGTCGCCTGCTCCAGCACCTGCGCCAGCACCGGTACCGGCACCTGCTCCGTCGCCGGCACCTGTTCCATCGCCTGCTCCCGCACCGTCGCCAGCACCTGCTCCAGCACCGGCACCTGCTCCGTCGCCTGCTCCAGCACCTGCGCCAGCTCCAGCACCGGTACCTGCACCTGCACCTGCACCTGCACCTGCACCTGCACCTGCACCATCGCCTGCTCCCGCACCGGCGCCAGCACCTGCTCCCGCTCCAGCACCTGCTCCGTCGCCTGCTCCCGCACCGGCGCCAGCCCCGAGCCCTGTGGCCAAGGTTCCTGCGACTGCAGTTGCGCCTTGGTGGGTGCTCACACGGGTTGACGCCCTGCGTTTCACTTCGCGCGTGGGCATGGGCACCGCGTGGGGTGACTACTTCGAGAACAGCCAGGACCCGACCTACGTGCTGGGGGACGGACAGACGCAGGAGCTGGACAACGCATCGAACGGCAACCACGCCAGCTACGGCTCGCTGGATTTGGGCGATGGCGTGGATAGCGTGATGTTGCGCATGTCGGTGCCCTCGGGCAGCAGCGAGGTCGAGGTCCGTCTGGGCTCGGTGACGGGCACGCTGCTGGGCAGGTGCACCGTACCCAACATGGGCGGCGCCGGCCAGTACCGCACCGTCGGCTGCGCGGTGGATCCGAAACTGGCAAAGGGCCGCGACAAGACCTTGGTCTTCCGCTTCAACGGTAGCAACGCGGGGGTCCGTTTCAACTGGTTCGGGTTCTGGGCCCGCGGGACGGTGCAAGCGATCGACACGATGCACAAGGCGCAGTCGAGCAGCTTCATCAACAGCCCCTCGCCCAACACCTTGCAGGCCGGCACCGATGTACGCACGCGCGCACTCCTGCCCCCCGCCAACCTGCCCTTGAGCCGGGACTATGGGAGCTGGTCGCCCAGCCAGCCGGGCGACTGCCCTAAGTGGCTGCACGACAGCTACTGGGTCGCTGGGGACGACGGCAAGGTCTACGCGACCTGGCACCCGGCCGTCGACTTTGACCCCGACACGGGCCAGTACTGCACCTTCGGCCACGAACATGGCAGCGACCCGCGTGGCTCCAAGGTGTTCGCGGTCGCGGGCATGCCGCCATTCGGTTATGTGAACGAGTTGCATGAGCCAGCCAACACGGCGCTACAGCGGCGCGAGGACCACTTTGGCCACAAGGTGCTGGTAGCGAACGACTTCGTTTTCTATGACGCCCAGAACCCGAGCCAGACCAAGGTCTGCAACCTGCTGGTGAAGATCCACGTCGGCACGCACTCGCCAGATGCCCTCACCAATACCGCGCACGAGATCCACAAGGCTGGGCAGTGCGTGGGCTTGGAACCGTTCAGCACCAAGTACTTCTCCTTGTTCGGGGCGCCGGGCGGCTTCAAAGAGGCCGAGGCCGAAGGCTGCAACCGCAGCGTCGACCCGGGCATACCGGCCAGCCCGTCGAACCAACCGGTCGACGGCCAGCACCGCGCCATTCCCACGCGCGACTGCTTTCTGCGCGGCACGCGCGAGGAACAGTTGCGCGCGGTCGGGAACCGGACGATCGAGTTCTGGCTCACCAACTTCTTCGGCGGCAATTTCTACTACACGATCGCCAACCCCTCCCGCCTTTTCGACGCGGCGGGCGCCGACAAGATCGCGCGCATGGTGGACCTCTGCTACGAAGCCGGCCACCCCTTGGCCAGCACCTTGCGTTGCCAGGAGACGGTGGCTGCCTCGCCCAGCCGCGTCCCCTGGAATGACCCACGCTCCAGCTTCCGCGGCACGCAGCACACCAACTCCCATTTCTCCGGCTTCGGGTTCGGCAACTCGGCCACCACCGTGGTCTACACCAATGCCTGGGGCCAACGGGCCCGCGCCACGCCCGACCCGGCCACCGGCGTCACCGTCAAGCAGCGGGTGCCCAAGGTGGGCTTTCACTACAAGGTCGACGGGCAGGCAAGCCGGGTGCCGAACGTCGACCATTCATCGGGCGGACGCAACGGCGTGAGGCCCCCGAACTGAACACCGCGCCACACCCCACCCGCCGCCGGCTGCTGGGCCTGCTACCCGCCGCCTGGCTGGGCCCTGCGGCCCACGCCTTTGCATGGCCTCAGCGCGCTGGCTTCATCGCCACGTTCCAGGTGCCTGGCGCCATGGGCGTGGCCTTTGCGTACCAGGATGCTGGCCACTTCAGCCTGACCCCCACGGTGGGTGCCGCCACGACCTTGGTGGTGGCTCGCCGCATCTACCTGCTCGTGCCGCCCTCGCTGGCCAATGCAGGCCGGGCACAGCTGCTTTGGGTGGGCAACCTGGCGCGCATCCCGGCTCGCGACGGGCCACTGCCGGCGCTGCCCTTGCACGCCACACGCCTGACGCCGGCCGAGCGCGCAGGGTGGCCGTTCGCAACGCCGGTGCACGACGTCGACACCGTGCTGGCTGGCCGGCCCGTCCGCCTGACGGTGGCGCGCGACGAGCGCCTGGCGACCGCACAGTGGTTGGTGGACCGCACCTTGCGCGCCGCGATGGACATGAACCTGTGCGGCGACGGCATCAGCCGCCTCATCGAGACCTGGGACCCGCGCTTGACCAGCCTGGGCGAGGCCGTGGTGGCGGCGTCCGGCGGGATCCGGCTGCAGGCGGCACTGGCGGCGTTGCCGGCACCCATCACCCTGCCGCCAGACCTGCAGGTGGAGGACTACCGGGTGTCGCCCCGGACTTGAGGGAACTGCCGCAAAGCCGCCCCGCCGAACGCCACCGAACCTCGGCGGCCAAGCGTGCCAGGTCGTTGGCGGAACGACTTCATCAGCCCAGAATGTTGGCGCCGACTGAAATTTGACCCACTTGTGAGGATCGTGCCGACCGAGTGACATCCGGCGCGCGAAAGCGCTGGCCGCCCTGCTGGATTGAGAGAGGAAACGAAGTTGAGCGCACGAATCAAGGTTGACGAACTGCCGGCGTTTGATGCCGCTCCCTACCTCGACAGCGATGAGGCCATCGCCGCATACCTGACCGACATCCTGCAGGCCAACGACGCGGGGCTACTTTCCGCTGCACTGGGTGACATCGCCCGAGCTCGGGGCATGACCGATATCGCCAAAGCAGCAGGCATCACGAGGGAAGCGCTCTACAAGGCCTTGAGGCCCGGCAGCGCCCCGCGTTTCGACACGGTCAACCGTGTCTGCACCGCTCTTGGCGTTCGCCTGGTGGTTCAGCCGTTACATCCGGCTTGACTCCAGCCAGCGTCTTGCTGCGCTCCGGTAGGTGTCGGGCACCGTGGCCGCCTTCTCCACCAGCACCCCCAGGATGCGGCCCTCGACGTGCGCACCGCGATGGGGCTGAACTATTGACCACCCCCGGAGCGGATTCGCCGCTCCGCCTCAAGGGGGCGCCGCCGGTGGCCCGGCAGAGCCGGTTCCACGGCGGCCGCTGGATGGACCCGTACCCACGATTGCCATGACGACGCCACTGCAAACCATCGAGCTGCACCCCGCCGCCGCGCCGAGCGCCACCATCGTGGTGCTGCACGGCCTGGGTGCCGACGGCACTGACTTTCTCTCTCTGGCCGACGAAATGAGGCTCGAGGCTGTCGGCCCGGTGCGCTGGGTGTTCCCGCGCGCGCCGGTGCGGCCCGTGACCATCAACGGCGGCCACGCCATGCGCGCCTGGTACGACATCTACCCGTCCAGCGACCCGCGCGACCCCTTCAGCCGGCGCGAAGACGAACGCGGCCTGCACGACAGCTTCGCCGGCGTTCACGCGCTGCTCGAGCGCGAGGTGGCGCGCGGCGTGCCGGCCGGGCGCATCGTGCTGGCGGGCTTCTCGCAGGGCTGCGCCATCACGCTGGGTGCCGGGCTGCGCTACGGCCGCCGGCTGGCGGGGCTGGCCGCGCTCTCGGGCTACCTGCCGCTGGCCGAGCACACCGCGGCCGAACGCCAGGCCGCCAACGCAGCCACGCCGGTGTTCGCCGCGCACGGCAGCCGCGACGGCATCGTGGTGCCGGCCCGCGGCCGCGCCAGCCGCGACGCCCTGCTGGCCCTGGGCCAGCCCGTGCAGTGGCACGAGTACCCGATGGAGCACTCGGTCTGCCTGGAAGAGGTGCGCGACCTCGAGGCCTGGCTGGGCCAGGTGCTGGCGTGAAGCAGCGGCCCGCCGGCTGCGCTAAGGTCGCGGTCATGAACACCCTGCACTCCCGACGCCTCAGCCTCCTCCTCGTGCCGGCCCTGCTGGCCGCGCTCACCGCCTGCGCCGCACCGGCCGGCGGCGGCAATGCGCCGCCGCTGCGCGGCACCGTCTGGCAGCTCGGCGCCGACGGCCCGCGCGCGGCGCATATCCGGCTCGACGAGAAGGAAACGCGGATGACCGGCTACGGCGGCTGCAACCGCATCATGGGCCGCTTCACGCTGGACGGCAGCCGGCTGCGCTTCGAGGAGGTCGCCGGCACGCGGCGCGCCTGCCTCGACGAGGACGGCGCCGAAGACCGCTTCCTGGCGGCGCTGTCCGGGGTGCGCGGCTGGCGAATCGACGGCAACGTGCTGAAGCTGCTGTCCGAAGGCGGCGGCACGCTGCTCGACCTGCGCCCGGGCAAAGCCGTGCCCTGACGGCCGCTGCGGCGTCGCGCTAGCGCGACGCCGCCGGCGTGGGTGCCACGATGACCGTGGCCGTGCCGCCGACGCAGCCGCGGGTTTGGCCGGGCTCGCAGGTGGGCGCGTCCACGCGCGGCGGCGGGTTGCGCTTGATGTTGCCGGGCGGGTCGAGCATGGTGTCCACCACCAGCCAGCCCATGCCCACGGCCAGCAGCGCCGTCAGCAGCCGCCGACGCCAGGGCGGACGCGGGAAGTCGGGCACGCTGCGGTCGATGGCGCGCTGCACCTTGGGGTCGACGACGGGTTCGTCGGCGGCGGGGTTCTTCATCGGGCGCGGACTATGGCACGGGGCCCGCGGGGCTCTCACCGTTTCAGCCGAACAGCCCTTGCAGAAACCAGACCGGCTCGCCCGGCGGCTGCGGCAGGCGGTGGCGGAACACCCACACCAGCGCACCGTCGTGGGCCTCGGCGATGAAGTAGTCGCGCTGCACGGGGTGCTCGTCCCACCAGCCGGTCTCGATGCGCTCGGGGCCGGCCAGTAGGCGCAGCGGCCGGCCCTGCACCAGCGGCGTGCCGTCGGCCGCCTCGGCCAGCGGCTGCGGCTCGGGCAGCAGCCAGGCCGGGCGGTGCAGCGGCAGCGCCGGGTCGAGCAGCGCCGGCCCCGGCGGCAGCGCCGGCAGCGCGGGCTGCGCGCCCTCGCCCTGCAGCGGCAGCGCGCGGCTGCCGCACTCGGGGCGGTGGTCCGGCAGGGCCACCAGGCGCTGCACCTGCGCGTCGCCCAGCCGGGCGCGCAGCCGCTCCACCAGGCGCAGCAGGCCCTCGGCGCGGCTGGCGCGCGTGGGGAACAGCTCGCCGTTGGGCGCCGGCGCTGCCACCACGTGGCGGCAGCGCAGCACCAGGTCGAGCGTGGGCGCGGGCAGCTCGAGGCGGCCCAGGCGCTCCTTCAGCAGGGCCTGCAGGTGGGCAGGGTCGACGGCCGGCTCGGCGAGCTCCACCGCCAGATCGGTGGGCGGCACCTCGGCCTGGCGCGCGCGCTCGTGCAGGCAGCGCAGCTCGAAGCGGGCGACGCGCACCTGCCGCCCCTGGGCCCAGGCCACCAGGCGCGCCAGCAGCACGCCGGCGCCGTGCAGCACCTGCTCGGCGTGCTCGGCGCGCGCGGCCAGCTCCAGGCGCGCCTCGAACACCGGCGGCAGCGTCACCCAGCGGCGGGTGTCGGGGGCGTCGCCGAAGGCGCGGTCGAGCACGTCGAGCAGGCCCTCGCCGAAGCGCCGCGCCAGGCCGCTGCGCGGCTGCGCACGCAGCTCGGCAATGCGGTGCAGGCCCATGGCCTGCATCCCGGCGACGCTGGCCGCACGCGGCGCGGGCAGCAGCGCCACGGGGGCGCGCTCGAGCAGCGCAGCCAGCGCGGCAAGGTCGCGCGCGTGCGGCCCGTGCAGCGCGTCCACCCCGCGCGGCGCCCAGCGCGCCAGCAGCGCCGCGCCGGCGGCCGTGGGGGCCGCGGCCAGCTGCAGGCGGTGGCGCAGCGGCGCCAGCGCCGCCACCAGCCGCCGCGCCAGCGCCGCCGGGCCGCCGAACAGGCGCAGGCTGGCCTGCACCTCCAGCAGCACGGTGGCGGGCTCGGCGGGGTCGGGCTCGGCCACGCCGGGCGTGAAGGCCAGCGCCGCATGCGCCACGGCACGCAGCGCGGCGGCCTCGCGCGCGGGGTCGGCCTCGGCCAGCAGCACGTCGCCCGCCAGCGCCTGCGCGGTGGCCCGCTTGCAGCCGGCGCGGATGCCGCGGGCGGCCGCCGCGGCGTTGACCTGCACCACGGTGTGCGCAGCCACCAGCGCCACCGGGCGTGCGTCGGGGCCGGCCATGGCGTCGCCCGGCCCCTGCGGCAGCGTGGCGCAGAAGGCCTCCAGCGGCAGCAGCGGCAGGTGGACGGCGATCCAGAGCATGGCGGCAACCCGGGCGCGGCAGCAGCGGCACGGCCGTGCGCCTTCAGACGCCGTGGATGAATCCGGCGCGCCCGGGCGGCGCGCCAGGCGTCGCGGGAACGCGGCGCAAACCGCAGCCGTATCCAGCGACAGGGCGAGGATTTGCGACGACGTGCCGACGGCGCATGGCGTGACGAGCGGGCGTGTCGGATTCGTTCACGGCTTCTTCAGGCCGCCTGCAGGCCGGAATCGCGCCCGCCCGGCAGCGCCAGCGGCCCGGGCGGCGGCTCGGGCTCGGCGAACGGCAGCTCGGGCAGCACCGGCGGCAGCCACAGCTCCACCGGCTCGGCGCAGGGCGGGCCGCGGCGCTTGAGCAGCTGCAGGCGCAGCCGGTCGGGCCCGGCGCCAGCCAGCAGCACGCGCAGCGGCGCCGCGCTGGGCTGGCGCGCCTCGGAGGCCGGGCGCAGCAGGAACACCGGGCCCTCGTGCGCCTGCGCGGCCAGCTGCAGCCGGCGCAGCGCGTCGGCCGGCAGCCGCGCCGGCAGCCAGGCCACGGCGGCGCCGACCTCGCCGCTCTTGAGCGCCTGCTCCAGCGCCCACAGCACGTCGGCCGCGGGCAGCTGCGCGCGCGCGGGGCGGCGCCGGCCCGCCGGCCGCCCGGGCAGCGCCGGCCGCGCCCGCACGACGACGAGCTGGCGCAGGTCGAGCCCCAGCGCCGCCAGCACCCAGGCGCTGGGCTCGGCCGGCGGGTCGAACCACATCAGGCCGCGGCTGGCCGTGCTGCGCCGCTGCACGGCGGCCAGCGCCGGAGCCAGCAGGCGCAGCTCGCCCAGGCCCTCGTGCGGCAGCAGCAGCTCGGTCAGCGTGCCCAGCGGCCAGCCGCCGCCGGGCAGCTGCGCGTCGAGCGCGCGGTGGCCGCTGGCGATGGCGCAGCGGCCGTCGGTGGCCACCGGGCGCGCCAGCTCGTGGGCGCGCCAGACGGCGGGGTGCAGCGCCGGGCGCTCGCCCACGCCGGCCGGAGCCTCGACCGCCGCCCGGGCCTTGGCAGCGGTATCCGTGCGCGCCAGGCCAGCCGCCCCCGCGCCGCCCGGCCGGGGCGGCCGCGGCGGCGGTTCGGCAAAGAGGTCGGCTTGCAGGTCCGGCGGGTTCACCGGACAACTGTATGTTCATACAGTATTTCCCGCAAGCCGTGGCGTCGCGCCGGCCCGCCGCGGACCGGGCGTCGCTTCAGCCCAGCATCGCCGCCACGCGCTCGCGCAGCGCGGCGGGCGTCACCGTTGCCGCCGGCAGCGGCGCGGCCACGTCCAGCGTCACGCGGCTGAGCAGCCCGCGGCGGAAGGGCCGTCGCATGGCCGATCCGCCCTCGACGCGCGAGAAGAAGCTGCCCCACAGGTTGCCCAGCGCCATCGGCACCACGGGCACCGGGTGCGTCTGCAGGATCTTCATCAGCCCGCCCTTGAACTCGGCGAGCTGCCCGTCGCGCGTGAGGCCGCCCTCCGGGAAGATGGCCAGCAGGTCGCCCTCGTCGAGCACGCGGCGGGCCTCGGCGAAGGCACGCTCGTAGGCCTCGGGGTCGTCCTTCTGCGGCGCGATGGGGATGGCCTTGCCCAGGCGGAACAGCGCGCCCAGCACCGGCATGGCGAAGATGCGGTGGTCCATGATGAAGCGGATGGGCCGCGGGCTGGCCGCCATCAGCAGCACGGCGTCGACGTAGCTCACGTGGTTGCACAGCAGCACGGCCGGCCCGGCGGTCGGGATGTGCTCCTCGCCGCGCACGCGGAACCGGTAGACCAGGTGCGTGAGGATCCACGCCAGGAAGCGCAGCAGGTACTCCGGCACCAGCAGGAAGATGTAGCCGGCCACCACCGCGTTGAGCAGGCCCACCGCCAGGAACACCTCGGGCACCGTCAGCCCGGCGGCCAGCATCGCGCCCACCATCAGCGAGCTGGCGATCATGAACAGCGCGTTGAGGATGTTGTTGGCGGCGATGATGCGCGCGCGGTGCGTGGGCTGGCTGCGCAGCTGGATCAGCGCGTACATGGGCACGCTGAAGATGCCCGCGAACAGGCTGAGCATGAACAGGTCGGCCAGCACGCGCCAGTGCGCCGGCTGCGCGAGGAAGGCCCCCAGCGCCAGCGCCTCGGCCGGCGGCAGCGCGCGCGAGGCCAGGTACAGGTCGACGCTGAACACCGTCATGCCGAAGGCGCCCAGCGGCACCAGGCCGATCTCCACGTGGCGGCGGCTGAGCATCTCGCACAGCAGCGCGCCCGTGCCCACGCCGATCGAGAACACCACCAGCAGCAGCGACGCCACCTGCTCGTTGCCGTGCAGCACCTGGCGCGCGAACACCGGGAACTGGCTCAGGAACACGGCACCGAAGAACCACATCCAGCTGATGCCCAGCAGCGAGCGGAACACCACGACGTTGCCGTGCGCGAGCCGCAGGTTGCGCCAGGTCTCGGTGAACGGGTTCCAGTTGATGGCCAGGCCGGGGTCGGTGGGCGGCGAGGCCGGGATGGCCTGCGCCACCAGGCGCCCCAGCACGGCCAGCAGCAGGCAGGCCACGGCCACGTACTGCGGCCCCACCTGGGGCACGGCCACCAGCAGCCCGCCGGCGACGTTGCCCAGCAGGATGGCCACGAAGGTGCCCATCTCCACCATGCCGTTGCCGCCGGTGAGCTCGCGCTCGTCCAGGTGCTGCGGCAGGTAGGCGAACTTCACCGGCCCGAACAGCGTGCTGTGCAGCCCCATCAGGAACACGCAGGCCAGCAGCAGCGGCACGTCCTGCCGCGCGAAGCCCCAGGCCGCCACGGCCATGATGGCGATCTCCAGCGTCTTGACGAAGCGGATCAGCACCTCCTTCGGGTACTTGTCCGCGAGCTGCCCGCTGGTGGCGCTGAACAGCAGGAACGGCAGGATGAACAGCGCCCCGATCACCAGGCCGGCCTGCGCCGGCGGCAGCCAGTTCAGCTGCAGCTGGTAGGTCACCATCACGGTGAAGGCGAACTTGAAGACGTTGTCGTTGCCGGCGCCGAGGAACTGCACCCAGAAGAACGGCGCGAAGCGGCGCTGGCCGAGCAGCGAGAACTGGTTGGGATGGCTCATCGGGTGGGCTTGCGGAAGGCAGCGAGGGTGTCCAGCGCCCGGCCCTCGAACACGGCGGCCGGCAAGCGCGCGCCGCCGCTGGCCAGCGTGCGCTTGATCACGAGGTCGGCCAGCAGCGGGTTGTGCTCGCGCAGGCGCTGCAGCGGCGCGGCGTGCGCCTCGGCCAGCAGGCCGGCGCGGATGAAGCGCCGGAAGCTCACCAGCGGCATCACGCCGGGCAGCGGGTGGTCGGAGCCGTGCACCAGGCGGCCGTGCCAGGCGTCGCGGCGCAGGATCGCGTGCCAGACCTCGTCGGTGCGGTTGCGCTGGAACACGGCGGAGAGGTCGCCGAACAGCCGCCCCTCGTGGGCCTTGTCGTCCATCAGCCGCGCGAACAGGTCGAAGGCCGGCACCGAGGGCTTCGAGGGCCTGTCCTCGTCGATGGCGTGGCCCAGCGAGCCGCAGTGCGCCACGATCACCGGCGCGCCGTACGCCAGCAGCGCGCGCACGTGCAGCGGGTTGCCGAACTCCTCGCGGTGAGCACCGGGCGCGGCCTTCTCCTCGCCGCTGTGCACCACCAGCGGCACGCCGGCGCGCGCCAGGCGCTCGCAGAAGGGGCGGCAGCGCGGGTCGCGCAGGTCGATGTTCATCGAGCTGGGCAGCCACTTCACGGCCACGGCGCCCCCTCCTGGGCCGTCACCGAGCGCGGCCTCCAGCGCCGGCAGCGCGTCGTCGCGGTAGGGGTGGATCGACGCCACCCAGGCGAAGCGGCCGCCGCCGGCCTTCGCCACGCGCGCGGCGTAGGCGTCGGGCACGTGGAAGGTGGTCCAGTCGGGGGCGGGCCGGCCGGCGTCGTCGTGCGCGCGGTCGAAGGCGAACAGCCACCAGCGCGCGCCGGCCGGGAAGCCCGCCGCCAGTTCGTGCAGGCGCTCGACGTAGGCGTTGTCGATGCTGGCCACGGCGCGCTCGTCGATGCAGGCGGCGTCGAGGATGCCCTTGCGGCGCAGCACCTCGCGCGGCTGCCACCACTGGTGCAGGCTCGGGTGCACGCTGCAGCCGCTGCCGCTGTCGCCGGTGCCCAGCAGGTGGGCGTGGGTGTCCACCAGGCGCGTGGCGTCCAGGCCGTCGAGCGCGGCGAGCACCAGCGGGTGCCCGGCCAGTTCGGGCGGCAGCGCGCCGCGGCAGGGGTTGCGCAGGGGCACGGCGGCGCGCAGGCCCAGGCCCGTGAACAGCCCCGCGCCCATGGCCACGCAGCAGCCCAGCAACAGGTGGCGGCGCCTCATCGCACGGTCTGCACGCGGCCGGCGAGCTGCGCGCGTTCGAGCCAGGAGAACACCGAGTCCACCGTGACGGTCTCGATGTGGTCGGCGTAGCGCAGCGTGCCCGGGTGGTCGTCGAAGGCGATGTGGGCGCTGCCCACCCGCGCGCCCAGCCGCGTCAGCGCAGGGATGCGCAGCACCGTGGGCTCGTAGCCCTTGAAGCGCAGCCAGGACTGCGCTCGCTCGCGCGTGTCGATGCCGGGCTCCAGCGCCAGCGCCAGCGTCTCCAGCGCCCACTGGTTGCTCTGCTGGTAGCGCCGCGCCCAGGGGTAGGCCACCATGCTGTAGGCCGGCTCGTGCAGGCGCTGCACGCGCCAGCTGTCGGCCAGCAGCGGCGCCATCGCGGCCTGCACGGCGGCACTGGGCACCACGAAGGCGGCGACGGGGTCGTGCAGGTCGTCCATGAAGAATTCGGCCAGGCCCTGACGATACAGATCGGCCCGCGCGCTGCCGCAGTGGTTGAGCTTGTGCACGATGCGCCAGCCCTGCGGCGTCTTCAGGGCCCAGCCCAGGTGGCTGTAGCGCATCCGCCAGCGCGAGAGGTCCTGCCCCGCGCGGGCGATGACCACCACCTCCGCGCCGGTGGCGTCGAGCGCCTGCGCCGTGCGCCGGGCCAGTTCCATCCCCTGCACCACGTCGTGCACGGCGGGCAGCCAGGGCTCGCAGGGGCGCCCGGCCTGCGCGGCCAGCGTGGCAGCGGCCAGGGCGACCGCGACAAGGGCGCGCTTCATCGCGTGATCCTCTCGTTGTGCAGCAGGGCCTTGCCGATCTCGTTGGGCACGAAGGCGATCACCTGCCCGGCCGCCGACAGCACCCAGCCGGCCGACACCGCCGTCACCGCGACGGCCGTGCCCACCAGCAGCGACGCGCCGCCGGCCACCGCGCCGCTGACGGTGACGCTGGCGCGCGCGCCGTCGGAGGCGCGCTCCAGCACCCACACGGTGGCCTCGCCGCTGGCGTGCACGGCCACGACGGTGAGGCCGGCTCCGGCCGACAGCACCAGGGCCGGCGCAGCCACCGACACCGCCAGCGGCAGCATCGACAGGGCGCTGGCCTCCGACAGGCCGCCGTGGGCGCGGGCGGGCGCGGCGGCCGTGCCGGCCAGCAGCGCGGCGCAGGCCGCGGCGGCGACGAATCGCGTGAAGTTCATGGGCAGTCTCCTTTCCGGGCGGTTGCGGTTCACTCGTGGCGCAGGCGCTGCGCGGCGGCCTCGGCCAGCGCGGTTTCGTGGGCGTCGCGCAGGGTCTTGGCCAGCGTGAAGGCGCTGCTCACCACGAACAGCCAGCACACGGCCAGGAAGGCCTTGTAGGTGGGGTTGACCTCCATGCGCCACAGGCCCCAGGCCGTCAGGCCCATGGCCAGCGCGAAGCCGCTCCACACCACCATGTTCCACATCGGCGTGTCCACGGGCCGCTGTTCGTTGTCGCGCACGTGCTTGGCCAGCACGAAGGCGCTGGACAGCGTGAACAGGTAGCCCATGAACATGAAGGCGCGGTCGAGGTCCTCGCCGGGCAGCCAGGCCAGGCCGATGCCGGCCAGGGCGACGGCGATGCCGAAGCTGACCCAGACCTGCAGCTTCCAGGCGCGGGTGTCGTGGCGGACGGCGAGGCGGGTGGGGGCGGTGTGCATGACTGCGGCCGCGTCGGCGGCCCCGGGGTTGAACATGGCGCGCATCGTGCCGGTTGCCAACGCCGGTATCCATCGCCCTGCTTAACGAAGCACCGAACTGTCCTTACAGTATCGTATGGCGATACTTCCTTGGGAACCCCGCTCCCATGAGCACCAGCCAGGCCCTCGTCACCGCGCTCAAGGCCGAGTTGCGCCGCGCCGGCATCACCTACGCGCAGCTGGCGCGGGAGCTGGGCCTGGCCGAGAGCAGCGTCAAGCGCATCTTCGCGCGCGGCGACATGACGCTGGCGCGTATCGACGAGGTGCTGGCCGTGCTGCGCCTGGACTTCGCCGAGCTCGCCCGCCAGGTGGCACAGGCCACGCCGCCCCGCCGCGAGCTCACCGAGGCGCAGGAGGAGGCCGTGGTGCGCGACCCCCGGCTGCTGCTGACGGCGCTGTGCGTGCTGAGCCAGTGGAGCGTGGAGCAGATCGTGGCCACCTACACGCTGAGCAGGCCGCAGGCCACGGCCTGCTTGCTGGCGCTGCACCGCCTGGGGCTGATCGAGCTGCGCCACGGCCCGGGCACCCAGCTGCGCTACCGGCTGAAGATCGACAAGACCTTCCGCTGGCGGCCCGACGGCCCGGTGATGCGCTTTTTCCGCGAGCGGGCCATGGCCGACTACTTCGCGGGCAGCTTCGGCGGCCCGGGCGAGGCGCTGATGCTGGTGCACGGCCAGCTGGCGCCGGCCCAGGCCCAGCTGTTCGAGGAACGGCTGCAGCGCCTGGCGCAGGACTTCGCGCAGCAGCACCTGGCCGACCAGAAGTTGCCCGCGCACGAGCGACGCCCGGTGACGCTGGTGCTGGCGCAGCGCTCGTGGCTGTTCGCGGGCCTGCGCGAGCTGCTGCGCGAAGGCGGCGACGTGGCATCGTCGCGGCCATGAGCACGAACGACCCCTGCCCCTGCGGCCGCCCCGCGGCCTACGCGCACTGCTGCGGCCGCTACCACGCCGGGCCGCTGCACCTGCAGGCGCCCGACGCCGAGGCGCTGATGCGCTCGCGCTACAGCGCCTTCGTGCGGCAGCTCGGCGAGTACCTGCAGCAGACCTGGCATCCCAGCACCCGCCCTGCCGAGCCGCCGCACTTCGAGCCCGGCCTGCGCTGGCTGGGGCTGGAGGTGAAGCGCCACCAGCGCATCGACGACGACCATGCCGTCGTCGAGTTCGTGGCGCGCAGCAAGCTGGGCGGCCGCGCCCACCGCCTGCACGAGACGAGCCGCTTCGTGCGCGACGAAGGCGGCCGCTGGCACTACCTCGGCGGCGACCGCGGTTGACGGCGCTGCGGGCGCAGCGCCGCTCGCCTCAGCGGCCCTTCAGCTCCACCGCGATCTCCACGCGTCGGTTGGGCAGCAGGCATTCCTGCAGGGCACTGCGGCCCTTGAAGCGAGCCTCGCAGCCTTCGACTTGCTGTGTGTCGCCACGGGCCGCGGTGCTGATGAGCCGGGCGTCCAGGCCCAGCCGCACAAGCATCTCGCGCACCGTCTGCACCCGGCGCTCCGACAAGCGCTGGTTGTAGTCGTCGCGGCCGGTGCCGTTGAGCCGGTCGGCATGGCCCGACAGCCTCACGGCGACGACCTCGAGCGGTTCGCGCTGGATGCGCCGGACGAGGTTCTCGACCTGCACCACCGAGAACGGGCGGATGTCGGCTTCGCGGTGACGGTCGAAGTCGAACAGCACCTGCGCCGACAGTTCCAGCATGCGCTCCCGCACCGGCGGGGGCGGCGCCACGCGGGGCGCGGGCTCGGGCGGCGCTGGCAGCGGCACGGCCAACGGTGGCGGCGGGGGGGCCGGTGGCGGCGGGGGGGCTGGCGGCGCCGGGCAACGGTCGGCCAGCGCCTGCGCCTCGCCCAGCAGATCTTCGGCGATCTGCACGTAGGGCTTGGCGTGGCGCCATTGCTGCTGGTTGATCTCGTGGCCGGCGTGCACCAGCTCGACCTCCGCACAGGCGGCCTTGGCCTGGGCGCACTGCCAGCCGGCATGCCCGCGCAGCGCCTCGGCCCGCGCCCACAGGTCGGGCCGCAGGCGGGCCGCACCGGCCACCAGCGGCGTGTCCATCGGCAGCGGCGCGGCGCCCTGCTCCATGCCGACGACGAGCTTCTCCGACTCGGTCAGCGCCACCTGCGGGAAGGCGCTGCGGTCGTTGCGCGTGTACTCGTGGAAGCTCACGTCCAGCCAGCACTGGGCCTTGGCCAGGTGGTAGTCGCGCACGGGTCGACCGCGGTCGTTCAGGCCCTTGATCCGTTCTTGCAGCGCCTCGTAGGCCCGATGGTCGGCCTGGATGGCCCGGTCGCTGATGCGGGCGGGGGGGGGGTTGAGCTGGGTGGCTTGCGCGAGCGACGGCTGGGGCAGCGCCGTGGATGACACCAGCACGCCCGCCAGCACCCACGCGGAGACGGTCTTCATCGGTCGAGACTCCGGTTGACCTCGCGGTCGCGGCCCTTGAACAGGTTTTCGTCGAACTTGAAGCGCAGCCGCACGTAGGCGCCGCGCCGCGTGTACTCATAGCCCGCCAGGTCGGCATCGCCGGCAAAGCCGCTGGCGTTGATGCCGAACGACAGCCACAGGTTCTGCTGCAGCAGGTAGCCCGCCTCGACGCCCATCGCGCTCTGGCGCGCGCCTGCCTGGCCGAGCTGGACCGCGGCCATCACGCCCAGGTCCCAGTCCTCGGTGATGTCGTAGACCATGCGCGCCGACAGCAGCTGCGCCGCGAAGCGGCTGGCCACGCCGCCCTCGAAGCGGTCGCGCTGCCACTTGGCGGCCACACGGCCGCTCAGCCACCAGGGGCGCGACGGGTGCCAGTCGGCGT
This sequence comes from Rubrivivax sp., assembly GCA_044360025.1. Classification (GTDB taxonomy): domain Bacteria; phylum Pseudomonadota; class Gammaproteobacteria; order Burkholderiales; family Burkholderiaceae_C; genus Rubrivivax. The sequence goes on along the minus strand of JBIKLC010000026.1, from coordinate 28,321 downwards.
GCGTCGAGACGATCCAGGCGGCGCTGCGCAGCTCACCCACGAGCGCGTTGCTGGCGTCGCGCTCGTACTTGTGCTCGATCCGGGCCAGCGCGTTGACGCGGTTGCGATCGGTCTCGCGGAAGGCCAGGCCCACCTGCGCGCGGTTTTGCAGCACGTCGCCGCGGGCCGCGTAGTCGGTGTGCAGCGCATAGTTGCGCGCCAGCAGCGTCCAGTCGCGGGCGAGCTTGCGCGCCACCATGGCCTGCAACAGCGTGGTGTCGAAACGCTCGTCCTCGGCCGTGCCGCGGATGTCGCCCGAGCGGCGCCACTCCAGGCGGCCGCTGCCGCGCCACAGCTCGTGCGCACCGTGCTCCAGGCCCAGGCTCACGGCGTTGACGCGCGGGGAAGCGCCCGACAGGACGTCGAGCTGCTCGTACGCCGCGTTCAGGCGCACCCCCTCGGCCACGGTCCAGAACTGGCGCACGCCCGAGGCCACCACGGCATCGCGGCCCGCCACGGCGTCGCGCAGCCGGTATTCGCTGAAGAGCTGGGTGTCCCGCCAGTAGGTTGACTCGACCCCGAACACCAGCGCGTGGGCGCTGCGCTGGGTGTCCGAGACGCCGCCGAACTGCACCCAGCCGCTCTGCCGCTCGAGCCGGCCGAACAGTCGCGTGCGCTCGGCCACCGTGAAGTCCGCCCCCAGCGCGATGCGGCGGCGGCGATCGCCGTCGATGCTGTCCTCGACCTCGCCACCCAGCCGCACGCGCTCACTCAGGCGCCAGCCGGCACCCAGGCGCACGCTGGTGCTGTCCAGGCGCGTGCCGGCCGCCAGCGAGGACGTCGCGGGCGGCCGGCCACCCTGGTTCACCACCGGCAGGCCGGTGGCGGGGTCGAGCACCTGCTGGCCGAAGCCCAGCGCGCCGCCACCGGACCCGCTGGCCAGGCTGCCGCCCAGGCCGTTGGTGTTGTCGTAGGGCCAGGTCAGCAGGCCGTTGGGCTGCGTGCCGATCAGCTCGTCCGTACGGCGCAGGCTGGCGTCCAGCGTCAGGCGCTCGTCCACGCGCCAACGCAGGCCCAGGGCGCCGGCGCTGCGGTGGCCGCCGCCGGCATTGCGGTCTTCGCTCCTCAGCGCCTCGCCGTAGAGCTGCACGCCCTCGACGAGCCGGATGCCGCCCCGGGCGTAGAGCTCGTCGCGGCCGCCCTGCAGCGGCGCCGCGGGGTTGTTGAACAGCGGCGACGACCGGCCAGCAAACACCCGCGCCTCGGTGCGTTCGCCCTCGTGGGCCAGTTCGATGCGCGCGGCGCGGCCCTCGATCTCGCCCACGCGCGCGGCCAGCGCCGGCGAGCTGTTCTGGTTGACCGGGTTGGTGTTGACGGTGCTCGTGCTCTGCGCGACCTCCACCACCAGCGCCGTGCGCTCGGCCAGGCGCCAGGTGGCGTTGCCGCTGAGCAGCTGGTAGGGCCCGAGCCGGTTGCGGTCGGCCAGCGCGCTGCCGCCGATCTCCAGCGCGTCGCCGAGCTTGAGCTGGGCATCGCCGCCAGCCACCCAGAAGGGCTCGCCGCCCTGGTCGATCTCGTAGGTGACGCGCAGCGACACCGGGTTGAGGTCGGCATCGACGGCGGGCAGGAAGCTGGTGAGCAGGATGCGGCCCGAGAACGGCTCGAAGCTGTAGTCGACCAGCCGCACCAGCGGCCGCACCTCGACGATGCGCGAGGGCTGGTTGCGGTCGCGCACCAGCACCTCGACCTTCTCGCTGCCCTCCAGCAGGCCGTTGTTGCGCAGGCCGTAGGGGCCCGAGCCCTGGCTGGCGAACTCCTCGACCACCTGGCGCAGCGAGTCGCGGAACGCGAACACGTTGCCGACCCAGCGCTCGCCTTCGCGGTGCAGCCGCACGCCCGTGGCGCTGCGGTTGACCTGGCCCAGGCTGCGCTGCTTCAGCGAGGCCACGGCGCCCTGCCCCAGCGGCTGCGCAAAGCCGTCGCCAGTGACGAAGTCGCCGAACAGGGCATAGCTCCTGCCCTTGTCGAGCCGCAGGTACAGCCGCTGCGCCGAGCGGGCGTCGAAGCTGCGGAGCGCGCTGTCCCCATACACGGGGTACAGCTCGTCGGGGCGGATGTCGCGCAGCAGCCGCGTGCGCGTGTCCTTGTCGCTGTCGAAGGACGCCGTGAGCAGCACGTCGCCACGCACCAGGCCCTTCAGGTACACGGCTGCGCGGGCGCCCACGACGCCCCGGCCGCCAGAGAACTGGCGCGACCAGCGTTCGAGGTCGCGCTCGAAGGGGTCGCCCCGGCGGGCGGGCTGCAGGGCCACGCGGCCGCTGAGCCGCACGATGCCCTCCAGCAGCCCGGCCGCCACCATCGGCCGCAGGTCGGGCAGGAAGCTGATCGTGCCGCCGGCCACCTCGTCACCGGCCGTCACGCGCAGCCGCACGTCCTGCGGCTCGGCAGGGGCCAGCAGCGTCAGCTGCGCGCTGCCGCCCTCGACGCGGACCTGCACCCCGGGCGCGGAACGGTCGGCATCGCGGCCGCCCGGCCCGGCTTCGTCGGTGCGCGCACCGGGCAGCAGCAGGCGGCCACCGCTGTGCTCCAGCGTCACGAGCACGCTGCCCTTCACGGGCTGGCCGTCCTTGTCGAGCAGGCGCAGCGACAGCGAGGCGGCGCTCTGGCCATCGGCCGGCAGGCCGTCGCGATCGATGTCGACGATGACGCGGGCCACCGCGGCGGCTGCGCGCTCGGACCGGCTGCCCTCGCTGCGGAAGGTCAGGGGCCGCCGGGCGTCCGCCTGCGGATCGCGCGGGTGCAGCGCGGCATCGCCGGCGCTCAGCGGCGTGAAGCGCACATCGGCGGGCGACCCGGCCGCGGCCGTCTGCGCGCCGGCGGCCGGCAGCACGCCGCCGAGCACGGCCAGCAGCGCAAGGTGCAGCGCGCGGCGGCTCATCGCGCCGCTCCAGAAGCGGCCGGGGCCGCGGCAGCCGGGGTGGTCGCCGACGGCGCGGTCGCCGGGGCCGATGGCGCCGTGCCGCTGTCGCGCCCTCTCGGCGGCGGCCGGTTCATCGGCAGGGCCGGCGTCGGCAGGTTCGTCTCGTCGCGCACGGGGCCGGCCGGGGCCGCCGGGGGGCGCGGCTTCGGCGCCTGCTGGTTGGCGCCGTCGGTGCCCTGCTGGGGCGAGCGCAGCGTGTCCAGCCCGTGCGCCTTGCTGTCGAAGCGCAGCGCCGGCCGGCCACGGCGCTCGGTCTCGGGGGCGCGGACCTCGCCCTGCGCACGGCGCGCCTTGACCTGCTCGAGTACGGTGTTGCTGCAGCTGCCCTCGGCGAAGTCGGCACGGTGCAACTCGCCGTTCTTCAGGTCGAGCCACAGGCTGCCGGCATCGCCGAGGTTGCGGTTGCTGGTGGTGGTCAGGCGCGAGCCTCGCGGCAGCGTCAGCGGGTCCACCTTGAGCACGGCGCTCTTCGGCGGCAGGCCGCACATCGCGTACTTGCCCTCGCTGTCGCTGACGAACTGCGTGCCGTCCTGCATCACCAGCCGCACCCCGGGGATGCCGAGCTCCTCGGGATCCTGCACGTGGTTGCGGTTGCAGTCGACGAACACCTTGCCGGCCATGCACGCCTCGGTGCCGAACACGCCGCCGCTCACGCGCACGCGGTGCTGGCCCTCGTTGGTGGCCACCGAGCCGGGCAACGGCGTGAAGCTGCCGTCGACGCAGCCCGCCGGCACGCCGCAGGCGTGGGCGCGCGCGCGGTTGAGGCCGTCGCCTTCGGCTGCGCCGACGCCGATGCGCAGCCGGTAGCGCAGCACGACCTGGCGGGCCGCGGGCATCGGCCCCAGGTTGAAGGCCAGCTGCGGGCCAACGCCCCCTTGCGGATCGGCAATCGGCACGCCGTCCACCGTGGCCGTGCCCCGGATGTAGGTGAAGCCCGCCGGCAGCCGGTCGACCACCGTCGTCTGCCGCGGCAGCGCGCCAACGGCGGCGCGCACGGTGATCGCGTAGCGCACGCTGTCGCCGATTTCGGCCTGCGCGCGGTCGCCCGTCTTGGCCAGGGTCAGGACGCCGGGCAACTCGGGGTCGAGCGGGATGTGGTTGTGGATGATGTTGACACCCGCGGAGCCGCTGCTGACCGACAGGTAGTAGGTCGTCGCGGCGCCCACCGGGCCCGTCGGCGCGCCGCTGTTGGGCTGCACCTCGAACACCGAACCGGGTGCGCCGGGCGGCAGCAGGGTCCCGCCGGCCGGCGGGATGGCGGTGGACTGGAAGACGTAGCCCGCCGGCGGGGTGACCTCGAGCGCGAAGGTGCAGCGCGGCGGCGCCGCGGGCGTGAACAGGAACTGGTAAAAGCCGTCGGCGCCCACCGTCATGCCGATCCGGTCGCCGCTGACCGTGAAGCCGCCGAGGCCGGCGCCCAGCACCTGGGTGGCCGGGTTCCAGCCGCTGCAGCTGCCTTCGGGCCGCAGCGTCACCACGGAACCGGGCACGGGCTGCCGCAGGCCCGAGTCGTAGACCACGCCGCTGGGGTCCACCGGCAGGCTCTGCTGCGGCAGCTCCTGCCCGGGGGCCAGCACCACGGTCAGAGCCGGATCGGCCCCGCCGGCCGCACAACTGCTGGCCGTGCCCGCGGCCGGCGCCGCGCTGCACGAGGCGCCGGACGAGCCGGGCGCGGTCTCGCCGTTGACGGGGTAGCCGAAGACGATGTTCGAGCCGGGCTCGCGGAAGCGCACCGCCAGCGGCACGCCAGGCATCAGGCTGCCGACACGGTAGCGGCCCTCGCGGTCGGTGGTGGTCGTGCCGACGACCTCGTTGCTGCGCGTGTCCACCACCTCGACGCGCCAGCCCTGGAGCCGCCGGTCGCCAGCGTCGAGCAGCCGCGAGACGCTGCCCAGGTCGTGCCAGACCGTGCCCGACAAGGCGCTGGGCCGCTGCACTGGCGTCGGCCGGCGACAGGCGTCGTCGACGGGCTGCGCACCGCACACCGGCAGTGCCGAGGGGTTGCCGGCGAACGCCTCGCGCTGCGCGGCGCTGGGGCCGCGGGCCTCGATCTCGCCGCCGCCTTCCACCAGCACGGCGTTGTCGACGCTGCCGGCCTCGGCGGCGGCCAGGGCCACGCTCACCTCGACCTCGATGGTGCCCGGCGCGACCGCACCCGCCGCCAGCGCGTCGGCGCGGGTGCAGGAGAACTGCGTCTGGCCCGCGCGGCCGTCGCAGGACCAGCCGGCGCCGGTGGGCGTGGCGGCCAGGGCCAGGCCCGGGGGCAGACGGTCGACCACGGTGTAGGCGCCGATCGTGGCCAACTCGCCCACGTTGCGCACCGTGATCGAGTAGCGGCCCGTGAAGCCGGCCGTGAAGCGCTCGGGCACCGGGCTCTTGGTGACGCGCAGGTCCGGGGACTCGGCCAGCTCGCCGAAGTCGTTGTCGATGCTGGCGACCCCGGGCCCCAGCCCGATGGCCGAGACGACCGAGGGCAGCACGGCTGGCGACGTGGCGCTGCCGCCGGCGGAGCCGGCCCGCGTGATCCCATTGACGGTTCCCGGTGGCTGCATCGGTTCGGTCACCGCATAGGTGCCGGGGCGCAGGCCGTCGAAGCGGTAGCGGCCGTCGGCGTCGGTGACGGTCGATCCGCTGACCGCGAGTCCCAGGTCGTTGGTACCGCTCAGCACCAGCGCCACGCTCCCGAGCCCGCGCTCGCCGGCATCGATGACGCCGTCGTTGTCGTTGTCGGCCCAGACGCGGCCGCTGATCGAGCCTGCCGGCACCTCACCGAACAGGTTGTCGCTGCTGGAGACGCCCACGCCCAGCGCGATGCCGTCGATGCGGCTGGGCGTGCTGGCCACGGCGCTGGCGCTGCCGCCGGCCGTGCCGCTGACGGTGCGGCCGTTGACCGTGCCGGGCGGCTGCAGCGGCTGGTTGAGCGCGTAGCTGCCCGGGGCCAGGCCGTCGAACCGCCACCGGCCGTCGGCATCGCTGACGGTGCTCAGGCTGACCGGGCGGCCGGCGGTGTCGGTGCCGGTCAGCTCGATGGTGACGCCGGCGATGCCGAGCTCGCCCGGGCCGATGGTGCCGTCGTTGTCGGCGTCGAGCCAGACACGGCCGCTGATGCTGCTGCTGTTGGGTATCTCGGCGAAGTTGTTGGCGGCCGCCACGGTGCCGGGCACGGTCAGGACGATGCCGCTGATGGCGCTGGGCAGGGTGGCGGGCGGCGTGGCCGTGCCACCGGCCGTGCCCGGCAGCGTGCGGCCGTTGCTGGTGCTGGCGGGCTGCGTCGGCTCGGTGACGGTGTAGGTGCCCGGCCGCAGATCGCCGACGCCGTAGCGGCCATCGGGCGCCGTGGCCAGGTTGCGCGTGACGGCTGCCCCCGTGTCGTCGGTGCCGGTGATCACCAGGGGCACGCCGCCCAGGCCCAGGTCTCCCGGCAGGTCCTGCACGCCGTTGTCGTTGAGGTCGAGGAACACGGTGCCGTCGAGGCTCACCGGCAGGATCTCGCCGAAGCGGTTGTCGAGGCTCTCGCCGCCGGCCGGCAGCGGGATCGCGCCGATTCGGCTGGGCGTGCTGCCCACGGGCCCAGGGCTGCCCCCGGTGCTGCCGGCCGTGGTGCGGCCGTCCAGCGTGGGCACGCCCCCCACCACGGGCTGCGCGGCCTGCTGCGTGACGGTGTAGCCGCCCGGCCCGGCGGCCACCAGGTCGTCGAAGCGCCAGTCGCCGCCGGGGCCGCTGGCGGTGCTGCGACTCACCGGGTTGCCGGCGATGTCGCTGCCGCTGAGCGTGACGGTGACCCCGGCGATGCCCTGATCGCCGGGCCCGCGCACGCCGTCGTTCTCGGCATCCAGGTAGACCTCGCCGCGCAGCGTGGCCGCAAGCTCGCCGAAGTGGTTGCCCGTCGATCCTGCCGGCGACAGGCTGTCGATCGTGATGACGTTGGCCGCTGCCGACGTGGCGCCCGCACCCGGGTTGGTGCTGCTGTCCGCGTAACCCGGCGGCTGCACCTGGCAGACGCTGTAGCGCAGGCCGGCCTGCACGCCGCTGAAGCCGTAGCTTCCGCTGGCGTCGGTGGTGGCCGTGGCCAGAGCCGGCGCGCTGCAGTTGCTGCCGGTCACGAGGCGCAGGCTCACGCCCGCCAGGCGGCCGTCGGTCGGCTCGGGGTCGATGGCGCCGTTGCGGTTGCGGTCGAGGTAGACCGTGCCGCTGATCGCCGCCCGTTGCACCTCGCCAAAGTTGAACTGCGTGCCGTCGGTGCCGGCGCCCAGGTCGATGGCGGCGATGCGGTCGGTGCCGGCGGCCGGGGTGTCGGGCTGAGCCGTGCAGCCGCTGGCGCAGGCGGCGCCGCCGATCAGGCCCGGGTTGACCGGGCCGTTGCTCAGGCCGGCCGGCGTGGCCGGCAGCGGCTGCTCCAGCGTCACCGGTCGCAGCGGGTCTAGGCCCTCGAAGCGCCAGGCGCCATCGCTGTCGGTGCTGGTGCTGGCGATCAGCGCCAGGGTCGTGGCGTCGCGGAGCAACACGGCCGCACCCGCGATCGGCGGATCGACGCCGGGCGTGCGGGTGCCGTCGGCGTTGGCATCGATGTAGACAAACCCGCCAAGGGCGGGCCGGCGCAGTTCGGGGAAGTGGTAGTCCACCGCCGCCGTGCCGGCGGCGAGCACCACGGCGGTGTAGCGGCTGTCGCCGGCCCGGCCGCCGCGATCGTAGGTGCCGCCGGTTGGCGGAACAGGCGGCGAGGCGGGGCCGTTGTCGAACCCGGCCGGCTGCGTCTGCGTCAGCGTGTAGCCCGCCGGGCCGGACGGCGGCAGGCCCGCAAAGGTGTAGCGCCCGTCGGCGCCGCTGGTGGCGGTGCGCGCGACGGCGTTGCCGAAGGCGTCGACGCCACTCAGGTTGACGGTCACCCCGGCGATCCGCGGCTCCAGGCCGGCGGCCTGGGGCGTGCCGGCGTCGGCGCCGCTTCGCTGCCGGTCCTCGAACACCAGGCCCGTCAACGAGGTGTTCAGCACCTGCACGGTGGCCGAGCTGCGGTCGTTGGCCGGGTTGGTGTCGATCGACAGCGGCTGGCCGCCGCCGTCCCGCCCCGGCTCGATGGCGGCTTCGTTGACCAGGTCGCTGCCGTAGGGGCCGGCAAAGACGCCGTCCTTGGGGCGCGCGCTGAACCTGAGCGTGACGCTGTTGGCGGCGTCTCCGCTGCCCGGGAAGCTGCCGTCGAGCGTGCAGGCCACCGTCTGCCGCGTCGCGGCGTTGGTGACGACGGCCGGCGTGGCCGTGCAGGCCACGCTGCCGAGCGCGAGCCCGGCGAAGCTGCCGGCGGTGGTGGCCACGGAACCCGTGATGAACTCGAAGCCCGCCGGCAGCACGTCGGTCACGCGGAGCTGCGTGGTTGCGTGGGGGCCGAGGTTCTGCACCGCCAGGGCCCACTGCACCGGCTGGCTGACCGCCACTGGGCTGGCCGTGACGCGCGACTTCGTGATGGCCAGGTCGGTCTTCGGGAAGATGACGTCGTTCACGGACGCGATGTTGTTGCCTGCGCTGGCCGACGGCGTGAAGACGCAGCTGCCCGAGCTCTCGTAACCCAGCAGCGATTCCTCCGAACACACCAGCGCCGTGTTGCCCACCGTGATGACGGCAGGCGGGCCGGCCAGCGTGAACGTGAGGTCGAAATTGACCTCGGTCGCGGGGTCGAGGAAGTTGTCGGCGCCGCTGGACAGCGTGCAGACGACGTCGGCGCTGGGTGCCGCCTGGGTGCAGGCCACGCTGCCCGCGGTCTTGGCGGTGTCGAGCGTGAAGCCGCTCTCGGCCGCCACGGCGTTGACGGCCGCCACGCCCACGAGGCTGAGGGTGTATCCGGCCGGCACGCTGAGCCGGTCGGTCACGCTGACGCCCTCGGCCCGCGACAGGCCGCCCGCCTGGGCGCGGAAGCGGTAGCGCAGCGGGTCGCCCGAGCCAAAGGCCGACTGGCCCGGCGGCAGAACGCGCGTCTTCTTCTGCGCCAGGTCGACCAGCGGCACCTTGAACTCCGCCGCGGCCTGCCCGGCGTTGTTGCTCAGCGCCGCCGCGTCGTTGCAGGCGCCCGAGAAGTCGCCCGGGAACCGCAGGCGGAATTCGCAGTTGCGTGCCGGATCCAGCGCCACCGTGGCGGTGTTGGTGAAGGCCTCGACCACGCCGCTGGGCGGCATGCCCGGCGTCTTGAGCACCCGGGCGCCGACGGTCACGCTGTAGAAGTCGAATCGCTGCAGTTGCGACGCCCCAGGCGTCGTGCAGGACACCGTGCCGGTGCCGGTATTCACGCTGCAAGTCATGGGCGGCGCGGTGCTGCTTCCGACGGGCGTGACGCCCAAGATTCGGAATCGGCTGGGCGGCAGTGTGTCGCTGATGGTCACCGGCCCGTCGACCGCGTTGGGGCCGATGTTGCGCATGACGACGGTGTAGGTGACGACCTGCCCCACGCGCGGCTCGTTTGGCCCGTTGGGCGGAGAGATCGTCTTGCTGGTGATGGCGGGGTCGCTGCGGCCTTGCAGCCGGATCGCGGCACTGTCCTGCAGCGCCGCCCCGGCCGCGGCGGTCAGGATGGCGTCGGGCGAGCTGAGCGCGGCGGTGTTCGTGAAGTCGCCCGCCTCGAACGGCCGATCGACGCGCACCACCAGCGTGATCGTGGTGCCCGGGTTCACGTCGGTGAATCGGCAGTTCAGCGTGGGCACCCCCTCGGCCGTCGCATCGCAACCACCGCCCGCACTGCCACCGCCGCCCACGCTCACGGTCACGGTGGCCGGTGGCGTTCGGTGGCTGGGCACCCCAACATCTGGCGACGTGGCGTTCAGCACGGCAGGCAACACGTCGGTCAGCACCAGCGTCGGGATCGGTCGCTGCAGCGGATTGGTGGCGACGTTGGGCGTGGTGATCGTGATGCGCCAGTAGTGCGAACGCTCGCCGCCAGGCAGCACGGGCGGAGTGGCGGGCGAATCGACCCAGACGCTGCCGTTGATCGACGATTCCTTGACGATGCCCGCCTGCGCCTGCCCGCTGATGATCGGCGTGCCCACGGTGCCGGCATCGGCGCAGTCGGCGCCGCTGTTCTGGTTGCCATCGGGCGGCTGCGGGCCGGCGGAGCCGGGCAGCCCCAGCTGAGCCAGCGCGGCGGCACCGGTGCAGGCCGTGTTGGTCAGTGTGCGGGGCGAGGTCAGCGCCGGCGAGATGCTCGTCGTCAGCACCAGCGGCAGGCTGGCGCCGACGGCCAGCGTGCCCGCGGCGTCGCGCACGCAACTGACCCGGCGAAGACCCAGGCCGGCGCTGTCCAAGCCCAGGTCGGTGCAAGTCCAGCCAGAGCCGGCTGAGACGAACAACTCGTCGTTGCTCATCGTGTCGACCACGCGCAAGGGCTGCGGCCCGCCGCCCGCGGTGAAGGTGGCCGTCGCCATGCCCGTGTTGGTCACGCTGACCGTGCTCGTGAGCGTGGAGCCCGGCGGCAGCGGGCCGGCGGTCTTGGTCTTGCTGATGGCCAGGTCGGCGTAGGGGTCGATGACGTTGAACGGCACCAGCGCCAAGTTGTTGCCCGTGTTGATGTCGGTGATGCCGCCGGGCAAGTCGCCGCCCGGGCCTGTGACCACCTCGAGGCCGAAGTTGCCACCGCCCGACGCGGGCGGCGCAGTCAACGGCACGGCAAAAACCTGTTGGCCCCCTGGGGCCACCGTGGCCGTCGTGCAGGTCAGCACCGTGCCGGCAGCCCCGGCCACGCTGCCCGGGCCGCTGTTGATGCAGCCCGCCGGCAGCGCACCGAGGCCGAATCCGGCCGGGATGCCGACGCGCAACTGGCCGCCCGTCACGGCCTGCGGGCCGTCGTTGACGTACCGGGCCTGCAGGGTGTGCGCAGTGCCCGCCACCGTGGGGGTCGGAAAGCTGCCGCTGGGCCGCGGGTCGGCGCCGGGCTCGACGGTGAAGGGCAAGGCCGTCGTGTCGTTGGCCGCGTTGAGGTCGATGTAGAACGTGCCGTCGGCCGCGATGGATGCGTTGTTGACCAGACCACCGGCGCCTGCCAGCGAAGGCCGGCCCTGCAGCGTGATCGGCCCCAGGCTGGCCAAGGGCCCGGTGGCCGTGCAACTGAGCAAGCGCGAGGCCTGGGCCGCGGCCACCGAATTGCAGGAGTAGCCCGGTGCGCTGACGCTGCTGAGCGTGAACTCGCCCGCCGATCCGGGCAATTGATCGTTCACGGTGGCGGTGGCACCCGCCGGGAGGCTGTCGCCGCTGAGGATGGCCGGCGTCAGCGTGAAGGTGGCGAGCTGGCCGTTGAGCAGCGTCGCGCCGGGTGCGATGGTCTTGCCGATCGCGAGATCACCGCCGGAGACGACGCTGAACGAATCGGAGGCCAGGCTGGGCGGCGGCCCGCCCGTCGCTGCGGTGACGTTGCCGCCCCCCAAAGCTCGCCCCCGGACCTCCAGGCCAAAGGTCGCGATGGTTCCCGGGCCCACCGGGTCGACGTTGCTGCAGGTCACCGTCTGCGCCGTGCCCTCGGCCCCGGCCAGCGTGCAGCCGGCCGGCAGCGGCGTGACGACGGCCAGTTCGACTGGCGTCTGCACCGCCACCGTCTCGGGACCGGACCCGGACACGCGCGTGACCTGCACCGTGACCGGCACCACCTGCCCGCGGCCGATGCGCGAGGGCACGTCGATCGAATTGACGGTCAGGGCGGCATGAACCTGACCGAAAGCCGCGGCGGCCAGCAAAGCCAGAGCCCAACGGGCGGCAATCATCGAAAGTGCAGGAAAAGCCGGCAAGACGGTCTTGGATCAGTGCGGCCTGACATTTGGCCGGGGGCCGATTATTGTTTTCGAATCGCGCCGCGGGTCTGTCGCGCGGAAGCCTCAGACGCCGAGTTGCGGGCCACAGGCATGCCCTGATTAACTGGCGCCATCGCCGCCATAGCAACGATCAATTGAGGGAGAACCCGATGCCGATAGCATTCGCACGCAGTTTCTTCCACCCTCAATAGGAAATCACATGGCCCTCATCAACACCGTCATCCCCGCATTCAAGACAACCGCCTTCGTCAACCGCGGCAGCAAGGGCGAGTTCATCGAAGTCAGCGACGCCTCGCTGAAGGGGCACTGGTCCGTGCTGATCTTCATGCCGGCCGCCTTCACCTTCAACTGCCCGACCGAGATCGAGGACGCGGCCGAGCACTACGAGCAGTTCCAGCGCCTGGAGACCGAGGTCTACATCGTCACCACCGACACGCACTTCTCGCACAAGGTGTGGCACGAGACCAGCGATGCCGTGCGCAAGGCCCGCTTCCCGCTGGTGGGCGACCCCACCCACACGCTGACCAACGCCTTCGGCGTGCACATCCCCGAAGAGGGCCTGGCGCTGCGCGGCACCTTCATCGTCAACCCGGACGGCGTCATCAAGACGGCCGAGATCCACAGCAACGAGATCGCCCGCGACGTGAAGGAGACGGTGCGCAAGCTCAAAGCCGCCCAGTACACCGCCAAGAACCCCGGCCAGGTGTGCCCGGCCAAGTGGAACGAAGGCGCCAAGACGCTGACGCCGTCGCTGGACCTCGTCGGCAAGATCTAAGCGCTCCCCCGCCCGGGCGCCCCGCGGCGCCCGGGCCCCTGACTGGCTGCCCCCCGGGGCCCAGCCCCAACACCTCGGAGACCGCACCATGCTCGACGACGCCATCAAGACCCAGCTCGCCGCCTACCTGCAGCGCCTGCAGCAGCCGATCGACCTGATCGGCTCCCTCGACGACAGCGAGACCGCCGCCGACATGCGCGCCCTCCTCACCGAGATCGCCGCGCTGCACCCGAGCATGGTCTCGGCCCGCTTCGACGGCCAGGCCGCGCGCAGGCCTTCGTTCCAGATCACGCGCGCCGGCGCCGACATGGGCATCTCGTTCGCCGCGCTGCCCATGGGCCACGAGTTCACCTCGCTCGTGCTGGCGCTGCTGCAGGCCGGAGGCCACCCGCCCAAGGTCGAGCAGGCGCTGCTCGACCAGGTGAAGGCGCTCGAGCCGGGCCAGGACCTCGTCTTCGAAACCTGGATGAGCCTGACCTGCCACAACTGCCCCGACGTCGTGCAGGCCATCAACCTCATGGCCGTGCTCAACCCCCGCATCCGCCACACCGCCATCGACGGCGGCGTGTTCCAGCAGGAAGTCGAGCAGCGGCAGATCCTGGCCGTGCCGCTGGTCTTCCTCAACGGCGAGGTGTTCTCTTCGGGCCGCATGGAGCTGGCCGAGATCCTGGCCAAGGTCGACACCGGCGCGGCGCAGCGCGCGGCCGCTGGCCTGTCGCAGAAGGAGCCGTACGACGTGCTGATCGTCGGCGGCGGCCCCGCCGGCGCGGCCGCGGCCGTGTACGCCGCGCGCAAGGGCATCCGCACCGGCGTGGTGGCGGAGCGCTTCGGCGGCCAGACGCTCGACACGCTAGGCATCGAGAACTACATCAGCGTGCTCGAGACGCAGGGCCCCAAGTTCGCCACCGCGCTGGAGGCCCACGCCGCGCAGTACGGCGTGGACATCACGCGCATGCAGCGCGCCGCGAAGCTGCTGCCGGCCCCGGCGCCCGGCGGCCTGGTGACGGTGCAGCTGGACAGCGGCGCCGAGCTGTCGGGCCGCACCGTCATCCTGGCCACCGGCGCACGCTGGCGCGAGCTCGGCGTGCCCGGCGAGAAGGAGTTCCGCAACAAGGGCGTGGCCTACTGCCCGCACTGCGACGGGCCGCTGTTCAAGGGCAAGCGCGTGGCCGTCGTCGGCGGCGGCAACTCCGGCGTGGAGGCCGCGATCGACCTGGCCGGCATCGTGGGGCACGTGTCGCTGCTGGAGTTCGGCGACGCGTTGCGCGCCGACGCGGTGCTGGTGGCCAAGCTGAAGAGCCTGCCCAACGTGAGCATCCACCTGATGGCACAGACCACCGAGATCACCGGCACGAGCTCGGATGGCAGCGGCAAGGTCGACGGCCTGCTCTTCACCGACCGGCGCGACGGCAGCGCGCACCGCATCGCGCTGGAAGGCGTGTTCGTGCAGATCGGCCTGGTGCCCAACACCGAGTGGCTGAAGGGCACGCTGGCGCTCAGCCGCCACGGCGAGATCGAGGTCGACGCCCGGGGCGGCACCAGCCTGCCCGGCGTGTTCGCCGCGGGCGACGCGACCACCGTGCCGTTCAAGCAGATCGTCATCGCCGCCGGCGACGGCGCCAAGGCGGCGCTGGGGGCCTTCGACTTCCTGATGCGCAGCGGCGGGCAGGCCGCGGCGACCCCCGCACCCAAGGCCGAGGTGGTGGCAGCCTGAGACGGGGCGGGCGACCGGCGCGCCGGGCTACCATGCCCGCATGAGCCTGGCCGACCTGCCCACCCCCGCCGCGCTGCTCGACGCCGAGCGGCTCGACCGCAACATCGCCGCCATGCAAGCGCGCGCCCGCGCGCTGGGAGTGCGCCTGCGCCCGCACGTCAAGACCACCAAGAGCTGGCCCGTGGTGCAGCGCCAGCTGGCCGCGGGCGCGACCGGCATCACGGTGAGCACACTGAAAGAGGCCGAGCAGTTCGCGGCCCAGGGCGTGAGCGACATCCTGTACGCCGTGGGCATCGTGCCGGGCAAGCTGGCCGCGGTGCGTGCGCTGCGCGAGCAGGGTTGCCGGCTGACGGTGATCCTCGACTCGGTCGAGGCCGCCGAGGCACTGGTGGCCCACGGCCGCGCGCACGGCCACCGCTTCGACGTGATGATCGAGATCGACACCGACGGCCAGCGCGCCGGGCTGGCGCCCGACGCGCCCGCGCTGCCCGCGGTGGCGCGCGTGCTGGCCGAGGGCGGCGCGCAGTTGCTGGGCGTGATGACGCACTGCGGCGCCAGCTACGGCTGCCGCGGCGAGGCCGAGCTCGCGGCCATGGCCGAGCAGGATCGCGCGCGCTGCGTGGCGGCGGCCCAGGTGCTGCGCGCCGCGGGCCACGCCTGCCCCGAGGTGAGCGTGGGCAGCACCCCCACCGCCCTGTTCGCCCGCAGCCTGCACGGCGTGACCGAGCTGCGTGCCGGCGTCTACGCCTTCCACGACCTCGTCATGCGCGGCCTGGGCGTGTGCGGCACCGACGACATCGCGCTGAGCGTGCTCACCACCGTGATCGGCCACCAGCGCGACAAGGGTTGGGTGCTGGTGGACGCCGGCTGGATGGCGATGAGCCGCGACCGCGGGCGCGACGACTGCGGCTACGGCGTGGTCTGCGACGAGGCTGGCCGGCCCCTGCCGGGGCTGCTGGTGACCGGCGCCAACCAGGAGCACGGCATCGTCTCGCGCGCCGACGGCAGCGCCGACGCCGGCCTGGCCGAGCAGCTGCCCGTGGGCACGCGGCTGCGCGTGCTGCCCAACCACGCCTGCGCCACGGCTGCTCAGTTCGACCGTTACGCCGTGTGTGCCGGCGACGCCGTGACCGGGACCTGGCTGCGCTTCAACGGCTGGTGACGCGGCTCGCCGACCAGGCCGGCCTGCCCGGCAGCGGCGCCTTGGCCTGGCGGCCAGGGTCGTCCTTCAACCGGGACAAGCGTGCGCGAACGCGTCAGTCGGCGCTTGTCAAAACAACGGGGCCTCGCGGCGTGGCGAAGGTGGCCGTGAGGGCCGGCCCATCGGCGTCGGTGGCGACCTCGATGCCGCGCAGCTTGAGCACGTCCTGCGCGCGCTTCGGGATGCCCGCCAGCCGCAGCGACCGCAGCGCCAGGCCCGAGGGCGCCATGGCTGCCGCCGGGTGGCGCTCGCCTTTCCACTCGATGAGCGGCGGCAGCGCGCCGCCATGCAGCAACGTGCCGTCGTCGCGCACCAGCAGCCGCCAAGCCAGCGGCCCGGCCGGCGACGCGCGCTCGAAGGCGATGGGCTCGCCGGGGTGCAGGCCCACGTTGATCAGGCCCCAGCGGTGCATCTCCACCAGCGGCGTGCGCACCACCGCCGTCACCAGCCGCGGGTGCTGCGCCACGCGCTCGCGCAGCGCCGGCTCGTCCAGGCCGAACCAGCGCGGCCGGCCCGGCGCCGGTGCGGCCGGGTCGATGGCGATGATCTCGAGGTAGGCGTCGGGAAAAGCCTGGGTGGCGATGCGCAGCAGCCGGTTGTGCGTGCCCATGGTGGCGTGCACGCCGCCGGGGCCGGGCGTCACGCCCAGCGTGGCCTCGCACCAGGCCACGCCCTGCTCCAGGCTAGCCGCGGCGACGATGAGGTGGTCGAGTCGGTTGCTCATGCGCCCATTGTGCGGGGCAGCTCCACCGTGCCCTCGATGCAGAAGGCCACGTCGCCGCCGATCCAGCAGTCGCGGCCGTCGTGCTGCACCTGCACGCGGCCGGCGCGGCCCAGCACCGCGCCCTGCGCCGCCACGTAGGCCGGCGGCGCCAGGCCGGCGCCGATGAGCCACTGCGCCAGTCCGGCGTTGAGGCTGCCGGTGACGGGGTCTTCCGGCACGCCCAGCGCGGGCACGAAGGCGCGCACCTCGAACTGCGTGTCGGCGCCCGGCGGCTGCGGCGCCACCAGGCCCAGCTTGAGGCTGCCCAGCGCGGCCCAGTCGGGCTTGACGGCCAGCACCTCGGCCGCGCTGCGCAGCAGCACGGCGCACCAGCCGGGGCCGTTGTCCACCCACTGGTGACCGACGATCGCCCCCGGCGCCAGGCCGCAGCCGGCCGCGATGCGCGCCAGCAGCGCGTCGTCCAGCGGCCCGCTGCGCTTCAGCGGCGGCGCGGCGAAGGCCAGCCGGGCACCGTCGCGGCGGATGCGCACCAGCCCCACGCCGCACTCCTGCACCACCACGCCGGACTGCGCCGGCACGCCGTCGGCCGCCAGCCAGGCCGCGCAGCTGCCCAGCGTGGGGTGGCCGGCGAACGGCAGCTCGCCGCCCGGCGTGAAGATGCGCACGCGGTAGTCGGCGCCCGCCGTGGTCGGCTCGAGCAGGAAGGTGGTCTCGGACAGGTTGGTCCAGCGCGCGAAGGCGGCCATCGCGGCGTCGTCCAGCGCGTCGGCGCCGTGCACCACGGCCAGCGGGTTGCCCCGCAGCGGCCGGGCGCTGAACACGTCGAGCTGGTGGAAGCGGTGGGGCATATCGGTGTCTCCGGGTTCAGGCGGCACGCAGCACGCGCGCCAGCGCCGCCACGCCGTTGGCAATCTGCGCCGGCGGCACGGTGACGAAGCTCAGGCGCAGCGTGTGCGCGTGGCCGCCGTGCGCGAAGAAGCTGCCACCGGGCACGTAGGCCACGCCGGCGTCCACCGCGCGCGGCAGCAGCGCCGCGGCGTCCAGGCCCTCGGGCAGCGTGAGCCAGAAGAACATGCCGCCCGAGGGCACCTGCCAGCGCACGCCGGCGGGCATGTGTGCGGCCAGCGCCGCGGCCATGGCGTCGCGCTGCACGCGGTAGCGCGCGCGCGTGGCGGCCACGTGCGCGGGCAGCATGCCGCTGGCCAGCACCGCGTGCACGATGCGCTGGTTGAAGCTGGGCGTGTGCAGGTCGGCCGCCTGCTTGGCCTGCAGCAGCGTGCCGAACAGGGCCGGCGGCGCCAGCACGTAGCCCAGCCGCAGGCCCGGCGCCAGCACCTTCGAGAACGAGCCCAGGTAGACCGCCTGCTCGCCCAGCCGCGCGGCCAGCGGCGGCGGCGGCGGCGCGTCGTACCAGAGCTCGCCGTAAGGGTTGTCCTCGACCACCGGCAGCCCGGCGGCCTGCGCGGCCTCGGCCAGCGCCTCGCGCCGCCCGGCCCCGAGGCAGCGGCCGGTGGGGTTCTGGAAGTTGGGCAGCAGGTAGGCGAAGCGCGCCCCGCGCCGGGCGGCCAGCGACGCCGGCAGCGGGCCCTCGTCATCACCCTCCAGCGCCACGAACTCGGGTTCGTAGGGCGCGAAGGCCTGCAGCGCGCCCAGGTAGGTGGGCGACTCCACCGCCACCGCGCTGCCGGGGTCGAGCAGCACCTTGCCCACGAGGTCCAGCCCCTGCTGCGAGCCGCTGGTGATGAGCACGCGGCCGGCCTCGGCCGGCAGGCCCTGCGCCGCCAGCTCGGCGGCCACCCACTCGCGCAGCGGCCCGAAGCCCTCGCTGGCGCCGTACTGCAGGGCCTCGCGCGGGCGCTGCTCCAGCACCTCGGCGCAGGCGTCGCGCAGCGCAGCCACCGGGAAGGTGTCGGCGCTGGGCAGCCCGCCGGCCAGTCCGATGATGCCGGGCCGCTCGGTCAGCTTCAGCAGCTCGCGGATGGTGCTCGGGTTCAGCCGCCCGGCACGGCGCGCCATCGTCCAGCTCATGCGCGGTCCTCCAGCATCCAGTCGACGGCAGCCGCGGCGTGCAGCGCGGTGGTGTCGAAGCAGGGCAAGGGGCTGCAGCCGGCGTCGATCAGCAGGCCGATCTCGGTGCAGCCCAGCACCACGGCGTCGGCGCCGCGCGCGGCCTGCCGCGCGATCAGCGCCACCACCTCGGCGCGCGAGGCCGGGCTGATCACGCCGCGGCGCGCGGCCACCGCCTGGTTGAGCAGCCGGTAGTACACGGCGCTGCTCTCCCAGCTCATGCCGCCGAGGATGCCGAGCGTCTTCATGGGGTTCCTTTCGGATCCGCTGCGCCGGCCGCGCGCACGGCCGTGCGGCGGCTGACGAACACGATGGCGATGACGGCCAGCGCGCAGGCCACGGCCGCGGGGTCCAGCGGCTCGCCCAGCACCGGCACCGCGAACAGGATGGCCAGGAAGGGCTGCAGCAGCTGCACCTGGCTGACGCGGACGACGCCGCCCAGCGCCAGGCCGCGGTACCAGGCGAAGAAGCCCAGCCACATCGAGAACACGCTGACGTAGGCAAAGCCCAGCCAGGCCGAGGGCCGCACCCCGGCAGCCGATTGCGGCCACAGCCACAAGGCCGCGGGCAGCGTGAATGGCAGGCTGAAGACGAGGATCCAGCAGATGACCTGCGACGCCGGCATCTGCGCCGACACGCGGGCACCGGCGACGTAGCCGAAGGCCGTGGACAGCACCGCGCCCAGCAGCCAGGCGTCGGCCGCGAGGAGCCGGCCACCACCCTGCCAAGCGGCGTAGCCCAGCACGAGTCCGAAGCCGGCCAGCGCGCAGGCCCAAAAGGCCGCCGACGGCCGCTGGCGCAGCGACCACGCCGCCACCAGCGCCGTGGCCAGCGGGATGGTGCCGCTCACCACCGCGGCGTGGGTGGCATCCACCTCGCGCAGCGCCATCGCCAGGCACAGCGGGAAGCCCACCACCGTGCCCAGGCCGCTGACCAGCAGCGACGGCGCGTGCCGCCGCGCCGGCCGCGGCGCGCGCATGGCCCACAGGACCAGCACGCTGAGCAGGCCGGCCACCGCCGCGCGCCCGGCCGTCACGAAGGCCGGTTCGAGCTGCGGCGCCGCGGCGTCGCCCACGGCCAGGCGCGTCATCGGCAGCGTCATCGCAAACATGGCCACGCCGGCGGCGCCGAGCAGCAGTCCGCGCGTGACATCGGCGGCCGAAGGGGCGTTCACAGCGTCGCCATCCAGGCGGCCGTGGCCACCAGCACCGCCGCCAGCGCGCGGTTGAACCACAGCAGCCGCGCCCCGTGCGCCAGCCAGCCGCGCAGCGCGTGGCCCACCAGCGCGTAGGTGAAGTTGCTGGCAAAGCCGTAGGCCATCATCAGCGGCAGCACCAGCGCCAGCCGGGCCCAGGGCGGGTCGGCCACGGTCACCCAGCCGGCGCAGATGAGCAGCGCGTTCATCCACGCCTTGACGTTGACGAACTGCAGCAGCACGCCCTGGGCGAAGCCGACGCTGAAGCCCTCGCCACCGCCCGCCGCGGCGGCCTGGGGCAGCGCGCCGCTGCGCGAGAGCTTCCAGGCCAGCCACAGCATGTAGCCCAGGCCCGCGGCCTGTATGGCGCCGCGCAGCACCGGCGCGGCGGCCAGCAGCGCGCCCAGGCCCAGCGCCGTGCCCAGCAGCAGCAGGCCCCAGCCCACCGGCACGGCGCAGACGAAGCGCATCGCGTGCGCCAGCCCGCGGTTCGCCGCCAGCGCCGCCGCCAGCGTCGTGTTGGGCCCGGGCGTGAAGGCCATGGCGGTCGCGAACAGCAGCAGCGCGGTCAGCTCGGACCAGGGCATCGGCAGGGTCATGGCGGCCCGCAGTGTAGGCGCCCGGAGCAATACAGCAGCAGTACACTTTCCCACACAGATCGACTGCTGTACCGATGCCGACGACCACACAGACGCCCCCGCCGACCGAGCTGACCCGGGCCCTGCGCGGGGCGCGCGCGGGCCTGGCCGAGCAGCTCGCGGCGCGGCTGGCCGAGC
The DNA here is from genome assembly GCA_044360025.1 of Rubrivivax sp. GTDB lineage: Bacteria > Pseudomonadota > Gammaproteobacteria > Burkholderiales > Burkholderiaceae_C > Rubrivivax. The sequence continues at coordinate 8,130 of JBIKLC010000026.1, read as the reverse complement.
GCATCGAGCAGCGGCTGCTGGCGCCGGGCGCGCGGCTGCCCTCGGTGCGCGACGCCGCGGCGCGCCACGGCGTGAGCCCCAGCACCGTGGTCGGCGCCTACGACCTGCTGCAGGCCCGCGGGCTGGTGCAGGCGCGCCCGCAGCGCGGCTTCTTCGTGCGCGAGCCCGCCGCGGCCGAGCCGGCGCGGCGCGGCGCGCCGGCCCCGGAGCGCGCTGCGCTGCCGCCCCCGGTGGACGCCACGGCGCTGATCCGCAGCATGTTCCAGGTGCAGCACGGACGCCCGGCGCCGGGCATGGGCACGCTGCCCGTGGCCTGGCTGGACGCACCGCTGCTGCAGCGCGCGCTGCGCCGCGTCTGCCGCGAGCCCGCCGGCTGGCTGGGCTACGGGCAGCCGGCCGGCGACGAATCGCTGCGGCTTGCCGTCTCGCGCCGGCTGGCCGACCTGGGCGTGCCGGCCGCGCCCGCACAGATCGTCACCACCGTGGGCGCCACGCACGCGCTGGACCTCGTCTCGCGCGCGCTGCTGCGCCCGGGCGATGCGGTGATGGTCGACGAGCCCGGCTGGGCGGTGGAGTTCGCGCGGCTGGCGCGCGCCGGCATGCGGCTGCTGCCGGTGCCGCGCGGCGGCCCGGGCAGCGACGGCGGCCCCGACCTCGTGGCCATGGAGCAGCTGCTGCGGGCGCACCGGCCGCGCCTGTACGTCACCGTCTCGGTGCTGCACAACCCCACCGGCCACAGCCTCACGCCGGCCCAGGCCCACCAGGTGCTGCGGCTGGCCGAGGCGCACGACCTGCTCGTCGTCGAGGACGACACCTACGCCTGGCTGGCCAGCCCGCACGCCACGCGGCTGGCGCAGCTCGACGGCCTGAAGCGCACCATCGCCGTCAGCGGCTTTTCCAAGGTGCTGGCGCCGCAGTGGCGCGTGGGCTTCGCGGCGCTGCCGCCGTCGCTGGTGGACCGCGTGGTCGATGCCAAGCTGCTGTCCACGCTCACCAGCCCCGGGCCGCTGGAGGCCGCCGTGGCCGACTGCCTGTCGCAGGGCCTGCTGCGCCGCCACGCCGAGCGGCTGGCGGAGCGGCTGGACGCGGCGCGCACGCGCACCGTGCGCCTGGCCGAGGCGGCCGGCTGCCGCTTCGTGGCGCCGCCGGCCGGGCTGTTCGGCTGGGTCGACGTCGGCTGCGACACCGAGGCGCTGGCGCAGCCGCTGCTCGACGAGGGCTGGCTCACCGCGCCGGGCACGCTGTTCCACGCCACGCCGCGGCCCACCACGCTGATGCGGGTGAACTTCGCCAGCGCCGACGAGCCGCGCTTCTGGCAGCGGCTGGCGGCGCTGCGGCGCACCAGGCCGGGCGGGCGACCGCCCTGCTAACCTCAAGGGCCTACGAAGCTCACCGCCCTGCCCAATGACCTATTGCGTCGGCATCCGGCTCAACGCCGGGCTCGTGTTCCTGTCCGACTCGCGCACCAACGCGGGCCTCGACGCGATCAGCACCTTCCGCAAGATGATGATCTACGAGCAGCCGGGCGAGCGCTTCATGGTCATGTTGTCGGCCGGCAACCTGAGCATCAGCCAGAGCATCCGCGAGGTGCTGCAGGTCGAGAAGATCCCCGGGGCCGAGGGCGAGGAGCCCATCACCATCTGGAACGCCCGCAGCATGTTCGACGCCACGCGCGTGCTCGGCAGCGCGGTGCGGCGCGTGTACCAGCAGGATGGCCCCTCGCTGAAGGCCGCCGGCGTGGACTTCAACGCCAGCATGATCTTCGGCGGCCAGATCAGGGGCGAGGCCATGCGCCTGTTCCTCGTCTACAGCGCCGGCAACTTCATCGAGGCCACCCGCGAGACCTGCTTCTTCCAGGTGGGCGAGAGCAAGTACGGCAAGCCCATCCTCGACCGCGTGCTGACCCCCGCCACGCAGCTGGACGAGGCCGCCAAGTGCGCGCTGGTGAGCATGGACAGCACGCTCAAGAGCAACCTCAGCGTGGGCCTGCCGCTGGACCTGCTGGTCTACCGAGAGGGCCGCTTCGCCAGCGACGAGCACGTGTGCATCGACGAGCACAACCCCTACTTCCGCATGATCCGCGACACCTGGGGCCAGCGCCTGCGCGAGGTGTTCGAGGGCATCGACGACCCGCGCTGGGACGGCGGCGACGCCGCGCACCCGCTGATGGCCGGCAGCGCGCGCTTCGAGCCGATGCGCAAGATCACGAACCCCGGGGAGCGGATCGTCTAGATGACGCGCGACCTGCCCGACACGCGCACCCTCGTCTTCAGCCACGCCAACGGTTTTCCGGCCGGCACCTACCGCGTGCTGTTCGAGGCCTGGCAGGCCGCCGGCTGTCGCGTGCTGGCGCTGCCGCGGCTGGGCCATGACGAGCGATTCCCCGTCAGCAGCGGCTGGCCGCGGGTGCGCGACGAGCTGCTGGCCTTCATCGACGAGCAGGCGCCGCGCCAGCGCGTGTGCCTGGTCGGCCACTCGCTGGGTGGCTACCTCAGCCTGCTGGCGGCGGCCCGCCGGCCCGGGCTGGCGCGCGCCATCGTGCTGCTGGATTCGCCCGTGCTCGCCGGCTGGAAGGCGCACAGCCTGCACGTGCTCAAGCTCACCGGCGCCATCCGGCGCGTGAGCCCGGGGCGCGTGTCGCAGCGGCGGCGCGAGCGCTGGCCCTCGGCCGACGCGGCGCTGGCCCACTTCCAAACCAAGCGCGCTTTCGCCGTGTGGGACCCCCGCGTGCTGGCCGACTACGTGGCCGCCGGCACCGAGCGCGACCCCGACGACACCCGCGGGCAGGGCGTGCGGCTGGCCTTCCGGCGCGAGGTGGAGACGCGCTTCTACAACACGCTGCCGCACAACGTGGCGGCCACGCTGGCCCGCCACCCGCCGGGCTGCCCCATCGCCTACGTGGCCGGCACGCGGTCGGCGGAAAGCCGCACCGTGGGCCTGGCCGCCACACGCGCACTGGCGCACGAACGCATCCGCTGGCTGGAAGGCTCCCACCTAGTGCCGATGGAGCAGCCCGAGGCCACTGCGGCAGCGGTGCTGGAACTGCTGGGCGAGATGCTCCCGCCCGGCTGATTCAGTCTTCGTAGCGCCCCAGCCGCACGGCCGTGCCGCCAGGCTTCAGGTTGTGCGTGCCGGGCATCACCAGCACGCAGTCGTCGTAGGGCGTGTGCCAGAGGTGCTCGCCGTCCTGCGCCAGCTGCGTGCCAGCCTTGGGGATGACGCCCAGGCCCTCGGTGGGCAGCAGGAAGCGGAAGCCGGTGCTGCGGGCAACGACAGCTTCCGTCACCCGCACCAGGCGCTGCCGCGGCGGCAGGGGCACGCGCGTGTGGGCGGCCACCCAGCTGGCGTCGGCCAGGCCCTCCAGGCCCAGGAAGCGCACCAGCGCGTCGATGGCCACGTCGGCGGCGGCGCGCTCCCAGTGTTGCCCGCACTCGATGAGCAGGGCCTGGCGTGACGAGCGCGGGTCGCCGAAGCCCCCGCGCTCCACCATGCGCAGGCCGGCCGGGTGGCCGGTGTCGATCAGCAGCACGCCCGGCACGCCCAGGCGGCGCGAGTAGGCGGCGTGCTTGTCCTGGGTGCCGCACACCATCAACGGCACGCAGGCCTCGCCCATGGAGTGGATGTCGAGCAGCCGGTCGGCGTCGTCCACGAAGGGCCACAGGGCGCGGGCGCGCCGCAGTTCCCGGCTGTCGCGCGGGCCCGCCAGCACCTCGTCGGCCCAGACGCGGTTGAGGTCTTCGTCCACGCAGCGCGAGGGGTAGGGGTCGGCTGGGTCGAACCGGGCGTAGGCCTCCACGTTGGCGAAGGCCAGCGTCAGCGTGCCGCGCAGCGGCCGCCAGCCGGCCTGCACCTGCTGCAGCAGCCAGTCCAGCGCGATGGCGCCGCAGATCTCGTTGCCGTGGGTCAGCGCCTGCACGTGCACCACGGGGCCTGGCGCCTCGGCGCGCAGCCGGTGCACGTGGTCGACGCCAGTGTTGCCGGGCCGCCAGCGGGCGATGTCCGGGGCCTGCAACTCGACGGTGGGCACCACAACGCGCGCGGCGGGGTCATTCATGGGGGGGGGCTCATCAGCTGATCCTGGCGCCGCATGAAGGCACGTTGCTTGCTCATCGAAGCGTGCGAGTATGTCGGCCGCGCCGCTACGGGCCGACACCGATGGCCGCTGGCGACGCAACACATAGCATTTGCGCCACGTTGCACCAGCCCGGAGCCCGCCCGCGGCGGCCGCGGCACCGCCCCGTCCTTAGCCAGGAGAGCACCGCCATGCAAGAACGCGAGATCCGCCAGTTGATCGAAAATGTGCGCGAAGGCACCCTGCCCCGCCGCAGCTTTATCCAGCGCATGGTCGGCTTAGGCCTGACGGCGCCGATGGCCTCGATGATGCTGATGCACGCGGGCATCGCTCAGGCGCAGACCGCCCTTCCGTACAAGCCCACCAAGCGCGGCGGCGGCGGCACGCTGAAGCTGCTGTGGTGGCAGGGCCCGGTGCTGCTGAACCCGCAGTTCGCCACCGGCACCAAGGAGCAGGAAGGCTCCCGCATCTTCTACGAGCCACTGGCCGCCTGGGACGCCGACGGCAACCTGGTGCCGGTGCTGGCCAGCGAGATCCCCAGCACCGCCAACGGCGGTCTCACGGCCGACGGCCGCAGCGTCACCTGGAAGTTGAAGCGCGGCGTCACCTGGCACGACGGCCAGCCCTTCACGGCCGATGACGTGGTCTTCAACTGGGAGTACCACAAGGACCCCGCCACCAGCTCCAGCTGGGTCAGCACCTACCGCGACATCTCCGTCACCAAGGTCGACTCGCACACCGTGCGCGTGCAGTTCCCCAAGCCCACGCCTTTCTGGGCCGAGCCCTTCGTGGGCACGGTGGGCATGATCATCCCGCGCCACGTGTTCAAGGACTTCATGGGCACCAAGTCGCGCGAGGCGCCGGCCAACACCCGGCCGGTGGGCACGGGCCCCTACAAGATCGTCGAGTTCAAGCCGGGCGACCTCGTGCTCGCCGAGGCGAACATGAACTACCACATCCCGAACCGGCCGCACTTCGACCGGCTCGAGATGAAGGGCGGCGGCGACGCCACCAGCGCCGCGCGCGCAGTGCTGCAAACCGGTGAGTACGACTTCGCCTGGAACCTGCAAGTGGCCGATGAGATCCTCAAAGGCCTTGAACGCGGCGGCAAGGGCACGGTGACGATCGTGCCCGGCGGCAACATCGAGTTCATCCTGCTAAACGTGACCGACCCCTGGACCGAGGTCCAGGGCGAGCGCGCGCACGCCAGCAGCAAGCACCCGGCCTTCAGCGACAAGGCCGTGCGCGACGCGATGGCGCTGCTGGTCGACCGCAAGGGCGTGATGGACTTCATCTACGGCCGCACCGGCGTGGCCACGGCCAACTTCCTGAACAACCCGCAGCGCTTCCGCAGCAACAACCTGAGCTTCGAGTTCAACGTCGCCAAGGCCAACCAGATCCTCGACGCCGCCGGCTGGGCCCGCGGCGCCGACGGCATCCGTGCCAAGGGCGGCACGAAGCTGAAGCTCGTGTACCAAACCTCCGTGAACAAGCCGCGCCAGGACACGCAGGCCATCGTCAAGAGCGCTTGCCAGCAGGCCGGCATCGAGCTCGAACTCAAGAGCGTGACGGCGGCGGTGTTCTTCGGCGGCGACGTCGCCAACCCGGACACATACCAGAAGTTCTGGTCCGACATGCAGATGTTCACCACCACCATGACGCAGCCCGATCCGCAGCTGTTCATGGAGCAGTACTGTTCGTGGGAGTTCGCGCAGAAAGACAACAAGTGGGCCAAGCGCAATATCCTGCGCTGGAAGAACGACGAGTACGACCGTGCGCACACGCAGGCGCAGAGCGAGCTCGACCCGGTCAAGCGCGCGGCTCTGTTCATCCGCATGAACGACCTCATCGGCGCCAGTAACCACATCATCCCGGTGGTGTTCCGGCCGCGCGTGTCGGCGGCGGGCCTCAAGCTCGCGGCGCCGCTGTCGGGCTGGGACAACGACATGTGGGCCCTGCCGCACTGGTACAGGGAGGCGTGACCGCCTGAGCGGCCCCCCTCGGCGCGGCTCGCCGACGCGAGCCGCGCCTCCTGATCCCTTCTTCCCGGTCCTCACCCTTGGGTTCCTACATCCTCCGCCGCCTGCTGATCGCGGTGCCGAGCCTGCTGGGCATCAGCATCGTGCTGTTCACGGTGCTGGCGCTGGCGCCCGGCGACCCGTTCGAGGAGCTGGCCACCAACCCCAACGTGCCGCCCGAGGTGCGCATGCAGTTGCGCGCCAACCTGGGGCTGGACGACCCCGTCTGGCAGCGCTACTGGCACTGGCTGACCAGCATGCTCAAGGGCGACTGGGGTTTCTCGTTCATCAGCCGGCTCGACGTCGACACGCTGATCTGGCAGCGGCTGCCGGTGACGATCGCGATCATCGGAATGAGCCAGCTCGTGGCGCTGGCCATCGCGCTGCCGGTGGGCGTGCTGGCCGCCGTCAAGCCTTACAGCTGGTTCGACCGCATCGCCAGCACGCTGAGCTTCATCGGCTTCTCGTTGCCCACCTTCTTCACCGGGCTGCTGTTCATCCTGTTCTTCAGCATCTATCTCGACTGGTTCCCGTTCGTCTTCCAGAGCGAGATCCAGGCCACGGGCTGGGCCTGGTGGGTGGCGCAGTTCAAGCAGAGCATCATGCCGATCATGGTGCTGGGGCTGTTCCAGGCCGCCAGTTGGATGCGCTACGTGCGCTCCAGCGTGCTCGACGTGGTGCGGCTGGACTACGTGACCACCGCGCGCAGCAAGGGCCTGAAGGAGCGCGTGGTCGTCCTGAAGCACGTGGTGCGCAATGCGCTCATCCCGGTGGTCACGCTGGTGGCGCTGCAGATGCCCGGCATCTTCGGCGGCGCCATCGTCACCGAGCAGATCTTCCGCATCCCCGGCATCGGCAGCCTGCTCATCGACAGCATCCTGCGCAACGACACGCCGGTGATCATGGCGGTGACCTTCGTCTTCGCCATCCTGGTGGTGGCCTTCAACCTGATCGCAGACCTCCTCTATGGCTGGCTCGACCCCCGCATCTCCTACCGCTGAAGCGGCGGTGCGCAAGCCGGTGAGCACCTCGCCCTGGGCCGAGGCCTGGCGCCGCTTCAAGCGCCACCGGCTGGCCTACGGCAGCCTGTGGCTGCTGGCGCTGCTGTCGCTGGCGGTGCTGCTCGGGCCCTACGTCTGGACGATCGGCATCAACGACATCGACTTCACCGCCCGCCTGAAGGGCCCGGGCGGCACTCACCCCCTGGGCACCGACGACCTGGGCCGCGACCTGCTGGCGCGCATGCTCTACGGCGGCCGCATCTCGCTGGCGGTGGGCCTGGCGGCCATGCTCACCGGCATCCTGATCGGCGTGGTCGTGGGCGCCGTCGCCGGCATCTCGCGCGGTGGGGTCGACGCCTTCCTGATGTGGCTGACCGACCTCTTCCTCAGCCTGCCGCAGCTGCCGGTGCTGCTGCTGCTGATGTTCTTCTTCCGCGACCCCCTGAAGGCCGCCTTCGGCCCCGAGGTGGGCATCTTCCTGCTCATCGTGCTCGTCATCGGGGGCCTGAGCTGGATGCCGGTGGCGCGGCTGGTGCGGGCGCAGTTCTTCAGCCTGCGCGAGAAGGAATTCGTCGAGGCCGCCCGCGCCCTGGGCGCGAGCACGCAGCGCCAGGTGGTGCGGCACATCCTGCCCAATGCCTTGGGCCCGGTGATCGTGGCGGCCACCATCAACATCGCCGCGGCCATCATCACCGAGAGCACGCTCAGCTTCCTGGGCCTGGGCTTCCCGCCCGACATCCCCACCTGGGGCCGCATCCTCTACGACAGCCGCGACTACCTGGACCTTGCCGTGCACTGGTCGCTGTTCCCGGGGCTGGCCATCTTCATCGCCGTGCTGACCATCAACTTCATCGGCGACGGGCTGCGCGACGCGCTCGACCCGCGACGCGTGCTGTAGCCCATGGCCTTGCTCGAGATCCAGGGTCTGAAGACCCACTTCAAGACCGACGACGGCTGGCTGCACGCCGTCGACGGCGTCGACATCGCCATCGAGAAGGGCGAGACGGTCTGCGTGGTCGGCGAGTCCGGCTGCGGCAAG
>JBIKLC010000025.1:0-44956 GCA_044360025.1 Rubrivivax sp. | reverse complement strand
CCGCCAAGCGGCAGGGCGCTGCAAGGCTGCTGCAAACCAAGCGCAGGCAGATCGAGCTGCGTGCGTCGGACCTGGAGTCGCTGGTGGGGGAAGACCATCTGGGGCGGCTGGTGTGGGGCTACGTCGAGCGGCAGGACCTGAGCCGGCTGGTCGAGGCGATCAAGGCGCGCGGCGGCAACGCTGGGCGTTCTGCAATCGACCCGCGCATCCTGTTTGCGCTGTGGCTGTACGCGGTGCTCGGCGGCGTGGGCAGCGGGCGCGAGGTGGCGCGGCTGACGCGCGAGCACGATGCTTACCGCTGGATCTGTGGCGGGGTGTCGGTGAACTACCACGCGCTCAACGATTTCCGCTCGGGAAGTGAGGTCCTGATGGACGAGGTGCTGACGGCCAACGTTCGCAACGGTGACAAGGCCGAGGACGCCCGTGCGAGCACCACCGATGCCGATGCGCGGGTGATGAAGATGGGCGACGGCGGCTTCAGGCCGGCGTTCAACGTGCAACTGGCCACGACCTGCCAGGACCCGGTGATCGTCGGCGTGGCGGTGACCGACGTGGGCAGCGACATGGCGCAGATGGCGCCGATGGTGGAGCAGGTCATCGAGCGCAGCGGCAGCACGCCCGCGCAGTGGCTGGTTGACGGCGGATTTCCTGCCCACGAACAGATCGATGCGGTGCACGAGCGCACGGGTGGCGAGACCGAAGTGCTCGCGCCGGTGCCCGAGCCCAAGGCGAAGAGGGGCTTGAACGGGGATGACGTGCCGCCGCCGGACAAGCATCAGCCCAAGGACGACGACTCCGTGCCGGTGGCCCAGTGGCGAGCACGCATGGCCTGCGCGGACAACAAGGAGATCGACAAGCAGCGCGCGGCCACGGCCGAGTGCGTCAACGCGCTGGCGCGCAACCGAGGGCTGCAGCGCCTGCCGGTGCGCGGCTTGGTCAAGGTGCGCGCGGGGGCGATGCTGTACGCGCTGGCACACAACCTGATGCGCATGGCCAAGATCGCGCCGCAGTTGATCGGTCTGGGCACAGGTGCGTCCTCAATGGCCGCAGCGGCCGCGTAGGGAGTGCCAGAGGTGAGAAATCGCCCCGAATCGGGCCTGGCAAGACCCCCGAAGGTCCCAGCTGGCACTTCAAGCGCCGGCGACTCGCTTCGCGGCGCTTGCATCGCCACGTCAGACGCGCGCAGCGCAGCCAGCGGTGCAAATCAAATGCCGCTCGGTCTCTGAGGCCACGATGGGCCCGGCCGCCGACGACTGCGCCACGCTGGCCCGCGCCTACGTCACGGGCGAGCGTTCGCCGGTGGAGCAGCTGCACGCCGTGCTTGCGCAGGTGGCGCGCTGGGAGCCCCACATCGCCGCGCTGTGGGCCGTGAACGCCGACGCGGCGCTGGCGCAGGCCGAGGCCTCCGGGCAGCGCTGGCGGCGCGGCCAGCAGCTGTCGCTGCTGGACGGCGTGCCGGTCACCATCAAGGAGAACATCGCCACCGCCGGCACGCCCGTGCCGCTGGGCACGGCCGCCACCGAGCTGCTGCCCGCGCCGGCCGACGCCCCGCCCGCGGCGCGGCTGCGCGAGGCCGGCGCCGTGCTGATCGGCAAGACCACCATGCCCGACTTCGGCATGCTGAGCTCGGGGCTGTCGAGCTTCCATGCGCTGTCGCGCAACCCCTGGAACCGCGGCCTCAACCCGGGCGGCAGCAGCGCCGGCGCTGCGGCCGCGGCGGCGGCGGGTTACGGGCCGCTGCACATCGGCACCGACATCGGCGGCTCCATCCGCCTGCCCGCCGCGTGGTGTGGCGTCGTCGGCTTCAAGCCCAGCGCTGGCCGCGTGCCCATCCACCCGCCCTACCTGGGCCGCGTGGCCGGTCCGCTGGCGCGCAGCGTGGCCGACGTCGCCGCGGCCATGGCCGTGCTGTCGCGCCCCGACGAGCGCGATGCCACGCGCCTGCCCTGGGCCGATTTGCCCTGGCACGCCGTGGCCGCCACCGGCGCGGGCTTCGTGCGCGGCCTGCGCATCGGGCTGCTGCGCGACGCCGGCTGGGGCCTGGCCGTGGACGCCGCCGTGGCCGCCGCGCTCGACGACGCCGCGGCGCGCCTGCGGGACGCCGGCGCCGTGGTCGAGCCGGTGGCGCCCTTCACCACCACCGAGATGGCCGAGGGCATCGAGCGCTTCTGGCAGCTGCGCTTGGCGCTGGACCTGAACGCCCTGCCCGCGGCGCGGCGCGAGCGCGTGCTGCCCTTCATCCGCGCCTGGGTGGCACCGGCCGCGGACTTCGACGCCGCCACGGCCTTCCATGGCTACAGCCAGTTCGCGCGGCTGCGCGACGCCGCCGTGGCGGCCCTGGGCAGCGGCACGCGGCGCTTCGACTACCTGCTCTCGCCGGTGTCGCCGAACGGCGGCTTCCCCGCCGAGTGGGCGATGCCCAGCAACGACTCCGCGCGCGCCATGGCGCACATCGGCTTCACGCTGCCCTTCAACGCCAGCGAGCAGCCCGCGGTGGCCGTCCCCACGGGCCTGCTGGCCGGCGGCACGCCCACGGGCGTGCAGTTCGCGGGCGCGCGGCACGACGACATCGGCGTGCTCCAGCTCGCGCGCGCCTTCGAGCAGCTGCGCGGCCCGCTGCCGGCCTGGCCGCAGCCGCCGGCCTGAACCTGCCTGCAACGACACCGGAGATCACCATGGGACAGACCGTGAACGTCCAGCGCCCCGACGGCCAGACGCTGCAGGGCTACCTCGCCGAGCCGGCGCAGGCGGCGGGTGCGCCCGGCCTCGTGGTCATCCAGGAGTGGTGGGGCCTGAACGACCAGATCCGAGGCGTGGGCGACCGCCTGGCCGCCGCCGGCTACCGCGCGCTCGTGCCCGACCTCTACCGCGGCCAGAGCACGGTCGAGGCCGAGGAGGCGCACCACCTGATGAGCAGCCTGAACTTCGGCGACGCCGCCGCGCAGGACGTGCGCGGTGCGGTGCAGTTCCTCAAGGCCAGCGGCTCGGCCAAGGTCGGCGTCACCGGCTTCTGCATGGGCGGCGCGCTCACGATCCTGGCCGCCGTGCACGTGCGCGAGCTGGACGCCGCCGTGCCCTGGTATGGCCTGCCGCCGCTGGAGTTCGTCGACGCGAAGGCCCTCACCGCGCCGCTGCTGGGCCACTGGGCGCTGCGCGACGAGTTCTTCAAGATCGCCGACGTCGATGCGCTCGAGGCCAAGCTGCGCGAGGCCGGCCGCAGCTTCGAGTTCCACCGCTACGACTGCAAGCACGCCTTCGCCAACGAGACGCAGACGCCGGGCCACGCGACGCTGCCCGCGCTGGGCTACGACGCCGCCGCGGCGGCGCTGGCCTGGCAGCGCACCGAGGCCTTCCTGGCTCGGCACCTGCGCTAAATACGTAGGTTGGTCGAGCGCGCCACATTCAACGACCATGACCCACCCGGACCTCCGCGGCAACCCCTGCAGCAGCGCCAGCGCCCGCGCGCGCGACGCGGCCGAGCGCGCGCTGCGGCTGATGATGGTGTTCGACGCGCCGCCGCTGGCCGACCTCGACGCCGCGATGGCCGCCGACCCCGGCTGGATGCTGCCGCACGTGATGAAGGCCGGCTTCCTGCTGAGCCTGACCGAGCCCGCGCTGCTGCGCGAGGCCGACGCACACCTGTCGCACGCCCGGGCGCTGGCGCGCGAGGCCACGCCACGCGAACGCAGCCACCTCGAAGCCGTGCAGCGCGTGCTCGAGGGCCGCTGGCGCGAGGCCCTGCGCCTGTGGGACGCCGTGCTCGTGGAGCACCCGCGCGACGCGCTGGCGCTGCAGTGGGCGCAGCTCTGGGATTTCTACCGCGGCGACGCGCCAGCCCTGCGTCAGCGCCCGGCGCGCGCGCTGCCCGAATGGGACGAGGCCGACCCGCTGTATCCGGCGGTGCTGGCGCTGTGGGCCTTCGGCCTGGAGGAGTGCAACCTGCACCCGCAGGCCGAGGAGGCCGGCCGCCGCGCGCTGGCGCTGGACCCCGGCGTGCCCTGGGCCGTGCACGCGGTGGCGCACGTGATGGAGATGCAGGGCCGCTTCGAGGACGGCGCGGTGTGGCTGCGCCAGCACCAGGCGCACTGGGCCGAGGGCAACGGCCTGGCCTGCCACCTGTGGTGGCACAAGGCGTTGTTCCGGCTGGAGGCCATGGACCTGGCCGGCGCGCTGCGCCTGGTGGATGGCCACCTCAGCGGCGGGGCGCTACAGATCACGCTCAACCGCGTCGACGCCGCCTCGTTGCTGTGGCGGCTGCAGCTGCTGGGCGAGGACGTCAGCGCCCACGGCCGTGCGATGGTGCAGGGCTGGACCATGGGCGGCGACGAAGCCGGGCACTACGCCTTCAACGACGTGCACCGCGTGATGGCGCTGCTGCTGGCCGGAGAGGTGCCGCGTGCCGAGGCCTGGCTGGCGCGCTGCGCCGAGCGCGCGCTGCAGCCGGCCGACGCCGGCCGCGACAACCACGCGATGGCGCGCGAAGTGGGCCTGCCGCTGATGCGCGGCCTGATCGCGCTGGCGCACGGCGATGCCGACGGCGCGGCCGACCTCATCGCGCCGGCACGCGGGCAGGCGGCGCGCCTCGGCGGCAGCCACGCCCAGCGCGACCTCATCGACCTGACGCTGCTGGCCGCCGCCGCAGACGGCGGCCGGCACAGCCTGGGGCGTGCGCTGCTCAACGAACGCACCATGGCCAAGCCGGCCTCGCCGCTGACGCGGCACTGGACGACGCGGCTGGCGGTTGCCGGGCAGTCGAGAGCCTGAGATCCGCGCACCGCTTCGACCAGCTGAAAGGTGCGCCCCGATGGCGCGCCCTTGCGGCCCGATGCAAGGGCGCCAATAGGCGCTTGATTCGCCGTCGAATTCAGACCCTGATCAGCGCCGCTTTCTTGGAACGCGTCCGAGGCGCTGGCCCTGGCCCACCCGCCGCGCATCGGCCATTGCGCAGATTTTGCGCGTTCGATATCCGCCGATAGCAGGGAATGCAGGCGCGTCCCGGCATCGCATCACGTCATCGAGCGACTTACGGCCATGAGTTATGCATTAGGTTGTAATTTCGCCAAAATACGATTCAAATTAGCCGGCTGTGTTATGATTAAGTCCGCCCGAAGAGGCAAACGGGATTCAGCGGCATTGGCCGCAGTCGTCCCGGCATCAGTCAGAAGCGGCCGCCGCAGGCCTTTCTTTGCATGAGACCGCGGCCCAGGGAGTCTCATTCGACCTCACCCCACATGACCAAGACCTACGCCCAGATCGTCAAGCAGATCAAGGCCCTGGAAGCCGAAGCCGAGAAAGCGCGGCGCACCGAGATCGACGGTGTCATCACGCGCATCCGCGAGGCCGTTCAGTTCTACAACCTGAATGCCGCCGACCTGGGCCTGACGGCCAAGGCCAAGGCGGCGGGCGCCAAGGTCTTCCCGGCCAAGCGAAGGAAGCGCCAGGCCGCCGCGCCCAAGGCGCCGGCCGCCGCCAAGTTCGCCGACGGCCAGGGCAACAGCTGGGTCGGCCGCGGCAAGCGGCCGCAGTGGCTGCGCGACGCGCTGGCCGCGGGCAAGCAACTCGCAGACTTCGCCGTCAAGTAAGCCGCCAGCCGCCGCTCACGCCGTGGCCTGCGCCACCCCGTAGGCCCAGGCCTGCATGCGGCCTGCCGCCCAGTCCGGCGGTTGCCGCGGCTCGAAACGCCGCTCGGCCTGCCACAGCGCCGCCACTTCGGCCGTGTCGCTCCACACCCCGGTGGCCAGCCCGGCCAGGAAAGCCGCACCCAACGCCGTGGTTTCGGTGACGCGCGGACGCAGCACGGGCACCCCCAGCAGGTCGGCCTGGAACTGCATCAGCGCATCGTTCACGCAGGCGCCGCCGTCCACACGGAGTTCGCGCACGGGCCACTCCGCGCCGCCGTCGGCCTGCATGGCCTGCAGCAGGGCCGCACTCTGAAACGCGATGCTTTCCACCGCCGCGCGCGCGATGTGCGCCACCGTGCTGCCCCGCGTCAGGCCGGTGATGGTGCCGCGTGCCTGCGCGTTCCAGTAGGGCGCCCCCAGGCCGGTGAAGGCCGGCACGAAGACCACGCCGCCGCTGTCGGGCACGCTGGCCGCGAGCGCCTCGACCTGCGCGCTGCTTTCGATCGCCCCGAGGCCGTCGCGCAGCCACTGCACCACCGCACCGCCGATGAACACGCCACCTTCCAGCGCGTACTGCGGCGGGCCGGCCGGCGCGGCCGCCGCGGTGGTGATCAACCCGTGCTTCGATGCGCGCGCCTGCGCGCCAGTGTGCATGAGCATGAAGCAGCCCGTGCCATAGGTGTTCTTGGCCAGCCCGGCCTCGAAGCAGCCCTGGCCGAACAGCGCCGCCTGCTGGTCGCCCGCGATGCCGGCGATGGGCACGGCCGCGCCCAGCAGCGCGGCGTCGCTGTCGCCAAAGGCGTGGCTGCTGGGGTGCACCTCGGGCAGCACGGCGCGCGGGATGTCCAGCAGCGCCAGCAGCTCGTCGCTCCAGGCACCGCGGTGGATGTCGAACAGCATCGTGCGCGAGGCGTTGCTCACGTCAGTGGCGTGCACACGGCCGCCCGTCAGCTGCCACAGCAGCCAGCTGTCGATGGTGCCGAAGGCCAGCTCTCCCGCATCGGCCCGCGCGCGCGCGCCGGGCACGTGCTCGAGTAGCCAGGCCAGCTTGGTGGCCGAGAAGTAGGCGTCGACCACCAGCCCCGTGCGCGCGCGGATGCGCTCGGCGTGCCCGGCCTCGCGCAGCCGCGCGCACAGCGGCTCGCTGCGCCGGCACTGCCACACGATGGCGCGGTGCAGCGGCTCGCCGGTGGCGCGGTCCCAGAGCACGGTGGTCTCGCGCTGGTTGGTGATGCCGATGGCGGCCAGCTCGCGCGCATGCAGCCCGGCGCGGGCCAGGGCCTCCTGCGCGGTGGCCCGCTGCGTGCGCCAGATTTCGTGTGCGTCGTGCTCCACCCAGCCGGGCTGCGGGAAGTGCTGCGTGAACTCGCGCTGCGCCACGGCCACGGGCTGGCCACGCTCGTCGAACACGATGCTGCGCGAGCTGCTGGTGCCCTGGTCGAGGGCGAGGACGTACGGCATCGGTCGGCTCCTGCCGGGCGGGTTCGTCTGCGCCGGATTGTGGGCCGGTGACAAAATCGCAGCAGCCCGTACTGGCCCGGTGTCGACCCTGCGGTCGAGCACGCGGCCGCCTGCATGCAGCCTTCCCGAAACGCCCTCGCCACGGGCACCCTCTACGCTCTGGCCGCCGGCCTGATGTGGGGCCTGGTGTTCATCGCCCCCACGCTATTGGCCGAGTACCCGCCGGCGCTGCTGGCGGTGGGCCGCTACCTGGCCTTCGGGCTGATCGCCGTGCCACTGGCCTGGATGGCGCGCGAGGCGCTGCGCGGGCTGTCGCACGCCGACTGGCTCGAGGCGCTGAAGCTCTCCGCCGTGGGTAACCTGCTGTACTACCTGTGCCTGGCGGCGGCCATCCAGATGACCGGCGGGCCGCTGGCCACGATGATCATCGGCACGCTGCCGGTGGTGATCGCCATCATCTCCAACCTGCGCAGCGGCGCCGCGGTGCGCGCGCGCGACGGCCGGCTGCCGTGGGCGCGGCTGGCGCCGTCGCTGGCGCTCATCGCCGCGGGCATCGGCTTCGTCAACCAGGCCGAGCTGGCGCGGTTGCAGGCCCAGGGCGATGTCGACCTGGCGCGCTACGGGCTGGGCGTGCTGCTGGCGGTGTGTGCCGTGGCCTGCTGGACCTGGTACCCGATCCGCAACGCCGACTGGCTGCGCACGCACGCCGACCGCTCGCCCAGCGCCTGGGCCACCGCGCAGGGGCTGGTGACGCTGCCGATGGCGGCGGTGGGCTACGCGCTGCTGTGGATCGGCGACGCGGCCTTCGGCGACGGCGCGCTGCAGATGCCCTTCGGCCCGCGCGCGTGGGAGTTCATCGGCCTGATGCTGGCCATCGGCCTGTTCGCCAGCTGGCTGGGCACGCTGTGCTGGAACGAGGCCAGCCAGCGCCTGCCCCCGGCGCTGGCCGGGCAGCTGATCGTCTTCGAGACGCTGGCCGCGCTGGCCTATGCGCTGGCGCTGCGCGGCCAGGCCCCCGCCCCGAGCGTGCTGCTGGGCGTGGCGCTGCTGGTGGCCGGCGTGCTGTGGGCGCTGCGCGTGAAGCCGCAGGCGGCCTAGCAGGCCGACGACGAGCCCGGCGACACACGCCGCGGGCGACCGTGGCGGGCTGTTGCCACCCGCCAGAGCCGTGGCCGCTGCCGCGGCCGGTGCCAGGTGGCGGTACGCCCGGTGTCGCCGGACGACACCGCAGCGCGCGCCGCTTGATGGCCCGAACAGGCGAGCCGGAGACTGCGGCCGCCCGCGCTGCCACGCCCGCAAGCGCACCCCATCCCAACCACCCGAGTAGCGCCCCATGCACACGATCCCCCATATTCGACGCGTCCTGTCCAGCCTGGCCGTCACGGCCGCCGCCATCGGCCTCAGCGCCTGCGGCGGCGGCGGTTCGTCCGATTCCCCCGCGCCCCCACCCCCGTCTCGACCCAGGTGCCGCGGCTGGACGAGTCGCGATGCCCGTACACGCTGCACCCGAGCCAGCAGACCGGCACCAGCGTGCGCTGCGGCGAACTCGTCGTGCTGCAGGACCGCGCGAACCCGACCGGGCCGACACTGCGCATTCCGTTCGCGGTGTTCAGGCCGGCGACGCCCGGCGCGCTGCCGCCGGTGGTCTACCTGACCGGCGGGCCGGGCCAGACGTGGACGGACAGCGTGCCCACGGTCCAGGCCGGCCGCAGCCCCGGCTTCGTCGGCGGGGCCAAGCTGCCCCGCGACGAGGTGGTGCTCGAGCAGCGCGGATCCATCGCCACCACGCCAGCCCTGTCGTGCCCCGCGGTGTCCTGGGGTCCGGAGATGTTCCGCGACACGGCCGCGGCCCTGCTCGCCGCCCTGCCCGGCATGAAGTCGTGCGCCGACGGCCTGATCGCCAAGGGCGTGCAACCGCGCCACTTCACGACCGACGACATGGCCGCCGACCTCGAGGACCTGCGCCAGTTGCTGGGCTACGGCAAGGTGGTGCTCAACGGGGTCTCCTTCGGCACCATGTGGGCGCTGGCGGTGGTGCGCAACCACGGCGCCGGCGTTGACGCGATGGTGCTCGACTCGGTGGTCTCGCCGGCCGTGTTTCCTGGTCGCACGAACGGGCAGGCCGTGGACCAGTCGTTCTCGGCAGTGGCCTCCGCGTGCGCGGCACAGCCGGCCTGCGCAGCCGCCTACCCGAACCTGGACAACCGCGTCTCTGCGCTGCTGGACGGCCTGAACGCGCAGCCCCTGCCCTGGGCGCAAGGACCGGCGGGCGAGTTCAACGCGACGGTCGTCGTGGGCCTGCTGAGCTCGGTGGCGCAGTTCACGCCAGAGTCCTTCCCGGGCGCGGTGGCCACGATCGAGAACCTCGTCGCCAGCGGCCTGTCGCCCGACGCCTTGACGAGCACTCTGCAGAGCGAGCTCGCGAACCTCGCCCGCGACGGACTCGACTCTTCGATCAGCCCCACCCCCGGTCAGGCGTGGTCTGTCGTCTGCGCCGAAAACGCGACGACGACCCAGGCCGAGCTCGCCGCCGCCGCGCAGCTGGTGCGTCCGGCCATGCGGCCCGTATTCGCCGCCTGGACCGAAGCCTCCTACGCCATCTGCCAGAGCTGGCCGTTCCGCCGAGACTTGCCGGCGAGCAACTTCCAGTCGCTGAACAGCCCCGTGAGGACGCTGATCCTATCCGGCGCACTCGACCCCTCGACGCCGCCGTCCTGGGCCCAGCAGGTGGCGAGCACGCTGTCGAACCGCACGCTGGTGAGCTTCCCGGCGCGGGCGCACTCGATCCAGACCGCCAGCCCCTGCGCCCAGACGCTGGTCAACGCCTTCCTCGCCGGCCAGCCGCTCAATCCGTCCTGCGCCGCGGCCGAGCCTCTGAACTTCGAGTGACGCCGGAAGGGCGGCGGTCGCTGCTCCTTCGATCTGCCGCATCAGCGACCAGACCACCGGACGCTGGCCGTGCGCAAATGACGCACCGAGCCGGGGCTTGTCTTGAGGTCCGGGTGCGGCGGCCCGGTTCGTGCATAGCATCGATCGAGTGTCAGTCCACCCGACCCAGCACCCGCGCGCCAGACCCGCACCCGGCCTCCCGGTCAGCGCGCTCGCCCTGCTGGCGGGCCTTTGCGCGCTGCTGCTGCTCGCCGCGCTTCCCCAGGCTGACGCCGCACAGCCGCCGGGGGCCCAGCCTGCCTTAGGCCGCCCCAGGGTAGCCCTGGTGCTGTCGGGCGGCGGTGCGCGCGGGATGGCCCACATCGGCGTGCTGCGCGTGCTCGAGGAGCTGCGCGTGCCGGTGGACATCGTCGTCGGCACCAGCTTCGGCGCCATCATCGGTGGCGCCTACGCAGGGGGCGCCGACGTGGCCGAGCTCGAGCGGATCGTGCTGGCCACCGACTGGGGCCGCGTGCTGCAGGACCGGCCGGCGCGCGGCGCCCTGAGCGTGCGCCGGCGCGAGGACGACGCGCTGGTGTCCTCGCGGCTTGAGCTCGGGATCAGCCGCGACGGGCTGGCACTGCCCGGTGGCGCCTTCACCAGCGGCGAGGTCGAGCGGCTGCTGCGCCGGCTGACGCCCACCGCGTCGCTGCACCAGGTGCACCAGTTGCCGCTGGTGTACCGCGCCGTGGCCACCGACATGCTCAACGGCGAAATGGTGATCCCGCTGGACGTGCCGCTGTTCACGGCGATGCGCGCCTCGATGGCGGTGCCGGGCGCCTTCTCACCGATCACGGTCGACGGACGCCCGCTCGGTGACGGTGGCCTGGTGCGCAACCTGCCCGTCGACCTGGCGCGCCAACTCGGCGCCGAGGTGGTGATCGCCGTCAACGTGGGCACGCCCCTCGGTGGCCCCGAGGTGCTGACCAGCGCCTTCGGCATGGCGCAGCAGATGATCGGCATCCTGACCGAACAGAACGTGCAGCGCTCGCTGCGCGAGCTGAGGCCGCAGGACGTGCTCATCACGCCCGACCTGGGCAACACGGACTTCCTGGCCTTCGACCGCACCGGCGCCAACATCGAGGCCGGCGCCGCGGCGGCGCGCGTCCAGTCGCAGCGGCTCCAGCCCTGGTCGGTGAGCGCCGAGGCCTGGGCCGAGCACCAGCGCCGCCGCACGGCGCTGCACGCGGCGCTCTCCACCAGCCCGCCGACCGTGGCGGCCGTGCGCGTGCAGGCGCTGGACCGCAGCGGCAGGCCGCTCGAGGAAGCGGTCGACACGCGCCTGCAGATCGGCCAGCCGATCACCCCCGGCGCGCTCAGCGACGCGGCCGACCGCGTGACGCGCGAGCTCGGCGCCGAGCGCGTCGAGGCCGTGCTGGTGGGCGAGGGGGCGTCGCGCGAGGTGGTCCTGCTGCCGATCTCGTCGGTGCTGACCGGCGGGCGTCTGCGACTCGGGCTGGACATGTCCACCGACTTCTCGCGCAGCAGCGAGTTCACGCTGTCGGGCCTGCACTCGCTGGGCGGACGCAATGCCGCCGGTGGCGAGTGGCGCACGCTGCTGCGGGCCGGGGCCGTGAACGAAGTGCAGACCGAGTGGTACCAGCCGCTGGCCGCGGGCTCGCGCTGGTTCGCCGCGGCTCGCGCCGGCTACCGCGGGGAAGATGCCACGTCTTACGACGACGCGCTTCGGCCAGTGGGTGTGGTCCGCACGGCCAGCGCGTTCGCGTCGCTCGCATTCGGACGCCAGCTGTTGGACAACGGTCAGGCTCGACTGGGCATCCAGCACCGGCGCCTGCGAGTGCGGGTCGCGATCCCCGACATCGGGGTGGTTCTCCCCATCACCGACCATTCCTGGTTCGGCAATCTCCGCTTCGAATCGCTGGATTCGGTGGGCTTCCCGGCGCGTGGCTACCTGTTTTCGGTGGCCGGCGAGCGGTACCGCTCTGCAAAGGCCGACTTGCGCCTCGAAGGCATGTCGGCAGCCAGCCGTGGCCCCTGGGCCGGCCATGTCTATGCCGTGAGCCAGCGTGCCTCGCTCGACCTCACGGTGCCACTGGCCCTGGGCGGGTTCCTGCGGATGTCGGGGGCGCCACAGAACGCCCTGCTCGGCGAGCGGCTCGCTTTCGGCAGGGCGGTGTTGGCGCGGCAGGTCGCGACCCTGCCCGCCACTGTCGGTACGACGGTGCGGATCGGCCTGTCGCTGGAAGCGGGGAGGGTGATCGGGAGCCCGTTCGAGACCCGGTCAGCCACCCCGCTGCGCAGGGCCGGCTCCATCTTCACCGTGCTCGACACCCGATTCGGACCTGTCTACCTGGGCTACGGCCACACCCGGCAGGTGGGCAATTCGGTCTATCTCTTCCTCGGCTCGGTGCTGCTGCCTTCGGGCATCGTGCGCTGAGCGCTGCGCCGGCGCATCGCCGTGAAGGCGCTGAGCTCGAAGGAGCGCAGGCCAACGATCAGCGTGTAGCCGTCGCAGGCCGCGGCCGGGTCGCGCTGGTCGTCGCGCTGCCGTTGCACGAAGGCGCCGGCCAGCTGGCCGACGCGCTGCGCGAGATCCGCCGCGCCGGCCGCCGACAACTGCCCGTGCACGGTGACCAGCGCCTCGCCGCGGCCGTCGAAGCCGGCATCGAAGAACTCGTCCACCACGTGCCGGCGCAGGAAGGCGATCACCGGCCCCTCGCGGCGCCAGTGGAACGAACGGCCCACGGCCAGGCGGTAGCGGTTGCCCGGCCGCAGCTCGACCAGTCCGAGCCGGTCGAGCCGCGCCAGCGCCGCCACCGCCTCGGCCGGCGTCAACGCGTAGGTGGCCAGCATCTGCTCCACGCTCCACTGCGACAGGCAGCAGATCGCCACCAGCAGCAGCCGAGGGTCGGCCACCAGCGCCCGCTCCTGCTCCAGCGTCAGCCGGACCAGCTCGGGCGTGGACCGCGCCGCGCGCGCCAGCAGGTCCTCGAACGGGGTGCCGACGGCCTCGCTGACCTGCGCCAGCCGCGACAGCGGCATGTCCTGCTCGCCGAACATGCGCTTGACGCTCGACTCGCTCATGTCGATGCGTTGCGCCAGCTCGCGATAGGTCAGGCCCTTGGCCTTCATGTCGGCGCGCAACACCTCGAACAGCCTGGCGGCCGAACTCATCGCAGTCGTGTCCCTCGATCCCCCGGGACGCCGATGATGCCAAAGCGACGCCGTGCTCAGCCCAGCGCCGCCAGCACGGTGCCGCGGCACTCGCCAAAGCCGATGGCGCGCCGGCCAGGAGCCATGCAGCGGCCACGCAGGATGACCGTGTCGCCATCTTCCAGGAACGTGCGCGTCTCGCCGTTGGACAGCTTCATCACCAACTTGCCGCCCTGGCTCAGCTCCAGCAGCGAGCCGGCCTGCTCCGGCGCCGGGCCGCTGAGCGTGCCGGTGCCCAGCAGGTCGCCGGTGCGCAGGTTGCAGCCGTTGACCGTGTGGTGCGTGATCAGCTGCGACAACGTCCAGTAGGCGGCCTCGGCGGTGTTGCTGGCCGTCAGCCGCTCGCCGGCCGTGCCCGCCTGGCGCATGCGCGGGGTCTGCAGCCAGGCTTCCAGGTCGATGCTCAAGGCCCCGCCAGCGCGGTGCGCGGTGCTGTCCAGATAGGGCAGCGGCTGGGGGTGATCCGCCGGCCGCGTGAAGGGCGCGCGGAACGGCGCCAGCGCCTCCATCGTCACCACCCAGGGGCTCAGCATGGTGCCCCAGTTCTTGCTGAGGAAGGGCCCCAGGGGCTGGTACTCCCAGGGCTGGATGTCGCGCGCGCTCCAGTCGTTGAGCAGCACCAGACCGAACAGGTGGGCCTCGGCCTCGTCGATGCCGATGCGATCACCCAGGGCATTGCCGAGGCCGATGAGCGCGCCAAGCTCGAGCTCGAAGTCCACGCGGCGGCTCTCGCGCAGCACCGGCGGCGTGGCGTCGGGCGCCTTGATCTGCCCCAGCGGCCGGCGCAGCCCCTGCCCGCTGACGACGATGCTGCTGCTGCGCCCGTGGTAGCCGATGGGCACCCACTGGTAGTTGGGCAGCAGCGGGTGGCCGGGCCGGAACAGCCGGCCCACCGCGGTGGCATGGTGGATGCTGGCGTAGAAGTCGGTGTAGTCGCCGATGGGGCAGGGCAGCGCGTACTCGACCTCGGCCATGGGCACGGTGGCGACCTGCAGGAACGGGCCTCGCAGGCCGCCCTCGCCGAGCACGTCGCTGAGCGCGGTGCGCACCATGCGCCACGCGGGCCGGCCGGCGGCCATGAAGGTGGCCAGGTCGCCCGCGGCCAATGGCTGCAGATACACAGCGACCTCGGGCTCCCAAGGGCAGACCTCGAGCGCCAGGCGCAGGTCGAGCACCTGGTCGCCGATGGCCACGCCCACGCGCCAGGGCTCGGCCTGCTGGCCGCCCGCGGCACGGCGGCGGAACCGAGCATAGGGCAGGTTTTGTATCGGAAAGTCGGTATCGGGCACGTTGGCCGAGGCCACCCAGCTGCGGCGGGCCGGGTCGTGCGTAGCGTCGGTGGCGGTGACGAAGGCGGACGCGGTGCTCATGCTCGAAGATCGTGGTTCGGGTCGAATCGGTCGGCCAGCGCCGCCCAGCAGCCGGCGTAGGCAGCATCGAGCCGTGGCGGCTGCATCGCCCAGGCCGTGGGCCGCAGGCGGCAGCGGCTCTCGAACATAAAAGCCAGCGTGTCGGCCAGCTTCACGGGCTGCAGGGCCGCGCCGCTGGCAAGCTCGAAGGCGTCGGCATCGGGGCCGTGAGGAACCATCACATTGTGCAGGCTCGCGCCGCCGGGCTTGAAGCCCCCGGGTTTGGCGTCGTACTGGCCCAGCACCAGGCCCATGAACTCGCTCATCACGTTGCGGTGGAACCAGGGCGGGCGGAAGGTGTCCTCGGCCACCATCCAGCGCGGCGGGAAGATGACGAAATCGCAGTTCGCCACGCCGGGCGTGTCGGACGGGCTGGTGAGCACCGTGAAGATGCTCGGGTCGGGGTGGTCGAAGCTGATCGAGCCGAGGGTGTTGAAGTGCGCGGTGTCGTAGCGCAGCGGCACCAGGTTGCCGTGCCAGGCCACGACGTCGAAGGGCGTGGCGGGCTGCACGCAGAGCCAGCTGCGGCCGCCGAAGCGGCGAATCATCTCGTAGGGGCCGGGCTCGGCCTCGAAGGCCGCGGCGGGCGCGACGAAGTCGCGCGGGCTGGCCAGCCCGTTGCTGCCGACGGGGCCCAGCTCGGGTAGGCGGAACGGGGCGCCGTGGTTCTCGCACACGTAGGCGCGGCACTCGCCGTCGGGCAGCGCCACCTTGAAGGCCATGCCGCGCGGCACGAGCACGACCTGCCCAGGCGCGGCCTGGAGCACGCCGAGCTCGGTGGTGACGAGCAGGCGCCCCTGCTGCGGCACGATCAGCATCTCGCCGTCGGCATTGACCAGCGCCCGCCGGCCCATGCTGCGGTTGGCGCGCACCACGTGCACGGCAATGCCGGCCTGCGCATCGGGGTCGCCGTTGCGGCAGACGGTGGCCAGGCCGTCGACGAAGTCCAGCGCCTCGCCCGCGGCCGGCATCGCGAAGGGGTGCCAGCGCAACGGGTCGGGCGGCGCGGGTGCCTCGTCGGCGCCGGGGCCGGACAGCCACAGCGGCTGCGCGTAGGGCTGGTGCGCGCCCGTCACCACGCTGGGCCGGCGGCGGTACAGCCAGCTGCGGCGGTTGTCGGCACGAGGCGCGGTGAAGGCGCTGCCCGAGAGCTGCTCGGCGTACAGGCCGCGCGCCACGCGCTGCGGGCTGTTGCGCCCCTGCGGCAGCGTGCCGGGCACGGCTTCGCTGGCAAAGTGGTTGCCGAAGCCGCCCTGCAACCCCGTGGGCAGGTCGCGCGTCATGGTCTTGCCTCCTCCGGCCCGGCGCCACCCAGCCCGGCGCGCGCGGCGGCCAGCGCCTCGTCGAGCACGGCCAGGTCGCCGATGTGGTTGGCCAGCAGCAGCACCAGCCGGGCGTTCAGCTGCTGGCTCGCCGCGTCGTCCAGGCCGCGGTGGGCCGCCAGCAGCTGCTCGACGAAGGCATCGCCGGGTGCGTAGGGCGGCTGCGGGGCGCTGCCCG
Organism: Rubrivivax sp.; assembly: GCA_044360025.1. Classification (GTDB taxonomy): domain Bacteria; phylum Pseudomonadota; class Gammaproteobacteria; order Burkholderiales; family Burkholderiaceae_C; genus Rubrivivax. The sequence continues at coordinate 28,863 of JBIKLC010000025.1, read as the reverse complement.
AGAGCCGGAAGTTGGGGGTGGTGACGAGGTGCGGCGTGGTCATGAGGGCGAGCCGGAAAACCGGCAACCGGGCTTCAGGGGTGACCGCAGGCGCGCGCCAGCGCGGCCTGCACGGCGTTGAGCGTGGGCACGCGCCAGCGCGCCGCCAGGTGCTGGTCAGGGCGCAGCAGCACGGCGCCGCCGGGGCTGGCGTCGAGGCGCTGGGCCATGCGGCGGCGCACGTCCAGCAGCAGCGCGGTGCCCGCGGGCAGTGCCCCGGGCGGGCCGTCGCGCTCGCAGACCAGCAGCGTGCGCACGGGCGGCGTCAGCGCGCCCAGGGCCTCGATCAGCACGCGCTGCGCCGCGCCCAGACCGGCCGGCACGGACTCGAACATCATCAGCACGAAGTCACCGCCGGTGTGGCGCAGCAGCCAGCCGTCGCGGCCCTGGTGGCGCACGGGCGCGTCGGGCAGCGGCGAACCCGGCGCCACGGCGCAATCCCAGGCCTCGGAGTCGGGCGTGTTCAGCGGCGAGTCCACCAGGTGCGTGGGCACCGACAGGCGCCCGCTGTTGACCAGCGTGCGCGCGAACGCGTGCTCGCGCGCCAGCGTCAGCACGGCGTCGCGCAGCGCCCGGCTGGCGCCGCTCTTGGGCGTGATGAAGTCGGTGGCGCGCGTGCTGCTGACGATGTTCTCGTCGGCGGCCGTGCCGCGCTCCTGCGTGTAGCTGTCGAGCAGCCGCTCGGGGGCATGGCCCTCGAGCACCGCCTTGAGCTTCCACACCAGGTTGTCGGCATCCTGGATGCCGCTGTTGGCGCCGCGCGCGCCGAAGGGGCTGACCTGGTGCGCCGCGTCGCCCACGAACAGCAGCCGGCCGTGGCGGAAGCTGGCCATGCGGCGGCACTGGAAGGTGTAGACGCTGGCCCATTCCAGCTCGAAGGCGGGCGCCTGCTGCTGCCCGGTCAGGCCCAGGCCCTGCTCAAGCAGGGCGCGCACGCGCGGCAGCACGCGCTCGGGCTGCTTCTCGGCCTCGGGGTCGGCGTCCCAGCCGAGCTGGAAATCGATGCGCCAGACGTCGTCGGCCTCCTTGTGCAGCAGCACGCTCTGCCCGGGGTGGAAGGGCGGGTCGAACCAGAACCAGCGCTCGGCCTGGCCGGGCGGGAACAGGTCGGTCTTCATCACCACGTCGGCGATCAGGAAGCGGTCGCGGAAGACCTGGCCTTCCATCTCCAGGCCCAGCTGCCGGCGGATGGAGCTGCGCGCGCCGTCGGCCACGATCAGCCAGTCGGCGTGCAGCGTGAACGCGCCCTCGGGCGTGGCTACCTGCAGCACGGCGCCGGTGGCCTGCGGCTCGACCTGCGTGACCTGGTGCCGGAAGCGCAGCCGCAGGTTCGGCAGTTGCAGCGCGCGCTCCACCAGGACCTGCTCGAGCCAGTACTGCTGCAGGTTCACCATGCCCGGGCGCTCGTGCTCGGGCTCGGGCTGCAGGTCGAAGCGGAAGACCTCGGCGTCGCCGTGAAAGGTGCGGCCCACGTTCCACGTCACGCCCTTGGCCACCACGGGCTCGCCCACGCCCAGGCGGTCGAGCACCTCGAGCGTGCGCTTGGCGTAACACAGCCCGCGCGAGCCGATGCTGACGGTGTCGTCCTCGTCGAGCAGCGTGACCTCGACACCCTGCACGGCCAGGTCAATAGCCGCGCACAGGCCCACTGGGCCGGCGCCCACCACCACCACGCGCGCGTGGTGGCGCTCGTGCGGCGCGTCCAGCTCGGGGGCGCGCGGTGCCGGGTAGCGCGGGTGGGTGTAGGTGCTCGGCATGGTCAGGTTGCCGAGCCGGCGTCGACGCATGCCTTCGGCTGCACCCGCAGCTCGCGGCACGGCGCGCGCTTCATGTGCCACCGCGGCTCGAGCGTGTTGCCGTGCATGCCCATGGCGTGCTCCTTCAGCCTTCCAGCGTCTTCCACATCTCAATGTCGCGCTCGGCCGTCCAGATGCGCGGGTCGCGGTGGCCGCTCATCTCGTCGAAGCAGCGCGTCACGTCGAAGGGCATGCAGTGCTGGAAGATGACCCAGTGGCCGTACTTGGGCGCCAGCCGGGCCATCGTCTGCTGGTAGATGGCGCGCAGTTCCAGCCCCGCCTTCACGCCGGCCTCGACGCTGGCGCGCAGGTCGGCGATGAAGTCGCGCGTGCCCTGCAGTCCGGCCCGCACCTGCTCGGGCGTGGTCAGCGCGGCGCCGCGGCCGGGCACCAGATTCTCGGGGCCCAGGGCGGCCAGCCGGTCCAGCGTGGCCGGCCAGTCGGTGAAGTAGGCGTCGCCGGCGTAGGGCGTGGCGCCGAACTCGACGAGGTCGCCGCTGAAGAGGATCTTCTGCTGCGGCAGCCAGGCCACCGTGTCGCCCTTGGTGTGGCCGCGGCCCAGCTGCAGCAGCTGCACCTCGAGGCGGCCCAGCCACAGCGTCATCTTGCCGGTGAAGGTGATGGTGGGCCACGTGAGCCCCGGCGGCACGCTCTCGACGGCGCGGAACAGGCGCGGGAAGCGGCCGATCTCGCTGGCCTTGTCCTGCTCGCCACGCTCCCTGATGAGATCGCGCGTGTCTTCGCTGGCGATCACGTGCTCGGCGCCGTAGGCGCTGGCGCCCAGCACGCGCACCGCATGGTAGTGCGTGAGCAGCACGTACCGGATCGGCTTGTCGGTGACCTCGCGGATGCGGCGGATGACGTCCTGCGCCATCAGCGGCGTGGCTTGGGTGTCGAGCACCATCACCGCGTCGTCACCGACGACGACGCCGGTGTTGGGGTCGCCCTCGGCGGTGTAGGCCCAGGCGTTGTCGGACAGCTGGGTGAAGCTGACCTTCTTCGCCTCAAGGTCAGCCTGCGAGGCGAAAGCCTTTTGGGGGGCCGGGCCAACGGTGGTCATGCCGCTTGTCCTTGGAGTGTGCGTTTGATATTGTCGAAAGCGTTTGAATCAGTGTAAGCATCAGCTGATGAAGGCGCAACGGGGCATCCAGAGCATCGAAGTCGGCGGCCGGCTGCTGCAGGCGCTGGCCCGCGTGGGCCGGCCGATGGCGCTGAAGGACATCGCGGCGGCGGCCGGCATGGTGCCGGCCAAGGCCCACCCTTACCTGGTGAGCTACGGTAAGCTGGGCCTGATCGTCCAGGACGAGGCCAGCGGCCGCTACGGCCTGGGCCCGCTGGCGCTGCAGCTGGGCCTGATCAGCCTGCAGCAGGTGGACCCCCTGCGCCTGGCCACCGAGCGGCTGCCGGCGCTGGCGCGCGAGCTGGGCCAGACGGTGGGCATCACCGTGTGGGGCGAGCGCGGCGCCACCGTGGTGCGCACCGAGGAGGCGCCCAGCCCCGTGCACGTGACCATGCGCCACGGCGCCGTGATGAGCCTGCGCGGCACGGCCAGCGGCCGCCTGTTCGCCGCTCACCTGCCGCGGGCGGTGGTGCGCGCCGCGCTGCGCGCCGAGGGCGGGCGGTCGGGCATCGACACCGCCTTCGAGGCCGAGCTCGCCGCCATCCGCGTCGCCGGCATCAGCCACGTCGTCGACAAGGCCGTGGTCGGCGTGAGCGGCCTGGCCGCGCCGGTGTTCGACGACCGCGGGCTGCTGGTACTGGCGCTCACGGCCATCGGCGCGACGGCCGGCTTCGACGTGGGGCCGCAAGGGGCGGCGGCGCAGGTGCTGCGCGCGGCCGCCGGCGAGCTGAACGCACGGCTGGGCCGCGCGGCGGCCTGAGAGCCGCGAAAATTTGGGATAACCCCGACAACGGCGAGCGAGCAGGGCCGTTGAAGCGCCACGAACACCGTAAAGCCCGATTTCAAGGGACGGTACGGCCTACGGATGCAGAGGCAAAGCAGTGAGGAGGGCTGAGAATGCGCGAGATCGCAAACTGCCCGTCGCCAAATCCTCGCTCTGGCTCGGCGTTTGCCCGGCGCCTGCTGCGCGCTTGCCTGGAGCAATGAACGATGTCCACCCCCGCGCAAACCCTTCGAGCGCCGTCCGCGCCGCCCGGTCTCACGCCCCTGCAGAGCCCTGGTGGGCCGGATGCAGCGAACCGCATCGTCCGGTTCGTGCGCTCGCCGGGTGCAAGCGGGCTGCCTGCGCCTACGGCGGCACAGGCCTCGGCGCCGTCAGCTGTCCTGAACCCTTTGCGCGGGGCCGGCCTGCTCGTGCTGGGAGCGCTGGCGCCCTTCCTGGGCAGCGAAGGTGAGCTTGCTGTCGCCAAGCTCCAAGGCAAGATCCCCGAGAGCATGAGCCTGCGCGAAGTCCAATTCGCACAGCTGGCCGTTGCGGCATGGAACCCGAAGTGGCGGGCGTCCGAGAGCTGGAGTGCCGAGCAGCGGGGCCGCAGCATCAAGGAAGCTGCAGCCGCCTACGATCAGCTCACGGCCGGACGGATTTCGAAGACGCAGTTTGACCAGGCCATGCACGCGCTGATGCAAAGGCTCGCCGGTGCGATGCCGCAGGGAAAGGCATATCGGTCATCGACGCCTCCCATCGATACTGCCCTGGCCGTGGCGCGCAGCCGCTTCAAGGATGCGCAGGCCCAGGCCGGCACGCTCAACCAGCAGGTGCTCGCGCAGCAGCGGGCCGCGGCGGCGGGCTGGCAGGCTGCGCAGGCGCTGATGAAGCGCTTTGAGGGGCAGGCCAGAGGGGGGAGGGCTGCGCTGCCGGCGTTTCGCCGCACGCTGGGAGAGGCGGAGACTCGTCTGCAAGCGCTGCGCGCGATCTACAGCCAAGCCAACGCGCCGGTGGCGGGGCTGAAGGCGGCCGCGCAGCGGCTGGGTCAGATCCGGTCGGGGGAGGACGGGAGGGGTCTTGCACCGCAGACCGCGCAGGTGCAACAGCAGGTGGCCCGCTGGTCGCAGGCCGCTGACGCGTGGCGGGGTGACCTGAGCAAGCAGATCAACGCTCTGGCGCGGTGGAAGCAGAAGGCGGTGCAGCGCACGCAGACGCTGCAGGCGCAAGTTGGGAAGCCGACAAGTGCACCAGCCAGTGCGAGGCCCCTTCAGCCCCAGGCGCAGGCTGAGCCGCAGCTGCACGGGCTACCCGGGCTCGGGCCAGGCAGGCCCGCGGGGCAGCCAGCAAGACTGCCTGACGCACGCACGGAAGTGACACACACGGCTTCCGTCGGCACGCCAGCCGATATCGAGTCGAAGCGGCGGGCGCAGGTGGAGCAGGCGCTTCGCGATGCGGCCGGGGTCTTCTACGAGCGCAGGAAGACGCTGCTGCCCGGAGGCGACACCGCGGCGCTGGCCGAAGCGGTCTACAACGGCAACCCGCTGCTGAAGTCGCTGGGTGTGAGCCTGGAACAGCTCCAGGCTCGCTTGAAGGCGCTGCAAGCGGTAGGCGAGGCGACTACTGGGGCGCGGGTCATGGCGAGCAGCGGGGGAGGTGGTGGCGCGGCAAATAGAACCGCCAATCCGCCCTCACCTTCGGCCAAACTCGATGCCTACATCCAGCGACGCACCGCCGAGCAGGCTGGCTCGCTTGGATCCGCTGAAGTAAAGCAGCAAGTCAGGAATTCGGTGAACACCGAGCTGCGACTGATGCTCGAGCCGATTGAGGCGCTCAAGAACAATCCCGGGCTGGCGAGAGCCATGCAGGAGGAATTGAGCAAATCAGACCCGAATGCCTCGTTCACCGTAGTCGATGTGATGCGCGCCTACTTGGCTTACCTCAGTTATGACCTGCGGGAAGTAAGAAGTGCCGCTGACACGATTACCAAGAGCACCGTCAACGACGTCGGTCCGATCCGGGTTCAAGCAGCCATCCAATGGATCAGAGGTGGCGGGCTTTCGCCCGTCGACCGCGAATTGGTGAGGATTGTTGCCCCGCAATATGCACCCGACCCAAACCCGTCGGCGCCGGGCGAACCTACACCCGGCAGTTTGTAGCCCCTGATCGCTTGGGCCGCCAGCACCATGGCGTGCAGGATATGGCCTCGCGGGAACGCCCGGGCGGCTGCCGGCGCGGGGTCTTGCGGCTCGGCGGGCGCTGCGCCAGGCGCTGGTGGGGCCTCGGGCTCCAGACTGGCCGACAGGGCCAGGGCGCCCGCCGATCAGCCCCCGCCGCGCAACCCCGCCAGCACCGCCGCGCGCTTGTCCACCGCGCGCTGGCAGTCGCGCTCGATGGCGCGGTAAATGCGCAGCACCTGCTCGCCGGTGGCGGTGAGGCGCGCGCCGCCGCCGCCGCTGCCGCCGCGCTGGCGTTCCACCAGCGGCTCGGCGAAGCCTGCGTTCAGCGTCTTCACCAGCGACCACGCGCGCTGGTAGCTCATGTCCATGCGCCGGCCGGCCTCGGCGATGCTGCCGGTGGCGGCGATGCCCTCCAGCAACTCGGCCTTGCCCGGGCCGAGCATCAGCGTCTCGTCGAGATGCACGCGCACGCGCGCACGGGGCGAAGCTGGCCGGCTCATGCCCGCATTGTCGCGAATCAGGGCCGGCGCTCGATATACTTCGCCAACGATATCCATCGCGAAAGATATCACCCGCTGGCCATGACCGACCGCCGAACCCTGCTGGGCCTGCCGCTGGCCGCCGTGTTGCCGGCCCTGCTGCCGCGCCGCGCCGCCGCGCAGGCCCCCGCCACCGTGGCCGCCGCCGCCAACGTCAAGCCCGCCATCGAGGAGCTGGGCGCGCAGTTCGAGCGCGCCGGCGGCGGCCCGCTGCGGCTGGTGTTCGGCTCCTCGGGCAACTTAGTCGCGCAGATCCTGCAGGGCGCGCCCTTCCACCTGTTCGTCTCGGCCGACGAGGAGACGGTGTTCCGCGTGGCCGCGGCCGGCCGCACGCTGGGCGGCGCCGCCGACCGCGGCCGCGTCTACGCACTAGGCCGGCTGGCGCTGCTGGCGCCACGCGGCTCGCCGCTGCCGGTGGACGGCGAGCTGCGCGGCCTGGGCGAGGCGCTGCGCGACGGCCGCGTGCAGCGCCTGGCGATCGCCAACCCCGAGCACGCGCCCTACGGCCAGCGCGCCCGCGAGGCGCTGCAGCACGCCGGGCAGTGGGATCTGGCCCGGCCGCGCCTGGTGATCGGCGAGAACGTGTCGCAGACGGTGCAGTTCGCGCTGTCGGGTTCGACGCAGGGCGGACTCGTGGCCTACTCGCTCACGCTGGTGCCGGCGGTGGCGGCGGCCGGCACGGCGGCGGTGGTGCCGGCGTCGTTCCATGCGCCGCTGGCGCAGCGGCTGGTGCTGCTGGCCGAGGCACCACCCGCGGTGCGCGCCTTCCACGACTACCTGCTTGCGCCGGCCGCGCAGCCCGTGTGGCAGCGCCACGGCTACACGCCGCCGCCCGGCTGAACGCCCTGCCGCCGATGATCGATTGGCAGGCCCTGGTCCTGAGCCTGGAGCTGGCCGCGGTGACGCTGCTGGTGCTGCTGCCGCTGGGCCTGGCGCTGGGCCGCTGGCTGGCGCGGACGGCGTGGCGCGGCAAGGCCTGGATCGAGGCGCTGGTGGTGCTGCCGCTGGTGCTGCCGCCCACGGTGCTGGGCTACTACCTGCTGGTGGCCTTCGGGGGCGCGTCGCCGCTGGGCCGGGTGTTCGCCGATCTCGGCCTGCCGCTCACCTTCAGCTTCGGCGGGCTGGTGCTGGCCTCGGTCATCTTCAACATCCCGTTCATGGTGCAGCCGGTGCAGCGCGCCTTCGAGGCCATCCCGCGCGACCTGGCCGAGGCCGCCGCCTGCAGCGGCCTGGGGGCCTGGCAGACGCTGTGGCGGGTGGAGCTGCCGCTGGCCTGGCCCGGCATCCTCTCGGCCATGGTGCTGACCTTCGTGCACACGCTCGGCGAGTTCGGCGTGGTGCTGATGATGGGCGGCAGCATCCCGGGCGAGACCAAGACCATCGCGATTGCCATCTACGACCGCGTGCAGGCCTTCGACCTAGCCGGCGCCGACCGCATGGCGCTGCTGCTGTTGCTGCTGTCGCTGCTGGCGGTGGCGGCGTCGTTCTTCGCCACGGCGCGGTTGTCGTCTGGAGGGCGACGTTGAGCGCGCCGGTGAACGAGGGCCTGGTCATCGAGGTCGAGCAGCAGCGGCCGATGCCGCTGCACGGCCGCATCGAGGCCGCGCCGGGCGAGCTGCTGGCGCTGGTGGGGCCATCGGGCGCGGGCAAGACCTCGATGCTGCGCGTGGCCGCCGGGCTGATGAAGCCGCAGCAGGGCCTGGTGCAGGTGGGCGGGCAGACGTGGTGCCGTATCGGGGGTGACGGCGCGCCGCCGCTGTGGCAGCCGCCGCAGCAGCGCCACGTGGGCCTGGTGTTCCAGCACTACGCGCTGATGCCGCACCTCAGCGCCGCCGGCAACGTGGCGCTGTCGCTGCTGCACCGCCCGCGCGCCGAACGCGAGCGCGAGGCCCCGCGCTGGCTGGCCCACGTGGGGCTGACGGGCGAGCTGGTGCACCGCCGCCCGGCGCAGCTCTCGGGCGGGCAGCAGCAGCGCGTGGCGGTGGCGCGGGCGCTGGCGCGCGCGCCGATGCTGCTGCTGCTGGACGAGCCCTTCTCGGCCGTGGACATGATGGCCCGCCAGGGCCTGTACCGGCTGATCGCCGACCTGCGCCGTGAGCTGGCGGTGCCGATGGTGCTGGTGACGCACGACCTGAACGAGGCGCGCCTGCTGGCGGATCGCCTCGTCGTCATGGACGCCGGCCAGGTGCTGCAGAGCGGCACGCCGGAGTTCGTGCACCGCGCGCCGCGCACCGCGCGCGTGGCCGACCTGGTGGGCATCGCCAACCGCTGGGCCGGCTGGTGGGAAGGCGGCGACGGCCGCGAGTCCGGCTGGGGCTGGCTGCGCTGGGGGGATGCGGCCACCGGCGAGCCTGCCGTGCGGCTGCGCGTGCGCGACAAGGGCCGCATGTCCCCCGGCCGCGCGGTAACCTTCGTGATCCCCGGCGACGCGATCGCGCTGGCCGACGCGCACGCGGCCGGCCAGCCCGGGCACTTCGCGGCGCGCGTGGACGCGGTGAGCCACCAGGGCGAGATCACCATGGCCACGCTGACGCTGGCCATGGCCGGTGGGCAGCCGCTGGTGCTAACGCTGTCGGGCCCCGAGCGGCGCGGCCTGCAGCCGGGCCAGGCGCTGGCCGTGGCCTTCGACTTGGCGCAGGTGCACCTGATGCCGCTGCGCGGCTGAGGGCGGCGGGCCGCCGGTTCGGGCTGCCCGGGAATCAGGCTCCGCCGGCTGCCTTCTTCTTCAGCCGCCACGCGTGCAGCAGCGGCTCGGTGTAGCCGCTGGGCTGCTGCTCGCCCAGGAACACCAGGTCCAGCGCCGCGCGGTAGGCGAAGCTGGTGTCCCAGTGGCCGGCCATGGGCTCGTACAGCGGGTCGCCGGCGTTCTGCGCGTCCACCACGGCGGCCATGCGGCGGAAGCTGGCGTGCACCTGCTCGGCGCTCAGCACGCCGTGGCGCAGCCAGTTAGCGATGTGCTGGCTGCTGATGCGCAGCGTGGCGCGGTCCTCCATCAGGCCCACGCCGTTGATGTCGGGGACCTTGCTGCAGCCCACGCCCTGGTCGACCCAGCGCACGACGTAGCCCAGGATGCCCTGCACGTTGTTGTCCAGCTCCTGCTGCACCTCGGACGGCGTCCAGAACGGCACCAGTGCCACCGGCACCTCCAGGATGGCGTCGAGCAGCCGTGCCTCGAGCGGCGGCGCGTCGGGGCGCCGCGCGAAGGCCTCCATGCTCAGCTGCAGCGCACTCACGTACACCTGGTGGTAATGCAGCGCGTGCAGGGTGGCCGCCGTCGGGCTTGGCACCCAGGCGGTGTTGGCGCCGGATTGCGGGTGCGAGACCTTGTCCTTCATCATCTCGGCCATCAGGTCGGGCATGGCCCACATGCCCTTGCCGATCTGCGCGCGGCCGCGCAGCCCACACGCCAGGCCCACCTGCACGTTGTTGAACTCATAGGCGCGCAGCCAGTTGGCGATCTTCATGCGCGGTTTGCGCACCATAGGGCCGGCGCGCATGGCGGTGTGGATCTCGTCGCCGGTGCGGTCGAGGAAGCCGGTGTTGATGAAGGCCACGCGGCTGGCCGCTGCGGCGATGCAGGCGCGCAGGTTGACGCTGGTGCGGCGCTCCTCGTCCATGATGCCGAGCTTGACCGTGTCCTGCGGCAGCCCCAGCAACCGCTCGACGCGGCCGAACAGCTCGCAGGCGAAGGCCACTTCGGCAGGCCCGTGCATCTTGGGCTTGACCACGTAGACGCTGCCGGTGCGCGAGTTGTGCAGGCCGGACGTGCCCAGCCGCTTGAGGTCGTGCAGCGCGATCGCGCTGGTGATGACGGCATCCAGGATGCCTTCCGGGATCTCGCGGCCGTCGTCCCAGAGGATGGCGGGGTTGGTCATCAGGTGGCCCACGTTGCGCACGAACAGCAGCGATCGCCCGGGCAGAACCAGCGGCCGGCCGTCGGCGCCGATATAGGCGCGGTCTGGTTCCAGCCGGCGCGTGATGGTGCGGCCGCCCTTGGTCACCTCCTCGACCAGCGTGCCACGCAGGATGCCCAGCCAGTTGCGGTAGGCCAGCACTTTGTCAGCGGCGTCGACGACGGCCACCGAGTCCTCGAGGTCGAGGATCGTCGACAGCGCCGCCTCGACCACGAGGTCGGCCACGCCGGCGGCGTCGGTCTTGCCGATGGGGTGGCTGCGGTCGATGCGGATGTCCAGGTGCAGGCCGTGGTGGCGCAGCAGCACCGAACTCGGCGCCCCGGCGTCGCCCTGGTGGCCGACGAAGGCGGCGGGGTCGGCCAGGCCGGTGCGGTCGCCGTTCGTCAGCGCCACCACCAGGTGGCCGCCCTCGACGCTGTAGCCGGCGGCGTCGCGGTGCGAGGCGCCGGCGAGCGGCACCACCTGGTCCAGCACCCGGCGCGCGTAGTCGACGACTTTGGCGCCGCGCACAGGGTTGTAGCCGGTGCCTTTCTCGGCGCCGCCCGATTCGGGAATCACGTCGGTGCCGTACAGCGCGTCGTACAGCGAGCCCCAGCGCGCATTGGCAGCGTTGAGCGCGTAGCGGGCGTTCAGGATGGGCACCACCAGCTGCGGGCCGGCGAGCCGGGCGAGTTCGTCGTCGACGTGGGCGGTGGTGCAGGCCACATCGGCCGGCGCCTCGACGAGGTAGCCGATGCGCTTGAGGAAGGCCTTGTACGCCGGCATGTCGCTGATCGGGCCCGGGTGCGCCTGGTGCCAGGTGTCGAGTTCGGCTTGCAGGCGGTCGCGCTCGGCCAGCAGCTCGGCGTTGCGCGGTGCCAGGTCGCGGACGATGGCGTCGAAGCCCGCCCAGAAGCGGGCGGCGTCCACCCCAGTGCCGGGCAGCACCTCGTCTTGGACGAAGGCGGCCAGGGCGGTGTCGACGTGCAAAGAGTGGATGGCGGTGCGCATGGCAGGTCTTCCGGTCAATGGGGAGGGGTTTCAGGGAACGGCGGCAAGTGTTCCACCGCGTGCAGCGGGGCGCCGGCGAAGCTGGGCGGCGGACTCCGGGGTCTCGGCCCGCGCGCGCTGTGCAGCGGAATCGCGTGCCGCAGGCGTCGAAGAGTACGGGTTTGAGCACCCATGGTCCGAACTCTATTCATCAATCCACAGACGATTAAGTGGGCTTGATGGCGGGTATTCATGCGCTGTGTGCGCATAATGTTCCTCGCGATGGACCGCCTCAAACAGATCGAATCCTTCGTCGCGGTGTCGACCAAGGGCAGCCTCACGGCGGCTGCGCTGGCCGAGGGCGTGGCGCCTGCAGTCATCGGCCGCCGCATCGACACGCTGGAGGAGCGCCTGGGCGTGAAGCTGCTGGTGCGCACCACGCGGCGCATCACGCTCACGCACGAGGGCAGCGCCTTCCTCGAAGACTGCCAGCGCCTGCTGGCCGACCTGGCCAACGCCGAGGCCAGCGTCACGGCCGGCGGCGTGAAGGCGAGCGGTCACTTGCGCATCACGGCGCCGGCCGGCTTCGGTCGCCGCCACGTGGCGCCGCTGGTGCCGGGCTTCCTGGCGCAGCATCCCGAGGTCAGCCTGAGCCTGAACCTGTCAGACCGCGTGGTCGACATCGTCAACGAGGGCTTCGACTGCGCCATCCGCGTCGGCGACCTGCCCGACAGCAGCCTGGTGAGCCTGCGCCTGGCCGACAACCGGCGCCTGTGCGTGGCCGCACCCGACTACCTGGCGCGCGCCGGCACGCCGGCTTCGCCGGCCGACCTGACGAAGCACCAGTGCCTGGCGCTCAGCAGCGACGCCAGCCAGACCCGTGGCTGGGCCTTTGTGGTGGATGGTCAGGTCACCCACCTGCGGCCGGGCGGGCGCCTGGACTGCAGCGACGGCCAAGTGCTGCACCGTTGGTGCGTGCAGGGCCTGGGCATCGCCTGGCGCAGCACCTGGGAGGTCGAGGGCGACATCGCTGCCGGCCGGCTGGTTTCGCTGCTGGATGGCTTCGCGGCGCCGCCCAACGGCATCTACGCCGTGTTCCCGCAACGCCGCCACCTGCCGCTGCGCGTGCGGCTGTGGATCGATTTCATCAAGCACCGCTTCGGCGACCCCAGCTACTGGGCCGCCGCCTGAGCGCGCCGGGCCGCTCCCGAGCGCTCATCCCGAAGCGCGCAGCGCGGAGGGTAGTCCCGTGAGCGCGCTCGGGCGGGCAGGCCGGGTCAGGGCTTCTTGGTTGCCGCGTCGGCCATGCACTTCTTGATGTGGCTGGTCTTGGCAGCACCGGCCAGCTTCTTGTCGGCGGCGCTCTTTTCGCAGGCGGCGTTGCCCGCGGGCGCGGCGTCTTTTTCGCACTTATTGACGAAGCTGGTGCGGGCGGCGCCGGCGAGCTTCTTCTCGTCGGCCATCTTGGCGCAGTCGGCGGCCCAGGCGCCGGTGGACATCAGCAGGCCGGCACAGGCGGCGATCAGCGTGGATTTCAGCATGGGGTTCTCCTCGTTGGATGGGGGTTGGGTCGAAGGCCCGACCGCAGTCAATTGCAGCAGAGCGCCGCGCGCCGGACCACAGGGACAACGCGGCATGCGGCTCGCCGGACGACAGGGTTCGGCGCCGCGGCTGCGGCGCCGGGGGGTCAGCGCCGCTGCGCCGCCGCCTCCTGCGCCTCGTGCAGGCGGCGCACCAGCACCTTGATGAAGGCCTTGTCGAAGCGGTGCCGCGTGCCCAGGCTCAGCCGCTCCAGGCTGTCGGGCGTGAACGACAGCGTGGTGGCCGGCTCCGACACCAGGATGTCCACCGAGTGCCGGCGCAGCGCCGGGTTGGGGGCGAGATAGGCCATCTCGCCCACCGTGCTGCCGGCGCTGAGGCCGGCGACGTTGCGGCCGTCGCGGTAGACGTCCACGCGGCCCTGCGTCACGACGTGGAAGCTGCCCCCCTCCTGGCCCTTGCGGTATAGCGCGTCGCCGAAGCCGTGACGGTGCCAGGCGGCGCGGTGCACCACCTCCCAGAGCTCGACGTCGCCGAAGTCGGCGAAGAACTCCAGCCCGCGCAGCAGGGTGAAGCGCTCGGAGTCGAGCACCTCCTGCAGCGCGTGGCGGTCGTCGGTCGCGCTGACGCGATGCTCGGCGCCGGCGGCGCTGAGCGCGCGGGCGAACTCGTCCCAGTTCGTGGGGCGTTGTTCGCGAGTCTTGGCCAGGCACTGCTCCACCAGCGTCACCAGCGCCGCGGGCAGCCCCTCGCGCAGCGTGGCCAGCGGCGGCGGCTTGGTGTGGTGGATCTGGTGCATCAGCGCCGCCTGCTGCTGCGCGTCGAAAGGCGGCCGGCCGGCCAGCAGGTGGTAAAGCACCGCCGCCAGCGAATAGATGTCGGCGCGGCAGTCGAGCACGCCGCCCTCGAGCTGCTCCGGCGACATGTAGGCCAGGCTGCCCACGCGGTGGACCTGCGTCTGGTCGGTGGCGGTATTGAACACGCTGCCGAAGTCGGTGACCTTGACGTCGGTGATGCGATCGCCGTCGAGCTTGACCAGCAGGTTGGCCGGCTTGACGTCGCGGTGGATCAGGCCCTGGCGGTAGCAGTAGCCCAGCGCCATCGCGCACTTGAAGCCGATCTCGATGATCTGCTGCACCGGCAGCAGCCGGTCGGCACGGCAGTAGCGGCGCAGGGTCACACCGTGGACGTGCTCCATCACCAGGTAGGGCGCCTCGTTGTCGGCCACCGCGTCTAGGATCCGCACCACGTTCGGGTGCTGCAGCTGCCCCACCAGAGCCGCCTCGGCGGCGAAAAAACGCTGTTGGAGTTGCTGCTCGCGGCTGTCGGCCAGCACGTGGCTGCGCACGCGCTTGATCGCCACCTTGCGGTTGCTGAATGGGTCGTGGCAGAGGAAGACCTCGCTCGTGGCCCCCTCGCCGATCTTGGCCTGTACGATGTACTTGCCGATGCGCGAAGGCAGCACCAGCGACGCTGCCGCCGGGTTGGCAGGCGCGGGAGGCTGGGCCTGGACGGGCAGGGCGAGGCGGGAGGACACGGTGCACCGATGGTGATGGCGCCTGCGCCGCCCGATGCCCCGAACAGGGCGGGCAAGCCGGGCCTGTTCGGCCGGGAGCCCGGCCCGGGCGCCCCGGGCGCTGGCACCCGCCCCCGTAGAATCCAGCGTCATGATCGAAGCCACGCAGGCGCTGCGCGACGCGCTGCAGACGGTGTTCGCGCAGCTGGTGGCCGGAACCGGCCAGAACCCGCCCGACGCCACGTTCGAAATCCCCAAGCAGGCCAGCCACGGGGACCTCGCCATCACCGGCGCCATGGGGCTGGCGCGCGCGCTCAAGCGGAACCCGCGTGAGATCGCCACCGATCTGGTGCAGCGCCTGCAGCAGCAGCCGGCCGTGCAGCGCTGGGTACAGTCGCTGGAGATCGCCGGCCCTGGCTTCGTCAACCTGCGCCTGGCGCCCGCCGCCCGGCAGGCCGTCCTGGCCGAGGTGCTGGCCGCGGGGCCTTGTTTTGGCACCAGCGCGCGCCGTCAGGGCCAGCGCGTGATGGTGGAGTTCGTCTCCGCCAACCCCACGGGGCCGCTGCACGTGGGCCATGGCCGCAACGCCGCGCTGGGCGATTGCATCTGCAACCTCCTGCAAAGCCAGGGCTGGGAGGTTCTGCGCGAGTTCTATTACAACGACGCCGGCGTGCAGATCGGCACGCTGGCTACCAGCACGCAGGCGCGGCTGCAGGGCCTGAAGCCCGGCGACGACGGCTGGCCCGATGCGGCCTACAACGGCGAGTACATCGCCGACATCGCCGCCGACTTCGCCGCCCGCCGCACGGTGAGCGCCGACGACCGCGCCTTCACCGCCAGCGGCGACCCGGCCGACCTCGACGGCATCCGCCAGTTCGCCGTGGCCTACCTGCGCCACGAGCAGGACCTGGACCTGAAGGCCTTCGGCGTGCGTTTCGACCACTACTACCTCGAAAGCAGCCTGTACACCGACGGCCGCGTCGACGACGCCGTGCAGCGCCTGGTGGCCAGCGGCAAGACCTACGAGAAGGACGGCGCGCTCTGGCTGAAGACCACCGACTACGGTGACGACAAGGACCGCGTGATGCGCAAGTCCGATGGCACCTACACCTACTTCGTGCCCGACGTCGCCTACCACCTGGCCAAGTTCGAGCGCGGCTACACCAAGGTCATCAACGTGCAGGGCACCGACCACCACGGCACGGTGGCGCGCGTGCGAGCGGGCCTGCAGGCTGTGGGCCTCGGCATCCCGGCGGGCTACCCCGACTACGTGCTGTACAAGATGATCACCGTGATGCGCGGCGGCCAGGAGGTGAAGATCTCCAAGCGCGCCGGCAGCTACGTGACGCTGCGCGACCTGATCGACTGGACCAGCCGCGACGCTGTGCGCTTCTTCCTGATCAGCCGCAAGTCCGACACCGAGTTCGTGTTCGACGTCGACCTGGCGCTGAAGGCCAACGACGAGAACCCCGTGTTCTACGTGCAGTACGCCCACGCGCGCATCTGCTCGGTGCTGGCGCAGTACGCGGGCGAGCGCGACTTCGCCCGCGCCGATCTGTCGCTGCTGACCGCGCCCTCCGAGGCCGCGCTGATGCTCCGGCTGGCCGAGTACCCGGCTATGCTCGGCCGCGCGGCCGCCGAGTTCGCGCCGCACGATGTGGCCTTCTACCTGCGCGATCTGGCCGCCGCCTTCCACGCCTACTACGCGGCCGAGCGCTTCCTGGTCGACGACGCGGCGCTGGCGCGCGCCCGCATGGCGCTGCTGGCGGCCACGGCACAGGTGCTGAGGAACGCGCTGGGCGTGCTGGGGGTGTCGGCCCCCGAGTCCATGCACCGCGAGGCCCCCGCCGCCGAGGGGGCCCTGGCATGACGCAGCGGGGCGGCTTCGCGCTCGGGCTCGTGCTCGGCCTGCTCGTCGGCCTGGTGCTGGCGCTGGGCGTGGCGCTGTACATCACCAAGGCGCCCGTTCCGTTCATCGACAAGGTCCCGCAGCGCACGGCCGAGCAGGACAAGGCCGAGGCCGCCCGCAACCGCGACTGGGACCCCAACGCGGCGCTCGGCGGCCTGGCGTCACAGCGCGCCGCCAGCGCCGCCAAGTCGGCGTCGGCGGCGCTCACGGTGGCCGCATCGGCGCCGCCGGCCGCGCAGCCGGCGGCGCGCGACCCTGCCGCGATCCTCGCCGGCCAGGGCCCGGCCACCGCGGCGCGGCCGTCGCCGTCGCCGGCCTCGGCCACCGCGGCGGCCGTCGAGCCCTTCGTGTTCTTCGTGCAGGCCGGCGCCTTCGCGCGGGCCGAAGAGGCCGAACAGCAGAAGGCTCGCCTGGCCATGGGCGGCTGGACGGCCCGCGTGACCGAGCGCGAGCAGGCCGGCCGCACCGTCTGGCGCGTGCGCATCGGCCCCTTCGGCACCCGCACCGAAGCCGACGAACTGCAGCAGAAGCTCGCCGACGCCGGCATCGAGGCGCAGATCGTGCGTGTCGAGAAGCCCTGACCCTGCATCCGGCACGGAACTGCGGGGCCGGCCGGGTACTCCATCGGCGCAACCGCCCTCCTCCTGACCCCGCCCTCCGACGAAAGGACCCCCTCCATGCAACGGCGTGACTTCTCCAAGGGCATCGCGGCTGCCACCGCCGGCCTGGGGCTGGCCTGGCAGGGTGCGGCGCAGGCGCAGGCGGCGCCCCGCGAAGGCACGCACTATGTGCGGCTCGGCTCGCCAGCGCCCGTGACGCTGGCGGCCGGCAAGGTCGTGGAGGTGGTGGAGTTCTTCTGGTACGGCTGCCCGCACTGCTACGCCTTCGAGCCGACGCTGGAGGCCTGGGTCAAGCGCCTGGCGCCCGACGTGGCCTTCCGCCAGGTGCCCGTGGGCTTCATGGCGCCACACCAGTTCCACGCGCGCCTGTTCTACGCGATGGAGGAAACCGGCGCGCTGCCTGCGCTGCACCGCAAGGTCTTCAACGCCATCCACCAGCAGGGCAAGCGGCTCAACAGCGAAGCCGAGGTCGCCGCCTTTGCCAAGGGCAACGGCGTCGACGGCGAACGCCTGGTGCAGGCCATGAAGGGCTTCAGCGTCAGCACCAAGGCCACCCGCGCCAAGCAGTTGACGGATGCCTACAAGATCGACGGCGTGCCCGCCGTCGGTGTGCAAGGCCGCTTCTACACTTCGGCCTCGCTCGCGGGCAGCCACGAGCGTGCCGTGTCGGTGGCCGACTTCCTCATCCAGCTGGCGCGCCAGAAGGCCTGACCGCGTCGAAGGCCGGGCTCTTCGCCCGGCCGTGGCGGCAACTTGTCATGTTGCCGAGCCCGCAGGAGGCGGGGATCTTGTGGCTATACTGACCTGCAAGATTCGTGCCTTCGTGAAGCCTCCCCCCGCCCTGATCCGCTTGTGTCTGCTGGCTGCCGCCGCGCTGCCGGTGGCCGACCCGGCCTGGGCCGACAAGGGCGACCGCGCCCAGCCCATGGTGGTGGAGGCTGATCGCGACGGCGTGCTCGACCTGCAGCGCCAGGTGCTGGTGTACACCGGAAACGTCGTCATCTCCCAGGGCAGCATGGTGCTGCGCGCCGAGCGCGTGGAGATGCGCACCCTGCCCGACGGCTACCGCGCCGCCAGCGCCACCGGGGCGGCCGGCAGGCCGGCGACCTGGCGCCAGAAGCGCGAGGGCCTGGACGAGACCGTCGAGGGCGCTGCCGACCGCATCGAATTCGACGGCCGTGCCGACACGCTGCGCTTCCTGGGCAACGGCGCCGTGCGCCGGCTGCGCGGCGGCACCGTGGCCGACGAGATCACGGGCGACCGCATCCTCTGGGACAACACGTCCGAGGTCTTTCGCGTCGAGGGCGGCACAGCGAGCCCGACCAACCCCGGCGGCCGCGTGCGCGCCGTGCTGAGCCCGCGCGCCGAGTCGCCTGCCTCCGCGCCGGCCGTGCCCGTGCCGCCGCTGCAGCCCAGCCGCCGCCTCGGCGAGACGCCGCCCGCCGCGCCGCGATGAGCGAGGCCGCTGCCACCCCCAGCCGCCTGCAGGCCGAGCGGTTGCGCAAGAGCTACGGCCCGCGCGTGGTGGTGAAGGACGTGCACCTGGCCGTCTCGGCCGGCGAAGTGGTGGGCCTGCTGGGCCCCAACGGCGCCGGCAAGACCACCACCTTCTACATGGTGGTGGGCCTGGTGCGCGCCGACGACGGCGTGATCCTCATCGACGGCGCCGAGGTGCAGAACCTGCCCATCCACCGCCGCTCGCGCCTGGGCCTGTCGTACCTGCCGCAGGAGGCGAGCATCTTCCGCAAGCTGACGGTGGAGGAGAACATCCGCGCCGTGCTCGAGCTGCAGCTCGGCCCCGACGGCCGGCCGCTGCCCCCCGCGGTGATCGAGCAGCGCCTGGGCGAGCTGCTGCACGACCTGTCCATCGAGAAGCTGCGCGAGTCGCCAGCGCCGGCGCTGTCTGGCGGCGAGCGGCGGCGCGTGGAGATCGCGCGCGCGCTGGCCACCACGCCGCGCTTCATCCTGCTCGACGAGCCCTTCGCTGGCGTGGACCCCATCGCCGTGATGGAGATCCAGCGCATCATTGGCTTCCTGCGCGCGCGCGGCATCGGCGTGCTGATCACCGACCACAACGTGCGCGAGACGCTGGGCATCTGCGACCGCGCCTACATCATCAGCGAGGGCCGAGTGCTCGCCGAGGGCACGCCCGACGAGATCGTCGCCAACACCGAGGTGCGCAAGGTCTACCTCGGCGAGCACTTCCGGATGTGACATGAAGCCGTCGCTGCAGGTACGGCTGTCACAGCACCTGGCGCTCACGCCGCAGCTTCAGCAGTCCATCCGGCTGCTGCAGCTGTCGACGCTGGAGCTGCAGCAGGAGGTCGGGCAGCTGCTCGACCAGAACCCCTTCCTCGAGCTCGACGACGACGGCCCGCCCACCCCCTACGAAACGCCGCCCGAGCGCCAGGCCACCGACCAGCCGCCCGACCGCGAGGCCGACTCCGCCGAGCCCGCCGCCGAGCCCGCGGCGCTCGACGGTGCGCCGCAGGAGCTGGCCGCCGACGAATTCGGCACGCCGCTGCGCGACGACTGGGAGAACGGCACCGAGGGCGACGACTTCGACGGCATCCGCGAGACGCCGTCGGGCAGCACCGCGGCCGCCAGCGACGGCGACGACGACGGCGAGGCCCACGACCGCCGCGCCGCCCCCGGCAGCCTGCAGGACCATCTGCGTGGCCAGCTCGTGGGCCGGCACTTGGAGCCCGAGGACCGGGCCGCGGTGGATGTGCTGATCGAGTCGCTCGACGCCGACGGCTACCTTGCCGACCCGCTGGAAGAGGTGGCCGAGCGCCTGGCCGCCATGCTGGGCCTGGACGAGGCCGAGGCGCTGGAGCAGCTCGCCGACCGGTTGCGCCTGGCGCTGCGCCTGCTGCAGAGCCTGGATCCGCCCGGCGTGGGCGCGCGCTCGCTGCCCGAGTGC
Organism: Rubrivivax sp.; assembly: GCA_044360025.1. Classification (GTDB taxonomy): domain Bacteria; phylum Pseudomonadota; class Gammaproteobacteria; order Burkholderiales; family Burkholderiaceae_C; genus Rubrivivax. Next base: position 9,036 of record JBIKLC010000025.1, on the reverse strand, counting down.
CTGAAGCTGCAGCTCGAGGCCACGCCGCGCTGCGCGGCGCGCCAGGTGGCGCTGCACATCGCCGCGCAGCACCTGGAGCCGCTGGCCCGCCGCGACTACCGGCGGCTGGCCGCGCTCACCGGCAGCGACGAGGACACCGTGCGCGCGGCCCACGAGCTGATCCGCCGCTGCGAGCCCAAGCCCGGCCGCCCCTTCGGCGGCGACGAGGGGCAGGTCGTGGTGCCGGACGTCATCGTGCGCAAGACCGGGCGCGGCCTGTCCGTGACGCTCAACCCCGACGTCATGCCCCGCTTGCGCATCAACGACCTCTACGCGCAGGCCGCCCGGGGCCTGCGCGGCGGCAACGCCAACCCGGGCCTGGCGTCGCGGCTTCAGGAGGCACGCTGGTTCGTCAAGAACATCCAGCAGCGCTTCGACACCATCCTGCGCGTCAGCAAGGCCATCGTCGAGCGCCAGAAGGGCTTCATGCAGCACGGGCCGATCGCGATGAAGCCGCTGGTGCTGCGCGAGATCGCCGACGAGCTGGGCCTGCACGAGAGCACCATCAGCCGCGTGACCACGGCCAAGTACATGGCCACGCCGCAGGGCACCTTCGAGCTCAAGCACTTCTTCGGCTCCAGCCTCAACACCGATGCCGGCGGCAACGCCAGCAGCACCGCGGTGCGCGCGCTGATCCAGCAGTTCGTGAGCGCCGAGGACGCGAGGAAGCCGCTGTCGGACAACCAGCTCAGCGCCATGCTCGAGGAGCAGGGCATCCAGGTGGCGCGGCGCACCGTGGCCAAGTACCGCGAGGCGCTGAAGATCGCGCCCGCCGGGCTGCGCCGGCAGGCCTGAACGGAGCGCCGGCATGCTCTTCCTGCCCTGTGCCGGCGGCGTCGAGGCGCTGCTCGCCGACGAGGCCGCGCGCATCACCGGCGGCCACTGCGAGGCGGCCCGCGGCGGCGTGTGGGTGAACGCGGCCTCGTCGGGAGAGGGCGACGAGGCCGCGGCCATGCGCCTGAACCTCGAGAGCCGCCTGGCCACCCGCGTGCTGGTGCCGCTGGCCGACGGCCCCTACCGCGACGAGCACGACCTGTACGCGCTGGCCCGGCGGGTCGACTGGGACCGCTGGCTCACCCCCGCCGACACCCTGCGCGTGGACGTGCAGGCGATGAAGAGCCCGCTGAAGAGCCTGAACTTCGCCGCGCTGCGCATCAAGGACGCCATCTGCGACGCCCTGCGCGAGCGGCACGGCGCGCGCCCCAGCGTCGACACCCACCGGCCCGACCTGCCCGTGGCGCTGTTCGTGGGCCCCGACCACGCCACGCTCTACGCCGACACCAGCGGCGAGCCGCTGTTCAAGCGCGGCTGGCGCGAGGCCACGGGCGAGGCGCCGCTGAAGGAGACGCTGGCCGCAGCCATGCTGGCCGCCATCGGCTGGCAGGGCCGCGCCGAGGACGGGCCGCTGCTCGACCCCTGCTGCGGCGCCGGCACCATCGCCATCGAGGCCGCGCAGCTGGCCTGCGGCATCGCGCCCGGCGGCCAGCGCCGCTTCGCCTTCGAGCGCCAGCGGCCCTTCGCCGCGCCGCCGCTGCGCGCCGCCTGGGCGCAGATGCAGCAGCAGGCCCGCGCGCGGGTGCATGCGAGTGCCGTGCCGGTGTTCGCGGGCGACGTGAGCTTCCGCATGACCGACTTCGCCACGCGCAACGCCGAGCGCGCCGGCGTGGCGAAGGCCATCGAGCTCCGGACGGCCGATGCCCAGCAGCGCCCGCCGCCGGCGCCGCGCGGCACCATCCTGATGAACCCGCCCTACGGCGAGCGCATGGCGCCCAAGGGCTCGGGCCTGGCCGCCGACCGCGTCGCCAGCCGCGAGGGCTTCGAGGGCGGCGGCAGCTCGGCCGAGTTCTTCGGTGGCCTGGCCGCGCACTGGAAGCGCCACTACGCGGGCTGGACGGCCTGGCTGCTGAGCCCCGACATGAAGCTGCCGGGCTTGATGCGCATGAAGGAGTCGCGCCGCGTGCCGCTGTACAACGGCGCCATCGAGTGCCGGCTGTTCCGCTTCGACATCACGGCCGGCGCCGGGCCCGGCCGCGAGGGCCCGCCGAGGCCCGGCCGCTAGCGCAACAGCGGCAGGCCGGCGACGCGGCGGTCGATGTCGGACAGCAGGGCCTCGTAGGCCGGCGCGCCCACGCCACCGAAGCGGCGCCGGAACTCGGCCTCGGGCAGGAACTCCGGCAGGTCGGCCACGGCGGGCAGCAGGTCGTCGTCGCGCAGTGCGCGGCCGTTCGCCCCGCCGGCCACGCGGCGCTGCAGTTCCTGCGGCTGGCGCAGCGCCAGCTCGCCGAAGCGGGTGCCGGCGCGGTTGGCCGCCATGTCGTTGAACGAGAAGCCGCTGCCGCCGCGCGAGTCGGCCACCTCCTTGTACAGGCCGATGGCGCGCGACAGCGGGCTCGTGCCTTCCGTCACCAGCGCCGCCGACACCAGGAAGTGCTGCGGGAAGTCGATGCGCCCGCCCAGCGTCAGGCGCAACGGGCGCGGCCGCGCCCAGCCCAGCGCCGCCGGCGCCACGCTGCCGACGTGGCGGCCGTTGACGAACAGCGTGAGCACCACCAGCGCGGCGCGGTTCTCGGCGGCGGCGTCGCGGCCCGCGGCGCTGCGCTGCGCGGCCAGCTCGAACAGCGGCGACACCGCCTGCACCATCGGCATCTGCCAGCCGGGCGCGGCGGCGACCACGGCGGCCAGGCGGTCCTGGTAGGGCCTCAGGCGCTCCAGCTCGGCCACCGTCAGCAGCGAGGCCATCACGCGGCTGGCGCTGTCGGGCTGCCAGGCGTAGACCACCAGCGCGTGGTCGCCCTCGAAGCGCACCCGGCGCACGACCTCCAGCGCCAGCTGCCACTCGGCGGCCAGGCCGCTGCGCGCCAGCACCCGCTGCGCCAGCGCCTCCACCGCCCAGGCCGGCAGCGGCAGGCTGCCGACGCGCGCCCTGGCGATGGCCGGCAGACCGCCGGTCTCCTGCAGCTCGACTTCCAGGTTGGCCCAGCGGCCGAAGGGCGCCGCCAGCGCCGACGCCGTGCCGCCCAGCAGCGGCACGGCGCCCAGGTGGGTGCTCAGGTGCAGCTGTGCCGATCCGCGGGCGAAGTCGACGCGCCCGCTGGTGCCGGGCAACCAGCGCCGGGCGCCGTGGTTCAGGAGCACCTCCAGCTCGCGCTCTTGCAGCACCGCCGCGCTCACGCGGCCGGGCACGGCCTGGCGGGGGTCGTGCGTGCGCAGCAGGCTCACGGCGCGCGCCACGTCGTCGGCCGCCAGCTCGGTGGCGCTGACGACCGCGGGCTCGCGCTGCAGGGCCGCCGACAGCACCGCCACGGCCCCCAGCACCGGCAGCAACAGGGCCACCAGGGCGATCACGAGGGCGACACGCAGCGCACGGCTCATCGCACAGAGTCTGCCACCGCGGCGCCGGGCCTATGATCCCGCCGCCCATGCTCAACGTGTTCTCGCTCACCCAAGGCCGGCTCTTCCAGGAAGAGATCGACAGCGCCGAGGCGCTGGCCCGCACGCGCCCGGTGTGGGTGGACCTGGAGGCGCCCGGCGAGGACGAGACCCGCTGGGTCGAGCAGCGCTTCGGCCTGAGCATCCCGAAGGACGCCGTCGACGACGACCTGGAGGAGTCGGCCCGCTTCTACGAAGAAGACAACGGCGAGCTGCACATCCGCTCCGACTTCCTGGTCGACAGCGACGACGGCGTGGCGCGCAGCGTGCGCGTGGCCTTCATCCTGCACCAGGGCGTGCTGTTCTCCATCCACGCCGAAGACCTGCCGGTGTTCCGGCTGCTGCGGCTGCGGGCGCGGCGCATCCCGGCGCTGATCGAGGACGCCAAGGACGTGCTGCTCAAGCTCTACGACGCCGACGCCGAGTACTCGGCCGACGCGCTGGAGGGCATCTACGACAACCTCGAGAAGGTCAGCGCCGGCGTGCTGCGCCAGGACGTCGACGACCGCGCCGCGGCCCAGGCGCTGGCCGCCATCGCGCGCGAGGAGGACCTCAACGGCCGCATCCGCCGCAACGTGATGGACACGCGCCGCGCGCTCAGCTTCATGATGCGCAGCCGCATGCTGGGTGCCGAGCAGTTCGAGGAGGCGAGGCAGATCCTGCGTGACATCGACAGCCTGGACAGCCACACCGCGTTCCTGTTCGACAAGATGAACTTCCTGCTCGACGCCACGGTGGGCTTCATCAACATCAACCAGAACAAGATCATCAAGATCTTCTCGGTGGCCAGCGTGGCGCTGCTGCCGCCGACGCTGATCGCCAGCGTCTACGGCATGAACTTCGAGCACATGCCCGAGCTGAAGTGGCCCTGGGGCTACCCCTTCGCGCTGGGGCTGATGGCCCTGTCGGTGGCCGCGCCGATCATCTACTTCCGGCGCAAGGGCTGGCTGCGCTGAGGGCGGCCGGGTGGCGTCGTCCGAGCGGACTTCGTAAGCGCCGGTAGCATGGGGTCAGGGCGTGAATGCTTCTCGCGCTGCGCGCCACAGGCGAACGGCGGCGCCGGATTGCCAGTGTAACCTTCCCCGTATTCCAGGGGGGGTCGCGGCGGTCGCGGCCTGCCCGACGCCGATCGAGAGGGAACCCCATGCCCCACAGCGCCCCCGCCCGAGTCGCCGCTGCCCGAAGCATCCCGTGGCCACGCGCCGCCGCCGTCCGCGCCCTTGCCCTGGCCGTGCTGGCCACTGCCGCCGTGCTGCTGGCCCCCGCGGCCCAGGCGCAGTTCAGCATGGTGCCGGCGCCCACCTGCAAGGAGCCGCAGGCTTCCCAACAGGAGGTCGAGCGCGAGTTCCGCATCGACGCCTCGCGGCATCTTTACAGCTGCTTTCCGATGCGCGTTTACCGCGGCAAGCTGCCGCCGTTGTTGTACGGCGTGATGATGGTCGAGATCGAGATCGACGCCCAGGGCAATGTGGTCGATGTCGGCGTCGTCCGGCGTCCGGCGGCCGACGAGGTCGGCCCCTGGGTCGTGGCCATGATCAAGAAGGCCAGTCCGTTCCCGGCGCCCGCGAAGTTGGCCGCCAGCGGCAAGCTGCGGTTTATGGAAACCTACTTCGTCGACAAGTCGGGCCTGTTCCAGACCCACACCCTCACCGAGGGCCAGCGCGACCAGTAGGCCTGCGGCGCCGGGCCCGGCGCCCGCGTTCCGGTCAGGATGCGGCCTGGCGCTTCAGCCAGCGCATCAGCCCGCCCACCAGCGGCAGCTTCTCGTACAGCTCCTCGGCCGCGTCCCAGTAGTCGCGGTGCTCGGTGATGCGGCCGTCGGCCCCGAAGCGCAGGTGCGAGGCTCCGCGGATGCACTGCCCGCCGCGGTCGAAGCCCCGCATGCGGAACAGGAAGTCCCAGGCGAGGAAGGCCTGATCGCCCTGCACGATGAGGTCGCGCACGACGAAGCGCGGCTCGTCGAGCGTGTCGAACATGTGGCGGAATATGGCGGCCACGGCCTCGACGCCGACGACCTCGTTGAACGGGTCCTTGAAGCGCGTGTCGGCGGCGTAGAAGCGGCCGAGCTGCGGCAGGTCTTCGGGCCGGAGCTGCTCGAAGAATGCGACGAAGGGCTTCAGGTCGGCGGGGGCGGGCATCGCGGGGCGGGCCTCACAGGCCGGTGGAGCGCCTCACGGCCGCGAAGTACGCGCCGTAGCCCAGGTGGCGCAGGCCCTTCAGGAACAGCGTGAAGCGCTTCGGGAAGTGGATCTCGAAGTCGCCTGCCTGCCAGCCCTGCACGATGGCCTCGGCCGCCTCCTCGGGCGTGATCAGCGCCGGCATGCGGAAGTCGTTGCCGGCCGTCAGCGGCGTCTCGACGAAGCCGGGGTTGATGACCGAGATGCCCAGGCCCTCGGGCGCGAGGTCCAGGTACAGCGTCTCGGCCAGGTTGATCAGCGCCGCCTTGGTGGGCCCGTAGGCCAGCGACTTGGGCAGCCCGCGGAAGCCCGCCACGCTGCTGACCAGGCTGATGTGCCCGCCCGCCGCGCCGCCGGCCTTGCCACCCGCCGCCCGTGCCTGCCGCAGCAGCTGCGGCAGCAGCACGTCGAGCATCACCAGCGCCCCGGTGTAGTTGACGGCCACGTGCGCCTTGGCGCTGGCCAGGTCGAAGGCCTGCGCGCGCATCGGCGTGTACATGCCGGCGCAGTAGCAGGCCAGGTCGATGCGGCCGTGGCGCTCGACGATCTGCGCCGCTGCCGTGCGCATCGCCGGCTCGTCGGTGGCGTCCAGGGCGATGGCCTCGGCACCGGGGTGCTCGGCCACGAAGCGGTCGAGCGCCTCCTTCTTGCGGGCTGAGACGATCACCCGCGCACCGGCGGCGTGCAGCCTCGCGGCGGTGGCGCGGCCGATGCCGGTGGAGGCACCCACCATCCAGACGACGCGGCCCGTCCAGCTGTCGATGCGGGGGTTCAGGGGCATGGACTATTTCTTGGTGAAGGACAGCGTCACTTCACCGAGGCGGATGCCGAACTTGCTCATGGTGGCCTTGTTGAGCATGACCTTGTCGTCGACGAGATACATCCAGTCGTCGAACTGCACCTCGTAGACCTTGCCGTCGACGGGCAGGGCCAGCGTGTAGCGCCAGTTCAGCGCATTGCCCGACGATACGCCCGTGGCGACGCCCACCACGTCGTCGGCGCGGCCTTCCCAGCGGCCGCCGCCCAGGTCGGTCAGGCGCCAGACGCGGCGCTCGGTCTTGCCGTCGCTGTAGGTGAAGCGCTCGTCGAGCACGCCCTGGTTGCCGTTCCAGGTACCCGTCATCTGCACCACGAAGCGGCGCGCCACCTTGCCGCTGCGGTCGGTGAAGATGCCGTGCGCGACCAGCTCGCCGTTGAAGTAGCGCTTGAGGTCGAGCACGGGCTTCTCGGCGGCGTAGTCGGCCGGCGTCGGGCTGGCGCAGCCCAGCACCAGGGCGCTGGTGGCCAGCAACGCGGTCAGCGCGCCGCGGCGGGCGAGGGTGGGGGTTCGGGCGGTGTTCATCGCGGTTCTTCCTTGCGGATCCAGAGGGTCCAGAGCAGCGCGCAGGCGGCCAGCTTCAGCGCGCAGGGCAGCAGGCAGTAGGCCAGCGTGAGGGCCTGCAGCGCCTCGGGGCTGCGGCTGCCGGGCTCGTAGCCGAAGGCCTGCAGCAGCGGCAGCGAGATGCCGGCGGCCAGCGCGAGGTTGAGCTTGGTGCAGAAGTTCCACCAGCCGAAGTAGGCGCCTTCCAGGCGCTCGCCATGGCCGGCGCGCTGCACCACGCCGGCCAGCAGGGCCCCGGGCAGCGTCAGGTCGGCGCCCAAGGCCACGCCGCTGGCGATGCACACCAGCGTGTAGGCCACCACGTCGCCCTCGCCCAGCAGCGCCGCCCAGACGAAGGCCGCGATGGCCAGCACCATGCCCACGAGCCAGGTGCGCGCCAGCCCCAGCCGGCCCACCACGCGCACCCACAGCGGCATGCTCAGCGCCCCGGCCGCGAAGTAGCTGGCCAGGAACAGCGGCTCGAAGGCCTTGGCCTGCAGGCGGTCGCTGATGAAGAACAGCACCAGCGTGGCCGGCACCGCGCTGGCCACGCCGTTGACCAGGTAGATGGCGACGAGGCGGCGGAACGCGCCCACGCGCAGCGGCTCGGCCAGGCTGGGCGGGGCGCTCGGCACCTTGCCCAGTGCCGGCTGCGGCGCGCGTGCCAGCAGCGCCACGCCCAGGGCCAGCAGCACGGCGAACACCACGGACGTGGTGCCCAGCCCGGCCATCGAGGGCAGCACGCTGGCCACGAGCACGCCCACCAGCGCTAGGCCCTCGCGCCACGACACGATGCGCGCGCGCTGGCCTTCGTCGCCGCCCAGCCGCGCGCCCCAGGCCTGGTGCACGACGGCCAGCACGCTGTAGCTGAGGTAGGTGACGCACAGCAGCGCCGCGCACCACGCCAGCAGCGCCGCCGTGCCCTGCACCCACGGGAAGAACAGGCCGCGGAAGCCCAGGGCCAGCACCAGCGCGGCGGCCACCGCCACCGCCGTCACCACGGCGGCGGGGCGCGTGAACCAGCCGTCGGCCAGGCGGCCGATCACGGGGTCGGCCACGGCGTCGAACAGGCGGGCGAAGAGCAGCAGCGCACCCAGCGTGGCCAGCGGGATGCCGAAGGCGGTGGCGTAGTGGTTGGGCAGCACCACGTACAGCGGCAGCGCCACGAACGCCAGCGGAAGCCCCAGGCCGCCGTAGCTCAGGCCCTGGGCCCAGCCACCGCGCCAGGCCGATGGCGCTTCGGTTGCTGGCGTCGGCGAGGCGGCGGCCGTGGTCATGCCGCTCCCAGCAGGGCGCGGCGCAGCGCCGGCTCGGAGGTCTTCTCGGACAGCCAGATGCCGAAGAACAGGCGCGCGAACTCCAGGTCGCGCACGTCGCCCCTGACGGCGCCGTTGACGGCGAAGCGCGCGCCCAGGCCCGGCACATGCAGGCCAGTGACGCGGTCGCCTTCCTTCACGTCGGGGAAGACCTGCATCATCGCCGCGAGCCAGCGGCCGGCCTCGTCGTCGCTGATGTCGCGCTGGCGCCGCATCTCCTTGAGCGAGCGCTCGGCGATCAGCCGGCCGACCAGGCTGCGCTGGTAGACCAGCTCCAGCGCCAGCGGCGCGTTCGTCCAGTCGGCCCCCAGGGGGGACGGGCCGCGCCACAGGCGCGCGTCGTACACCGACAGGCCGACGAATCGCAGCCGCCCACTGCCCTGCAGCGTGGCGCCCGGCAGCACGGCGGCCACCTCGGGAGGCACGGCGGGCGCGGCGGCCGGCTGCGCCCAGGCGCGCGGCGCGAGCGCCACGGCCGCGGCCATCGCGACGAGCGAACGGCGCCGCAGCATCGCGCTCACCCCTTGACCGCCGGGTTCACCAGCGTGAACTGCACGACGTCGGTGTTGCCGGTGGCGAAGGCCGCCTCGCAGTAGGCCAGGTAGAACTCCCAGATGCGCATGAAGCGCGTGTCGAAGCCCAGCTGCCGCAGCGGGCCGTCCTTGGCGAGGAAGACCACGCGCCAGCGGCGCAGCGTCTCGGCGTAGTCGGCGCC
>JBIKLC010000005.1:0-134346 GCA_044360025.1 Rubrivivax sp. | reverse complement strand
TCGTCGGCGATGAGCGACTGCGCGCGTTGCTGGCGGTCGAGGTTCTCGATCTCCTGCGCGCGCGCCAGCAGGCCGGCCTGTTCGCTGTCGGGGGCGTAGAAGGCCACCGCGTGCGGGCTCACGGCGTGGCCTTCGCGCGTCATGATGACTTCGCCGTGCGCGAGCTGCGCGCGCTGGGCCAGCGCGGCATCCAGCGAGTCGGCGGTGTAGACGCCCTCCAGCCAATCGGACAGCAGCGCCTGCAGCGAGGCGTCGCCGAGCTTGAGCTGATCAGCCAGCGGCGGCAGTGTGCCGCGGGGCGGCGTCATGCTGCCGGACGGCAGAGCGTAGAACGCCAGCCGCGCCGGCGGCGCATCGGCGCCGAATGCGCGCACGGTGTCGAGCCGGCCCACGGCCAGCGCGTGCAGGCGCTCGCGCAGCGCAGCCTCCAGCGCCGTCTCCCAGCCGGGGGCGGTATGGACCTGCTTCCACAGGCCCTGCAGGCCGGCGAGGCCATGTTTTTCGAGCCAGGGCTTGAGCTTGCCTTCGGTCTGCACCTTGTCCTGCAGCGCACGCAGCGCCGACAGGCGGGCGCCGATGTCGGTGAGCCGGGCGGCCTCGCGTGCGGCGTGTTCCTGCGCGGTGCGACGCTGCTCGTCGAGCGCCGGCACCTGCTCGGACAGCTCGGCCAGACGCGCCTCGGTCTCGTCGCGCAGCTCGTTGGCCGCGCCTTCCTGCCCTCGCAGCAGCTCGACGCGCGCCATGTCGGGCGCCGACAGGCCCTTCTGCTCGGCTGCCAGGCGCTCGCGGCGGGTCTTCAGGCCGCGGCTCTGCTCTTCGACGTTGCGGCTGTCGGCGGCCAGCAGCTGGATCTGCTGCTGCACCTCGGCGGCCTTGGCGCGCTGGGTGTTGGCGGTCTGCTGCGCGCTGCGCACGGCTTCTTCAGCATCGGGCAGCGCGAAGCCTTGCTCTTCGGCCTGCGCGTGGAGCGTGTCGGCCTGCTCTTCGGCGGCGGCGATGCGGCCGGCGATCTCGTCGAGCTCGGCCGTGGCTTCTTCTTGCCGCGCCGCCCACTGCGTGTTCTGCGCCTGCAGGTCGGCCAGCCGCGCCTGCGCGCGCTGGCGGCCTTCGACGACGTAGCGGATGCGCTCTTCGAGCCGGCTCACCTCGAGCGCGGCCTGCGCCAGCTCGCCCTGGCGCGCGTGCAGCGTGTCGTTGGCGGCGTAGTGGGCCTGGCGCACGTGCTCGAGCTCGGCCTCGGTGTGGCGCAGCTCGGCCAGGCGGGCTTCGAGTGCGGTGGCGGCCTCGGACGCGGCAGCCTGCACACGCGCCTCTTCGTTGGCGGCATCGCGGTGCTTCAGAAACCACAGCTGATGAAGCTTCAGCGTGCCCTGCTCCTGCAGCGTGCGGTACTGCGAGGCCACCTCGGCCTGCTTCTCGAGCTTGTCGAGGTTGCTGTTCAGTTCACGCAGGATGTCGTCGACTCGCGTGAGGTTCTCGCGCGTGTCCTTCAGCCGGTTCTCGGTCTCGCGGCGGCGTTCCTTGTACTTGCTGACGCCCGCGGCCTCTTCCAGAAAGAGCCGCAACTCCTCGGGCCGGCTTTCGATGATGCGGCTGATGGTGCCCTGGCCGATGATGGCGTAGGCCCGCGGGCCCAGGCCCGTGCCCAGGAAGACGTCCTGCACGTCGCGGCGGCGCACCGGCTGGTTGTTGATGAAGTAGCTGCTGGTGCCGTCGCGCGTGAGCGTGCGCTTGACGGCGATCTCGGCGAAGGTGTTCCACTGGCCGCCGGCGCGCGCCAGCGTGTTGTCGAACACCAGCTCGACGCTGGCGCGGCTGGCCGGCTTGCGGTTGCCGCTGCCGTTGAAGATGACGTCCTGCATGGACTCGCCGCGCAGCTCGGAGGCCTTGCTCTCGCCGAGCACCCAGCGCACGGCGTCCATGATGTTGCTCTTGCCGCAGCCGTTGGGCCCGACCACGCCCACCAACTGGCCCGGCAGCTGGAAGGTGGTGGGCTCGGCGAAGCTCTTGAAGCCCGAGAGCTTGATCTGCGTGAGGCGCATCGGGGGTGGCCGTTCCGCGCCACGGCAATGCCGCGCGCAAGTGCTTGATTCTTAAAGGAAAAAGCGCTCCGTTCCGGGGCGCTGGCAGGGCGCGATGATAGCATCGGCCCCATGCCGCCCGCCCTTCGAGAGCTGCCCGCCGAACCCCCTGCGCCGGCCCGGTCGGCCCCCGTGGAAGGACGGCCGGCCTACCAGAAGTTCGCCGTGCGCGTGGCGGCCAGCCGCATCGACGGCCAGGGCGCCTTCGCCGACGAGCCCATCCCGCCGCGCCTGAAGATCGGCGAGATCCGCGGCGAGAGCATCAGCGTCGCCGAGGCGCGCATCCGCGCCACGCGCTACGAGCGCATCATGATCGTCGAGCTGTCCGAGCGGAAGGCCATCGACTTCAGCCGCAGCAGCGACCCCATGCGCTACACCAACCACAGCTGCCGGCCCAACGCGCGGCTCGTCATCCGCAACGGCCGCGTCGAGTTCTATGCGCTGCGCGCCATCGCAACGGGCGAGGAAATCACGGTGGACTACGGCCAGACGCACCACGAGGGGCGGTTGGCCTGCCGCTGCGGAGCGCCGGGCTGCCGGGGCGCGCTGTAGCGGCCGCCGTCGGATCCGCAGACAGGACTCGGTCCGCCTGCGGCGGCGGGTGCCGCACGGCGCGCGCTGTCACGCCAAGATTGGTGGCGCCGATGGCTGGAACACGTGCCCAGCAGGCTCTAGCCTGAACATCGGAAAAACGCGCACGAAAAGCGCTGCTTCTCCGCGAAACCGCGCCCGCCCGCTGCCGGCGGGGCGCGTTCATACAATGGCATAGTGTGATGTTTTCATCGCGTCGAACCCGCCGGCCTCGTGAAGCGAAACACACATCCTTAGCCGGACTGCCTTGTGGAAGTACGAAACATGGATCGCAACGGTTCTCTGGTGCGTTGGTTTTGCACCTTGCTTGGCGCCATCGCGATGGTGCTGAGCATGGGCACCGCCCAGGCGCAGACGGCCAAGGTGTCGCCGGACCTGCTCACCGTCGTCTCGGCGCCGGTGGGCACGGCGACGTCGGTTCCGTGGGCGCGTTCCCTGCCCACGGGCCTGCACGTGCAGGTGCTGGTCAACGCCGCCGGCACCGACCCCGAACTGACCGCGCTGCGCGCCGACATCCTGGCCCGGGGCGGCTCGGTCATCTACAACTTCATCTCGGTGCGCGGCCTGGCCGCCATGGTGCCGGCCGCTGCGGTGCTGCCGCTGGCCGGCCGCACCGACGTGCTGGGCATCGCCCCCAACCGCAGCACGGTGCGCATGGGCGTGCTGGGCGGCTTGGTGTCGGCCGCGCAGGCCACCCCGGGCGCCGGGGCCGGCGCGTTCAACGGCGCGGGCGTCGGCATCGCGGTGCTCGACAGCGGCATCGACTGGCGGCACAGCCAGTTCCGCGATGCCAGCAACGACTCCCGCGTGCGCGGCGTGGTCGACATCGTGGCGCTGGGCCGTTCGCTGGGCGACCGCTGGCAGAAGGGCCGCGACTACTCCGTCAACGCCAAGCGCAGCATCGACGGCACGAAGTGGAAGCACGGCGACAAGAAGAACAGGCCGACCTCGAACAACCCTGACCCCTACGGCCACGGCACCCATGTGGCGGCGGTGGCCGCCGGCAGCGGCAGCGTCGCGGCCGGCGCCAACCTGTACGACGTGCGCGTGCTCGACGAGCGCGGCATCGGCACCATGGCCGACGCGCTGCTGGGCATGGACTGGGTGATGCAGCGCGCGCGGCTGTCCAACATCCGCGTCGTCAATCTGAGCCTGGGCGCGGCCTCGACCGACTCGTTCCTGGTCGACCCGCTGGCGCGCGCCGCGCGCAGCGCCACGGCGGCCGGCCTGGTGGTGGTTGCCGCCGCTGGCAACGCGGGCAAGAACGCCGCGGGCCAGCAGGTGCTGGGCACCATCGCGTCGCCTGGGCACGAGCCCTCGGTGATCACGGTGGGCGCGCTCAACACCTTCGGCACGGCCTCGACGAACGACGACGCCGTCACCGGCTTCAGCTCGCGCGGGCCCACGCGGGGCTCGCTGCCGCTGGCGGGCAACCGGCGCTGGGTGGACAACCTCGTCAAGCCCGACCTGGTGGCCCCGGGCAACAAGCTGGTGGCGGCGGCGTCTGTCACCGCCGGCGGCGCCAACCCGCCCTGGAACCTGCTGGCCGCCAACTACCCGCAGCTGCAGGTGGCGGGCGCGGCAAACGCGCAGTCGCGCCTGATGCAGCTGTCGGGGGCCTCCGTGGCCGCCCCGGCGGTGGCCGGCACGGCCGCGGTGCTGCTGCAGGCCAACGCCGGCCTTACGCCGCCGCTGGTGAAGGCCATCCTGCAGTACACGGCGCTGCCGGTGGGGCAGGGCGGCCTGCTGGTGCAGGGCACCGGGCAGCTCAACGCCGAGGGCGCCACGCGGCTGGCGCAGGCCTTGCGGACCGACCTGTCCACCACGCTGGCGGCGGGCACGCTGGCCAGCGGCGCCAACCTGCTGGCAGCTGGGCAGGTGATGCCCACCGCCAGCAGCGTGGTGGCGGGGCAGTCGCGCGCCTGGAGCCGGCTCGTCACCGCCGGCGGCAACCGGCTGCTGACGGGCGACGCGCTGTTCACGCGCTGGCAGCCCATCTACGACCCGGGCCTGACCTGGGCGCGGCAGCTCACGCTGCGCAGCACCGTCAGCTACCGGCCTGCCAGCAACAGCGCCGGCGTGGCCGCCAACACGGTGGTCAGCGGCGTGGTGGAGCGCAACGCGCTGGCCGGCAGCGCGCTGCTGAGCCCGGGCGTGCGCGTGCTCGACGCCCTGGCCGGCAGCGCAGCCGCGGGGGCTTCGTGGCTGGTGCAGCCAGTGGGCACGCTGGCGGGGTATGCGGCGGCGGGGTCGGGGCCGCAGTTGACGATCGGGGTGATGGGCGGTGCAGGGGCAATCGCTGCGGAGGGGGTTGCGCTGAGCCAAGGCTTCTTCATGAGCGAAGGCTTTTTCATGAGTGAGGGCTTCTTCATGAGTGAGGGCTTCTTCATGAGCGAGGGCTTCTTCATGAGCGAGGGCTTCTTCATGAGTGAGGGCTTCTTCATGAGTGAAGGTTTCTTCATGAGTGAGGGCTTCTTCATGAGTGAAGGTTTCTTCATGAGCGAAGGTTTCTTCATGAGTGAGGCACTCACCGACCCCGCGACTGCACTGGATAGCCGTATCTTTGGGGAGTAGCTGGGATCGGACGTTATCGGGCGGCGCTGATCGTGGAACCTGCCAGGCTTGTCGAAGGGCACTGCCTTCACTCCGTTGGATCCGCCCAAGGCCACTGGTGTGGACTCCTCCAGAGGTAGCCGCCGGCATCCCGATCTTCACCGAGCGACTGACCGCCGCCTCAGAGCATGTCCGGTAGCGAAGACCATCACCACGAACCGGTCGGCGACGGCGGCCCAGGCTCATCGAGTCCGCACCCATCCTCTAGGAAAGGGGCGTTGATGTCGCCCTGGAGTTCCTTTAGGAGCCAGCACCTCTTCGACTATCCGCCGGGCGCCCTGGCGTTGTGGCTGATGATCGTGGCCGCAGGGGCCGCCGCGTTGGTCTGGGCGCTTGCGCTCTCGCTGCAGTCGGGCCCGGGTGGGACGGTTTCAACGTTCGTTGCCGTCGCTTTGTCTGCACTTGCCTCGCGCTATGCGCTTCTGGTGCCCAGAACGACGACGGGCATCAGTGCGGCGGATGTGTTTATCTTTGGTGCCCTGGTCAACGTCGGTGCACCGGCAGCGGTGCTTGCGGCGGGCGTCGAGGGTTGGATCGCGCCGCGCCGGACATCCAAGCGACTGACCAGCTGGCTCGGCTCCTCGGCAGCCGCCATGGCGGCCATGGCTGTCTGTGCGTGGGCGCATGCCGCGATCCGGGACGCCTTGATCGGCAGCGGGATGGGCTCTGGAGCCGCCAGCTTCTGCGCCTTGATGCTGGTAGCCCTCGTGCCGTACCTGCTGACGGTGCTCCCGTTGATGTCGGTGATGACCCTCAAGCGAGGCGCTCCCCTGCGCCCCTTGCAGTGGCTGGCCGGCACCCCCTGGATGGCCGCGCTGTACATCGCCGCCGCCTTCGTCGCCGGCCTGGTGCACCTGGCCTCGCTGCAGTTCGGCCCGGCCGTGCTGGCGGTGTCGGTGGCTGCGGTGTTCGCCATCATCCTGCTGCTGCGCACCAGCTTCGAGCGCCAGGAGGCCGAGCGCCGCGAGCAGCAGGCGCGCGTCGACGAGGCCGAGCGCGAGGCCGCGCTGAACCAGAAGCGCTTCACGGCCGCCTTCACGCACGCCGCCATCGGCATGGCGGTGGCGCGGCCCGACGGCACGGTGCTGCAGGTCAACCCCGCGCTGTGCGCGCTGCTGGGCGTCGATGCCGACACGGTGCTGAAGCGCCGCTTCTGCGATTCGCTGCACGCCGACGACGCGGTGCAGTTCCGGCGACGCTTGCAGGAGGCGCTCGCGCCGCCCGCGCGGGCGTTCTCGACGGTGCTGCGCCTGAACAGCGCCGGCGGCGCCGAGCTGTGGGTGTCGCTGCATGGCAGCCCCTTCGACGACCCGCAGGGCCTGGGCACCAGCCTGATCTACCAGATGCAGGACATCACCTCGCGCCTGCTGGCCGAGCGCCGCCTGCACCACATCGCCCACCACGACACGCTCACCGGCCTGGCCAACCGCCACGGCTTCCACGAGCGGCTGGCGCTGGCCGTGGAGCGCACGCGGGTGGATCCCGCCGAGCGCTTCGCCGTGCTGTTCATGGACCTGGACCGCTTCAAGGGCGTCAACGACAGCTTCGGCCACCAGGCTGGCAACGAGCTGCTGGTGGCCACCGCGCGGCGCCTGCGCGAGGCCGCCCGGCCCGGCGACCTGGTGGCCCGCCTGGGCGGCGACGAGTTCGCGGTGCTGCTGGAGCACCTGCCCGACTTCGACACCAGCGTGGGCCAGGCCAACCGGCTGCTCGAGGCGCTGTCGCAGCCGCTGGCCATCCAGGGCGCCGACCTGCTGCCGGCGGCCAGCGTGGGCATCACCTTCAGCGACCTGGGCTACCGCACGGTCGACGAGATCCTGCGCGACGCCGACCTCGCCATGTACCAGGCCAAGGCCGACGGCCGCGCGCGGGTGGCGATCTTCGACCAGTCGATGCACGAGCGGGCGGCGCAGAAGCTGGCGCTCGAGAACGACCTGCGCGGCGCCATCGGCAGCAGCCAGATGGCGCTGGTCTACCAGCCCATCTTCGAGCTGCAGCCGCAACGCCTGGCCGGCTTCGAGGCGCTGCTGCGCTGGACGCACCCGTCGCGCGGCTCGGTGAGCCCGGCCGTGTTCGTGGCCCTGGCGGAGGAGTCCGGCCAGATCGAAGCCCTGACCGAGTGGGTGATGGAGACGGCCGCGGAGCAGCTGGCCAGGTGGCAGCGCGACGACCCGGGCATGACCGTCAGCATCAACGTGTCGGGCCGCGACCTGGGCCGGCCGGGCTTCATCGCTTACGCCGGCACCGTGCTCGGGCGCCACGCGCTGCGCCCGGGCTCGCTGGTCATGGAGATCACCGAGACCACGCTGATGAACCAGCTCGACGTGGCCGTGGACGCGATACGCGCGCTCAGGGGCAAGGGCATCCGCTTCTCGATCGACGACTTCGGCACCGGCTACTCGTCGCTGGCCTACCTGAGCCGGCTGCCGATCGACACGCTCAAGATCGACCGCGCCTTCGTCAACGCCATCGACCGCGGGCCGCAGAACCTGGAGATCGTGCGCGCCGTGCAGCAGCTGGGCCAGGCGCTGGGGCGCCGCGTGGTGGCCGAGGGCATCGAGACGGCCGAGCAGCTGTCGGTGCTGCGCGACATGGGCGTCGATGCCGGGCAGGGCTACCTGCTGGCCCGGCCGATGCCGGTCGACCAGGCCTCCGCCCTGATCACCCTGGAGCGGTCGGAGCCGCCCTGAGACAAGCGCCATGACACCCGATACCCCCGCCCACACCACCCGAAGGCCGCGCCTGAGGCCCGCGCGGCTGCTGCCTTTGCTGCTGGCGCTGACGGGCGCGGCGCTGCCGGCCTGGGCGCAGGCCCCGTTGCCCGCCCCCTTCGACGAGGCCGCCACCGCGAGCTGCGTGGCGCAGGCCGCGGCGGACGACCCGGCCCGCGCGGGCCACGCCGTGCTCGACTGCGCCGGCCGCGCTGCAAGGGCATGCATCGCCAAGCCCGGGCAGGACAACACCGTGGGCATGGTCGCCTGCCTGGACGCCGAGCGCCGCTACTGGGACGCGCGCCTGAACGCCGCCTACGCGCGGCAGTTCGCCGCCGCCCGCCGGCAGGACGCCGAGATGACCTCGATACGGGCGACGGTGGCGTCGCTGGAGACCTCGCTGCGGGCCATGCAGCGCGCCTGGATCGCCTACCGCGACGCCGCCTGCCGCCACGAGCAGGCCCAGTGGATGGGCGGCACTGGCGGCGGCCCGGCGACGGTGTCCTGCCACGTGCACGAGACGGCACGGCAGGCCTTGCGCCTGGAGGGCTGGTGGAGCCACTGAGGCGCGGGCCGTCGGCGGCGCTCGCCGGTCTGGCCCTGGCCACCGCCGGCCTGCTGGCCGCCTGCGCGGGCCCGCGGGCTGCGTCCGTGGGGGCGCAGCCCGCCGACGTGCCCCTGGTGGCGGCGGGTTGCCGGTGGGAACGCGTGTCCGGGGGCGGGCTGGGCCTGTGGGCGCAGGCCTGCGACCTGGCCACCGGCCGCTGGCGCGTGGCCTGGAGCCCGTCGAGCCAGGCCTTTGAGCTGCAGGTGGACGGCCGGCCGCAGGCCGTGGTGGTGCAGGCCTGGCCACTGGCCCGGGGCCAGGGCCCCGAGGCCGTGGTTGCGGCGCTGAAGGCCGCCGGGCAGCTGCCGGCGCAGTCCGGCTGCCGGCTGGCACCGGCCCGCGTGCGGCCGCTGCCGGCGGGCGTGGCGGGCTACGTGCTGGCGCCTCCGGTCCCGGTGCCGGCCGTCACGGCCAGCGGCGAGATCCCCGAGCCGCCCTGCGGCCCCTTCGGCGCCTCCACGCACGGCGTGCGCTACTTCGCCTTCGATCTGCAACGCCCGGACCGCGTCGTCTTCATCGACGAAGGCCAGGACCAGCCCCTGTTCGACGCGCGCAGCCTGTTCGCGCGTTGATCCGGCGCGCCGCGGGCCGCGCCCGTGCGCTCAGCGCGGCAGCAGCGCCTTCAGGCGGTACAGCGCCTCCAGCGCCTCGCGCGGGCTGAGGGCGTCCGGGTCCACGCGCGCGAGTTCGGCCTCCACCGCGCTGGGCTCGGGTGTGGCCGCGGCAGGTGCGGGCGCGAACAGGTCCACCTGCTCGCGGCCTTGCGCGGCCTTGGCCTCCAGCGCCTCGAGCGTGGCCCGCGCCTGGCGCACCACGGCGGCCGGCATGCCCGCCAGGCGCGCCACCTGCACGCCGTAGCTGCGGCTGGCCGGGCCGGGCTGCAGCTGGTGCAGGAACACGATGTCGTGGCCGCTTTCCACCGCGCCCACGTGCAGGTTGATGGCGCGCTCGTGCCGCGCCGGGAACTCGGTGAGCTCGAAGTAGTGCGTGGCGAACAGCGTGAAGCTGCGGTTGCGGTCGTGCAGCTGCTGCGCGATGGCGCCGGCCAGCGCCAGGCCGTCGAAGGTGCTGGTGCCGCGCCCGATCTCGTCCATCAGCACCAGGCTCTCGTCGCTGGCGCCGTGCACGATGGCCGCGCCCTCGGTCATCTCGAGCATGAAGGTGCTCTGCGCGTTGGCCAGGTCGTCGCTGGCGCCGATGCGCGTGTGGATGGCGTCGACCGGCCCCAGCCGGCAGGCGGTGGCGGGCACGTAGGAGCCCATGCTCGCCAGCAGCACGATCAGCGCCACCTGGCGCATGAAGGTGCTCTTGCCGCCCATGTTGGGGCCGGTGATGACGAGCATCTTCGTCTTCGCGTCCAGCCGGCAGTGGTTGGGGATGAAGGCGCCGGCCCCGGTCTCGGCCAGGCGCGCCTCGACCACCGGGTGGCGCCCCGCCTCGATGGCGATGCAGGGGTAGGGCACGAACTCGGGCCGGCACCAACCCAGCGTGGCCGCGCGCTCGGCCAGCGCGGCCAGCGCGTCCAGCGTGGCCAGCGCCAGCGCCAGGCCCTGCAGCGTGGCCAGGAAGGGCTGCAGCGCGTCCAGCAGCTGCTCGTACAGCCACTTCTCGCGGGCCAGCGAACGCTCTTGTGCCGACAGCGCCTTGTCCTCGAAGGCCTTGAGCTCGGGCGTGATGAAGCGCTCGGCGCCCTTCAGCGTCTGGCGGCGGCGGTACTCCACCGGCACCTTGTCCAGGTGCGAGCCGGTGACCTCGATGTAGTAGCCGTGCACCTTGTTGAACTGCACGCGCAGGTTGGGGATGCCGGTGCGCGCCCGCTCGCGGGCCTCGAGCTCCAGCAGGAAGGCGTCGCCGTGCTGCGCGATGGCGCGCAGCTCGTCGAGCTCGGCGTCGAAGCCGGGCGCGATGACGCCGCCCTCGCGCAGCAGCGCCGCGGGCTCCTCGGCGATGGCGGCCAGCGGCGCGGCCAGCGCGGGCTCGGGCGCCAGGGCGGCGTGCAGCCGCGCCAGCAGCACGCCGTCGGCCGGCGTGCAGGTGGCGATGGCGGGCAGCAGGGCCAGCGTCTGGCGCAGGCCGGCCAACTCGCGCGGGCGCGCCTGCCGCAGCGCGATGCGCGCGGTGATGCGCTCCACGTCGGCCACGCCGCGCAGCGCCTCGCGCAGCGGCTCGGTGGCGCGGCCGGCCAGCAGCGCGGCGATGGCCTCGTGGCGCTCGCGCGCCGCCGTGCGCTCGCGCGCCGGGTGCGTGAGCCAGTGGCGCAGCCGGCGGCTGCCCATGCCACTGCGGCAGGTGTCGAGCAGGCTCAGCAGCGTGGGCTTGTCCTCGCCGCGCAGCGTCTGCACCAGTTCCAGGTTGCGCAGCGTCTGCGGCGGCAGCTCGATGAGCTCCTGCCCGCGCGGCACGGCCAGCGTCTGCACGTGGGCCAGGGCCTGGCCCTGGGTGTGCTCGGCATAGGCCAGCAGCGCGGCGGCGGCGGCCTGGGCCGCGGGCAGGTCCTGCGCGCCGAAGGCCTGCAGCGAGGCCACCTTGAGCTGCTCGCAGAGCTTGCGCTGGCCGAGCGCGGCGTCGAACTGCCAGGCCGGGCGCGCGGTCTTGGCGGCACGCAGCGCGGCTGCGGCATCGGGCAGGGGGCCGCCGTCGTGCAGCAGTTCGGCCGGCGCCAGGCGGGCCAGCCAGCCGGGCAGCTCGCGCTCGCTGCACTCGGTCAGGCCCAGCTGGCCGCCGGCCAGTGCCAGCCAGGCCAGGCCGACGCGGCCGCGCTCGCGGTGCAGCGCCAGCAGCAGCGTGTCGGCGCGGTCGGCCATGAGCTCGCTGTCGGTCACCGTGCCCGGCGTGACCACGCGCGTGACCTGCCGCTCCACCGGCCCCTTGGCGGTGGCAACGTCGCCCACCTGCTCGGCCACCGCCACCGCCTCGCCCAGCCGGATGAGGCGGGCCAGGTAGTTCTCCACCGCGTGCACCGGCACGCCGGCCATCACCACCGGCTCGCCGGCGCTCTGGCCCCGCGTGGTGATGGTGATGTCGAGCAGCCGGTGCGCCTTGCGCGCGTCGTCGTAGAACAGCTCGTAGAAGTCGCCCATGCGGAAGAACACCAGTGTGTCGGGGTGCTGGGCCTTGATGCGCAAGTACTGCGCCATCAGCGGGGTGTGGGCGGAGAGGTCGCCTTGCAGCAGCTGGGCCGTGGTGATGGGGGCGCTCATGTCGGCCGCGATGGTAGGTCAGGGCTGCGCGATGGCTCTGCGCGAGCCGCGCACGAGCGCCGGCTTCGGGCTGGCTGGCCCCTGGTGCTGAGCGAGGGCTTGGTCATGAGCGAGTCGCTACGCCCTGGCGGCGTGCGGCTCGCACGCGGCCAAGCGGGCCGCGGCGGGCCTCGGGTGCCGGCTGCAGGACAGTCTTCGGCCTGGCTGAACGGCAGGGGGCCCCGCAGTGGGATTCGGCGCCAAGGGCGCGACGGGTTCCCTGCCGGCCAACCGGTGCTGGTGAGCGCCGCCGAGGCGTTGGGTGGACCCGGTGTCCTCCGCATGCGTCCAGAGTCTCTCGACGGAGTTCCGGCGTCAGCGGGCGGGCGCAGCCTGAGGGCAACGCATGCCGTCGGATAGCGCAATTGTTGGCGCAATCCCCGACCCGGGACTGGTATGGGCTTCAACTTGACCGGAACCGGACGAAATCCCCGGAGCAGTCGCGCTTCACCCTTGCCAACCGTCAACGCCATGCAACGCGCCGATACCAAGGACCACGCCGTCGCGCTCCTGCGCGAGGTGTTGGTGTGGATCGGCCAGCACGACGTCAGTCCGGACCCTGTCGCTTACGCTGTCTTCTACGAGCACCTGTCGGGCTGCAACGGCCGGTTGAGCGCAGCCCTGGAGCCGCTGCTGGCCGCAAATGACCGCCTCACCGACGTCCAGCTCCGGGCCCTGCATGCCGAGCACATTGGCGCGCCGGGCGGCGACGAGACAGAGCGCATCCGCGGCGACATGCAGCGCGTGATGGACCGCATCGCCGACTCCGCCGCCCGCACGGGCCACGCCGCCGGCCTGTTCGGCGCCGGGCTCGACGGCCTGCAGAACGCCTTGCAGGCCGAAGACGCGGTGGCGCTGGCCACGCAGGTGGCGAAGGCGCGACAGAAGACCCAGGCCATGCAGGCGTCGGTCGATGCCTTGCAGGAGCAGGTCAGCAGCGGCCAGGCTGAGATCCAGCGCCTGCGGTCCGACCTGGAACGCATGCGCGAGCAGGCCGTGCGCTGCACGCTCACGGGCGTGCTCAACCGTCGTGGCTTCGATGACCAACTGCAGCAGATGCTGGCCGCGCAGCCGGCCAACGGAGCCGAGCACTGCGTCGTGCTCATCGATATCGATCACTTCAAGCGCGTCAACGATCAGTACGGCCACCCGGTCGGCGACAAAGTGATTGCCGGGCTCGGCGAGGTCCTGCGTACGCTGCCGGCCGAGCCGGGCATGTCACTGGCACGTTACGGAGGCGAGGAGTTCGCGATCCTGTTACCTTCCTCCAGCCGGCGGCGCGCCGTGCAGGTCGCGGAGTGGGTGCGTGCGCGTGTGGGGCGCATCGGGCTGCGCAACAAGCAGTCGCAAGCAGTGCGGTTGCACATCACGATCTCGGCCGGCGTCGCCGCTTGGAAGCCGGGCGACCAAGCCGAGAATCTGCTGGTCGCGGCCGACAAGGCGCTGTACAGAGCCAAGGCGGAAGGGCGCGACCGCGTCGTCGTGAACTGACGCCGGGGTTGCCCCGGCGGCCCCCGGCGGCTCTTCGCCCAGCGGCGAAGAGCCGCAACAGCCGCAGTCTGCAATTTGCCTGGTGTGAGTCAGAGGCTGTGAATACATCCGGCGCGTCCGAGCGGCGCGCCTGTCGTCGCTGGAACGAGGCGCAAACCGCAGTCGTATCGAGTGACATGGCGAGGATTTGCAACGAAGTGCCGGCGGCGCATGGCGTGACGAGCGGGCGTGTCGAATTTGTGCACAGCCTCTCAGGCCCCGTCCTCGTCTGCCTTGGCGTGGTACAGCAGCAGGCCCACCTGCGCCACGCGCCGCCCCTCCATGCCGCGCACCGCGAAGTGCGCGTGGCCCCAGTCGATGCCGTCGCCGGCCACCGGCGGGCGCCGCAGCTCGCGCGCCATCCACTCGGCCACGTCGCCGTCGAAGCCGGGGTCGGGCAGGCCGTAGAAGCCGCAGACGTCGCGCACGGGCACGCCGGGGTCGAGCGCGAAGTCGCCAAACACCTCGCGCACGGCCGGCTCGTCCTGCGCGTCGGGCAGGTTCACGTTGAACAGGCGCGCGGCCCAGACCATGGTCGAGCCCTGCAGCACCAGCGAGGCCAGCACCACCACGAAGGCCACGTCGAACAGCACGCGCGCCTGGGGCACGGCCAGCATGAGCGGGATCAGCGCCAGCACCACGGGCACCGCACCCCGCAGACCCACCCACGACACGAAGCCGATCTCTGCCCACGAGAAGCGCAGCGGCTTCAGGCACAGCGCCACGGCCAGGGGCCGCGCCACGAACATCAGCGCCAGGGCCACGGCCAACGTGGGCAGCCAGTTCTCGAGCAGGCGGCTGGGGGTGACGAGCAGGCCCAGCAGCAGGAACATCAGCGCCTGCGCCAGCCAGGCGAAGCCGTCCATGCCGGCTAGCGCGCGCTCGACCACCTCGCCGGCACGGTGGGCGACCACCAGGCCGAACAGGTAGACGGCCAGGAAGCCCGAGCCGCCGACCCAGCCGGCGCCCCCGAACACGCCGATGCCGGCGGACAGCAGCAGCAGCGCGGTCAGGCCCTCGGCCGTGCCACCCAGGGGCAAGCGCTTCAGCAGTTCGCCCACGCCCATGCCCGCGAGCACGCCGATCAGCGTGCCCAGAACGGCCTGCTGGCCGAACATCCACAGCATGGCCCAGGGCGTGGCCGCCGCCGGCTGCAGCAGCGCCGCCGACAGCGTGAGCACCAGGAACACGGCCATGGGGTCGTTGAGGCCGGACTCGATCTCCAGCGTCGACGACAGGCGCTCGCTGACGCGCAGGCCCGAGCTCTTGAGCAGCGCGAACACCGCCGCCGCGTCGGTGGAGCCGACGATGGCCCCGGCCAGCAGCCCCAGCAGCGGCTGTAGATCGAAAGCCGCGCTGGCGGCCAGCCCCGTCAACGCGGCCGTCGCCAGCACGCCCACGGTGGCCAGCCACGAGGCCGGCTTCAGGCCGGTGCGGAAGGTGGCCAAGCGGGTGCGCAGGCCGCCGTCGAGCAGGATCACGCCGAGCGCCGCGCTCCCCACCCACAGCGACAGCTGCACGTCGTCGAAGGCGATGCCGCCCGGGCCGTCCTCGCCGGCCAGCATGCCCATGACGAGGAACACGAGCAGGAAGGACAGGCCGGCGCGTGCCGAGTACAGCCCGGCCAGCACGCTCAAGAAAACCATCAGCCCCGTGGCGCCCAGCGCGAGGTTCATCAGGTCCATGGCGTCGAACCCGGTTGTGGGCGTGGCATCGCGGGCATGACGCCAATTGTCACTGGCGCCGGATCACCGACGGCGCCGCAGTTCAGGTGGCCCTGGAGACACCGGACATAATCGCCCCATGGTTGTCTTCTACTGGGTGATGAGCTTGCTGATCATCGGCACGCTGGCACCGGCCGGTCTGTACCTGGTGCTGTATGCCGTCACGGGAGAGCGCGCCTGCGACCGCCGCGCGCGGGCCTTCTGGGCGGCTTCGCGCGTGTTCGCGCTGCTCGGCTTCAACATCATGGTCTGGGGCCACGTGGTGTACGGCCTCTGGAAAATCTGGTTCAGCTGACTGGGCTGCGGCACCCGGCCGGCGCCTACATGGGCGCGTCCTCGCCCGGAGGCGGGCCGCGGCGTAGGCGCGTTGGCGCCTTTTTGGCCACCGGCGCGGCCGGGACGGGTCCCGCAGCCAACGCCTGCAGCAGGTCGTCGCCATCGGCCGCCGACCGGCGGCCCGGCGCCGGGTTCTCTTCCTTGATCACCCGCGTGTACGGCGCCAGGATGCCCACGAGCTGGCCGAACACCTTCGGGTTGCCGGCCACCACCTCCCGCTGGTGCAGGTAGTCGCTCTCGCCCGTGAAGTTGCCGACGAGGCCGCCGGCCTCGGTGATGATCAGCGAGCCCGCCGCCACGTCCCAGGGGTTGAGGCCCATCTCGAAGAAGCCGTCGTACCAGCCGGCGGCCACGTAGCACAGGTCCAGCGCCGCGGCGCCCGGCCGGCGCAGGCCGGCGCAGGCCTGCATGACCTCCTCGAACATCTTGACATAACGTTTGAAATTGTCGCCGCGACGGAACGGGAACCCGGTGCCCACGAGCGAGTCCGACAGGCGCGTGCGCCGGCTCACCCGCAGACGCCGGTCGTTCAGGAAGGCGCCGCGGCCGCGGCTGGCGATAAACAGGTCGTTGCGCGTGGGGTCGTAGACCACCGCCTGCTGCACCTGACCGCGCACGGCCAGCGCAATGCTGACGGCGTAGACCGGAAAGCCGTGCAGGAAGTTGGTGGTGCCGTCCAGCGGGTCGATGATCCAGACGTACTCGCTGTCGCGCGCGCCGTGCTCGCGGCCGCTCTCCTCGGCCAGGATGCCGTGGCCGGGGTAGGCCTCCAGCAGCGTCTCGATGATGGCGGCCTCGGCGTTGCGGTCGACCTCGGAGACGAAGTCGTTGGGCCCCTTGCTGCCGACCTTGAGCACGTCGAGGTCGAGCGCCGCGCGGTTGATGATGGAACCCGCCGTGCGAGCCGCCTTGACGGCGATGTTGAGCATGGGATGCAGGGACTGCGGCATGGCGGGCAGGGTCTCGAAAGGGCGGGCGGCGGCTGGAAAAGATCGCGCGGCGGGACAATGCGCTGCCCACGCCGCGAAGAGCCCCGATTCTATCCGGCCCCCTACCGCGAGCCCCCCGATCATGAGCACCGCCGTCGACCCCACCCGCTTCGTGCTCGTGCGACCCAGCCACGCCGGCAACGTGGGCGCGGCGGCGCGGGCGCTTAAGGTCATGGGCTTCGCCGACCTGGTGCTGGTGGCGCCGCGCGACGCCGACCTGCACCGCCACGGCGACGCCGTGGCCCTGGCCAGCGGTGCCACCGACGTGCTGGACGGCGTGCGCGTGGTGGACACGTTGGCCGAGGCGCTGCAGGGGGTGACCCGCGCCTGCGCCACGGCGATGACACCGCGCGACTTTGGCCCGCCGGTGGCGGCCCCGCGCGAGCACCTGCCGGGCCTGGCGGCGGGCCTCGCCGGGGAGGAGCGCGTGGGTTTCGTGTTCGGGCGCGAGCGCACGGGCCTGGCCAACGAGGACGTCTGGCGCTGCCACGCCTGCCTGAGCATCCCGGCCAGCCCGGGTTACGGCTCGCTGAACCTGGCTCAGGCGGTGCAGCTCGTCGCCTACGAGTGGCGGCAGGCGCTGGGCGGCTGGCCCGTGGTGCCGGCGCGGCCAGCGCTCGCACCGTCGCCGCCGGCCGACGTGGCCGCCGTGCAGGCGGCGCTGGCGCACTGGCAGGCGGTGCTGGAGCGCATCGGCTTCCTGGACCCGGCGGCGCCGAGGAAGCTGGTGCCGCGCCTGAACCAGCTGCTCAACCGCGCCCAGCCCACGGTAGACGAGCTGCACGTGCTGCGCGGCATCGCCCGCGCCGTCGAGGCTGCCGCTGATGCACCGCCACCAGGCCCGGCTGCGGTGCGGAAGCAGGGTTGAACCCCGCTGGCTACACTGCGCCCATGTTGACCCGGTTGCGTGAAGACATCGCCTGCATCCTCGAGCGCGACCCCGCGGCGCGCTCGCGCTGGGAGGTTCTCACCTGCTACCCCGGGCTGCACGCGCTGGCCATGCACCGCTGGGCGCATGCGCTGTGGCGGCACGGGCTGCGCTGGCCGGGCCGCTTCGTGTCGCACGTCTCGCGCTGGCTCACGGGCATCGAAATCCACCCCGGCGCCGTCATCGGCCGACGCGTCTTCATCGACCACGGCATGGGCCTGGTCATCGGCGAGACGGCCGAAGTCGGCGACGATTGCACGCTCTACCACGGGGTCACCCTGGGCGGCATCTCGCTCGACAAAGGCGCCAAGCGCCACCCCACGCTGGGCCGCGGTGTCATCGTGAGCGCCGGCGCCAAGGTGCTGGGCGGCTTCACGGTGGGAGACGGCGCCCGCGTCGGCTCCAACGCCGTGCTGCTCCAGGCGGTGCCGGCGGGCGCCACGGCGGTGGGCATCCCAGCGCGTATCGTGGCCAAGACGGTCGACGCCGAGCGCGAAGCCGCTGCCGCCAAGATGGGCTTTTCGGCCTATGGCCTGACCCAGGGCGACGATCCCCTGGCCCAGGCGCTCAAGGGTCTGATCGACAACGCCGGCAGCCAGGAGCAGCAGATCGCGCTGCTGTGGCAGGCCATCGAGAAGCTCTCGTCGCGCTCCCGCGAGCTGCCGCTGGCCGACTGTGTGCCGCGGGAGGCACGCACCGCGGCGGCGTTCGACGCCGAGCGGCTGAACCGCCTCGTCAAATAGGGCACGGCGGGGGCGTCAAACTCCGCGTTCCGCAGCGTACGACAGCGGAGATATGGTATTCGTGGTGATCACGGCTCTCGCGTCGAGTTCGCGCGCGGGCATGGGCCGCCCGAACAGATAGCCCTGGGCGTTGCGGCAACCCATGCCGCGCAGCTTGGCCGCCTGAGCCTCGGTCTCCACGCCTTCGGCCACGGTATCCACACCCAGGCTTCGAGACAGACCGATGATCGCGTCGACGATCTTCGCGCTCTCTGGCTTGTCGAGGGTGCGCACGAAGCTGCGGTCGATCTTGATGCGGTCGAAGGTCATCTCGGCCAGGTAGCTCAGGCTCGAGTAGCCGGTACCGAAATCGTCGAGCGTCACCGTCAGTCCGGCCCGCTTCAGCTCCAAGATCACCGCCCGAGCGCGCGCCGTGTCGTTCACCAGCGCCGTCTCCGTGAGTTCGATATCGAAGCGGCCTGGTGGCAGGCCGGCCTCGTGGATGATGGACAGCAGTTGCGGCACCAGGTCGGGGTCCTCGATCTGCTGCGGCGCGACGTTGACCGACAGCCGCCAGTTCGGCGCGAAGCGAAGCATGTCCCGGCAGGCGGCGCGCAGCAGTGCGAAGGTCAAGGGGCCGATGAGGCCCGAACTCTCTGCCACGGAGATGAATTTGTCGGGCGCGACGAGGCCGCGCTCGGGGTGTCGCCAGCGGCACAGCAACTCCATCGAGGCGACGTTGCGGCGGTCCAGGCCCACGATGGGCTGGTAGTGCGGCACGAACTGGCCCGCAGCGATGCCCGCGCGGATTTGCAGCTCCAAGCTGTGGCGCTCGGCCATGAGCTCGTCGCGCAGGGCGTTGTAACGGTGCACCATGCCTCGGCCGTCCTGCTTGGCACGGTACAGCGCGGAGTCGGCCTTGCGCAGCAACTCGTCGGCGCCGCGGGCGTCGTGCGGGTAAGTGGCCATGCCGACGCTGGCGCCGATGCTCACCATGAGGTCCCCGAAGTGCATGGGTTCGGACAGTCGTTCGACGATGCGCTGGGCGGTGGCGAGCGCGCCGTGAGGCCCGGGCCTCTCGGGCGTGATGACCACGAACTCGTCGCTGCCGTAGCGCGCGCGCAGGTCCTCGGGCGACAGGCACAGTTGCAGGCGTCGCGCCACCTCCTTCAGCACCATGTCGCCCACCATGTGGCCGTTGCGGTCGTTCACTGGCTTGAAGCGGTCGAGATCAATCATCAGCACCGACAGCGACTCGCCAGTCAGAGACGCGCATTCCAGCCGCGCATGCATGGCGTCGTGCAGGCCGGTGCGGTTGTCCAGCCCGGTCAACAGGTCGGAACTGGCCATGCGCTGGATATGCACCTTGGCATCGCGCAGCGTGCCGCGGGTCTGGTCCAGACTCTTGGACAGGCGTCGCCAAAGCACCGCGGCGGCCAGCATCGCCAGCGCCATCGCGCCGCCACTCAGCAGCCCGCTGCGTCGCTCCAGGCGCGCCGCCTGGGCCTCGGCGGCCGCCAGTGAAGCCGAGACGAGCTCGGCGTTGGCTTCACGCAGCAGCCGGCTTGTGCTGCGGTAGTGCGCGCCCTGGAGCAACGCCCGGGCCGATTCGCGTTTGCCCCGCTTGAGCGCATCCGCGGCCGACGCGCGCATGCGCGTGACATCCGCTGCCGAGGCCGCCGTGTTGCTTCGGTGTCGCTCTGCGACGGGCAAAGGCGCCATCAGGCTGGCGTGCTCAATGATTTGGCCAAGCTGCTCGGCAAGGCCCTCGTAGCGGTCGATCCAGCGCGGGTCACTGGTGATCGACACCAGCTCGACGGCGTCCAGCAGCAGCTGCTCCGTCACCTGCAGTCGGCCAGCGACCTCGTGGGCTGCGGCCAGACGGCCAGCCGCGACGGTCAGTTCGTTGGCTGACCATAGGCGTTCGACGAGCAGCACGGCCGTCCATAGCGCCGCGCCGACCAGCGCCACAGCCACGGCACGCTGAGCCTGCCGCATCGTCTGCTCGACGATGGACACGGACGGCAGCAGCGACCCCGAGTGCAGGGTTTGCTCGACAGTGGACTTGGGCATGGCGACGAGGCTTATTCCAAGGCCATATCGGCGCTGCCGCCATCGCCTTGAGGAGCGGGCGCCTCGGGCGTCCCCCACGCTGCCAACCTGAGCTTGATCAGCGCCCGAACGGGCAAAAAAAGCCAGGCGCAAGGCCTGGCTGTTAATAGCGGTGGTGGAGAGGAGGAGGATCGAACTCCCGACCTTCGCATTGCGAACGCGACGCTCTCCCAGCTGAGCTACCCCCCCACGCGAGCCCGCGACTATAGCATCGCGAACCGCGCGGTGGCATGGCCCGGGGCGGGGCGGCGTGCGCTCGCTACCATGGGGGCCCGCCCCGCTGGCCCAACCCACAGGAGCACGACCCCGATGCGACCCCGCCTCGACGACCCGGCCTGGCTCGAACAGCAGTACGACAACCGCGCCCGCGTGCCCGATCACCCGCGCATACTTGACAACTGGGCGCAGGCCTCGGCCCACGTGCGCACGCAGTCGCCCGCGGCGAAGCTGGACCTCCGCTACGGCCAGGGCCTGAACGAGACGCTCGACGTGTTCCCGCCCGCGCAGCCGCAGCCCGGCGGCGCGCCGGTGCTGCTGTTCATCCACGGCGGCTACTGGCGCTCGCTCGACAAGAGCGACTTCTCGTTCGTCGCGCCCGCCTTCAACGCCGCCGGCGCGCTGGTGCTGGTGCCCAACTACGCGCTGTGCCCGGCCGTCACCATCGAGCACATCGCGCTGCAGATGGCGCAGGCGGTGGCCTGGGCCGTGGACCACGCGGCCGAGCACGGCGGCGACCCCGCCCGCATCGCGCTGGCGGGTCACTCGGCCGGCGGCCACCTGGCCACCATGCTGCTGACCTGCCGATGGAAGGAACTCGACCCCGGCCTGCCCGCGCAGCCGCTGGCGGGGGCGCTGTCGATCTCGGGCCTGTACGACCTCGAGCCGCTGCGCCACACGCCCGGCGTGCAGCGCGACCTGCGGCTCACGCCCGCGGCGGTGGCCCGGCTGTCGCCGGCCTTCTTCCCGCGGCCCAAGGGCACGCGCCTGTACGCCGTGGCGGGCCTGGACGAAAGCGACGAGTTCCTGCGCCAGAACGCGCTCATCCGCGACGTCTGGGGCCCCACGGCCGTGCCGGTGTGCGAGACGCTGCCCGGCCTGAACCACTTCAGCGTGCTCAACCCGCTGGCCGACCCCTCGAGCCGCCTGCACGACCTGGCCCTGCGCCTGCTGGGGCTGCGCTGAGCCCGGGGGCCATGCGGGCGAACCCGGACTATGGTGTGGATTGAAGCTTTGTATTGCCCCTGACGCGCCGCTGCAGTAGCGTCAACGGGCTGGCGCCGGCCCCGCGCGTGCGGGGCTGGCGCCTGGTTCCCCCACCCTTCCTGAGGAGCAAGCCATGGGACTGAAAGGCTCGAAGACCGAGCAGAACCTGAAGGACGCCTTCGCCGGCGAATCGCAGGCCAACCGCCGCTACCTGTACTTCGCAAACAAGGCCGACGTGGAAGGCCAGAACGACGTCGCCGCGCTGTTCCGCAGCACCGCCGAGGGCGAGACGGGCCATGCCCACGGGCACCTCGAGTTTCTTGAGCAGGGCTCGGGCGACCCGGCGACCGGCCTGCCCATCGGCAGCAGCCGCCAGAACCTGATGGCCGCCGTGGCCGGCGAGACGCACGAGTACACCGACATGTACCCGGGCATGGCCAAGACGGCGCGCGATGAAGGCTTCGACGAGATCGCCGACTGGTTCGAGACGCTGGCCAAGGCCGAGCGCTCGCACGCCAACCGCTACCAGAAGGCGCTCGACGCCCTGGTGGACTGAACCCGGCGCACGCCGCCCGGCGCGGCCGTCCGCACAAGGGGCTTCGGCCCCTTGTTCGTTGATGCCGCCCCACACCCACCCCGCCCACACCGAAGGCCGCCCACCATGCGCGAAGGCAACCTCCAAGCCCCGACCCGCCACCCCATCGACTGGAAGAACCCCGACTTCTTCGACGAGGGCAAGCTGATGGCCGAGATGGAGCGGGTGTTCGACATCTGCCACGGCTGCCGCCGCTGCGTGAGCCTGTGCCAGAGCTTCCCGAACCTGTTCGACCTGGTCGACGCCACCGAGGACGGCGAGGTTCACGGCGTCAAGAAGCTCGACTACTGGAAGGTCGTCGACCAGTGCTACCTGTGCGACCTGTGCTACATGACGAAGTGCCCGTACACGCCGCCGCACGAGTGGAACCTGGACTTCCCGCACCTGATGCTGCGCGCCAAGGCGCAGAAGTTCCGCCGCGGGCAGGTGGGGGCGGCCGAGCGGCTGCTGGCCAGCACCGACGTGCACGGCCAGTTCGCCGGCATCCCCATCGTGGTGGAGGCGGTCAACCGCGTCAACGCCACCGGCTTCATGCGGCGGCAGCTGCAGCAGCACCTGGGCGTGCACCCCGATGCCTGGATGCCGACGCTGGCGCCGCAGCGCTTCCGCTGGGGCCGGGCCATGAACGACACCACCTGGCCGGTGGTCAACGGCACGCGCACGCCTGGCAAGGTGGCCATCTTTGCCACCTGCTACGTCAACTACAACGAGCCCGGCATCGGCGAGGACCTGATCAAGCTGCTGGAGCACAACCGCATCCCCTACGAGATCGTCGAGAAGGAGCAGTGCTGCGGCATGCCCAAGCTCGAGCTCGGCGACCTCGACGCCGTCGAGAGCAGCTGGAAGGCCAACATCCCGGTGCTGGCGCGCTACGCCCGCGAGGGCTGGGCCATCGTCAGCGCCATCCCCAGCTGCACGCTCATGTTCAAGCAGGAGCTGCCGCTGATGTTCCCGGACGACGCCGACACGCAGCTCGTCAAGAAGGCGATGTTCGACCCCTTCGAGTACCTGATGGCGCGCCACAAGGACGGCCTGCTGCGCACCGACTTCAAGGCCGCGCTGGGCCGCGTGAGCTACCACATCCCCTGCCACGGCCGGGTGCAGAACATCGGCCGCAAGACGGAAGACATGTTCAAGCTCATCGGGCAGACGGTCGAGGTCAAGCTCAACACCGTGGAGCGCTGCAGCGGCCACGCCGGCACCTACGGCGTGAAGGAGCCCTACCACCCGGTGGCCATGAAGATCGGCAAGCCCGTGTTCAAGGCCATGGCCCGCGACGAGCCCGACCACATCAGCAGCGACTGCGCCCTGGCCGGCCACCACATCGCCCAGGGCATGCAGCAGCTGGGCACGCCGGCCCGCGACCTCGCCCACCCGCTGACGCTGGTGCGCATGGCCTACGGCATCGCCTGAGTCCCGTTTACACCGCTTGCTGGAGACCCCCGCCATGACCACGATCGCCCGTGACAGCCTGCTCACGCTCGAGGCCTACGCGAAGCTGCGCAAGACCGCGCGCGCCGAGGCCATCGCCCACCGCAAGCGCCGCAGCGTGGCGCTGGGCGAGCACATCACGCTGCAGTTCGAGGACGAGCAGACCATCCGCCGCCAGATCCAGGAGATGCTGCACATCGAGAAGATCTTCGACGAGGAGGGCATCCAGAGCGAGATCGACGCCTACGCGCCGCTGGTGCCCGACGGCAGCAACTGGAAGGCGACGATGCTGATCGAGTACCCCGACCCGCACGAGCGCAAGCGCGAGCTGGCGCGGCTGATCGGCGTGGAGGACCGCATGTTCGTCGAGGTCGAGGGCCACCCCCGCGTGTACGCCATCGCCGACGAGGACCTGGACCGCGAGAACGAGCACAAGACGAGCTCGGTGCACTTCGTGCGCTTCGAGTTCGCGGCGGCGCTGCGCGAGGCCATCCGCGCCGGCGCGGCCGTCAAGCTGGGCTGCGACCACACGAACTACCCGGCCCACGTGAGCATCGCCGCGGAGACGCTGGCCCTGCTGGCGGGCGACCTGCGCTGAGCCCCGGCGCCGCCGCAGGCCACGGGCGCGGCAGCGCCACAATGCCGGCATGACCGACCTCTCTCCCGTCGTCGCCGGCCTGTGGAAGATGCACCAGTGGCCGCTGGACGCGCAGGGCCGGCTGCGCTGGATCGAGCGCGCGGTCGAGCTCGGCATCACCAGCTTCGACCACGCCGACATCTACGGCGGCTACTCGGTCGAGGCGCTGTTCGGCGAGGCGCTGGCGCTGGCGCCGGGGCTGCGCCAGCGGCTGCAGATCGTCACCAAGTGCGGCATCCGGCTGCCGCACCCGGCGCGGCCGGGCCTGGCCGTCAAGCACTACGACAGCGGCGCGGCGCACCTGCAGGCCAGCGTCGATGCTTCGCTGGCGGCGCTGCGCTGCGGCCACATCGACCTGCTGCTGGTGCACCGCCCCGACCCGCTGACCCACCCCGACGAGATCGCGCGCTGCTTCGAGCGCCTGCGCGCCGCCGGCAAGGTGCGCGAGTTCGGCGTCAGCAACCACACGCCGGCGCAGTTCGCAGCGCTGCACCGGCGCATCGCGCTCGTCACCCACCAGGTCGAGTTCTCGGCGCTGCAGATGAAGGCGCTGGCCGACGGCACGCTGGAGCAGGCCGCCGACCTGGACCTGCCGCCGATGATCTGGAGCCCGCTGGGCAGCGGCCGGCTGTTCACCGGCGATGACGAGCAGGCGCGCCGCGTGCGCGCCGCGCTGCAGCCGCTGGCCCAGACCCACGGCGTGAGCCTGGCCACCGCGGCGCTGGCCTGGGTGATGCGGCATCCGAGCCGGCCGCGGCCCATCACCGGCAGCGGGCGGCTCGAGGCGCTGGCCGAGGCCGTGGCCGCGACGAGGCTGGTGCTGGACCGCGAGGCCTGGACCTCCGTCTGGCGCGCCAGCATGGGCCACGACGTGCCGTGACGGGGCCCGTGTCGACCACGACGGCCGGCGGCGGGCCGCCGCTGTCGGCCGTGGTCGCCGGCTTCGTGGCCGTGCTGGTGGGCTTCACCAGTTCGGTGGCCATCGTCTTCCAGGCCGCGGCGGCGCTGGGCGCCACGCCGGCGCAGACGGCCTCGTGGATCTGGGCCCTGGGCCTGGGCATGGGGCTCACCAGCCTGGGCCTGAGCCTGAAGTACCGCATGCCGGTGCTCACGGCCTGGAGCACGCCCGGCGCGGCGCTGCTCGTCACGGCCGGCGCCGGCGTGCCCATGGCCGAGGCCGTGGGCGCCTTCGTCGTCTGCGCCGTGCTCATCACGCTGGCCGGTGCCACCGGGGCCTTCGCGCGGGTCATGGACCGCATCCCGCAGCCGCTGGCTGCCGCGCTGCTGGCCGGCGTGCTGGCGCGCTTCGCCTTCGACGCCTTCGCGGCGCTGCCGCGCGAGCCGGCCCTGGTGGGCGCCATGTGCGCGGCCTTCGTGGCCGGGCGGCGCTGGTGGCCGCGCTACGCTGTGCCCGGCGTGCTGGCCGCGGGCGTGGCGGTGGCCGCCGCGCAGGGGCGGCTGGCGCTGGGCGGCATCGAGTGGGCGCTGGCCACCCCCGTGTTCACGATGCCGGCCTTCAGCGTGGCGGCGGTGGTGGGCATCGCGCTGCCGCTGTTCGTGGTGACGATGGCCTCGCAGAACCTGCCGGGCGTGGCGGCGCAGCGCGCGGCGGGCTACGCGGTGCCGGTGTCGCCCGCCATCGCCACCACGGGCCTGGCCACGCTGGTGCTGGCGCCCTTCGGCGCCTACGCGCTGAACCTGGCGGCCATCACCGCCGCCATCTGCATGGGCCGCGAGGCTGCCGTGGATCCGGCCCGCCGCTGGTGGGCCAGCGCCGCGGCCGGCGTGTTCTACGTCGTTGTCGGCCTGCTGGGCGGCGCGGTGGTGGCCCTGCTCGCGGCCTTCCCGCCGGCGCTGGTGCTGGCGGTGGCGGGGCTGGCGCTGCTGTCCACCATCGGTTCGGCGCTGGCCACCGCGGTGAAGGACGAGGCCGAGCGCGAGGCCGCGCTCGTGACCTTCGTCGTCACCGCCAGCGGCATGGCGCTGCTGGGCATCGGCAGCGCGTTCTGGGGCCTGGTGGCCGGCGTGCTGGTGCGGCTGGCGCTGCGCCGCTGACAGGGCCAAGCGGCCTGTGCCACAGTCGCGCCCCTGGACCGGAGTTGACCGCTTGAAGCTGCTGTTCGTTGCCGACCCGCTGGAGTCGTTCAAGACCCACAAGGACTCGACCTTCGCGATGATGCGCGAGGCCGCCCGCCGCGGCCACGCGCTGATGGCCTGCGAGCCCAAGGACATCCGCTGGCTGCGCGGCGAGCCGGTGACGGCCTTCGTGCGCGACATCACCCTCACCGGGCGCAGCGGCTGGGGCGTGCACGACTGGTTCGAGGCCGCCCAGCAAGCGCCCGACGAGCGCCCGCAGCCGCTGAACGGCGTCGACGCCGTGCTGATGCGCAAGGACCCGCCCTTCGACAGCGAGTACTTCTACGCCACGCACCTGCTGGGCCAGGCCGAGCGCGAGGGCGCGCGCGTGTTCAACAAGCCCGCGGCGCTGCGCGACCACCCGGAGAAGCTGGCGATCCTGGAGTTCCCGCAGTGGATCGCGCCGACGCTGGTCACGCGCGACGCCGCCGACGTGCGCCGCTTCCACGCCGAGCACCGCGACATCATCTGCAAGCCGCTGGACGGCATGGGCGGCATGGGCATCTTCCGCGTCGGCCCCGACGGCATGAACCTCGGCGCCATCACCGAGACGCTCAACCGCGACGGCGCGCAGACGATGATGGTGCAGCAGTACCTGCCGGCCATCGCGCAGGGCGACAAGCGCGTGCTCATCATCGGCGGCCGGCCCGTGCCTTACGCCCTGGCGCGCATCCCGCAGGGCGGCGAGGTGCGCGGCAACCTGGCCGCCGGCGGCAAGGGCGTGGCGCAGCCGCTCGCCGACGCCGACCGCGCCATCGCCGAGGCCCTGGGCCCGGTGCTGGCGGCGCGCGGCCTGCTGCTGGTGGGGCTGGACGTCATCGGCGACCGCCTCACCGAGATCAACGTGACCAGCCCGACCTGCTTTGCCGAGATCGCCGAGCAGACCGGCTTCGACGTGGCGGCGATGTTCATCGACGCGCTGGAAGCCGCCGTGGCCCCAGGAGACCCGCGATGACCATGACGCCCGCGCTGCAGCGGCTGCTCGATGCCGAGGCCGGCTTCGCGCCCGAGCTCGGCGACGGCCTGGCCAACCACCGCCCGATGGCGCTGCACGCGCTGGCCCGGCTGGGCGCCGACGACGCCCGGCTCGAGGCCTTCGCGCGCCATTACGAGCCGCGCCTGGCCGCGGCCGCGCCGCCGCAGCCCTGGCCGGCCGGCATGGCCTGGGCCGACCGGCTGGGCCAGCCCGAGGCCTGGCCGCTGTACCGCGACCTGTTCGCGCAGTGGCTGTATCACGAATCGCCCAGCGAGATGCTGCCGCAGGTGCTGCCGCGGCTGATGCGGGGCGCGGGCGGCGCCGGCTTCCACGGCCTCATCCGCACCGCGCACGCGGCGGCCGCGGGGCACCGCGCCGAACTGCGCGACGCGCTGGCGGCCTGGGCGGCCTGCTGGCTGCCGCTGGGGCAGGCACGGCCCGACGCGCAGCCCACCACCGATGACCCCGAAGTGCTGCTGCGCCAGCTGCGCGTGGTGCGGGCCGGCAGCGGCCTGATCGTCGACGGCCTGCAGGCCGCCGCGCAAGCGCGCGGCTTCGACGCGCTGTGCGCGCGGCTGGCGCTCGGCCCGGGCACGCTGCCGCAGCTGGCGCGGCTGGCGGCCAAGGCCTATGCCGCCAGCGGCAACTTCGCGGTGCTGCACCTGGTGACGAGCGCGCTGGCGATGCACGAGCTGACGCGCTTCCTCGACCCCGAGGAGCCCGAGAAGGCACAGGCCGCGCTGGCGGCCTACTGGCGCGCCTTCGCGGCCACCGTGTCCTCGGCCGGCATCGTGCCGCGGCCGGCGCTGGCGCCGCCGCCCTGGGCGCAGCTGGTGCAGGCGGCCTGCGCCAGCGACGACGACCACGCCATCAAGCTGGTCGACGCCTGCGTGCAGTGGCAGGC
This sequence comes from Rubrivivax sp., assembly GCA_044360025.1. GTDB lineage: Bacteria > Pseudomonadota > Gammaproteobacteria > Burkholderiales > Burkholderiaceae_C > Rubrivivax. The sequence continues at coordinate 106,281 of JBIKLC010000005.1, read as the reverse complement.
CATCGACCCCGACGGCCCCTGGCAGGCGGCGGCGGCGCGGGCGCTCGCGGGCTGAACGGCCGCCGCCGCCGGCCGCGCCGGCCGCGTCGACAATCCGCCCATGGCCCTTCTTTCCCTTGCCGACGCGCACCTCGCCTTCGGCCACGTTGCGCTCCTGGACGGCGCGTCCCTGTCCATCGAGCCCGGCGAGCGCCTGGCGCTGATCGGCCGCAACGGCACGGGCAAGTCTTCGCTGCTGAAGATCCTGGCCGGGCTGGACAAGCCCGATGACGGGCTGCTGTCGCTGCAGCAGGGCCTGCGGCGCGTCTACGTGCCGCAGGAGCCTGAATTCGCACCGGGTGCGAGCGTCTTCGACGCCGTGGCCGAGGGCGTGGCCGAGGCGCGGGCGCTGCGCGAGCGCTTCGAGGCCCACGCCAGCCTGCAGGGCGAGCCGGGGTCCAGCCCGGACGGTGATGACCTCGACGCCGTGCAGACGCGCCTGGAGGCCCTGGACGGCTGGACCTGGGAGCAGCGCGTGGCCGAGAGCCTGGAGCGGCTGCGCCTGGACGGCGACGCGCGCGTCGACGCGCTGTCGGGCGGCACGCGCAAGCGCGTGGCCCTGGCCCGCGCGCTGGTGGCCCGGCCCGAGCTGCTGCTGCTCGACGAGCCCACCAACCACCTCGACGTGGCCGCCATCGAGTGGCTGCAGGATCTGCTGGTGGCCTGGCGCGGCGCGCTGGTGGTCGTCTCGCACGACCGCGCCTTCATCGACGCGGTGGCCACGCGCATCGTCGAGCTCGACCGCGGCCTGCTGCGCAGCTACCCCGGCCGCTTCAGCGCCTACGAGGCCACCAAGGCGCGCGAGCTCGAGGACGAGGCCCTGGCCAACGCCCGCGCCGACAAGCTGCTGGCGCAGGAGGAGGTGTGGGTGCGCAAGGGCGTGGAGGCCCGGCGCACGCGCAGCGTGGGCCGCGTGGGGCGCCTGGAGCGGCTGCGCAAGGCGCGGGCCGAGCGGCGCGACGTGCTCGGCCGCGTGCGGCTGGAGCTGGAGGCCGGGCTGCCGCCGGGCAAGATCGTGGCCGAGCTCACCGACGTGTCGATGCGCTTCGCCCCCGAGGGCCCGCCGCTGGTGGACCGCTTCACCGCCACCATCCTGCGCGGCGACAAGGTCGGCCTCATCGGCCCCAACGGTAGCGGCAAGACCACGCTGCTGAAGCTGATCCTCGGCGAGCTGCAGCCCACCGCCGGCACCGTGCGCCAGGGCACGCGGCTGCAGGTGGCCTACTTCGACCAGATGCGCGCGGGCCTGGACCTCGACGCCACGCTGGCCGACACCATCAGCCCCGGCAGCGAGTGGATCGAGCTCGGCCAGCCGCCCAAGGCGACGCGCAAGCACGTGATGAGTTACCTGAGCGACTTCCTGTTCGCCCCCGAGCGCGCCAATTCGCCGGTGCGCACGCTGTCGGGCGGCGAGCGCAACCGGCTGCTGCTGGCGCGCCTGTTCGCCCTGCCGGCCAACGTGCTGGTGCTCGACGAGCCCACCAACGACCTCGACATCGACACTCTGGAGCTGCTGGAGGAACTGCTGCAGGCCTTCGAGGGCACGGTGTTCCTGGTCAGCCACGACCGGCGCTTCCTGGACAACGTGGTCACCAGCACCATCGCCTGGGAGGGCGACCCGGCCTTCGGCGGCCGGCCGGGCCTGTGGCGCGAGTACGAGGGCGGCTACGAGGACTGGAAGCGCCAGCGCGAGCGCGCCCGCGTGGCGCCGCCGGCGCCGGCCCCCGCGCCCAGGTCCGCCGCCGCGCCCGCACCCGCACCCGCACCGGCCGCAGCCAAGGCCAAGCTCAGCTACAAGGAGCAGCGCGAGCTCGACGGCCTGCCCGCGCGCATCGAGGCGCTGGAGGCCGAGCAGAAGGCGCTGCAGGCGCAGCTGGCCGACCCCGCCACCTACGCGCGCGACGCGCAGGCCGTGCCCGCGCTGCACGCGCGCCACGAGGCGCTGGAGGCCGAGCTGATGCAAGCCCTGGAGCGGTGGGAGACCCTGGCCTCGCGCTGAACCCGCGCCGCGCGTGGGTGGCGCTTTGCGGCGCCGGCCGCTCAGCCGCGGGCGTCGCGCGCCAGCCGCAGTCCTGTGAACTGCCAGCGTGCCGTGGCCGGGAAGAAGTTGCGGTAGCTGTCGCGCGCGTGCCCCGGCGGCGTGGCCCACGAGCTGCCGCGCAGCACCGTCTGGTCGACCATGAACTTGCCGTTGTACTCGCCCACGGCGCCGTCCCAGGGGCGGAAGCCCGGGTAGGGCGCGTAGGCGCTGGACGTCCACTGCCAGGCCGTGCCGTGGGCCTGCGCCAGGCGGCCCGGCGCCGACGCGACCGCGTGCTCCCACTCGGCCTCGGTGGGCAGCCGCGCGCCGGCCCATCGCGCGTAGGCGTCGGCCTCGAAAAAGCTGAGGTGCCGCACCGGCGCGTGCGGGTCCGCCGGGTGCCGGCCGTGGGCCGTGAAGACGGTCCAGCCGGCGCCCTCGGCGCGCCAGTGCAGCGGCGCTTCGATGCCGTGGGCACTCACCCAGTCCCAGCCCGCCGCCAGCCACCAGCGCGGCTCGCGGTAGCCGCCGGCGCTGATGAACGCGGCCCACTCGCCCTGCGTCACCAGGCGCGAGGCCAGCGCGTAGGGTTCGAGCCACACGCGGTGCGCGGGCGTCTCGTTGTCGAACGCGAAGTCCGCGCCCGCGTGGCCGATGCGCACCAGCCCGCCGTCGAAGGGCACCCAGTGCAGCGGCAGGGGCTCGGCGGTCGGCGGCGGGCCGGGGTGCCAGGCCGGCTGCAGCGGATTCAGCGACAGCAGGTGCAGGAAGTCGGTCGCGATCAGCTCCTGGTGCTGCTGCTCGTGCTGCAGCCCCAGTTCCACCAGCGCGCCCAGGTCGTCGTCGCCGCCGGCTTCGGCGCCCTGGCGCGCCAGCAGCGCCGCCATGCGGGCGTCGACGTCGCGCCGGTAGGCCATCACCTCGGCCAGCCCGGGCCGGGTGACGAGCCCGCGCTGCGGCCGCGGGTGGCGGTCGCCGACGGCCTGGTAGTAGCTGTTGAACAGCACGCGGTAGGCCGGCTCGAAGGCGCGGAAGCCCGCCTCGTGCGCCTCGAGCACGAAGGTCTCGAAGAACCAGGTGGTGTGCGCCAGGTGCCACTTCACCGGGCTGGCGTCGGGCATGGCCTGCGCCTGGCAGTCGGCCTCCGACAGGCCGCGAACCAGCGCCTCGGTGTGGGCGCGCACGGCGGCGTAGCGGCGGGCGGTGGTCGGTGGCGGGCTCATGCGGGACAGGCGTCGTGGCGCGGCTGGAAGGTCGACTCTAGCCAATGCCCGCCGCGCCTTGCGATGCATCGCGCGGCTGTCGTCGAAACCGCCTAGAGTGGGCCGGTGCCGCCACCCCTGCCCATGCCCGAGCCCCGCCTCATCGTCATCACCCGCCCCGACGCCGCCGCGCTGGCCGCCGAGGCCGCCGCGAGCCTGCTGCAGCCGGCCGCGGCCGTGTCGCCCAAGTTCCTGTACGACGCCCTGGGCTCGCGCCTGTTCGACGCCATCACCGAGCTCGACGAGTACTACCCCACGCGCACCGAGGCGGCGATCTTCGCCGCGCACGGCGCGGCCATCGCCGACGCCGTGCTCGCCGCCACCGGCCCGGGGCCCGTGCTGGTGGACCTGGGCGCGGGCGATGGCGCCAAGGCCGCGCGCCTGTTCCCGCGCCTGGCGCCGCGGCGCTACGTGGCGGTGGACATCTCCGCCGGCTACCTGCGTGCCGCGCTGCAGGGCCTGGCGCGCGAGCACCCGGGCATCGAGATGCTGGGCGTGGCGCTGGACTTTGCCGCGGGGCTGCAGCTGCCCGAGGGCGTGGTGGACGGGCCTGCGCTCGTGTTCTACCCCGGCAGCAGCATCGGCAACTTCGCGCCCGAGGCGGCCCGCACGCTGCTGGCCGACATGCGCCGCGCCAGCCGCGGCGGCGCCGTGCTGCTGGGGGTGGACCTCGTCAAGCCCGCGCCGCGCCTGCAGGCCGCGTACGACGACGCGCTGGGCGTGACGGCGGCCTTCAACCTCAACGTGCTGCGGCGCCTGAACGCGCTGCTGGGCGCCGACTTCCAGCCGCGCCAGTGGCGCCACGTGGCGCTGGTCGATGCCGCGGCCGCGCGCGTCGAGATGCACCTGCAGGCGCGAGAGCCGCTGGTGGTGCGATGGCCCGGCCACGAGCGCGCCTTCGCCGCCGGCGAGCGCATCCACACCGAGAACGCGCACAAGTGGACGCTGCCCGGCTTCGCCGCGCTGCTGGCCGAGGCCGGCTGCGAGCAGACGCGCCACTGGACGGACGCGGCCGGCGACTTCGCGCTGTTCGTGGCGCGCTGAGCCCGGCATCGCCGACGCCCCGGGGAGCCACGTCGCCGGGGCGATACTGGCGACCCTGGTACCAGGGCGGCCGTTTCCGATCCTGGGTCCGTCCCTTCGAGCAACGCCCATGAACGCCCCCGACCCCATCGTCGCCGCGGACCGCCCCGCCGAGCCGCGCCTGACTTCCCTTTCGCACGGCGGCGGCTGCGGCTGCAAGATCGCCCCGGGGGTGCTCAGCGAGATCCTCAAGGGCACGGCCGCCATGCCCATCCCGAAGGAACTGCTGGTGGGCATCGAGACCGCCGACGACGCGGCGGTCTACCAGCTCAGCGACGAGCAGGCGCTGGTGGCGACGACCGACTTCTTCATGCCCATCGTCGACGACCCGTTCGACTTCGGCCGCATCGCCGCCACCAACGCCATCTCCGACGTCTACGCCATGGGCGGCCGGCCCATCCTGGCGCTGGCGCTGGTGGGCATGCCCATCAACGTGCTGAGCACCGCCACCATCGGCCGCGTGCTGGAGGGCGGCGCCAGCGCGTGCCGCGCAGCCGGCATCCCCATCGCCGGCGGCCACACCATCGACAGCGTCGAGGCCATCTACGGCCTCGTGGCCCTGGGCCTGGTGCACCCGCGGCGCCTGAAGCGCAACGCCGACGCCCGACCGGGCGACCTGCTGGTGCTGGGCAAGCCGCTGGGCGTGGGCGTGATGAGCGCGGCGCTGAAGAAGGGCGCGCTCGGCGAGGCCGGCTACGCGCAGATGATCGCCACCACGACGAAGCTCAACACGCCGGGGCCGGACCTGGCCGCGATCGACGGCGTGCACGCGCTCACCGACGTCACCGGCTTCGGCCTGGCGGGCCACGCGCTCGAGATGGCGCGCGGCGCGCGTTGCACCGTGCGCATCGACTGGGCCGCCGTGCCGCTGCTGGACGGCGTGCGCGCGCTGGCGGGGCAGGGTTTCGTCACCGGCGCCTCGGGCCGCAACTGGGCCGGCTACGGGCACGACGTGGACGTGCCGGCCAGCCTGGCTTCCGAAGACCGCGCGCTGCTGACCGACCCGCAGACCAGCGGCGGCCTGCTCGTGAGCTGCGCGCCCGCGGCGGCGGACGCCGTGCTGGCCACCTTCCGCCGCCACGGATTCCAGGCCGCGGTGGTAATGGGCCGCGTCGAGGCCGGCGAGCCGCGCCTGGTAGTGTGCTGAGCGCCGCCGTGGTGCGCCCACTTCGTTTCGCCGGCCTGCCCGACTGACCCTGTTCCCGAACCCTGCGCATGCCCGGCCCGAGCCCGTTCAGCCCCGGCTTCGTCGTCCTGCACGGCAACCGCATCGAGGACCTCGCCGAGGTGGCGCTCGACTGGCTGGCGAGCCACCCGCCAGGCCCGCTCGACGAGGAGACGCTGCTCGTGCCCAGCAGCGGCATGGCCGAGTGGCTGAAGGCCACGATGGCCACGCGGCTGGGCGTGGCGGCGGGCTTCCGCGTCGAGCTGCCGGCGCAGTTCACGTGGCGGGCGTGGCGCGCGGTGCTGGGGCCGGCGGCGGTGCCGGCGGCGTCGCCGCTGGACAAGGTGCCGCTGACCTGGTGGCTGATGCGGCGGCTGCCGCTGCTGGCGCGGCAGGCGGCCTTCGCGCCGCTGGCCGGCTTCCTGGCGGTGGACGACTCGCCGCTGCGCCGGCTGGAGCTGGCCGGTCGCCTGGCCGACCTGTTCGACCAATACCAGGTCTACCGCCCGGACTGGCTGGCCGACTGGGCCGCCGGCCGCGACCAGCTGGCGCGCGACCTGGCCGACCGCGCGCCGCTGCCGCTGCCCGAGGGCCAGCGCTGGCAGGCGGCGCTGTGGCGCGCGCTGCTGGCCGAGCTGGGCGACGTCGCGGCCACGCGGCCGGCGCTGCACCGCCGCTTCGTCGATGCGCTGAACGCCGCGCCCGCCGGCACGCCGCCGCCGGGGCTGCCGCCGCGGCTGCTGCTGTTCGGCACCACGCACCTGCCGCACACCACGCTGGAGGCGCTGGCCGCGCTGGCGCGCCACGTGCCGGTGCTGCTGGCCGTGTCCGACCCCTGCCGCCACGCCGACTGGGCCCACCGCCCGGCCGACGCCGGCCAGGGCCACCCGCTGCTGCAGGCCTGGGGCCGCCAGTGCCGCGACTTCGTGCGCCAGCTGCAGTCCCACGACGACGGCCAGGCCCGCGCCGAACAGCTGGGCCTGCTGCGCACCGCGCTGTTCGACGAACCCCCGGGCGCGACGATGCTGCAGGTGCTGCAGGCGCGCGTGCTCGACGACGACGGCGTGCCGCCGGCCGAGCCGCTGCCGCGGCGGCCGGGCGACGGCAGCCTGGTGTTCCACCGCGCCCACGGCCCGATGCGCGAGGTCGAGCTGCTGCACGACCAGCTGCTCGAGGCCTTCGCGCGCGGCGAGTTCGAGCCGCGCGACGTGGTCGTGATGGTGCCCGACATCGATCGCTTCGCCCCCGCCATCGCGGCGGTGTTCGGCCGCTTCGCGCCCGGCGACGCGCGCCACGTGCCCTGGGGCCTGGCCGACCGCCGCGAGCGCGGCCGCCACCCGCTGCTGCGCACGCTGGAGGCGCTGATGCAGGTGCGCGAGCGGCGCTGGGGCGCCAGCGAGCTGCGCGACCTGCTGGCCACGCCCGCGGTGGCCGCGCGCTGGGAGCTGGGCGACGACGGCGTCGAACAGCTGTGCCGCTGGATGAGCGATGCCGGCGCGCGCTGGGGCCTGCACGAGGCGCAGCGCGCCGCGCTGGGGCTGCAGGCGGCCGGCGCCGTGGGCACCTGGCGCTTCGCGCTCGACCGGCTGCTGATGGGCTATGCCACCGGCGCGCTGCCGCCCGCGGCCGATCCGCCCGGCGGCATCGACCCCTGGCCCGAGGTGGCCGGTGTCGACGCCGCGCTCGCCGGCACGCTGGCCGCGCTGCTGCAGCGGCTCGACGCCTGGTGGGCCGAGGCCGCCGATCCGCGCCCGCCCGCGGCCTGGCTGCCGCGGCTGCGCGCGCTGCTGGCGGCGATGTTCCGCGCCAGCGACGACCGCGAGAAGACGCTGCTGGCGCAGGCCGACACGGCGCTGCAGGCCTGGGGCGCCGCCTGCGAAGCCGCCGGTTTCGACGAGCCCGTGGGCCTGGAGCTGGTGCGCGAGGCCTGGCTCGCGGGCGTCGACGAGGCCGGCGGCGGCCGCTTCCGTGCCGGCGGCGTCACCTTCTGCACGCTGCTGCCGCTGCGCGCCATTCCGTTCCGCTGCGTGTGCCTGCTTGGGCTGAACGACGGCGAGTACCCGCGCCCGGCCGCGCGCAGCGATTTCGACCTGATGGCCGACCCGCGGCTGGCACGCCCCGGCGACCGCTCGCGCCGCGACGACGACCGCCAGCTGATGCTCGACGCGCTGCTGGCCGCGCGCGACCGCCTGCACCTGAGCTGGAGCGCCCACCGTGCGCGCGACAACCAGCCGCAGCCGCCCTCGGTGCTGGTGCAGCAGCTGCGCGACGAGGTCGCGGCCGTGTGGGGCGCTGCGGCGCTGGAGGCGATCACGGTGTCGCACCCGCTGCAGCCCTTCAGCCGCGCCTACGTCGAGCTCGGGCCCGACGAGCGGCTGTTCACCCACGCCCACGAGTGGCGCCGCCTGCACGAGGCGCCGGCGGCGGGCGCGGTGCCGCCGCCGCCCACGCCGCGCCCGGAGCCGGCCGGGCTGCCGCTCAGGACGCTGGCCGACTTTGTGCGCAAGCCCGTGCAGGCCTTCTTCCGCACGCGGCTGCGCGCCGACCTGCGCTTGGCGGACGAGGCCGTCGACGACGACGAGCCCTTCGCCGCCGGCGGCCTCGACGCCTGGCAGTGGCGCGACGCCGTGCTGCGCACGCTGCCCGACGAGCCTGCGGCCGCCGCGGCGCAGCTGACGCGCACCGTGGCGCGGCTGCGCCGCGAGGGCCGGCTGCCGTGGGGCGCGCCGGGCGAGGCCGTGGCCGCGGCGCTGCAGGCCGAGATGGCGCCGGTGCTCGCGGCCTGGTCGGCGCGGCGCGCCGGGCTGACGGTGCCGGCCGGGCGTGCGCCGCTGGCCGTGGCCCTGGCGCTGCCGGGCCGCGGCGAGCCCCTGCGGCTCGACGCCGGGCTGCTGCCCTGGCTGGCCGGTGCCGACGGCCGGGCGCAGCTGCTGCGCCTGAGCGCGAGCCGCGTCACCGAGGGCAGCAAGTCGAAGCCACCGCCGCGCGCCGACCCGCTGGTGCAGCCCTGGCTCGAGCAGCTCGCCCTGTCCGCGAGCGGCCACCCGTGCACGCTGCAGGTGCTGGGCACCGACCGCATCGTGACGGCCCCGCCGGTGCCCGAAGACGTGGCCCGGGCGCAGCTCGCCACGCTGGCCGCGGCCTGGCTGGAGGGCACCGGCGACGACGGCCCCTGGCCCACGGCGCTGAAGACCGGCCTGGCCTGGCTGGCCGAGGGCCGGCCGGCCGTTGCCTACGAGGGCAGCGAGCAGCAGCGCGGCGAGGTCGAAGACCCGCACCTGGCGCGCCTGTACCCCAGCTGGGCCGATCTGGCGGACGAGCCGCGCTTCGTGGCCGTGACGACGCAGCTCTACGGCCTGCTGGCCGCCTGGCTGGCGACGCTGGTGATCGAGCCACTGCCCGACGCCGTGGCTCCTGACGACGACGACGGGAGCGCCGATGACTGAGCGGCTGGACGTCGTCACGCTGCCGCTGCGCGGCAGCCGCGTCATCGAGGCCAGCGCCGGCACCGGCAAGACCTGGACGCTGGCCGCGCTGGTGCTGCGCCTGGTGCTGGGCGACGGCGTGGCGCGGCCGCTGCACCCGCGCGAGATCCTGGTGATGAGCTTCACCCAGGCCGCCACGCGCGAGCTGGTGGAGCGCCTCCGCGAGCGCCTGGCGCAGGCCGCACTCGCCTTCCGCGCGGCCGCGGACGACGAACCGGCCGACGCCCTGCTGCGCGCGCTGCTCCAGGCCCGCCCCGGCGCGGCCGAGCGCGAGGCCGCGGCGCGGCTGCTGGCGCGCGCCGCCGACGCCATGGACGAGGCCGCCGTGCACACCATCGACGCCTGGTGCCAGCGCGTGCTGCGCGAGCACGCATTCGACAGCGGCAGCCGCTTCGACGAGGAGCTGGTGGCCGACGAGAGCGAGCTGCGCCGGCAGGCGCTGCGCGACTGGTGGCGCGCCGAGGTCTACCCGCTGGAGGGCGATGCGCTGGCGCTGGTGCTGGCGCAGTGGCCGGACGTCGAGGCGCTGGATCGCGCGCTGGCACCGCTGCTGAAGGTGGGGGACGTGCGGGAGGCCGACGCCGATCTCGCGCTGCCGCAGGTGCTGTCGCGCTGGCAGGCCCGGCGCGACAGCGAGCTGCGGCTGCTCAAGCAGGGCTGGGACCGGCGCGTGCAGGCGATGCTCGACTGGCTGCAGCCCCTGTGGGCGGCCAGGAAGAACAAGCCCATCGACGGCGCCAAGCTGGGCGAGGTGCGCGCCACCGGCTGGCTGCAGAGCGTGGCTGATTGGGCCGCCGATCCGGGGCTCGAGTGGCCGGCGAAGATCACCGATACGGCAGAGCAGCGCCTGTCGCCGCAGGGCGTGGCCGAGGCGCTGAAGCAGCCCTTGCCCGTGCCGCCGGAGTTCGCCGAACTCGCGGCGCTGCTGCAGGCCCTGCGGGCGCTGCGGCCCCTGGGTGCGGCCTTGAGTGCCCACGCCCACGCCCAGGTCAGCGCCCGCCTGCAGGCGCAGAAGCGGCGTGCCAGCCTGGCCGGGTTCGCCGACCTGCAACGCCGCCTGTCCGACGCGCTCGACCCCGCGCAGCGCGGCGAGGCCGCGGCCCGGCTGCGCGCGCAGGTGCTCGATCGCTACCCCGTGGCGCTGGTCGACGAGTGCCAGGACAGCTCGCCGGTGCAGATGGCGCTGTTCGAGCGCCTCTGGGGCTTCGGCCACGACGAGCCCGGGCGCACGCTGCTGCTGATCGGCGACCCCAAGCAGTCGATCTACCGTTTCCGCGGCGCCGACATCCACGGCTTCCTGCGCGCGCGGCAGGCCGCCGGCGCGCGCGTGCAAGGCCTGGACACCAACTTCCGCTCCACGCCCGAGCTGGTGGCGGCCGTCAACGCCGTGTTCGAGCGCGCCGAGGCCGAGCGCCAGCCCGAGGGCGCGTTCCGCTTCGGCGCCGACGACGCGGGCCGCCCGCGCCTGCCGTTCCAGCCCGTGCGGGCGCGCGGCCGCGCCGACCGCATCACCGTGGCCGGTGCGCCGATGCCGCCGCTGACGGTGGCGCTGGACCGCGGCGCGCACCCCACGGGCCAGGCGCGGCTGCGCCTGGCCGCGGCCTGCGCCGAGCAGATCGTGGCCTGGCTGTCCGACCCGGGCACCCGCGTCCACGACCCGCGCGACGCCGCCGAGCCCGAGCGGGCGCTGCGCCCGCGCGACATCGCCGTGCTCGTGCGCAACAAGGCCGAGGCCGACGCCGTGCGCCGCGCGCTGGGCGTTCGCGCGGTGCGCTCGGTGTACCTGTCCGAGAAGGACTCGGTGTTCGCCGAGCCCGAGGCCGCCGACCTGCTGCGCCTGCTGCGCGCCGTGGCCGATCCCGCCGACGGCCGCGCCGTGCGCGCCGCGCTGGCCAGCGCCTGGATGGGCCTGCCGCTGGACGAGCTGTGCGCGCTGGCCGACGACGACGCGCGCTTCGAGGCCTGGGTGGAGCGGCTGCTGCCGCTGCGCGCCGCCTGGCGGCAGCAGGGCGTGCTGGCGGCGCTGCGCCAGGCCCTGCACACGCTGGTGGCGCCCGATCGCTGGGCGCGACCCGTTGGCGAACGTGCGCTCACCAACACGCTGCACCTGGCCGAGCTGCTGCAGACCGCTGCCGAGCACCAACCCGGCGAGGCCGAGCTGCTGCGCTGGCTGGCGCGCGAGATCGACGAGTCGGCCGAGGGCGACTCCGCGCCCGACGAGCAGCTGCTGCGCCTGGAGAGCGACGCCGACCTCGTGCCCATCGTCACCGTGCACAAGAGCAAGGGCCTGCAGTACCGCGTGGTGTGCGTGCCGTTCGTGTCGCTCGCGTCGCGGCCGCGCTCGCCGGCCTTCGTGGTGCAGCCGGCCGACGAGGCCACGGCGGCCGACGGCCGGCGCGCGGTGGTGTTCGCGCCCGACGCCGACGCGCGCGCGGCCGACGAGGCCGAGCAGTCGCGCGAGGCGCTGCGGCTGCTGTACGTGGCGCTGACGCGTGCCGAGCACGCGCTTTGGCTGGGGGTGGCCGCGGCGCTGCAGGTCAACGGCAAGGGCACCCAGCCCACTTGGCACCGCAGCGCGCTGGGCTGGCTGGTCAGCGGCGACGACGCGCTGGACGACGCGGCCGTGGCGGCGGCCGTCGAGCGCTGGGCCGGCGCGCTGCCGCATGCCCGGCTCGTGCCCGCCTGGCCGGGGGCCGGCGATGGCGACGAACCCCCGCGCACGCGCTGGGCCGACCGGCAGCCCGTGCGGCCGCTGCGCCCGCCGCGCCCGCTGCCAGCGCAGCCGCCCGCGGCCTGGGCCGTGGGCAGCTACTCCGGCTTCGTGCGCGGCCTGGCCGACGCGGCGCCGGCCCGCGGCTGGCGCGACGACGAGCCGCCGGCCGAGGCGTCCGGGCCCTTCGCGCCGGCGCCGCGGGGCGCGCCCTGGCACCGCTTCCCGCGCGGCACCGGCCCGGGCCAGCTGCTGCACGAGCAGCTCGAGTGGCTGGCCGACCAGCGCTTCGCGCTGGCGCGCGAGCCGGCGCTGGCCGCGCAGCTGCGCGCCCGGCTCGAGCGGCAGGCGCCCGACGTGAACGCCGGCGACGTGGTCGACTGGCTGGGCCAGGTGTGCGACACGCCGGTGCCCGTGCTCGGCGCGCCGCTGTCGGCGCTGCCGCGCACCTGGCCCGAGCTGGAGTTCTGGCTGCCCACCGAGGCGCTGGACGCGGCGCGCGTCGACGCGCTGTGCCGCCGCCACGTGCTGCCCGGCCTGGAGCGCCCGGCGCTGCCGCCGCGCCGCCTGCGCGGGCTGCTGATGGGCTTCGCCGACCTGGTGTTCGAGACGCCCGACGGCCGCTTCGGCGTGCTCGACCACAAGAGCAACGCGCTGGGCGACGGCGACGCCGCCTACACCGACGAGGCGCTCGCACAGGCCGTGCTGCAGCACCGCTACGACGTGCAGGGCGCGCTGTACCTGGTGGCGCTGCACCGGCTGCTGCGGCAGCGCCTGGGCGCGCGCTACCGGCCCGCGGCGCAGCTGCACGGCGCCACCTTCCTGTTCCTGCGCGGCATTGCGGCGCCGGGCGCCGGGGCCTGGTACCTGGCGCCGGAGCCGGCGCTGCTCGACGCGCTGGACGCGATGTTCAGCGCCGCCACGGGGCGTGCGGCATGACGCGTGCACCCAATCCGGCCGGGCCGCCGCCGGGCAGCGCCGCCGAGCCGCCGCTGGCGGCGGCGCTGGCCGGGCTGCTGGCGCGCGTGCAGCCGGACGCGCCGGCCGGGCTGCTGGCGGCCACGCGGCTGCTGGTGGCGCTGGAGTCGCGCGGCCATACGCGGCTGCCGCTGGACGGCGGCGCGCGGGCCGCGCTGGCCGAGGCCGGCCTGGAGGCCGCGCCGTGGGTGCACGATCTGCCGGCCGATGCCGACGCCGCGCGCGCGGCCTGGGCGGGCTCGCCGCTGGTGGCCATCGAACCCGCGGCCGACGCCGCCACGCCGCTGGTGCTGCAGCACGGCGCGCTGGCGCTGCGCCGCCACTGGCACGACGAGCGCCGCGCCGCGACCCTGCTGCGCGAGCGCCTGGCCGTGGCGGCCGAGCCGGCCGCCGAGGCCGCGCTCGGGCCGCTGCTGGACGCGCTGTTCCCGCCGCGCGCGGGCGGCGTGCCGGCCGACGACGCGCAGCGCCGCGCCGCCGTGGTGGCGCAGCGGGGCCGCGTGGCCGTGGTCACCGGCGGCCCCGGCACCGGCAAGACCTGGACCGCCGCGCGCGTGCTGGTGCTGCTGCAGGCGTTGCACGGGGCCGAGCCGCTGCGCCTGGCGCTGGCCGCGCCCACCGGCAAGGCAGCGGCGCGGCTGCGCCAGTCCATCGAGGCGGCGCTGCGCCCGGGCGGTGCGCCCGGCCCGGCGGCGCTGGTGCAGGCGCGCGCCACCGTCGCCGCCACGCTGGCCGCGCAGCCGGCGCGCACGCTGCACGCCACGCTGGGCACGCGCCCGGGCACGCGCCGCTTCGTGCACGGCGCGGCGCAGCCGCTGCCGGTGGACCTGCTGCTCGTCGACGAGGCCTCGATGGTGCACGGCGAGATGCTCACCGCGCTGCTGGAGGCGCTGCCCGCGGCCGCGCGGCTGGTGCTGCTGGGCGACCGCGACCAGCTGGCCTCGGTGGAGGCCGGCGCGGTGATGGCCGAGCTGTGCGCGCCGGGCTCGCCGCTGGCGCCGCAGACCGTCACGCTCACCGCCGGCCACCGCTTCGACGGCCCCATCGCCGCGCTGGCCGCGGCCACCAACCGCGGCGACGCCGACGCCGCCACGGCGCTGCTGCAGGCCGGCGGCGACGCGCTGCAGCGCCTGGTGGCGCCCGGCCCGGGCCCGCTGCTGGCGCTGGCCAGCGGGCCGCAGGGCTACGGGCCCTTCGTCGGGCTGCTGCGCGCGCGGCCGGCCGCGGCCGGGGCCTTCGAGGATTGGGTGGCCGAGCTGCTGCGCGCCTTCGACCGCTTCCGGCTGCTGGCCGCCGTGCACGACGGCCCCTTCGGCACCGTGGCGCTGAACCGGCAGCTCGCCGAGGCCTTCCTGGGCCGGCAGGGCGCCGACGGCTGGGTCGAGGGCCGTCCGGTGATGGTGAGGCGCAACGAGCCCGCGCTGGGTGTGTTCAATGGCGACGTGGGCCTGGTGCTGCGCCCGCCCGACGGCGGTGCGATGCGCGTGTGGTTCGCCGACGGCGGGCCGCTGCGCTCGGTGGCCGCGGCGCGGCTGGCGGCGGTGGAGACGGCCTTCGCGATGACGGTGCACAAGAGCCAGGGCTCGGAGTTCGGCCACGTGGCGCTGGTGCTGCCGGGCGAGGACAGCCCGGTGCTGACGCGCGAATGGGTGTACACCGGCATCACGCGCGCGCGGCAGCGGCTCACGCTGGCCGGGCCGCAGCCGGCGCTGCTGGCGCGTGCGCTGGCCCGACGCACGCGGCGCTTCAGCGGGCTGGGCGAGGCGCTGCGGCAGGGCGCGGGTTGAGCGCCCGCGAGCGCCTCAGCGGGCTGCGCTCGCCGGTGCGGCCGGCTTGATGACGATGCCTTGGTCGGGCGCGTTCAGGCGGCGGGTGTCGGCCAGAGATCGGCCGCCGGGCGGCGGCAGCCGGCTGAGCAGACCGGGGCGTGCCGGTCCCGCCGGCGCCGAAGCCGCAGCAGGGGCCGTCGAAGGAACCGAGTCCGGCGCCGAAGCCGCGCGGCCGGAGCGGGTCGGCGCCTCAATGAGCACCTTGCCGGGTGCCGTGCCCTTGGTGATGGCCTGCCGCCGTTCCGCCAGCGAGCCCTGGGCCTGGGCCAGCAAGGGGGCCATCAGCACCAGGGAGGTCAGCAGCGTTCGGTTGTTCATGGCTCAATCATCGCTGAGTGGCAAACGCGCCGGCGTTCAGACCGCCACGCCCCGCGCCGTCTCCGCGTACTCCTCGATCTGGTCGAAGTTCATGTAGCGGTACACGCTGGCGGCATCCTTGTTGATGATGCCCATGGCCTCGTGGTACTCGGCCACGGTGGGGATGCGGCCGAGCTTGGACGCGATGGCCGCCAGCTCCGCCGACGCCAGGAACACGTTGGTGTTCTTGCCCAGGCGGTTGGGGAAGTTGCGCGTGCTGGTGCTCACCACGGTGGCGCCCTCGCGCACCTGCGCCTGGTTGCCCATGCACAGGCTGCAGCCCGGCATCTCGGTGCGCGCGCCAGCGGTGCCGAAGGCGGCGTAGTGGCCTTCCTTGATGAGCTCGCTCTGGTCCATCTTGGTAGGCGGCGCCACCCACAGCTTCACCGGGATGTCGCGCTGGCCGCCCAGCAGCTTGGCCGCGGCGCGGAAGTGGCCGATGTTGGTCATGCAGCTGCCGATGAAGGCCTCGTCGATCTTGGTGCCGGCCACGTCGCTCAGCAGCTTGGCGTCGTCGGGGTCGTTCGGGCAGCACAGCACGGGCTCCTTGAGCTCGTTCAGGTCGATCTCGATCACGGCCGCGTACTCGGCGTCGGCGTCGGCCTCCAGCAGCTGCGGGTCGGCCAGCCAGGCCTCGACCTTCTCGATGCGGCGCTTCAGCGTCTTCGCGTCCTGGTAGCCGTCGGCGATCATGTTCTTCATCAGCACGACGTTCGAGTTGAGGTACTCGATGATCGGCGCCTGGTTGAGCTTGATCGTGCAGCCGGCGGCGCTGCGCTCCGCACTCGCGTCGCTCAGCTCGAAGGCCTGTTCCACCTTCAGGTCGGGCAGGCCCTCGATCTCGAGGATGCGGCCGCTGAAGACGTTCTTCTTGCCGGCCTTGGCCACCGTGAGCAGGCCCTGCTTGATGGCGGCGTAGGGGATGGCGTGCACCAGGTCGCGCAGCGTCACGCCCGGCTGCATCTGCCCCTTGAAGCGCACCAGCACGCTCTCGGGCATGTCCAGCGGCATCACGCCGGTGGCGGCGCCGAAGGCCACCAGGCCCGAGCCGGCGGGGAAGCTGATGCCGATGGGGAAGCGCGTGTGGCTGTCGCCGCCAGTGCCCACGGTGTCGGGCAGCAGCAGGCGGTTGAGCCAGCTGTGGATGACGCCGTCGCCCGGCCGCAGGCTCACGCCGCCGCGGCTGCTGATGAAGGCCGGCAGCTCGCGGTGCGTCTTCACGTCCACCGGCTTGGGGTAGGCGGCGGTGTGGCAGAAGCTCTGCATCACCAGGTCGGCGCTAAAGCCCAGGCAGGCCAGGTCCTTGAGCTCGTCGCGCGTCATCGGGCCGGTGGTGTCCTGGCTGCCGACGGTGGTCATGCGCGGCTCGCAGTAGGTGCCGGGGCGGATGCCCTGGCCCTTTCCGTCGATGTCAGGCAGGCCGCAGGCGCGGCCGACCATCTTCTGCGCCAGCGTGAAGCCGGCCTTCGTGGCCGCCGGGGCCTGCGGCAGGCGGAACACGGTGCTGGCCGGCAGGCCCAGGAACTCGCGCGCCCGGGCGGTGAGGCTGCGGCCGATGATGAGGTTGATGCGGCCACCGGCGCGCACCTCGTCGAACAGCACCTCGCTCTTGAGCTTGAACTCGGCCACCACGGCGCCGTCCTTGCGCAGCTGCCCGTCGTAGGGCAGCACCTCGATGACGTCGCCCATCTCGAGGCGGCTCACGTCCACCTCGATGGGCAGCGAGCCGGAGTCCTCCTGCGTGTTGAAGAAGATCGGCGCGATCTTGCCGCCGAGCGTGACGCCGCCGAAGCGCTTGTTCGGCACGAAGGGGATGTCCTGGCCCGTGGCCCAGATGACGCTGTTGGTGGCGCTCTTGCGGCTGGATCCGGTGCCGACCACGTCGCCCACGTAGGCCACGAGGTGGCCCTTCTTCTTCAGGTCCTCGATGAACTGCATGGGCCCGCGCTTGCCGTCCTCCTCGGGCCTGAAGGCGGCATCCGGGCGCGTGTTCTTCAGCATCGCCAGGTAGTGCAGCGGGATGTCCGGGCGGCTCCACGCATCGGGCGCGGGGCTGAGGTCGTCGGTGTTGGTTTCGCCGGGCACCTTGAACACGGTGACGGTGATGGACTTCGGCACCTCGGGGCGGCTGGTGAACCACTCGGCGTCGGCCCAGCTCTTCATCACCTCGGCAGCCTTGGCGTTGCCGGCCCTGGCCTTGGCCGCGACGTCGTTGAAGTAGTCGAACATCAGCAGCGTCTTCTTCAGGCCCTGTGCCGCGGTGCCGGCCATGGCGGCATCCGCGTCGTCGAGCAGCTCGATCAGCGGGTGCACGTTGTAGCCGCCCACCATGGTGCCCAGCAGCTCGGTGGCCTTGGCCTTGCCGATCAGGCCGACCGCGAGGTCGCCGTGCGCCACGGCCGCCAGGAAGCTGGCCTTGACCTTGGCCGCGTCGTCCACGCCCGGCGGCACGCGGTGCGTGAGCAGTTCCAGCAGGAAGGCGTCCTCGCCGGCCGGCGGGCTCTTGATGAGTTCGATCAGCTCGGCCACCTGCTTCGCGTCGAGCGGCAGCGGCGGGATGCCGAGCGCGGCGCGTTCGGCGGCATGTTGGCGGTAGGCTTGCAGCATGGGGGTTGCTCCGGGGGAAAGCGGTTCGGCGGTGTCCTGGGAAGGGACTGTGCGGGTGCGGGCTGACGTCAGGCTTGGGGCAGGATGAGCTTCAGGCCCTTGAAGTAGTCGCGGTAGAAACTGGCGTCGCGCGTGATGAGCGCGTCGCACTGCATCATGGCGTGGGCGCCGATCAGGAAGTCGGCCACGGTGCGGCTGCGGTGGCCGCCGCGCTGGCGGTAGCGGCGCTGCATCTCGCCGGCCCGAAGGGCGGCCTTGGGCTCCATCGCGCTGTAGCCGATGCCGATGTCCTCGAGCACGTCCATGATCTGCGCGCCGCCCTTGACGGCGGTGCAGACCTCGGCCAAGGCCACCTCGCACAGCACCACCGGGCCCACGTGCAGGGCCTGGCGCAGCGCGGTCGCCGCGGCCTCGGCGTCGCTGCCCTGTCCGCTGACGAGATCGACCAGCACCGAGGAGTCGGCAGCGATCACGGGGTGTCCTCGGGCGGCAGGTGGGGGTCGCCCGGGGCGTGGCCGCGGATGGCCCGCAGGGCTTCGTCGGTGCTGGCGAAGCCGTCGAGCTTGAAGCGCCCGCGCACGCGCGACAGCGCGTCGTCCACGTCCTTGCGCAGCACGATGCGGCCGCCCTCGAGCTCGACCTTGAGCTTGGTGCCCTTGGTCAGGCCTAGCGCGTCGCGCACGGCCTTGGGCAGCGTGATCTGGCCGCGTTCGGCGACGGTGGCTTCCATGTCGGGCGTACGTTGGGATCGGTTTGAGATCGGGTTGCAATCGGACGACTGCAATCGGACAACTTTGGTATGTAAGGATGATACATACTGCGGTCGACGTCGAGGAGTTTGGCGGCGCTTTATCATCCTGCCCTGCAATCGGCTGGGGCGGCGCAGCGCACGACGCCCTCACGCGAAGACCAGTCAGAAGGGGTGCCGGGTGAATGACGACACGCTGCGCGAAGACCGCAGCACGCTTCGCGCGGACGGACCGTCGGAGGATGTCCTGTCCAGTCAGGCTGTCCATGCCGGTCGCGACAAGTCGGTGCTGAGGCCCATGCTCCGCGAGGGTGGCGACGTGACGGTGGCGCTTTCGCCCGGTGTCGGCGCAACCCTGCCGCGCCTGCCTCGCGGCAGCGGAAGCGCCGCGGCGCCTCTTAGGCCGGGCACCCGGCTGCACGAGTACCGGATCGAACGTGTGCTGGGCGAGGGCGGCTTCGGCGTCACCTACCTGGCCACCGACTCGCACCTCAACGCGGCCGTCGCCATCAAGGAGTTCCTGCCCCAGGACATCGTGTTCCGAAGCGCCGACGGCAGCGTCTCCCCCGCAGCCAGCGAACACGTGGCGCGCTACCGTCAGGGCCTGGACGCCTTCCTGGTGGAGGCGCGCACGCTGGCGTCGTTCCGCCACCGCGCCATCGTGCGTGTGGTGCGCTTCTTCGAGGCGCACCGCACGGCCTACATGGTGCTCGAGGTCGAGGGCGGCAAGCCGCTGAGGGACTGGTGGCCCGAGCACCGCGAGATAGGTGAGAAGGCCCTGGTGGAATTGCTGCTGCCGCTGCTCGATGGCCTGCAGGCGGTGCACGAGGCCGGCTTTCTGCATCGCGACATCAAGCCCGACAACATCCAGGTGCGCGGCTCCGACGGCAGTCTGGTGCTCCTGGATTTCGGCAGTGCCGGCCAGACCGCCAGCGTAGCGCCCGAGGGGCTGGTGGTGGTGACCCCGGGTTATGCGCCCATCGAGCAGTACGGCCTCGGGGAGCAGGGCCCCTGGACCGACCTCTACGCCTTGGGCGCGACGCTGTACTGGTGCGTGAGCGGCAGCAAGCCGCCCGACGCCGAAACGCGCAAAGCCGACCCCAAGGCCTACGGACGCGCCGTGGAGGCCGGGCGCGACGTCTTCGGCGACGCCTTCCTCAAGGCCATCGACTGGGCCCTGGCCACCGACCCCGCCAAGCGTCCGCGCTCGGTGGCCGAGTGGCGGCAGGCGTTGATGGCCGACCACCCAGCGGCGCTGAGACGTTTCGAGGCGACGCGCCGCCGCGTCGAAGGGCTCGGCCCCGCGCAGGACCTGTCCGTGCCTACGCAGTCGCTTGCGGTGCGCAGCCGCGGCCAGCGCCTTTTGCGTCCCCGCGACTGGCCGCTGGCCGTGAAGACCGGCCTGGCCATAGCGGCCGTGGGCGTGCTGCCGCTGGCGATGGGGGCGGCGCTCAATCTGGGCGCGGCGCGCGACGCTGTGGTGGCCACCGAAGCACGCTTGCTGCAGAGCGTGGCCACGCACGCGGCCTCCGATGTGGCCGGCTATCTGCAGCGGGGACGCGAGCAGGCGCGTCAGATCGCTGCCGAGCCCGCCTTCGGCGCCTGGCTTGCCAAGCCCACCGAGTCCGTTCGTGCCGCGCTGCGCGACCGCCTGATGCGCTTGGTGCAACCGGGCTCTGGCGTGCAGAGCGTGTTGCTTATCGACGCCGTGGGCCTGGTGGCCCTGGCTTCCGAGGTGGGCATGCAGGGCACCAGCCACGCGCTGCGCCCCTACTTCATGCAGCCCATGCGGGGGCGCAGTCACATCAGCACCCTGATCGCCGGCAACACCATCGGTGCCTCGCACATCGACATCGCCGAGCCCGTGCGCGCGGCGGCCGGTGGCATCGTCGGCGTCATGGTGCTGCGCTTGGCCGGCGACCCGGTCGTTCACGCCCTCGAGCGGGCGCAGGCGGGTGGCCCGGCCGCCGCGGGCCGTCGGCTCACGCCATTCCTGGTCGATGGCGACGGCGTGTACATCCACCATGCCCACGCCGACCTGCGCCACCGCAGCCTGATGCCGCTGGCGCCCGACCAGCTCGCCGCGATCCGCGCCGACCAACGATTTCGTCGCGATGACGTGCACACCGTGGGCGAGACCGAGTTGGCTGCGGCGCTGATGGGCGCGAAGACCTCCGGCGCGCTGGAGTACCCGTCGGCGGTCAGCGGGTTGGCCACGGTCGCTGGTTTTGCGCCCGTGCGTGGCCACGACTGGGTAGTGGCCGTCGCTGAAGACCGTGGCGCCGTCACGGCGCCGCTGCGCGCGCTGTCGGCCTGGCTGGCCGCCAGCGTGCTTGTGGCGCTGGCGCTGGCCGCCGCTGCGGGATGGTGGCTGACCCAGGGGTTCGCCCGGTCCTTGAGGCAGCTGACACGCGCGCTGACCGAGCTCGAGGCCGGCCACATCGACGACACCAGCCTTCGCGTCAAGTGCGGCGATGAATTTGGCCAGATGGCGCGCAGCATCAACGCCTTGGCCGAGGAGTTGCGCACCAAGGCGGGCCCGGGCCCGCGCAGGCCCTGAGTGCCCCCGGAAGCCGGGCTGAGCCCGGCGAGCAACCCGCCCATCCGGTTGGGTGCGCCGCTTGCACCCGGGTCGGTTTGTGACAGACTCAGCGAAGATGATCCCTTCCTCTGAAACCACCTCCGCGCCCGCCCTGCATCGCATCGTCATCGTCGGTGGTGGCGCCGGCGGGCTGGAGCTGGCGACGAGGCTGGGGCGTACGCTGGGGCGGCGGGGTCGCGCCCACGTGACGCTCATCGAGAAGGCGCGCACGCACTTCTGGAAACCGCACCTGCACGAACTCGCTGCCGGCAGCATCGACGTGCACGAGCACGCCACCGACTACTTGGCGCAGAGCCACTGGAACGGGTTTCGGTACCGGGTCGGCAGGATGACGGGCCTGGACCGAACCCAACGCCTCGTGCACGTGGGACCCGTGGTCGACGAGGACGGGCGACCCGTCACCCATGGTTACTCGCGCCCTTACGACACCCTGGTGATGGCCGTGGGCAGCCGCACCAATGATTTCGGCACGCCGGGGGTGGCCGAGCATGCCATCGCGCTGGAGACGCCCGACGATGCCGGCCGCTTCCACCGCCGGCTGATCAACGCCTGCCTGCGCGCGCACATGCAGCCCGGGCCCCTGGCACCCGGGCAGCTGAACGTGGTGATCATCGGGGCCGGGGCTACAGGCGTGGAGCTGGCCGCCGAGCTGCACAAGGCCACCCGCACGCTGGTGTCCTACAACCTCGAGCGCATCGATCCCGAGCGCGACATCCGCATCCATCTGCTCGAGGCGGGGCCGCGCATCCTGCCAGCGCTGCCGGAGCGCATAGCAGCCTCGGCCACGGCGCTGCTCGTGAAGCTCGGTGTCAAGGTGCGCGCCGGCTCGCGCGTGACGGCGGTCGATGCCACCGGCGTGCAACTCCAGGGGGGCGAGCGCATCGACGCCGAACTCGTGGTGTGGGCCGCGGGCGTGAAGGCGCCGGCGTTCCTCACTGAGCTCGACGGGCTCGAGACCAACCGCGTCAACCAGCTGGTGGTGGGCCCCACGCTCCAGACCACCCGTGACGAGCGAATCTTCGCCATCGGCGACTGCGCCGCCGCCCCGTGGCTGGGCCGCGAAGCGGGCGTTTGCGTGCCGCCGCGCGCGCAGGCTGCGCACCAGCAGGCCAGCCACCTGGCGGCCGAACTGCCGCGCTTGCTCAAGGTCAAGGGGGGCGCGCCCAGGCCCTGGCACTACCGCGACTTCGGCTCGCTGGTCTCGCTGGGCGAGTACAGCACCGTGGGCAACCTGATGGGGGCGCTGGTGGGCGGCAACCTCTGGGTGGAAGGCCTGTTCGCACGCACCATGTACCTGAGCCTCTACAAGATGCACGAGGTGGCGCTGCACGGCTGGTGGAAGACGGCGCTGGGCTCGGCCAGCCGCTGGCTCACGCGCGGCACCGAGCCGCGGGTCAAGCTGCACTGATCCGCGACAATGCAGGGTTGATTCGGAGCCCTGTCGTGACCACGATCCTGCAATCGCTTCCCGCCGGCCAGCGCGTCGGCATCGCCTTCTCGGGCGGCCTGGATACCTCCGCCGCCGTCCACTGGATGCGCACCCGAGGCGCTGTGCCCTGCGCCTACACGGCCAACCTGGGCCAGCCCGACGAGAGCGACTACGACGACATCCCGCGCAAGGCGCTGGCCTACGGCGCCGAAATCGCCCGGCTCGTCGACTGCCGGGCGCAGCTGGTGGCCGAGGGCATCGCCGCGCTGCAGTGCAGCGCCTTCCACATCAGCACCGGCGGCGCCACCTACTTCAACACCACGCCGCTGGGCCGCGCCGTCACCGGCACGGCGCTGGTGGTGGCCATGAAGGAGGACGACGTCCACATCTGGGGCGACGGCAGCACCTACAAGGGCAACGACATCGAGCGCTTCTACCGCTACGGGCTGCTAGCTAACCCGCAGCTGCGCATCTACAAGCCCTGGCTGGACCAGCGCTTCATCGACGAGCTCGGCGGCCGCAAGGAGATGAGCGAGTACCTCGTCGCCCACGGTTTCGACTACAAGATGAGCGTCGAGAAGGCGTACAGCACCGACAGCAACATGCTCGGCGCCACGCACGAGGCCAAGGACCTGGAGTTCCTGAACTCGGGCATCCGCATCGTCAAGCCGATCATGGGCGTGGCCTTCTGGCGCGACGACGTGCCGGTGAAGGCCGAGGAGGTGAGCGTGCGCTTCGAGGAGGGCGTGCCCGTGGCGCTGAACGGCCGCACCTTCGCCAGCCCCGTGGAGCTGATGGCCGAGGCCAACGCCATCGGTGGCCGCCACGGCCTGGGCATGTGCGACCAGATCGAGAACCGCATCATCGAGGCCAAGAGCCGCGGCATCTACGAGGCCCCGGGCATGGCGCTGCTGTACATCGCCTACGAGCGGCTCGTCACCGGCATCCACAACGAGGACACCATCGAGCAATACCGCACGAACGGACGCCGGCTCGGCCGGCTGCTGTATCAGGGCCGTTGGTTCGACCCGCAGGCGTTGATGCTGCGCGAGACCGCGCAGCGTTGGGTCGCGCGCGCCGTCACCGGCGAGGTCTGGCTCGAATTGCGGCGCGGCAACGACTACACCATCCTCGACACGCAGAGCCCGAACCTCACCTACGCGCCCGAGCGCCTGAGTATGGAAAAGGTGGAGGACGCCGCCTTCACGCCGGCCGACCGCATCGGTCAGCTGACCATGCGCAACCTCGACATCGCCGACACGCGCGGCAAGCTGGGCATCTACACCGCCGCCGGGCTGCTGGGGCATGGCGGCGACGACGCGGTGGCCCTGATCTCGGGCCCGGCGCGGGCCCCTTCGCCGGCGGGCTGAGGTGCCGCGCCGGAGCCGGGGGCTCAAGTCGCGGTCGGCCCATGTCGATACAGACCTTCATGACGAAGATCGCCCGCGGACTGCGTCTGGCCTTTAGGCGCGTTTTCCGCTGGGAAGACGACGCCCTCGCCGCCTATCGGGGCCGCATTGCCGTGCAGCTGAGCCTGCTCGGAGCGGTCCTGCTGCTGCCATTCACCGTGAACCACCTGTTCAGCGACCGCGTGCTGCTGGGCACGGTGATCGGCATCGCGCAGGTGGTGCTGTTCGTCAACGGCCTGCGCATCCGCGGGGGCCACGAGGCACCGGTGCCGTTCTGGCTGATGGTGCTGACCATGGTGCTGGCGGTGATCGTCTCGATCACCATCCAGGGGCCGAATGGCGCCTTCTGGGCCTTCCCGACCCTGTTTATTGCCTACTTCCTGCTGCGGCGGCGCGTGGCGCTGCTGCTGTCCCTGCTGCTTCTGGTGGGCGCCAGCGTGGCGGCTCTCTCCACAGCCGGTGGCGGCCTGCCGCTGGCGGCGCGCGTGTTCGCGACGCTGGCATTGATGCTGGTGATGATCAACGTCGTGCTCAACGTGCTGGGCGAGCTGCAGGACGCGATGCAGGCGCAGGCGATCACGGACCCGCTGACCGGCGCCTTCAACCGCCGACACCTCGTCGCACAGCTCGCGGCGCTGCCGGACCCGCCGCCAGGCACCGACGCGGTGAACATGCTGCTGGCGCTGGACGTGGATCACTTCAAGACCATCAACGACCGCCACGGCCACGCCGCGGGGGACGCCGTGCTGCGCGGCCTGGTGGCCACGCTGAGGGCACGGCTGCGGCCGACCGACCGCCTGTTCCGCACCGGCGGCGAGGAGTTCGTGCTGCTGCTGCCGCGCATCGCCCGGGCCGATGCGGCGCGGCTGGCCGAGGAACTGCTGCGCCTCGTGGCCGAGGCGGCCCTGGTGCCCGATCACCCCGAATCGGGCGTCACGGTGAGCATCGGCGTGGCCGCGCAGCGACCCGGCCGCGACGTCGATGCCTGGCAGCGCGCCACCGATGAGGCGTTGTACGAGGCCAAGCGGCGCGGTCGCGACTGCGTCGTGATCGCCGGCTGAGGGCGGCCCTGTCTGCCTGGGGCGGCCGCTGGCGGGGCGGGCGCCGGTCAATCCGCGGCGCAGGCGCGCAGCCGCCCCACCTCGATGCCGTTCCAGTTGCGCAGCGGCTGGTCGGCCAGCTCGGCCAGCAGCGCGCTGGCCGCGCCCGCGGGGGCGAGCAGCCGCTGCAGCACGTCCGCCATCGCCACCTCGACCGCCCGCGCGGTGTTGCCGTCGTCCATCTTGATGGCCACGCCCAGGCCCAGCTCGGGCAGCGCGGCGCAGTGCACGCCCTCGGCGCCGACCTTGCAGAACACGCGCAGGCCCAGCGCCTCCATCACGCGGGTGTCGAAGCGGCCGCTGCCGGCCACCATGAAGGGCGCAGCGGCCACGGCCTCGCGCAGTCGGCGCGCGGCGCGCGCGTGGCCGGGGCTCAGGCCCACGCCGGTGGCCACGCGGGCGAAGGCGTGCGCCAGCTTGCGCAGCGGGATGGCGTAGGTGGGGATGCTGCAGCCATCGGTGCCGCGCGCCGTGCGCGCCAGGTCGTGGCCGGTGGCGGCCTGCAGCGCGGCCGTCACCTCCTGCATCACGGGGTGCTCGGGCGTGACGTAGCCGCGCAGGAAGGCGCGCGCATCGGTGCCGCGCTCGGCGGCCATCAGGCAGCCCACGCAGACGAAGCCGCTGTGCTTGCCCGAGCAGTTGTTGTGCAGGGCGCTGGGCTTGTCGCCGGCGGCGGCCATCGCCTTGATGGACGCGTCGTGGTAAGGCCAGTGCGTGCCGCACTCCAGCGCCATCGCGTCGACGCCGGCCTTGGCCAGCATGGCGGCGGCGGTGGCGGCGTGCTCGGGCTGCCCCCCGTGGCTGGCGCAGGCCAGGGCCAGCTCGGCGTCGGTCAGGCCGTAGCGCTCGGCCGCGCCGCCGGCCACCAGCGGCAGCGCCTGCAGCACCTTCACGGCGCTGCGCGGGAAGATGGGGCGGTCGATGTCGCCGACGGCGGTGTGCACGGCGCCGTCGGCGTCGATCACGGCGATGGCGCCACGGTGATGGCTTTCGACGATGCCGCCGCGCAGCGCCTGCACGAGAACCGGGTTCGCTGTCATGGCTGCGACTGTAGTGCGCCCGCGGCGCCGCCAGAATCGGGTGATGCCGCCCGCCGCGCTCGCGCTCGTGATCCTCGCCGCCGTGCTGCACGCCACCTGGAACATCGCCGCCAAGAAGGCCGGCGGCGACGACCGCTTCGTGTTCATCACCACCGCGCTGACCAGCGTGCTGTGGCTGCCCATGGGCCTGTGGTTCGGCTGGCACGAGGTGCCGCGCTGGGGCTGGGCTGAGTGGGCCGCGGTGGCGGCCAGCGCGGCGGTGCACCTGCTGTACTTCCGCGCGCTGATCACCGGCTACCGCGTCGGCGACCTCACCGTGGTGTACCCGCTGGCGCGCGGCAGCGCGCCGCTGCTCACCGCCGCCGTGGCGGTGCTGCTGCTCGGCGAGACGCTGGGCCTGCTGGGCACGCTGGGGGTGCTGGCCGTGTGCGGCGGCGTGTTCCTGATCGCGGGCGGGCCCGCGCTCTTCACGCGGCTGCACGCGGCCGATGCCGAACGGCGCCGCCGCACCGCGGCCGGCGTGCGCTGGGGGCTGATCACCGGTGCGCTGATCGCCGGCTACTCGGTGATCGACGGCTACGCCATCAAGGTGCTGCTGATCGGGCCGGTCGTGCTCGACTACCTGTGCAACCTGCTGCGCGTGCCGCTGCAGCTGCCGTTGCTGCTGCGCGACCGCGCCGGCATCGTGGCCGCCTGGCGGCTGCAGTGGCGCTACGCGCTGGTGGTGGCCACGCTCGGGCCGGCGGCCTACATCTGCGTGCTGTATGCGCTGCAGATGGCGCCGCTCAGCCACGTGGCGCCGGCGCGCGAGCTGAGCCTGCTGGTGGCCGCGCTCATCGGCGGCCGGCTGCTGGGCGAGGCCGACCGCGGCCTGCGCCTGGCGGGCGCCGCCTGCATCGCCGGCGGCGTGATGCTGCTGGCCTGGGGATGACATGACGACGATGCTGTGGGGCGTGGACTTCAGCAGCGCGCCGGGCCGCCGCAAGCCCATCGTGCGTGCGCGCGGCGAGCGCCGCGGCGCCGTGGTGCGGCTGCTGGGCCTGGACGAGCTGCCCACGCTGGCCGCCTTCGAGGCCGCGCTGGCCGAGCCCGGCCCCTGGCTGGGCGCATTCGACTTCCCCTTCGGCCTGCCGCGTGCCTTTGTCGACGCGCACGCGCTGGGGGCCGACGCCGCGGCCGTGGTGCAGGCCGTGCGCGCGCGTTGCGCCACCCGCAAGGACTTCCAGGCGATGGTCGATGCCTGGGGCAACGGCCGGCCGGCGGGGCAGCGGCTGCTCCACCGCGCCACCGACACGGCCATGCCGGGGGTGAGTTCGTCGAGCCCGCTGCAGACGCGCTACGTGCCGGTGGGCTTCATGTGGTTCGAGGGCTTCGCGCGGCTGGTGCAGGCGGGCGTGGCGCTGCCGGGGCTGGGCAGCCGTGGCGACGCCGCGCGCGTGGCGCTGGAGGGCTACCCCGGCCTGCTGGCGCATGAGCTGATCGGCCGCACCAGCTACAAGAACAGCGAGGCGCCCGACCGCCTGCTGGCGCGCAAGAGCATCGTCGAGGCGCTCGAGCAGGGCCGCACGCGGCTGGGCCTGCGGCTGAAGCTCACGCCCGCGCAGGCTGGCGCGCTGGTGGCCGATGCCAGCGGCGACCGGCTCGACGCCGTGCTGTGCCTGGTGCAGGCGGCCTGGGCGTTGGAGCAACCGCGCCACGGCCTGCCCGAGGGCGTGGATCCGGTCGAGGGCTGGATCGCGACCGCGGGCTGAGGGCAGCCGCATGGCCCTGTCGCCCGACGACTGGTTTGCCGCCCGCGGCTGGCAGCCTTTCGACTTCCAGCGCGAGGTGTGGGCCGCCATGCAGGCGGGCCGCAGCGGCCTGCTGCACGCCACCACCGGCAGCGGCAAGACGCTGGCGGTGTGGATCGGCGCGCTGCTGCGCGGGCGCACGCAGCCCGCCGCGGCGGGCCTGCAGGTGCTGTGGATCACGCCGATGCGCGCGCTGGCCGCCGACACCACGCGCGCCCTGGCCGAGCCCCTTTCGGGACCAAGCGGCCTGGCCCCGATGTGGCGCGTGGGCCAGCGCACCGGCGACACGCCGGCCGCCGAGCGCGCGCGGCAGGACCGCCGCCTGCCCGAGGCGCTGGTCACCACGCCCGAGAGCCTGACGCTGCTGCTCACGCGCGAGCGCGCGGCGGCCGAGCTGGCCGGCATCCACACCGTCGTCGTCGACGAGTGGCACGAGCTCATCGGCAGCAAGCGCGGCGTGCAGCTGCAGCTGGCGCTGGCGCGGCTGAAGCGCTTCAACCCCGGCCTCGTGACGTGGGGGCTCAGCGCCACGCTGGGCAACCTCCACGAGGCCATGGCCACGCTCACCGGCCACGCCGACGCCACGCTGGTGCGCGGCGTGCACGACAAGGCACTGGTCATCGACACGCTGCTGCCCGTCGAGCCCGGCCGCTTCAGCTGGGGCGGCCACCTGGGCGCGCAGATGCTGGAGCCGGTGGTGCGCGAGATCGAGCGCAGCGGCACGACGCTCGTCTTCACCAACACGCGCAGCCAGGCCGAGACCTGGTACCAGCTGCTGCTGGACCAGCGGCCCGACTGGGCCGGGCTCGTGGCCCTGCACCACGGCAGCCTGGACAAGGCCGTGCGCGAGTGGGTCGAGGCCGGGCTCAAGCGGGGGCAGCTGAAGGCGGTGGTGGCCACCTCGAGCCTGGACCTGGGCGTGGACTTCCTGCCCGTCGAGCGGGTGCTGCAGATCGGCAGCGCCAAGGGCGTGGCGCGGCTGCTGCAGCGCGCCGGCCGCAGCGGCCACGCCCCCGGCCGCACCAGCCGCGTGACGCTGGTGCCCACCCACACGCTCGAACTCGTCGAAGCCGCCGCCGCCCGCCGCGCCGCGCAGGCCGGCCGCGTGGAAAGCCGCGCCAGCCCCGAGGCGCCGCTGGACGTGCTGGTGCAGCACATCGTCACCGTCGCCACCGGCGGCGGCTTCGAGTCCGAAGCGCTGTTCGACGAGGTGCGCTCCGCCCCCGCCTACCGCAGTCTCACGCGCGAGGCCTTCGACTGGGCCCTGGCCTTCTGCGAGCGCGGCGGCGACAGCCTTTCGGCCTATCCCGAGTACCACCGCATCAGGCGGCACGACGACGGCCGCTGGCGCGTGGTCGACCCGGGCATCGCGCGCCGCCACAGGCTGATGGTCGGCACCATCGTCTCCGACGCGTCGATGGCCGTGAAGTGGGCCAGCGGCGCCGGCGCGGGCGCCACGCTGGGCCACGTCGAGGAAGGCTTCATCTCGCGGCTGAACAAGGGCGACTGCTTCGTGTTCGCCGGGCGCGTGCTGGAGTTCGTGCGCACGCACGAGATGGCGGCGCTGGTGCGCGTGGCGAAGAAGTCCCGCGGTGTCGTGCCGGCCTGGGCCGGCGGCAAGATGCCGCTGTCCAGCGAACTGGCCGAGTCGGTGCAGGCCTTGCTCGAGGGTGCTGCCGGCGGCGATTTCGCCGAGCCCGAGTTGCAGGCCGCGCTGCCCATGCTGCAGGCGCAGGCGCGGCTGTCGAAGCTGCCGGTGCGCGACGCGCTGCTCGTGGAGCGCTTCGACAGCCGCGAGGGCCACCACGTCTTCCTCTACCCCTTTGCCGGGCGCAACGTGCACATCGGGCTGGCGCAGTTGCTGGCCTGGCGGCTGGCGAACCGGGTGAAGGACGCCCGGCCCAACACCTTCTCGCTCAGCGTCAACGACTACGGGCTCGAGATCGTGGCCGCGGCGCCGCTGCCCGAGGGCGCGCTCGACGACCCGGCGCTCTTGGGCACGCAGGACCTGCTGTACGACGTGCTGGCCAGCCTGAACAGCGGTCAGCTGGCGCAGCGCCGCTTCCGCGAGATCGCGCGCGTGGCCGGGCTGGTGTTCGGCGGCTACCCGGGCGCGCCCAAGAGCCTGCGCCAGCTGCAGGCCTCCAGCAGCCTGTTCTTCGAGGTCTTCCGACAGTACGACGCCGGTAACCGGCTGCTCACCCAGGCCGAGGGCGAGGTGCTGGCGCAGGAGCTGGATCTCTCGCGCCTGCAGGCGACGCTCGCGCGGCTGCAGGCGCTGCCCCGGCCCGTGGTGACGTTGCCGGCGCCAAGCCCGTTCGCGCTGCCGCTGATGATCGAGCGGCTGCGCGAGCAGCTCAGCACCGAAAAGCTCAAGGACCGCCTCGAGCGCCTGGTGGCCGAGGGCGAGGCGGCGCTGGTCGGGCAGGGTGGGGCGGCGCGGCGTCGTCGTCGTCGGGCATGATCGAACCCGTGAAGTATCGACCGCTGTTGAATCCCCTGCCCGTGTTGCTCCTGGTCATGACACTGGGCTGCACCGCCCCGCCTGCTCAGGCGCAGGCCGGAAGTCGCCCGGCGAAAGGTCAGCAGGGCCTGGTGGTGGCCGTGACCGACGGCGACACGCTCACGCTGCGCCTGCCCGATGGCAAGCCCGTGACCGTGCGCCTGCGCGATATCGACGCCCCCGAGATCTGCCAGCCCTGGGGCCCCGAGGCCAAGGCTGCGCTGTCGGAGCTGGCGCTGAACAAACTGGCGATCCTCACCCCCGCGACGCGCGACGGCTACGGCCGCGTCGTGGGCCGCATCACGGTGGAGGAGCTCGACGTCGGCCGCCGCCTTGTAGAGGAAGGCCACGCCTGGAGCACGCGCACCCGGTACGACCGCGGCCCGCTGGTCAAGCAGGAGCGCATGGCCAAGGCGCTCGGCCGCGGCTTGCACGCGCAGGTGCCCAGCGCCATCCCGCCCTGGGCGTGGCGGCGCGAGAAGGGGCTGTGCCCCAAGCCGTAGTCGCGGCTGCAGCGCCTTCAGCCCAGCCGCACCCAGCCCCGTTGGGCCGCGTTGTCGGGCAACATCGGTGCCTATA
Organism: Rubrivivax sp.; assembly: GCA_044360025.1. Taxonomy (GTDB): domain Bacteria; phylum Pseudomonadota; class Gammaproteobacteria; order Burkholderiales; family Burkholderiaceae_C; genus Rubrivivax. The sequence continues at coordinate 75,546 of JBIKLC010000005.1, read as the reverse complement.
AGGGCCAGGGACTGCGGCCCCGTCGATCAGCGCGCAGCGCGGGCGCGCAGGCAGGCGGCGAGGAAGTCTCGCAGGATCGGCCCGTCGTCGAGCGCGTGCGGGTGCTCGGGGCCGTGGAACTCGGGGTGCCACTGCACGCCGGCCACGTAGGGCCCGGCCTCGACGCGGCGGATGGCTTCGACCATGCCGTCCTCGGGGCAGCGCGCCTCCACCACGAAGCCCGGCGCGAGCGCCTTGATACCCTGGTGGTGGATGCTGTTGGTGGTGGCGCGCGGCAGTCCCGGGTACAGGCCGGCCAGGCGCGTGCCGGGCACGAACTCCACGGCGTGGAAGTGGCGTTCGTAGCGGCCGGCGATGCGGTGTTCCAGCGCCTCGGGGCGCTGCGTGCCGATGTCCTGCCACAGGCTGCCGCCGAAGCACACGTTCAGCAGCTGCAGGCCGCGGCAGATGCCGAACACGGGCTTGTCGGCGGCCACGAAGGCGCGCACCAGCGCCATCTCGTAGGCGTCGCGCACGGGGTCGCCGGCCCACTCGGGGTCCAGCGGCTGCTCGCCGTACTGCGTGGGCGCGAGGTCGTTGCCGCCCTGCAGCACCAGGCCGTCGAGCGCGGCGGCGTAGTGGCCGAGGTCGATGTCGCTGCGCACGACGATGCTGCCCTCGCTGACGGCCGGGATCATCACCGCCACCGCACCCCCCGACAGCACCCAGTGGGCGGCGCTCTGCTCCAGGTAGTGCAGCGTCTTGGTCCACACGCCGGGCAGCTCGACGCCGGCCGAGCCCGGGGTATAGATGCGGGCCGACAGGCCGATGAGCAGCGGGCGGGTGTCCATGGCGGGGGTGCTTCAGTTCTCGCCGTCTTCGGGCGGCTCTTCGGCCTGCGCCTTCTGCACGCGGCGGGCCAGCTGCTCGGCCAGCGGCGCGATGTCGCCCGCCAGGGCCTCGGCCGGCTCGGGGGTGCGCCACAGCGTCGCGGCCGTGGGCAGCTCGCTCATGTAGGGCGCGCGGCTCCAGCGGTCCACGCTGCGCCAGGTGGCGCTGATGGCCACCACCGTGCCGGCTAGGGCGGCGGTGCCCACGAAGGTGGCCACGGCGCGCCTTGCCTGCGGCAGCACCCGGGCCAGGTGGCGGTACAGCAGCCACAGCAGCAGTGCCGCCTGCAGCGGCGTCAGCAGCCGCCACAGCAGTGGCCAGTCCAGCGCCGCGGCCAGCGGCGGCAGCAGGGTGTCCATCGCCTCCACTCCCAGCGCCACGGGCAGGGCCAGGCGCAGGTGGGGCATGAACTCGAAGCGGTGCTGGAACAGCTTGGATGCCATCGCCCACAGGCCCGACCACAGGCCCAGCGCCAGCGGCAGCCCCGCCACCAGGGGCAGCCAGTCCATGACCTCGCTGCCGGGGTCGAGGCTGCGCCAGTGGTTGCCCAGCGCCAGCACGGCCAGCGCGAGCGCGGCCAGGCCCAGCGCACCCGGGCCGAAGGCGGCGTCGCGCGCCAGGGCCTGCTCGGGCGCCAGCGTCTCGTCGGGCGTGCGCAGGCGCAGCGTGAGGCCGCCGAGCTGCCAGGTGCTGCCACCCGCCGGCACGGGCACCCGGCTGCCGCGCGCGTGCAGGAGCGGGCCCTCGCGCACGCCGTTCGTGGTGTCGCCCACTTCCAGCGTCAGGGCGCCGTCGTCGCCCTGGCACAGCGTGGCGTGCAGCGCGGCCACGTGCGGGTCGTCGAGCACCACGTCGGCATCCAGCGATCGGCCCAGGGTCACCGGCCACTGCTGCACGTCCAGCGTCTGCGCCACGCGGCCGTCGCAGCCGATCACCTCGAGCAGCGCCAGGCGGGGCGGGGGGGCGGGGCGCTCGTCCTTCACCGCGGGGGCTCCGCCGCCGGCACGCGGCCGAAGCCGGCGAGGTAGTGCCGTACCAGGCGCTCGGCGCCGGCCGCGCCCACGCCGAGGGCGTCGAGCCGGCCCTGCACGCCCGTGGTGCGGCCATCGAGCGTGGCCACCAGCACCATCAGGTCGTGCAGGCCGGGTAGCTTCTTGTAGGCGCGCAGGCACACCACGGCGCGCAGCGGCAGCGCCGGTTCCACCTTGGCCGTGGCGCTGCCGGGGCCGGGCGGCGGCGTGACGGTGCGCTCGCGGCACTGCGCGGCCGTGCGGTGGCGGTCGTCGGGCGCGACGAGCTCGTTGCCGAAGCTGTCGCTGTGGCGCTCGGCAAATCGCCAGGCGCCGATGCGGCTGCCGTCGTAGGCCTCGTGGCGCACGGTGATGTAGCTGGTGAGCAGCGGCCCCGAGACGAACACGCGGCTGTCCATCTCGCAGTCGCTGCGCTCGAACTGCAGCCCGCGCGACTGCGCCGGCGAGCTGCGGCCCCAGCAGCGCATCCAGGTCTCCTGCGGCACCGGGATGCGGTAGGCGGGATGGCCGGCGCTGCGCCAGGGCTGCGCCACGAAGGCCGCGACCAGCCGCGCCTCGTGCTCGCGCAGCTGGCGCGCCACCTCGTCCCACGCCGGCGCAATGAGGGGCGCGGCGCCAAGCCCGCGCGCGATGAGTGTACGCACCGGCTCGGCCGGCACCAGGAAGCTCACCTGCTCGCCGTCGCGTCGCGCTGCCACGTTCACGCCCACCAGGCGGCCGGCGTCGTCGAGCGCCGGGCCGCCGCTCATGCCCGCGGACAGACTGCCGCCGAAGAACAGCGTGGCCAGGAAGCTGCGCTCCGCGGGGCCGTTGTAGCTGCCCTCGGCCACGGCGAAGCCCACGTCCAGCGGATTGCCCATGCTGAAGATGCGCGCGCCGCGCGGCAGCGGCTGGTCCGCCGGGCGCAGCGGCACGGCGCCGCGGCCCGCCAGCGGCGCCGGGTCCACGGGCCTGAGCAGCGCCAGGTCGTGCACCACGTCGAAGGCCAGCAACTGCAGCGCGCCCTGGCGGCCATCGACCGTGGCGTACACCAGCCGGTGCTGCTGCGGCCTCAGCGCGTACTGGCTCACCACGTGGTAGTTGGTGACGAGGTGTCCGGCCTCGTCGACGAGGAAGCCCGAGCCCACGGAGCTCTGGCTGTCCTGCGTCTTCAGCAAGGTGCGGACCTGCAGCAGCTGCGGGCGGATGCGTTCGTAGATGCGCTGGCCGGTGGCCGTGGTGGCATCGGTGCCGGCCGTGGCGTCCGCCGCTGCGGCGGCGCCGGCCGCCAGGCCCGGGGCCAGCATCAGGGCCAGCGCCAGCGCCAGCACCAGCGCCACGAACGGGCGCACAGCGGCGCGCAGGATCAGTGGCATGCGGGCATCTTATCCGCGCCGGCCGCGGCCCGTGCCGTGCTCAGACCCGCATCAGCGTGCTCTTGCCGAACAGGCTCTCCACCAGGTCCACGGCCAGCTCGGCCGTCTTGTTGCGAACGTCCAGCGCCGGGTTGAGCTCCATGATGTCCAGGCTGGCCATTCGGCCGGTGTCAGCGATCATCTCCATGCACAGCTGCGCCTCGCGGTAGGTGGGGCCGCCGGGCACGGTGGTGCCCACGCCGGGGGCGATGTCGGGGTCGAGGAAGTCGACGTCGAAGCTCACGTGCAGGTGGGTGTTCGCATCGAGCGTGGCCAGTGCCAGCTCCATGGCGTGACGCATGCCCATCTCGTCGATGTAGCGCATGTCGAACACCTCCAGGCCCACCTCGTGCACGAAGCGCTTCTCGCCGGGGTCGACGCTGCGGATGCCGATCTGCCGGAAGGCCGTGGGGTCGAGCGCCGGCACCGTTCCGCCGATCTCGATGAGCTCCTGCGGCCCGTGCCCGCACAGGCAGGCCACGGGCATGCCGTGCAGGTTGCCGCTGGGCGTGAGTACGCGGGTGTTGAAGTCCGCGTGGGCGTCGAGCCACAGCACGCGCAGCTTGCGGCCGGTCTCGCGGCAGTGGCGCGCCACCGCGCTGATGCTGCCCAGGCCCAGGCAGTGGTCGCCGCCCAGCAGGATGGGCAGGCGCGCCTGCTGCAGCTCGGCGAGCACGGCGTCGTGGACGGCGCGGTTCCAGGCCACCACCTCGGGCAGGTGGCGGTAGCCGTCCACCGGGGGCTGCCAGGGGTTGGGCGGGCCGGCCAGGTTGCCGCGGTCCTGCACCTGCAGGCCCCGGGCCTCGAGCGCCGCCTGCAGCCCAGCCACGCGCAGGGCCTCGGGGCCCATGCGGGCGCCGCGGGCGCCGGCGCCGATGTCGGTGGGCGCACCGATGAGCGAGACGTCGCGGGTCATGTCGCCGATGCTATCGGGCCGGGCCCGCCGCCGGGCTCACACGTCTTCTGCGAATGCGCCGGTTTCTGTCGTCGGCAGGTCGAAGCCGTAGTGACCGGCCAGCACCTCCCAGGCTTCCTCGGCGCTCTCGACGTAGCGGAACAGCTGCAGGTCCTGCGCGCCGATCATGCCGGTGTCCACCAGGTGCTGGAAGTCGATGAGCCGCTCCCAGAACGCGCGGCCGAACAGCAGGATGGGGCGCTTGCGGCTCTTGCTGTTCTGCACCAACGTGAGCGTCTCGAACAGCTCGTCCAGCGTGCCGAAGCCGCCCGGAAAGCACACCAGGGCGATGCTGCGCATCACGAAGTGCATCTTGCGCAGCGCGAAGTAGTGGAACTGGAAGCACAGCTCCGGCGTGATGTACGGGTTCGGCGCCTGCTCGTGCGGCAGCACGATGTTCAGGCCGATGCTCTTGCCCCCCACGTCGTGGGCGCCGCGGTTGCCGGCCTCCATGATGCCGGGGCCGCCCCCGGTGACCACGAACAGCGGGGTCTCGTGCTCGCGGCTCTTGGCCGTGGCCATGGCGGCGAAGCGGCGCGCCTCGTCGTAGTAGTGGCTCATCTCCACGGCGTTGCGCGCCCGGGCCAGGGCCTGCGCGTCGCCGCCGGCCTGCGCCTCGGCAAGCAGCTGCGCCGCCACCTCGGGGGCATTGATGCGCGCGCTGCCGAAGATGACGATGGTGCTCTCGACGCCCTGCTCCTGCTGAACCAGCTCGGGCTTGAGCAGTTCGAGCTGCATGCGCACGGGGCGCAACTCCTCGCGCAGCAGGAACTCGGTGTCGGTGAAGGCCAGGCGGTAGGCGCTCTCGGGGCCGGCGTAGCGTTCGGCCCGCGGCACGGCGGCGGCGTCCTGCTGCGCGGTGGGAAAGTTGCGTGCGGTGAGCTCGGGGTTCAGCGGGGGCTTGGCGGGGTTCATCGAGTTGAGCATACCCCGTGCTCCGCATCAGGCGCGGTGCGCGCAAAGGCCCGCCGAAGCGGGCCGGATCACAGGGGAGCTTCGCCGACTACTTGCCAGCCGGCGCTTCGGCTCGCCGTTCGCCGGCCGTCTTGCTGGACACCACGGGCAGGCCACGCAGCTGGTTCAGCGCTTGCCGAAGGGGCCAGTCTTCGGCGCTGCCGAACTCCGGAAGCGGCTTTGGCGGCTCCTTGCTCTTGGCCAGCTGCTCCTCAACCCGCGCTCGGGCTTCCTCGCGCGCCTTTTCACGCTCGGGATCCTTCTTTTCGTCGGCACCTTGCAGGTGCTTGGCCAGGTCGGCTTCGCGCATGCGCAGCGCCGCGAACACGTTGCCCTCGGCGGTCTCGTCGAGGAACACGTCCGGCGAGATGCCCTTGGCCTGGATGGCGCGGCCAGCCGGTGTGTAGTAGCGCGCGGTGGTGATCTTCAGTGCGGTGTCGCCGGGCAGCGGCCGTATGGTCTGCACCGAACCCTTGCCGAAGGTCTGCGCGCCCATGATGGTGGCGCGCTTGTGGTCCTGCAGCGCGCCGGCCACGATCTCGCTGGCCGAGGCCGAGCCCTCGTTGACCAGCACCACCAACGGCACCGTCTTCAGCGCCGCCGGCAGCCGCTTCAGCGGATCGGTCCCGCCGCGGCGCGTGTAGTCAGCCGGTGTGCTGCGCAAGGTCATGCGCGACTCCGCCAACTGGCCGTTCGTGCTGACCACGACCACGTTCTCGGGCAGGAAGGCCGCCGCGATGGCGATGCTGGCGTCCAGCAGGCCGCCGGGGTCGTTGCGCAAGTCGAGCACCAGGCCCTTGAGCTTGGGATCCTGCTTGTACAGCTCCTCGAGCTTGCGCGCGAAGTCCTCCACGGTGCGGTCCTGGAACTGGCTGATGCGAATCCAGCCGTAACCGGGCTCGGCCAGGCGCGAGCGCACGCTCTGCATGCGGATTTCCTCGCGGACGATCGTCACCGGGAAGCTGCGGTTCTCGTCCTTGCGGAACACCTGCAGCAGCACCTTGGTGGCCGGCTCGCCGCGCATGCGCTTGACCGCTTGGTCGACCGTGAGGCCCTTGACGGGCGTGTCGTCGATGCGGGTGATGAGGTCGCCGCTCTTCAGGCCGGCGCGGAAGGCGGGGGAGCCCTCGATCGGAGAGACGACCTTGACGAGGCCGTCCTCCATCGTCATCTCGATGCCGATGCCGACGAAGCGGCCACCGGTGCTCTCGCGGAACTCCTTGAAGGTCTTCTGGTCGAGGTACTGCGAGTGCGGGTCCAGGCCCGAGACCATGCCCGAGATGGCATCGGAGATGAGCTTCTTCTCATCCACCGGCTCCACGTACTCGACCTTGATCCGGTCGAACACGGCGGCCAGCTGCTGCAGCTCTGCGACGGGCAGCGGTGACAAGGTGCTGCGCGCCACGGCCGAGATCTGCATCGTCATCAGGGTGCCGGCCAGGGCGCCCAGTGCCAGCAGGCCGGCGATCTTGAGTTTGGAACCCATGCGGAATGGCCTTTCGGAAGATGCCACGCGACGATGTACGGTCAGTATAGGTGTGCAGAGCGCACCGGTGAGCCTTGGAGTGCCCATGCAGGCCCCGGGTTCCGAGGCCATTTCCGCACCCGGCGCGGGTGCAGCCTGGCCCTGGGAGCGTTCAGTCGCTGCCGTGGGCCCCGGCGGCCTCGCGCGGGAAGGTGACGACGTGGTCGACCTCGGCGCGGATGCCGATCCACTCGCCGACCTGGTGGTCGTGGTGGCTGGGCACGTGGGCCATGACGCGCTCGCCGCTGTCCAGGCGCAGCGTCAGCAGGAACTCGCTGCCGCGGAAGGCCTTGCGCTCGATGAGCGCGCGCACCGGGCTGGCGTCGTCGTGCACGATGTCGTCGGCGCGCAGCAGCACGTCGCACTCCCCGGCAGGGCTGAAGGCCTCGGGCAGCGGGCAGCCGGCGACGTCGTCGAGCTCGCCCACCGGCGTGTGCACGCAGGGGCCGTGGGCGCAGGTGACGATCTGCGCCGGGGCGAACACGCCGTGGCCGATGAAGCGCGCCACGAAGCGGCTGGCCGGGCGGTGGTAGAGGGTGTAGGCGTCGTCCCACTGCTCGAGGCAGCCGCGGTTCATGACGCCGATCACGTCGCCCACGGCGAAGGCCTCGAGCTGGTCGTGCGTGACCAGCAGCGCCGTGGTCTCGCTGTCCTTGAGGATCTGGCGCACCTCCTGCGCCAGCCGCTCGCGCAGGTCGACGTCGAGGCTGGAGAAGGGCTCGTCCAGCAGCAGCAAGCGCGGCCCCGGGGCCAGCGCGCGCGCCAGCGCCACGCGCTGCTGCTGGCCGCCCGAGAGCTGGTGCGGCGCGCGCCGGGCCGCGTGCGCCAGCCCCACCAGCTCGAGCATGCGTCGCACGCGCGCCTCGCGCTCGGCGCGCGGCAGCGCCGCGATGCCGAAGGCCACGTTGTCGGCCACGCTCAGGTGCGGGAACAGCGCGTAGTCCTGGAACACCATGCCGATGCGGCGCCGCTCGGCCGGCTGGTGAAGGCCGGCGGCGGCGTCGGACAGCGGCTCGCCGCCGATGGCGATGCGGCCGCGCTCCAGCCGCTCCAGCCCGGCGACGGCGCGCAGCAGCGAGGTCTTGCCGCAGCCCGAGGGGCCGATCAGCACGCCGATCTGCCCGGCCTGCAGGCCCAGCGTCACGCCGTCGACCGCGGCGCGCGCGGCCCCGCGGGCGTAGCGGACGGAGACGTCGTCGAGGGCCAGGAACATGGCGCCGATCATAATCCTGCTCCCGCGAATGCGGATTGTTCGCATTCCGGCGCCTTTCATGACCCTGCTGCGTTCCACCCTGCTGCTGCTGTGCCTGCTGTTGGCGGTGCCCGTGCTCGGGGTGCTGGGCGCCTGGCTGGCGCTGGACGAGGCGGCGCTGGGCGTGCTGCGCCACCAGTGGGAGACCGTGCTGCCGGGCTACGCCGGGCAGTCGCTGGTGCTGGCGCTGGGCGTGGGCCTGGGCGTGATGGTGCTGGGCACCGCCACCGCCGCGGCGGTGACGCTGTTCGAGTTCCCGGGGCGGCGCGTGTTCGAGTGGGCGCTGCTGCTGCCGCTGGCGATGCCGGCCTACGTGCTGGCCTACGCCTGGACCGACGCGCTTCAGTTCAGCAGCCCGCTGCACGGGGCGCTGCGCGAGCTGGTGGGCACGCCCCGGGCGCTGTGGCCCGACGTGCGCAGCCTGCCCTTCGCGGTGGCGCTGTTCGTGCTGTGCCTGTACCCCTATGTGTACCTGCTCACGCGCGCCGCGCTGGGCGAGCGGGCCGTGCGCATGATGGAGGCGGCCCGCCTGCTGGGCGCCCCGATGCGCCGCCGCGTGCTCGAGGTGGCCCTGCCGATGGCGCGCCCGGCCATCGCCGCCGGCACGGCGCTGGCGCTTATGGAGACGCTGGCCGACTACGGGGTGGGCTCCTACTTCGGCCTCACCACCTTCTCCACGGGCATCTACAAGGCCTGGCTGGTGATGAACGACCGCGTGGCGGCGGCGCAGCTCGCGTCCATCCTCCTGGTGGTGGTGGCGGCGCTGCTGCTGGCCGAGCGCGCGGCGCAGCAGCGGCTGCGCTTCGCCGGCAGCAAGACGGCGGCCCAGGGCACCGAGGCGCGACCGCACCGCCTGCACGGCGCCGCCGCGGTGGCGGCCATCGCGCTGTGCACGCTGCCGGTGCTGCTGGGCTTCGTGCTGCCCGTGCTGTGGCTGGGCCACGGCGTGTGGAACGAGTGGGCCCATGGCGAGTTCGGCCTGCCCTGGGAGCGCTTCTGGCGCTGGAGCCTGGCCAGCTTCCAGCTGGCGGCGCTGGCCGCCGTCGCGGCCACGGGCCTGTCGCTGGCGCTGGCGTTCGTGCTGCGGGGCGGCGCCCGCGGCCTGCTTGGCCGGCTGCTGTCGGCGGCGGCGCGCGTGCTGTCGCTGGGCTACGCGGTGCCGGGGGCCGTCATCGCGGTGGGCATCCTGCTGCCGGTAGGCTGGCTGCAGCAGCAGTGGCCCGGGGCCGGCGTCACGGCCGTCGTCACGGGCACGGCGCTGGGGCTGGTGTACGGCTACCTGGTCCGCTTCACCGCCGTGGCGCTGCAGTCGGTGGAGGCCGGTTACGCGCGTGTGCCGCTGTCGGTGGACGAGACGGCGCGCATGCTGGGCAGCCCGCCCGGCCGCACCTTCCTGGCGCTGCACCTGCCGCTGCTCAGGCGTTCGGCCGGCGCGGCGGCGCTGCTGGTCTTCGTCGACGTGATGAAGGAACTGCCGGCCACGCTGGTGTTGCGCCCCTTCGGCAGCGACACGCTGGCCGTGGTGGCGTACAACCTGGCGCGCGACGAGCGCCTGGCCGAGGCCGCGCTGCCCGCGCTGGCCATCGTGGTGGTGGGGCTGCTGCCGGTGGTGCTGCTCAGCCGCGCGCTGCGTTCCGAGCCCTGACGGCCTGTGACGCCGCCGCTTGGGCCCGGCGCGAGGCACCCGTGCAGCTGCCGACGGGCCGCTACGTGGTGGCGCGCCGACGCACCGCCTCCAGGTAGGCGTGGCCGTCGGGCGGCAGCCCGCTGCGCTGGCTGGCCCAGACCATCTCCCCCAGGCACTCCATCACCTCGTGTTGCGCAGCGTGCAGGCTGCCGCGCCGCGCCGTCAGCAGTTGCACGGCCTGGCGGATGCCGGTGGGCTGGTCGATGGCCAGCTGCTCGTCGATGCTCAGGTGCATGCTCAGGTGCAGGAAGGGGTTGGTGCGGCCGTCCTCGACGGTGTAGACGGCCTCCAGCGCGGCGGCCTCGTCGGCGAGCTCGGCGTGGTACTCCGGGTGCTGCTCGATCCAGCGCGCGGCCAGCGCCTGCATGGGCTCCAGCGGCAGGCCGGCGCGCCAGCGCGCATAGGCGCCGCAGAAGAATCGCCGCACGTCGTTCTGGGAGGGCTGGAACACCCCAGAATTCTCGCCTTCTCACGCACCGTCGCGACCTGCGTTCCCCGCATGACCTCACCGCTCACCCTCACCACCGCGCAGCTGTTCACCGAAGCGCGCACCGCCAGCAGCTACACCCCCGAGCCCGTACCCGACGCGCGGCTGCACGAGCTCTACGAGCTGCTGAAGTGGGGCCCGACCTCGGCCAACTGCTGTCCGGCGCGCTTTGTCTTCGTGCGCACGCCCGAGGGCAAGGCGCGGCTGGAGGCCTGTATGAATGAGGGCAGCAACCGGCGCAAGGTGCGCGAGGCGCCGGTCACTGCCGTGATCGGCATGGACCTGGCCTTTCCCGACACGCTGCCGAGGCTTTTTCCGCACACCGACGCCCGCGCGTGGTTCGAGGGCCAGCCCGCGCTGATCGAGACCACGGCCTTGTGCAACGCCAGCCTGCAGGGTGCCTATCTGATGATGGCGGCGCGCGCCCTCGGGCTGGACTGCGGTCCCATGGGCGGCTTCGACGCCGCTGCGATGGACGCGGCTTTCTGGGCCGGCACGGCGGTGCGCACGAACTTCGTCTGCACGCTGGGCCGCGGCGACGCGACGCGGCTGTTCCCGCGCGGGCCGCGGCTGGGCTTCGACGAGGCCTGCCGGCTGGCCTAAGCGGCTTCGGCACGGCGGCGCCCCGGGGCCTCATTACCATAGCCCCAGAAAGCAGCCGAGGAGGGCCCCATGCCGGTGATCGTGGTCGCCAACCCCAAGGGCGGGGTCGGCAAGAGCACCCTGGCCGTCAACGTGGCGGGCTGCCTGGCGCGCGCCGGGCACCGCGTGATGCTGGGCGACGTCGACCGCCAGCAGTCGTCGCGCCAGTGGCTAGCGCTGCGGCCGGCCGCGGCCCGGCCCATCGCAGGCTGGGACGTGGCGACCGACGACATCGTGCGTCCGCCCAAGGGCACCACGCACGTGGTACTCGACACGCCGGCAGGCCTGCACGGCAAGCGGCTCGACGCGGTCATGAAGATCGCCGACCAGCTGCTGATCCCGCTGCAGCCCAGCCTGTTCGACATCCGGGCTACCCACCCCTTCTTGCAGGAACTGCGCGCGCACCGCCGCGGCGCCGAGGTGAAGATCGGTCTCGTGGGCATGCGCGTGCGCGAGCACACCCGGGCCGTGGATCAGCTGCAGAGCTACCTCGGCACCCTGCCGGTGCCCGTGGTGGGCTGGCTGCGCGACACGCAGAACTACGTGCAGCTGGCCGCGCACGGCCTGACGCTATTCGACGTGGCGCCCAGCCGCGTGGAGCGCGACCTCGAGCAGTGGCAGCCGCTGGGCGCCTGGCTGGGGGCCTGAGCGATGCCCACCACCTACGCCACGCTGGCCGGGCTGGCCGACCGTGTCGGCCAGCCGCTGGGATCGAGCGACTGGATCACCGTCGAGCAGTCGCGCATCGACGCCTTCGCCGCTGCTACGGGTGACCTGCAGTGGATCCACGTCGACCCCGAACGCGCCCGCGCCGGGCCCTTCGGCGCGACCATCGCGCACGGCTTCCTCACGCTGAGCCTCCTACCGATGCTGTCCGACAGCGGCTTCGCCATCGCCGACCTAAAGATGGGCGTCAACTACGGCCTGAACCGCGTGCGCTTCGTGACCCCGGTGCCGGCCGGCGGCCGGCTGCGCGCGCACTTCCGGCTGCTGGCTTTCGAGGCGCTGCCTGTGGCGGCGGGCTTCGGAGCGCAGATGACGGTGGAGGCCACGATCGAACTCGAGGGCGCGCCACGGCCGGCCTGCGTGGCCGAGACGGTGTCGCGCCGCTACAGCTAGCCGTTCCCCCGAAAGTGGGCCCCGGCGTCGGCGCGGCGGCCGCCCACAATGCCGGCTCCGCGCCGCTGCAGGAGAAGCCATGAAGGTGTTGCTGGTCGACGATCATCCGCTGGTGCTGTCGGCGCTGCAGACGGTTGTCCAGAGCATCGGCCAAGGCACCCAGGTCGTGGGCGTGGACACGGCCGCCGCCGCGCGGGCCGCGCTGCGCGACGCCTCGGACTTCGACCTCGTGCTGCTCGATCTGGCGCTGGGCGACGCCGACGGCTTCGACCTGCTCGAGGAGTTCCGCGCCACCTACCCCGCGGTGCCCGTGGTGGTGGTGTCGGCCTCGGACCGCGCCAGCGACGTCATCCGCGCCATCGACGGCGGCGCCATGGGCTTCGTGCCCAAGAAGAGCACGCACGCCGAGCTGCACCACGCGTTGGGCCTGGTGATGACGGGTTCGATGTACGTGCCGCCGCACATGCTGGGCCTGGCCTTCGGCCAGGGCGCGGGCCGTGCCGCGGTCGGTGCGTCGCGCGCCGGCCCCGAGGCGGCCACCGGCCCGCTGGGCCCGGGCGCGCTGCCCGAGCCGCACCAGCTGGTGCCCACGATGAAGGACGTCGGCCTGACGCCGCGGCAGTCCGAGGTGCTGTCGCTGCTGTTGCAGGGCCTGCCCAACAAGCTGATCGCGCGCCAGCTCAACCTGAGCGTCGAGACCGTCAAAGACCACGTGGCCGCCGTGCTGCGTGCGCTGGGCGTGAGCACGCGCACGCAGGCCGTGCTGGCCGTGAGCCAGATGACGCAGGGCCAGGGCGCGGGCTTCAGCTGGCGGCCGCCGGGTGGCGGCGGTGGCATCCCCCGCTGACGCGCCATGGCCGAGGCGCTGACGCCCGCCGCGCTGCCGACGCCGGGCGCCGCCAGCGACGCCGCCGCCGACCACATCCGCGCGCTGTACGTGCAGACGCCGGCCACCCTCACCGGCAACGGCGTCGGGCTGCTGCTGATGGCCTTGATCTTCGCCCCGCTGGCGCCAAGCCCCACGGTGACGGCCTGGCTGGGCGTGGGCGCCACGCTGTGGCTGCTGCGCCTGGCCCACTGGCTGCGCTTCCGCCGCCAGCCGCAGGCCCCGGCGGTGCTGCTGCACATCTGGCGGCGCAGCTGGATGGCGCTGGTGCTGTCGCAGGGTGCTCTGTGGGGGGCGGCCGTGTGGCTGTTCTGGGGGCTGGGCACGCCGTACCACGGCGTTGCGCTCATCCTCATCGTGTACTCGTATTGCCTGGGCTCGGTGCAGCTGCTGGCCACGCAGCGCAAGGTGTTCCTGGCCTTCATCAGTCTGGTGCTCACACCCACGATCGTGCGCATCGCCTCCGACACGGCGCAGGCGTGGCACCTGCAGCTGGCCTTCGTGCTGACGCTGCTGTTCTTCCTGACGGTGCTGATGGCGCGTACCTACGGCAATGCGCTCGGCCAGGCGATCTCGCTGAAGCGCCGCACCGACGAGCTGGCCGCGCGCCTGCGGCAGGAGATGGCGCTGGCCGACGAGGCGCGCCGGGCCGCCGACGAGGCCCGTCGCGCCGCCGAGGCGGCCAACCGCGCCAAGACGCAGTTCTTCGCCGCCGCCAGCCACGACCTGCGGCAGCCGCTGCACGCGATGGGCCTGTTTGCCGAGGCGCTGCGCGAGCGCATCCGCGACCCCGAGGTGGCTTCGCTGGTGAACAGCATCAACGAGAGCGTCGACGCGCTGGAGGGCCTGTTCGGCGAACTGCTCGACATCACGCGCATCGACACCGGCGGCGTCGACGTGCACCCCGAGCCGGTGCACCTGAAGGCGCTGTTCGGCCGCCTGCGCCTGCACTTCGAGCCCGCGGCCTTCGAGAAGGGTCTGGCGCTGGTCTTCCGCGGTGAGCAGCACGTGGCGCAGGCCGACCCTGTGCTGCTGGAACGCGTGCTGCGCAACCTGGTGAGCAACGCCATCCGCTACACCGACGACGGCGGCGTGCTGGTGAGTGCGCGCCTGCGCCAGGGCGGCGCCGGCGACGGCCGGCGGCTGCTGGTGCAGGTGTGGGACAGCGGCATCGGCATCGCCGAGGCCAGCCTGCCGCGCATCTTCGACGAGTTCTTCCAGGTGCAGGGCGGGCGGCCGCTGCAGGCGCACCAGCGCAAGGGCCTGGGCCTGGGGCTGGCCATCGTCAAGCGGCTGGCGGCGCTGATGGAGGCGCCGATCACGGTGCGCTCGCGCGTGGGTCGCGGCACGGTGTTCTCGCTGGAGGTGCCGCTGGGCCGTTCGCCGCGCGGTGCCGAGGCCGCGACGGTGCCCGCGGCGAAGGCGGCGCTGGGGCTCACGCTGCTGGGCCGGCACGTCGTGGTCGTCGAGGACGAGCAGTCCGTGCGCGAGGGCCTGGTCGTGCTGCTGCAGGCCTGGGGTGCGGTGGTGACCGACTTCGACACGGTGGAGGCGGTGGAGCAGTGGCTGGCCGTGGCGGCCGGCCCGGTACCCGACCTCCTGTTGGTGGACTACCGCCTGCCCCAGGGCCGCACGGGGCTGGAGGCGCTGGCGGCGCTGCGTGCGCGCTGGCCCCAACAGCGCCTGCCCGCCATCCTGATCACCGGCTCCAGCCTCGGCGGCCACGAGGCCGAGGCAGAGCAGCACGACTTCCACCTACTGATCAAGCCGGTGCTGCCTGCCAAGCTGCGGGCGATGATGGCGTTCAAACTGAAAGTGGCGGCGTAACGGCCGCTCTGCGGGCAGAGCGGTGCCGCAGAGATTTACTGGGCTTTCTGGTGCCCTTCCCACGAATGCTGCCGCGTGCTGATCCGTAACGACTGCTGGGCCGATGTCGCGCCGGCCTCCGTTCATCGCGCGCTCGGTCTTACGTTACTGTGGGCTCAACGCCTCGCGCGGCCGACTCCGTAGGGTGAACCCGCTTTGCCAGGCACCTTGATCCTCCGCGGGGGCCGGGCTGGGCGCAGCCCGACCCTGGGGCGCTCAGAATATCGACAGATTCGCGAAGTTTCTGGCGTTGGGCAGCACAATGTTCATGTCACTGTCCGAGACCCCGAACCAGCGCGCCAGCTCGCGGCTGACTTGGTCTGCAGCGGTGGTGGGGATGAGGCGGCCGTTGTTCCAATCATCACTCGAGCCTGCCACCAACGAAGGCGGCGTGCCGAAGAATCGACGCCCCTTGATGCCGCCGCCCATGATGAACTGGTGCGTGCCCCAGCCGTGATCGGTGCCGTCGCCATTGCTCACGAGCGTACGGCCGAAGTCGCTGGCGGTAAACAGGGTCACCTGCCTGTCCACTCCCAGCTCAGTCATCGCGGCGAAGAACGAGGCCATGCCTTGAGCGACCCGGCCTAGCAGCCCCGGGAGCACATTGGGCTGCTCGTCGTGGGTGTCGAAACCGCCCAGGCCCACCAGGAACACCTGCCGCCTGATGGGGCTGGGGGAACTACTGCCCAGCGCAGTGCGGACTTGAATCATGCGGGCAACCATCCGCAACTGTTGCGCAAGCGGGTTGCTATCGTCGAAGGGGGTGTTCAAGGGCGGGGCTGCCAGCAGCGCCGCCGACAGTAGCGCCTCGGCATCGAGGGAGCGCCTGTTCACCGAGTTGTAGAGCTCCTCGAACGGATGGCTCCGGGGCTCGGTGATCAGCGAACGGATCAGGTTGGCTGCCGCCGGCGAACCGAACACGGGCTGCAGCACCGTCGAATTGGGCACCGCCCCGGTGGGCGTAACCGAATAGCCGGCCGTGCGGTCGCCCGAGACGAATAGCGCGCGCGAGTTGGCGGCGCTCACCGCTGTGAAGACGCTGGGAGGTTCGCTCGCGAACAGGTCGGCCATGCGACCACCCCAGCCTGAGGTAGCGCCTTCGGCTAGGGAAGACTGCCAGAACGACTGCTGGTCGTTGTGCGACATCAGCTTCGGCGGCAGGCGAGCCGAGCCGTTCAGCACCTGCTCCTTCGTTACTGGGTCAATCAGGGTGCCCACATTCAGGGTGACCGCCAGCTTGCCGGTATTGAACAGCGGTACCAACGCGTTCATGCTGGGTTCGAGGGCAAACTGCCGGCCATTCGGCAGATTGAACCCTGGAGCCGGGTTCAATCGGCTGGCCGTCAGCGCTAATCGGGCAATGGCCAGATCGGGGCGCCGACCGGCGTAGTCGGCATGTCCACTGGCGTCATACGGCACGATCGTGTTGTAGTGATCGTTGCCGCCGAACATGAACAGGCAAACGATGGCCTTATAGTCGTTGACAGATGAATTGGAAGCCGCGGCCGAAGCCATTGCAGACAGGTTCAGGCCCAAGGGAGCGGCAGCGCCCAGCGCGCCAATTCGTGCAGCCTGGCGCAGGAAGGCGCGGCGTGTGGTCGATGTGGTCATGGTGATCTCTCTGGGTGTGTGGAGTGGCCCGCTTACTTTTGCACGAGGTATTCAGGGGAAACCATGAGCATCAGGATGCCGGCTTTGACGCGATTGGTCAGTTGACTCCCTGTCCTTGCTGGCATGCTCTCCAGAACCCACTTCATGCTTGATAGGGTGCGGCTGCTCAACTGCCCGGCTGCCAGCAGCGTGTTCAGCTCGGCCAGCAAGTTTTCGGGGGCTCTCGCCAGCTCGGTGAGCCCGCTGTAGTCGCCCTTGACGTTGCCCCTGCTCCCCAGGCCGTTGGTCAGGATGGTGCGCAGGGTGTTGGCATAGCCGGCCACTTGCGTTTCGGTGGTGATCTGAAACTCGGGCAAGGTGACCCCCTCTGCGGCCGTCTGCAAATTGGGTGGCACGTAGCCGGGTCGGAAGAAATTGAACACCGAAGGCGGGCGCAGGGGGCTCTGACCGAGCTCACCGGACATGTCACCGACTCCCCAGCTTTGATCATTGGTGGTGGCACCGAAGGTGCGCGCCCACTGCACCACCCGCTGTACGGGTTCGCGCAAGCGAGCCCGACGCAGATTGGCCCCATTCGGCGGCTCGCTACGCGCGCCGGGGTCCAACAAAACGGCTCGCACCACCGCAGCGAGATCCCCTCGTACGCCGCTGCCGTTGTTGTTCCAAACCGTCACCACCCGCTGGAGGTAGCTTGCGTCCGGAGAGCTGAACACCAGTCGCTGGATGAGCTGCCGGCAGATGAACGGCCCGGAACTGGGGTGGTTCACCAGCACCTGGATGGCCTGACGCAGTTCATCCGCCGGAACCAGATTTGCCGGCAGCGTGGTGCCCAAGAATCTCTTGCTGCCGAAGTCATGGAAGCGGGCGTCATTGACCAGTGGATTCGTGATCCCCGAACTGGGAAGCGCGGGGCTGGGGCTAGCATTTGGCCGCCAGCCAGTGAACACGCGCGCCAGCTCAGTGACGTCATTGTTGGTGTAGGTCTCCAAGGGCTGGTTGTCAGTGCCCATCAGCTTCGTGCCGTTGTTCCTCAGGCGGTACAGCCCAATGCTGAACAGTTGCATAAGCTCGCGCGCGTAGTTCTCGTCGGGGACGGTGCCCGTTATCGCGTCGGCTTTCCTGCTTTTGCGGTACGTCAGATAGCCGCTCATGCCATGCGTGAGGCTGATGGCCACGAGTAGCCTGTCCCAGGTGGAGAAGGCGTGGGCGCTCAGAGTGTCCCAGTGGTGCGCGGCGACCAAATGCTTGTAGCCGGAGGCGCTTTGGTCTGGGTTTAAGGTCACTATCTGCGACAGGGCGAAGGTCACGCGCTGTCGCAAGACGTCCGGGCTGGAGAGCAGCTTGCGCCATACGGTGTGATTGCCCTTGTTCGATGCGGTGACGGAGAATTCCTCAGCGTTTAGGCCTTGATCTATGAGCCAGCCCGTCGCCGATCTGTTGCTCTGTACGGTCAACTGATGGTCGATCCAGCCGGCGTAGCCTCGTCGCTGCACGTCGACAATGTCTGCCGCAGTGCCGCCAAAGGCGGCCTGTTGCAGGAAGCGCGACGCTTGGTTGCGAGTGATGGGGCTGGAAACCGGTGGAGCTTCGACGGTGTTCATGGCATGCAGTCTCCAGGGCAGTGAATCGGATGGCGGCAGTTGCGCCTGCTTGCGCCGGCGAGAGGGCGCGCCAACGAAGAGCCTTCGCTTCGGGCCGCGTCCTGCGCACCGGTGACGTGCGACAAAGTTTTCCTCACGCAAGCCCGCTCCGGCATCCCGCGACTACGTGACACCGCCCCCGCGCCTGAGGGGGCGGTGCGCAACGTCATGGATGCGGCGTCAACAGAGCCTTGCCGTTATGGCGCCTTGGGCTCGATGCACCAATTGCCCTTGCCCTGCTGGCGCCTGGGCTCGGCTACCGGGCGCTCCTTGGCCAGGACACCCCTTGGCCAGGGCTCTGCCCGGCCTGCCGAGAGCAGCGTCTTCGACCAACTGCAGGATGGAACTCAGCGCCTCGGCGTCGCCTTCGTGCTGGCAACATGAGTCATAGGACTCATCCGAGCCAAGCCCTCGAATCCGCTGTGCTGGGGATGCCGCAGGCAGCGCGATGAATGACGCCCGGTCCGTGTCAGCGCTGTGCGTGCAAGCGGCGGCGAAGGGCGAAAAGCGCGCAGAGGCCACCGACCATCAGCGCCGTC
This sequence comes from Rubrivivax sp., assembly GCA_044360025.1. Lineage (GTDB taxonomy): Bacteria > Pseudomonadota > Gammaproteobacteria > Burkholderiales > Burkholderiaceae_C > Rubrivivax. The sequence continues at coordinate 57,088 of JBIKLC010000005.1, read as the reverse complement.
GTGGACGGCTCTGGAACGGGAGTCAGTGCAAACGCGATAAAGCCCTGGCCGACGGGCATGCTGACCGACGACGCAAAGTTCACCGTGAGGGCGCTTGCAGTGAGCGTCGACCACGAGTCGTTCCACCCCACGAAGTTGGTCGTGGCGGTTAACCCTGTGAACTGGTTGAAATCACCCGAGAAGCGCCATCCAGTTCCCGAGGCAAGACCCGACACGTCAATGGATGGGTCCAGGAATCCGACATAAACGCTCGCGTCCGCCAGATCGACCGTTGCGCCGCTTTCCCAAGATCCCGACAACTCGTTCCCCGGACCGGCCACCACCGTGCGTGTCGACTGGAATCCAGTGGGTGCGTAGATCCAATCAATCTGGATCGTCTGTCCGTTCAAGCCGGCGGCCGAAACGCTGCCGGCTGCAACAAGCGATGCGGCGGTCGCGACGGCCAACAACGTTCGCATGGTGAGGAACCTCGGTTGGGTTTTCTCGCATCGTGGCGTGGTCAGCACGATGGCCGAAAGCCCGGGCTTGGGGGATGGACAAGCGTTGATCATCGCAGAGCCTAGCAAGTCAAAGGGATTTCAGAGCGGTCCGATCGGGCCGTCGGTTGATTTTTTTGGCGTCAAGCAGTCGCCGAAGCAGGATAAGTCCGTGGCACCAGGATGCGCCGGTCCACGTTCGTCAGCTGCGTGTGGCCGCAGAAGGCCATGGTCACGTCGAGTTCCTTGTGCAGGATCTGCAGCGCCTTCGTGACACCCGCCTCGCCCATGGCGCCCAGGCCGTAGACCATCGCGCGGCCGATCATCGTGCCGCGCGCGCCCAGCGCCCAGGCCTTGAGCACGTCCTGGCCGCTGCGGATGCCGCCGTCCATCCAGACCTCGGTCTTGTCGCCCACCGCGGCCACGATGGGGGGCAGGGCGTCGATGCTGCTCGGCGCGCCGTCGAGCTGCCGGCCGCCGTGGTTGCTCACCACGATGGCGTCGGCCCCGTGCTCTACCGCAAGCTTCGCGTCCTCGACCTCCATGATGCCCTTGAGGATGAGCTTGCCGCCCCACTGCTGGCGCACCCAGTCGACGTCGGCCCACGACAGGCGCGGGTCGAACTGCTCGTTCGTCCAGGCCGCCAGCGAGGCCATGTCGCTCACGCCCTTCACGTGGCCCACGAGGTTGCGGAAGGTGTGGCGCCGCGTGCCCATCATGCCCAGCAGCCAGCGCGGCTTGGTGGCCATGTCCAGTGCGTTGCCCAGGCTGGGGATGACGCTGGCGCGCAGCTTGTTCTTCAGGTCCTTGTGGCGCTGCCCGATGACCTGCAGGTCCAGCGTCAGCACCAGCGCGCTGCACCGGGCTTGCTTGCAGCGCTGGATCATGCGCGCCATGGCGTCGCGGTCGCGCATCATGTACAGCTGGAACCAGAAAGGCGCCGTGGTGTTGTCGGCCACGTCCTCGATGGAGCAGATGCTCATGGTCGACAGGGTGAACGGGATGCCGAATTTCTCGGCCGCGCGCGCGGCGTGGATCTCGCCGTCGGCGTGCTGCATGCCCGTCAGTCCCACGGGCGCGATGGCCACCGGCATCTTCGCGGCCTGGCCCACCATGGTGACGGCCGTGCTGCGGTTTTCCATGTTCACGGCCACGCGCTGGCGCAGCTTGATGCGCTGGAAGTCCTCGCTGTTGGCGCGGTAGGTGCTTTCCGTCCAGCTGCCGCTGTCGGCGTAGTCGTAGAACATGCGCGGCACGCGCTTCTGCGCCAGCTGGCGAAGGTCTTCGATGGTGGTGATGACGGTCATGGGCCTTGTCTCCTTGCGCAGCGCCGATGCTAATGAGTGCCGGGCCTGCAGCCTGGCATCGGCCTTGGCGCGCTGCGGTTGCCGGCCCCTCACACCCGCACCAGCGCACCCACCCGCACACCCAGCAGGCGCAGCCGGCGCGTCAGGTCCACGCGCCGCAGGCACTGGCCCGCGGCGTGGCGGATGGCCGCGGCGTCGGCCACCGCCTCGGGCAGCGTGTGGTCTCGGGTGACGGTGCGGAAGTCCTCGAAGCGCAGCTTGATGCCCACCGTGCGCCCGGCGTAGCCCTTACGCTGCAGGTCGATGGCCACGCGCCGCACCAGCTCGTCGAGCAGCGCGCTCAGCTTGGCGCGGTCGCGCATCGCGTGCAGATCGCGCTCGAAGGTGGTCTCGCGGCTCATTGACACGGGCTCGGCGTGCGTCTGCAGCGGCCGGTCGTCGCGGCCGTGGGCGGCGTCATGCAGCCAGCGGCCGGTGCTGCGGCCAAAGGCCGCGACCAGCACTGCGCCTTCCGTTGCCGCCAGCTGCCCGATGGTGGCGATGCCCATGGCGGCGAGCCTGGCGCCCGCCTTCGGGCCGATGCCGTTGATGCGGCGCACCGGCAGCGGCCAGATGCGCGTGGGCAGTTCGGCCTCGGTCAGCACGGTCAGGCCGTCGGGCTTGTCGAGCTCGCTGGCGATCTTCGACAGCAGCTTGTTCGGCGTCACGCCCACCGAGCAGCTCAGGCCCGTGCGGCGGCGCACGTTGTTGCGGATCTCCTGCGCCAGCGCGCGCACGCCGCCGCAGGCGTCGAAGCCGATGGCGTCCTGCGCGCCGGGCACCTCGGTCAGGTCGATGTAGATCTCGTCGATGCCGCGGTCCTCGATCACCGGCGCCACCTCGGCCACCGCGGCCTTGAAGGCGCGCGAGAGCTGCCGGTAGCGCTCGAAGTCGGTGGGCAGCAGCACCGCCTGCGGCGCCAGCGCCGCGGCCTTCATCAGGCCCATGCCGCTGTGGATGCCGTGGTCGCGCGCCGGATAGGTGGCCGTGGTGACGACACCGCGGCCCGCATAGCCCGCCAGCGTGGCGAAGCGGCGGGTGCCGTCGGCCAGTACGTCGGGCTGGTGGCGCCGGCCGCCGCCGATGACCACTGGCAGGCCCGCCAGCTCCGGGTAGCGCAGCAACTCCACCGACGCGTAGAAGGCGTCCATGTCGAGGTGGGCGATCCAGCGGCGGGGCATGGGCGCGGAGGCTACTGCGCCTGCTTCGGCGACCGCGATCTGCAAACATTCTTCACAAAAATGGGCACAAAACACATTTAGAATGCGCGCCATGAGGTGGCCAGCCCGGCCGCCCGACCCACGGAGCCCCTTCCATGCCTGCTGACCGCCCCATCCCCGAAGACCTTCCCGCCGCCGTGTCGCGGCGCACCCTGCTGGCCGCTGCCGTCGCGTCGTCGGCGTCCGCGCTGCTGGCCGCCTGCGGCGGCGGTGGCGGCGACGAGCCTGAGGCCGCCACCGCCGCCGCCAGCAGCTTCACCGACGGCGTGATCGCCGGCTTCGGCTCGGTCATCGTCGGCGGCGTCCGCTTCGACGACTCGAAGGCGGCCCTCACCACCGAGGACGGCACGGCCCTGGCCGCCGGCGCCCTGCGCCTGGGCATGACGGTGGAGATCGACAGCGGCCGCGTCGACCGCGCCGCCGCCAGCGCCCTGGCGCTGCGCATCCGGCTCAACAGCGAGTTGCTCGGCCCCGTCGGGGCCGTCGACACCACCGCCGGCACACTGGTGGTGCTCGGCCAGACCGTGCTCGTGACCACCAGCACCGTGTTCGACGACACGCTCTCCGGCGGCCTGGCGGCGCTCACCGCGGGCCGCATCGTCGAGGTCTATGGCATTCCCGACCCGATCAACGCGCGCATCGTGGCCACCCGCATCGAGGCCGAAGACGCCGCGCCGGCCTATAAGCTCAGCGGCCGCATCGCTGCGCTGGACACCACGGCACGCACCTTCGCCATTAACGGCCAGGTCGTCAACTACGCCGGCGTGCCCTCCGCCCAGGTACCGCCGGGCCTGGCCAACGGCCAGGCGGTGCGGGTGCGGCTGCAGACGGCCCTGGTGGCCGGCCAATGGGTGGCCACGGCGCTGCGCGCCGGCCGCCGCTGGCCCGAGTCGATGGGCGAGGCCAAGCTCGAGGGCGTGATCACGGCCTTCGCCAGCACCAGCAGCTTCTCGGTCAACGGGCTGCCGGTCAACGCGTCGGCCGCCACCTTCCCCGACGGCACCACGGGCCTGGCGCTGGGCGCGCGGGTCGAGGTCAGCGGCAGCATCGTCGCCGGCGTCATGCAGGCCACCACGGTGGAGATCGAGGAGCGGCGCTTCCCCGGCCCGCGCGTCTGGGACCTGCGCGGCGAGGTCGGCCAGCTCGACACTGCGGCCAAGACCTTCGCGCTGCGCGGCATCACCGTCTGGTACGGCGGCACCGTCGAGTTCCGCGACGGCACCGTGGCCAACCTGGCCAACGGCGTGAACGTGCGCGTTCGCGGCCCGCTGGCGGCCGACCGCACGCGGCTGGAGGCCACGCGTATTGACTTCACCCGCTGAGCGCCCCCAGGGCCGGGCTGCGCCCAGCCCGCCCGCCCCCGCCCCCCCGCGGGGGATCAAGGCGACCGGCATAGCCGGATCACCTTGAGAGGCCGCGGCCGGCGGCGGGCTACAGTGCTCGCCGCCGGCACCGCCCTATGGACACCGCCCACACCCCCGCCGACCCGGCCCAGGCCGAGGCCGCCGCGCTGCGCGACGCGCTGGCGGGCCTCGTCGCGCAGGTGGCGCGGCTGGCGGTGGCACGCGGGTTGCCGGTGGCGCCGGTGGAGGAGATGCTGCGTGCGGCCTTCGTCGATGCCGCCGCCGCCGCCCACCCCGGCTTGCCGGAGCACCGCAAGGTCAGCCGCATCGCCACCACCACCGGCCTGAACCGGCGCGAGGTGACGCGCCTGGTGCAGCTGCGCGCCGCCAGCCCGCAGTCGCGGCCCCGCGTGCACACTTCGCCGGCTGGCCAGGTGTTCGCCCATTGGCGCAACCAGCCGGCCTGGCGCGGCGCCGACGGCCGGCCCAAGCGGCTGCCGCGCCTGGGCGAGGGCGACAGCTTCGAGACCCTGGCCCAGCAGGTGACGCGCGACGTGCACCCGCGCAGCCTGCTCGACGAACTGGTGCGCCTGGGCCTGGTGCACTGGGACCTGACTGCCGACACCGTGGCGTTGGCCGCCGACGCCTTCGTGGCCCGGGGCGATGCCGTGCGGCAACTCGGCTTCCTGGGCGACAACGTCGGCGACCACCTGCGCGCCGCAGTCGATAACGTGCTCGCCGGGGCGGCCGGCGAGGGCACGCGCCACTTCGAGCAGGCGGCCTTCGCCTGGGGGCTGTCGGCGCCGTCGCTGCAGGCGCTGCAGCCGGCCATCCGGGCGCAGTGGCAGGCCCTGGTGCAGCAGCTGGTGCCGCTGCTGCGCGAGCGCGTCGAGGCCGACGCCGCCGCCGAGCCCCCCCCTTCCGGCCGCATCCGCATCGGCCTGTACGCCTACCAGGAGGGCGCGGAGCCGACTACCGCTGCCAAGCCCGCCCCCGTACGGCGCCGCGTGCCGCGGCCCGGCGCCCGCAAGCCCCTAGAGTGAAGTCATGAAGCACCTGTTGCGTCCTCTGTTCCTGTTCGCGCTGGCCCTGCTGGCCTCCTGCGGTGGCGGCGGGGGCGTCGACACCGGCGGCACTGGCGGCGCCGTGCCCGCCGGGGCGGTCGGCCCGATCGCGGGCTTCGGCTCGGTGTTCGTCGGCGGCGTGCGCTTCGACGACAGCGCCGCCGAGGTCGAGGACTTCGACGGCAACCGGCGCAGCCGCGACGGCCTGCGCCTGGGGATGACGGTGGAGATCGAGTCCGGCGCGGTGGCCGATGTCGCCGGTCAGCCGTCGGCCAGCGCGCGCCGAATCCGCGTCGACAGCGAGCTGGCGGGCTTCGTGGCCGCCGTTGACCTGGCCGGCGAGACCTTCACGGTGCTGGGCCAGCGCGTCGCCGTGGACGCCGCCACGGTGTTCGACGAGCGGCTGACAGGGGGCTTCGCGGGGCTGTCGCCGGGGCAGGCCGTGGAGGTGTACGCCGAGTTCGACGTGGCGCTGCAGCGCTACCGCGCCACGCGCGTCGAGCCGGCCACGGTGGGCAGCGCGCTGCTGCGGCTGCGCGGCCCCGTGGCCGAAGTGAACCCCCTGCTGGGCACGCTGCGCATCGGCAGCGCCCAGTACGGCTACGACCGCGCCGACGGCGTGCCCGCCAACTTGGCCCCCGGCACCTGGGTCCGCCTGCGCCTGGCTTTCGCGCCCAGTCCGCTGGCCTCGTGGGAGGTGCAGCGCTTCTCGCTGGCGCTGCGCGAGTGGGCCGACACCGACGACCTGCGCCTGGAGGGCCGCGTCACCGCGCGCGGCAGCGGCGGCAGCTTTGCCGTCAACGGCCGCGCCGTCGACGGCAGCGCCCTGACGCTGCCCTCCTCGCTGGTGCTGGGTGCCCGTGTCGAGGTGTGGGGCGGGCTGCGCGGCGGCGTGCTGCGGGCCACCCGCGTGGAGGTGGGCACCGAGTCCGAGTTCCGCGATCGCGAGTTCCGCGTCGAGGGCGCCATCACCGCCGTCGATACCGCTGCCGGCACCGTGGTCCTGCGCGGGCTGGCGGTGTCCACCCGCCGCGCCGACCTTCGCGTGGACTGCACGCCCCCGGCCGCCGTGGCCGTGGATCAGCGTGTCGACCTGCGCGCCAGGCTGGCCCCCGATCGCCGCACGCTGGAGGCCACGCGCATCACCTGCCGCTGAATGCCGGGTGATGCTCAGCGGCGTGGGGTGCGACCTTATGCCGCCCGCGCGGTCGCGTCGCGGCCTACACTGGCCGCATGAGCACGGTTGCCGCTTCCACCGCTCCTGCCGCCCCCGGTGCCTCGGCCGACTGGTGGCTGCTGCAGGCGGCCATGGTCATGCTGCTGGGCGCGCTGGCTTGCGTGGCCCTGTTCTTGCCGCCGCTGCTGGAGGCGACGATCGCCTCGCCGTTGCGCGCGGCCGCCACCGGCGCGGCGTTGGGCGTGACGCTGCTGCTGCACTGGATTTTCCTGGGTATGGCAGCGCGGCGGCTGCGGCGCTCGGTCCCGGGGTGGGTGGGCTTGTCGGTGCTGGTGTTCCCGATCGGCAGCGCGCTGGCGCTGGTGTTGCTGGGCTGGCTCGCGGGCGGCACGGCGCCGGGCCCCGACCGGCAGGTGGCGCCGGCGCACGGCTGAAGCCGGGCGCTCAGTTGCGCCGAGCGAAGCTCTGGCGCAGCGCGGCCGCCAGGTCGATCACCGCCATGGCGTAGTACGCGCTCCAGTTGTAGCGCGTGATGGCCCAGAAGTTGGCCGTGCCCAGCACGTAGCTCGGGGCGGCGTCGCCGTTCTGCAGTTCCACCAGCGCCAGCGGGCCCATGTGGGCCCGGGCCTCGTCGGGCAAGCTGGCGCCCCGGGCCAGCAGCTGCTCGGCGCTGAAGGTGGGCAAGATGTCGGGGGCCAGCAGCGCGGCGCGGTCGGCGGTGTCCACCGGAGCCGCCACGCCAAAGTGCGTGGGCATGCCTCGTTGCCAGCCGTGGTCGGCCAGGTAGCGGGCGACGCTGCCCACCGCATCAGCCGGCTGGCGCAGCAGGTCGACGTGGCCGTCGCCGTCCATGTCCACCGCGAAGCGGTTGATGCTGCCGGGCATGAATTGCGGCAGTCCGATGGCGCCGGCATAGCTGCCGCGCGTGTCACCGGGCCTGATGCCCTCGCGGTGGCACCACACCAGGTACTCCTCCAACTGCTCCCGGAAGAACTCGCTGCGGTCGCGCCGGCCGGGCGGGAAGTCGAAGGCCAGCGTAGCCAGCGCGTCGACGACGCGGAACGTGCCCGTCAGGCGGCCATAGAAGGTCTCGACGCCGACGATGGCCACCACCAGCTCGGCCGGAACGCCCCAGCGCTGCTCGGCCTCCGCCAGCCAGGCCTCGTGGTCGCGCCAGAAGGCCAGGCCTTCGGCCACGCGGCGGGGTTCGACGAAGCGGGAGCGGTACGCCGACCAGTCCTTGGCGGTGCCCGCCGGTGGCGGCATGATCAATTCGCGCACTCGTTCAACGCGGCGCGCGCTGGTAATCGCAGCCTGCAGCCACGCGGCTGCGAGCCCTCGGCGTTTCGCCACATCGGCCACGAACGCCTGGGCCGCAGGGTGTCTGGCGTAGCTGGCCCCGGCGGCCGCAGCGCGGCGGCGGGGCGGCTTGGAACCACCCGCAGGCCCGGCGGCTCTGGCGGTCGGCAGCACGGCTGCGGCGGCGAGGGCGAGGAGGGCCTGAAGGCCGAGGCGACGGGCGGGGGGCCGGCGGGTGGTGGTCACCCTCCGATTATTCAACCGTGAATCAGAGCCCGGTCGCGGGTGCCTGGTCGGCGAGCAACGCCAGCAGGGCTTCCGCATCCAGCGGGGCCGGCAGCAGGTGGTCGGCGCCGGCCATCTCGGCGCGCACGCGGTTGACTGCCATCGGGCCGGCAGCGATCAGCACCACCGTGGGGGGCACGCGACCTTCGGCCGACGCGCGCTGCTTGATGCTGCGGCAGGCGTGATAGCCGTCCAGGCCGTCGAGACCGGCGTCAATCACCACCAGGTCGACCTTGGCTTCCCGCACACGCTCGACCGCCTCGGTGCTGCTGCGTGCGCGAAGCAGCTCGCAGCCGGCGTGTTCGAACGGGGCCAGCCGCTTGGGCGTGGCGACGTGGTCTTGCGCGGCCACCAGCACCCTCGCTCGCGACCGCGGCAGCAGCCCGGCAACGCGGGCCAGATCGTCGAGTACGCGCTGCACCTGCGGCGAAGGCGACGGCCCGCGCTGCGCCAGCGTTTGCAGCGCGTGCAGCACCTGGGCTGCGTCGACGGGTCGCCGCAGCAGCGGAGTGGCGTCGCCGCCCTGGCCGCCGCCGACATGAAGCGCCAGCAGCCCCAGCCGACGCACCGTGGCCTGGGCCTCGGCGTCGTCGGCATCGGCCACGGCGAGCTCGGCTCTGCCGGGGTCGGACACGAGTTGGTAGCGCGCGGGGCGTCCTTCGGCCGGGCGCAGCGCTGCCTTGAGCTTTTGTAGCTCGGACGCAGAGAAGCCCAGCAGCACCAGGCGCCATTCGACGACGTCGGCCCGCGGGGGCAGGCCAGGAGCAGCGACTTTCACGGGCGGAAGAGGCGGGCGAGAGGCCCACCCCGGCAAGTTGGCACCGCCTGGTTATCGGCCGCGCCCTGCCAAAATTGAACCCGAGGACGCCGACCGCGCGAAGACCGCCCACCAGCGGCGCAGCGCGGCACGGGGCAGCGGTGCGTCGCTGCCGTAGCGGGCCAGGTCCAGTGCTTCCAGCGCCGCAGCCATCGGCTCGCCGGCGCCGCCCAGTTGCTGGCGCACCAGCCGACCGCGTTCCCGCGGGGGGTGGTGGGCGGCTACGGTCACGCCCAGCGCCGCCAGCCGCGCGCCGACGCGGGCCTGCAGGCGCTGCCAGGGGTCCTGGCGGTGACGGTCCCACCAGGCCCACAGGGCGCCGGCCAGCGCGGCGCCGCACAGCACAGAGATCAGCGCTTGGGCCAGGTCCGCCCAGTCGGGACTTGCCACCCCCAGCTGACGCAGCAGGTCGAACTGCTGCCCGCGCGAGTAGTTCAGCACCCACTGGTTCCAGCGGTTGTTCATCGCTTCCCAGGCCCCGCGCAGTCGCTCGGCCAGGGCGGGATCGAGCGTGTTCATGGCACCGGCCACCAAGCCCGGTGTCGGTGCCAGGCGCTGGCTGCGGCGCACGCGATCGGGCGCCACGGCCGCGGTGGGGTCCACGCGGACCCAGCCGCGCTGGGGCACCCAGATCTCGGCCCAGGCGTGCGCGTTGCTGTTGCGCACGATGAGGTAGCCGTCCTGCAGCAACGGATCGGCGCCTTGGTAGCCGGTGACGATGCGCGCCGGCACGTCCAGGGCCCGCATGACCACGACGAAGGCGCTGGCGAAGTGCTCGCAAAAGCCGAGCTTGCGTTCGAACCAGAACTCGTCGATCGCGTTCTCGCCGTAGGGCCCGGGCTCCAGCGTGTACGTGAAGCCGGCCATGCGGATGTGGCGCAGCACGGCCTCGGCCAGCTGCAGGCCGCCGGCGGTGGCCAGGCCGGGCTGCGCGCGCAGCTCGGCCGCCCACTGCAGCGTGCGCGGGTTGGCGCTGGGCGGCAGGTCGACGAGGTCGCGCAGGCCGAGCATGTCTTCCTGCGGGCCGTGGCGGTGCTGCAGGTAGGCGGCGGCCGTGACGCGCTGGCGCTCCAGCAGCGGTCGGTCGGTCTGCCACTGCCCGTCCACGCGCTGGGTGATCAGCCAGCCCGGGAGGGCGGGTGCGGCACCGGGCAGGTCGGGCGTCATCTCCAGCAGCGGCAGCAGGGGCAGCTGGTTGGGCTCCACGGTCATCTCGTAGCGCAGCGGCGCGCCCGCCACCTGCAGGTCCAGCCGCGGGCGCTGCGAAGCCGGGAAGCTCGGCACCAGCCGCGTCCACTCGCGCCCGTTGAAGGTGGAGAGCACCGGGCCGCGGAAGTACAGCTGGTCGGGCGGCGGCACCGCGCCCTCGAAGCGCACGCGCAGCGCGATGGAGTCGTCTTCGGCGATCGAGGCGACGCCGCCCAGGCGCAGCGAGCCCGACAGCCCGGTGCGCCCGGCGGCGTCCTGCGGCAGGCCCCACAGCGGCCCGATGCGCGGGAAAAGCACGAACAGCATCGCCATCAGCGGCAGCCCCAACAGCGCGGCGCGGGCCGCCACGGCGCCGGCGCGCGCCAGCGGCGGCCGGCCCACCGGCATGTGGGCCAGTGCCAGCGCGGTGAGCAGGCCCCACACCGCGCCCAGCAGCCACAGGCCCGTGAGCAGCGCCTGCGAGTACAGGAAGTGCGTCAGCACCAGGAAGAAGCCGAGGAAGAACACCACCAGCGCGTCGCGGCGGGCCCGCAGCTCCAGCGTCTTCAACGCCACCAGCACCACCAGCATGGTGATGCCGGCTTCCTTGCCCAGCAGCGTGCGCTCCTGCCACCAGGTGGCGGCGGCCGCCAGCAGCAGCAGGCCGGCCACCAGCCAGCGGCTGGGCAGGCTGCCGGCCTTGAGCGTGAGCCAGCCGCGCCAGGCCAGCACTGCCAGCGTCATCGCGCCGCACCAGGCCGGCAGGTGCATCAGGTGCGGCGCCACCGTCCAGGCGATCACGGCCAGCAGGAACAGCGTGTCGCGGGCATCGCGCGGCAGCTGTGACGGGCGCGGCAGCGCCCAGCCGGCGATCATGCGCCGCCCCATTGGGCCAGCAGGTCAAGCGCGGCGCGGCGGTGCGCCTCCCCCTGGCGCGGCGGCAGCTCGCGGCCCGGCAGGCGCAGGCCGCAGTCGATGCCGGCGCGCTCGGCCTGCAGCATCCAGGCGGCCAGCCGCGCCAGCCGTGGCTCGGTGCCGGAGGCGCCGGTCTCGGCCCAGTCCAGCCACAGCGAGCGGCTGGCCAGGCCGGCGGTCTCGCGGCTGACGAGCTCGCCGCTGGAGGCGACCTTCTTCCAGGCCACCTGGCGCAGCGAGTCGCCACGGCGGAACGGCCGCACGCCGTCGAGCTCGCTGCCGCTGCGCCGCTGCGCGGCGCGCTCGTCGCCGGCGGCTGCGGCTTGGGCCGGCAGCGGCGGCGGCGCGGCCTCGGGCACGGGCCAGGCCAGCACCCGGCCGGCCGGGCGCCACACGCTCCAGGCGCGGAACAGGCCGAAGGGGTAGTCGGTCTCGAGCACCAGCGCCGGCACGCGGTGCCAGCCGCGGTGCTGCGGCGTGAAGCTCAGCTGCACGTGCGTCTCGCCGCCGGCCGGGGCGTCGCACAGCGCGGGGTGGCCGCCGTGGTGCGCGCGGTCGTCGAAGCGCAGCGCCAGCCCGTGGCGTTGCCGGCCGGGGCTGTGCACCACCACCTCCAGCAGCGCCGGCTGGCCGGCAAAGCCGCTGGTCACGGGCCGCAGGTGCAGCGTCAGGCCGCTGAGGTTGCCGTGCGTGAGATGCATGCTCACCACGCCCGCGCCGGCCAGCAGGAAGGTCAGCGCGTAGCCCAGGTTGAGCTGGTAGTTGATGCTGGCCAGCAGCATCACCACCAGCGTCAGCGCGAACATCAGCCCCGCCCGCGTGGGGAGGATGTAGACGTTGCGCTGGCCCAGCGCCCACTGATCGGTGAGCGGCAGCCGCGCCTGCCACCAGGCGCGGAAACGCTGGCGCATCCAGGGCAAGCCGAGCGGCTGCCGCGGAACCGGCGCGGCCTGCCCGAAGGCGCTGCGGGGGGCGGTCACGGGATGGGCGTGGCCTCGATCATCGCCCGCACCTGCTCCACCGCGCCGCGGCCGGCGCCGGCCACCGGCACCACCCGGTGCGCAATGGCCTGCGGCAGGATGGCCTGCAGGTCGTCGGGGGCCACGTAGTCGCGACCGGCCATCAGCGCGCGCGCCTTGGCCACCCGCAGCACGGCAATGCCGGCTCGCGGGCTCAGGCCCTGGGCAAACCACCGGCCGCTGCGCGTGGCTGCGATCAAGGCCTGCAGGTAGTCGAGCAGCGGCGGGGCGGCCCGAACGGCCAGCACCTCCTGCTGCACCAGGAGCAGGTCGGCCGGCGGCAGCACGGCTCCCAGCTGCTGCGCGGCCTGGCGGCGGTCGCCACCGGCCAGCAGCTCGCGCTCGGCGGCGCGGTCGGGGTAGCCCAGCGTGATGCGCAGCAGGAAGCGGTCGAGCTGGCTCTCGGGCAACGGGTAGGTGCCGAGCTGGTCGGACGGGTTCTGCGTCGCGATCACGAAGAAGGGCTCGGGCAGGGCGCGCGTCTCGTTGTCCACCGAAACCTGGTGCTCCTCCATCGCCTCGAGCAGCGCGCTCTGCGTCTTGGGGCCGGCGCGGTTGATCTCGTCGGCCAGCAGCACCTGCGCGAACACCGGGCCCGGGTGGAAGACGAAGCGTTCCTGCGCGCGTTCGAACACGCTGACGCCAATGAGGTCGGAGGGCATCAGGTCGGCCGTGAACTGCACGCGGCGGAAATCCAGCCCCAGGCTCACGGCCAGCGCGTGGGCCAGCGTCGTCTTGCCGACGCCAGGCACGTCCTCGATCAGCAGGTGGCCGCCGGCCAGCAGGCAGCCCACCGCGTCCTCGACCTGCGGGCGCTTGCCCACGACGATCGTGCTAATCTGGTCCACCAGCCTAGACAGCTGGGTGGTGCGGGCTGCAGAGATGCGAGCATTCATTCCCGAACCTTACCCGAAGGCCGCACCGCCCGACGTCACGATGAGCACCGCGTTGTACAGCCACCCCGCCTGCCGAGGGCACGACATGGGCGCCGGCCACCCCGAATGCCCCCAGCGGCTGGACGCCATTGCCGACCACCTGCGCGCCACGGGCCTGGACCTCTTCCTCGACCACCAGGACGCGCCGCCGGCCACCCCCGAGCAGCTGGCGCGCGCCCACGCCGGCAACTACGTGAGCCAGCTGCTCGAGCGGCTGCGCACCGTGCAGGACGACGGGCAGCCGCGCCACCTCGACCCCGACACCGTGGCCGCGCCGGGTACGCTGGCCGCCGCGCTGCGCGCCGCCGGCGCCGCCGTGGCCGCCACCGACGCCGTGATCGCCGGCAAGGCGCAGAACGCCTTCTGCGCCGTGCGCCCGCCCGGCCACCACGCCACGCGCGACGAGACCATGGGCTTCTGCTTCTTCAACAACGTGGCCGTGGCGGCGCGGCACGCGCTCGATGTGCACGGCCTGGAGCGCGTGGCCATCGTCGACTTCGACGTGCACCACGGCAACGGCACCGAGGACATCATCGCCGGGGACGAGCGCGTGCTGATGGTCAGCTTCTTCCAGCACCCGCTGTACCCCTACAGCGGGGCCGTGCCCAAGGGCACCAACATGGTCAACGTGCCGGTGGATCCCTACAGCCGGGGCGCGGCCGTGCGCCAGGCGATCGGCGCGCATTGGATGCCGGCGCTGGAGGCCTTCCGGCCGCAGATGATCTTCATCAGCGCCGGCTTCGACGCCCACCGCGAGGACGACCTCGGCCAGCTCGCGCTGGTCGAGGACGACTACGCCTGGATCACCCGGCAGCTCGTCGACGTGGCCCGGCGCCACGCCGGCGGGCGCGTGGTGTCGTGCCTGGAGGGGGGCTACAGCCTCTCGGCCCTGGCCCGCAGCGTGGCGGCGCACCTGCGGGTGCTGGCGGACGTCGCCTGATGGCGGCCCTAACGGCGGACTCGGCCACCGCGGCCGGCGATCTCTACGCCCTTGTGGCCAACCTCACCAGCCGCTCGGCGCTGGTCGAGCTGGCGGTCTTCGTGGGCTGCCTGGGGCTGGCCTGGGGCCTGGTGCGGCTGCTGCAGGGCAGCGACGCGCCGCGCGAGAACTCGGTGTGGTTCGGCCAGCGCATCGTCGACGGCGTGATGTTCCCGCTGCTGGCGCTGCTGCTGGCGCTGCTGGCGCGCTGGCTGATGCAGAGCCACGTGCCCACGGCGGTGTTCAAGCTGGTGGTGCCCATCCTGATTTCGCTGGCGGCCATCCGGCTGACGGTGCGCGTGCTGCACCAGGCCTTCCCGACGAGCCGGCTGGTGCGCGTGTTCGAGCGCTCGTTCTCGTGGTTGGCGTGGATCGCCGTCGTGCTGTGGATCACCGGCGTGCTGCCGCTGCTGCTGGCCGAGCTCGACAGGATCTCCTGGAAGCTCGGCGGGACCACGGTCTCGGTGCGCAACCTGCTGGAGGGCACCGTCAGCGCCATCGTGGTGCTGATGGTGACGCTGTGGCTGAGCTCGCTGCTCGAGCAGAAGCTGCTGCGCGGCGCGGTCGAGAACCTGTCGATCCGCAAGATGGCCGCCAACGCGCTGCGCGCGCTGCTGCTGTTCGTGGGCCTGCTGGTGGCGCTGTCGGCCGCCGGGCTGGACCTAACGGCCCTGGGCGTGCTCGGCGGTGCCCTGGGCGTGGGCATCGGCTTCGGGCTGCAGAAGCTGGCCGCCAACTACGTGAGCGGCTTCGTCATCCTGGCCGAGAACAGCATGCGCATCGGCGACCTCGTGCGCGTGGACAACTTCGAGGGCCGCATCACCGACATCACCACGCGCTACACCAAGATCCGCGCACTCAACGGCCGCGAGAGCATCGTGCCCAACGAGATGATGATCACGCAGCGCATCGAGAACCTCTCGCTGGCCGACAGCAACATGCTGCTGAACACCGTGGTGCAGGTGGCCTACGGCACCGACGTGGAACGGCTGATGCCCGAGCTGCTGGAGGTGGTGCGGGCCGTGCCGCGCGTGCTGGCCGAGCCGCCGGCGGTCGCCAACCTCACCGCCTTCGCGGCCGACGGCCTGGAGCTGACCTTCGGATTCTGGATCGGCGACCCCGAGAACGGCCAGGTCAACGCGCGCACGGCCGTCAACGTGGCCATCCTGAAGGCCCTGACCGAGCGCGGCATCGAGATCCCGTTCCCGCAACGGGTGCTGCACCAGGCGCGGCCGGCGGGCGGGGCCGGCTGAAGCAGCCGCGCGCGGCGAGGGGCCTTGCCAAGGGCGGGGATTCGTCAGCGGCCTTCAAGGATCGAGCCACTACACTCCCGCGCCGAATCGGAGGAAGGGGCGGCCCGGCCGGGCTGCGCCGCGCCACGATGACATCCGATCCCACACCACACGCATGAGCGGCGCGCTGCTTCCGATCATCGTCCTGCTGCCGCTGGTGGCCGGCACCGTGCTCACCGCCTGGGCGGCGGGCGACGAGAGCCCGGCCCGCCGGCGGCTCACGGCTGCCGTGGCCGGCGCCGTGGCGGGCGCCTCGTTCCTGCTGCTGCTGCTGCTGGCGCCCGCGGCGATGTCGGGCCCGCTGCTGCTGTGGCAGGCCGAGTGGGTGCCCGGCATCGGCCTGAACCTGGGCTTCCGGCTCGACGCGCTCGCCTGGATGTTCGCCGCGCTGATCACCGGCATCGGCCTGCTGGTCATCCTGTACGCGGCCTTCTACCTGCACGCCGACGACCCGGTGCGCCGCTTCTTCCCGTCACTGATGCTGTTCATGGCGGCGATGCTGGGCATCGTGCTGTCGGACAACCTGCTGCTGCTGGTGGTGTTCTGGGAGCTCACCAGCATCTCGAGCTTCCTGCTCATCGGCTACTGGGGGCGGCTGGAGGAATCGCGCCAGGGCGCGCGCATGGCGCTGGCCGTCACCGGCGGCGGCGGCCTGGCGCTGCTGGGCGGCGTGGTGCTGCTGGGGCAGATCGCGGGCACCTACGAGCTCTCGGCCATGGTCGCCAAGGCCGCGATGATCCAGGCCCACCCACTGTACCCGGCGGCGCTGGTGCTGGTGCTGCTGGGTTGCTTCACCAAGAGCGCGCAGGTGCCGTTCCACTTCTGGCTGCCGCAGGCGATGGCGGCGCCGACGCCGGTGTCGGCCTACCTGCACTCGGCCACCATGGTGAAGGCGGGCCTGTTCCTGCTGCTGCGCCTGGACGAGGTGATCGGCGGCACGCCGCTGTTCGAGGGCCTGGTGGCCTCGGCCGGCCTCGTGACCATGGTGTTCGCGGCCGGCGTGGCCCTCTTCAAGCACGACCTGAAGGGCCTGCTGGCCTACAGCACCGTCAGCCACCTGGGCCTGGTGACCTTCCTCATCGGACTGGCCTCGCCGCTGGCCACGGTGGCGGCGGTTTTCCACATCCTGAACCACGCGGCCTTCAAGGCGGCCCTGTTCATGAGCGCCGGCATCGTCGACCACGAGACCGGCACGCGCGACATGCGACGGCTCGGCGGCCTGCTCACCGCGCTGCCCGTGGTGGGTACGCTGGTGATCATCGCCAGCGCGGCGATGGCGGGGCTGCCGCCGTTCAACGGCTTCATCAGCAAGGAGATGATGCTGCACGAGGCGCTCTACGCCCCCGGCAACGGCCTGTGGGGCGGCTTCGGGTGGCTGATCCCGGTGCTGGCCACGCTGGGCGGGCTGCTGTCGGCGGCCTACTCGCTGCGCCTGGTGCACGACACCTTCTTCGGCGCGCCCGCCACCGACCTGCTGAACCCGCAAACGCAGCCGCCCCCGCACGAGCCGCCCTGGGGCATGAAGGCGCCGGTGCTGCTGCTGGTGGGCGTGTGCATCGCCGTGGGCCTGATGCCGATGACGATCGCCGGCCCGCTGGTGCTGGCTGTCTCCACCGCGGTGCTGGGCGAGGCGCCGCCGGCGTTCTCGCTGGCACTGTGGCACGGCTTCAACGTGCCGCTGCTGATGAGCGCCATCGCGGTGGCGGGCGGCGCGGCGCTGTACGCCTGGGCGATGCGCGACCGCTGGTTGCACCGTGCGCCCGCGGGCTGGGTGCAGGCCAAGGCGCTGTTCTGGTGGCTCAACGACCGTCTGTTCGGCGCCGCCGGCCGCTTCACGCACCGCCTGGAGAGCCGCTCGCTGCAGAGCTACGCCGCCTGGATGGTGGGCTCGGTGCTGGTGGTGGCCGCCTGGGCGCTGGTGGTGCCGGCGGGCGACGCCCCCGTGGCCGGCACGCGGGCCGCCACCGCCGCCACGCCGATGGCCGTGGTGGTGTGGCTGCTGGCGGTGGGTGCGGCCACCGCCGCCGTGGTGCTGCAGCACCAGCGCGTGGTGGCCGTGGTGCTGGTGGGCGGCGTGGGGCTGGTGGCCTCGCTGACCTTCCTCGGGCTGTCGGCGCCCGACCTGGCGCTGACGCAGATCTCGGTCGACGCCGTCTCCACCGTGCTGCTGCTCATGGGCCTGGCGCTGCTGCCGCAGCTCGGCCGGGCCGAGTCGGCCCCCTGGCGCCGCTGGCGCGACGGTGCCCTGGCCGTGGCCGGCGGCGGCGGCATCGCCTGGATCACCTGGCTGGTGCTGACGCGCGACTTCGACAGCATCAGCTGGTACTTCATCGAGAACTCGGTGCCCAAGGGCGGCGGCACCAACATGGTCAACGTGATCCTGGTCGACTTCCGCGGCTACGACACCTGGGGCGAGATCACGGTGCTGGGCATCGCCGGCGTCGGCGTGCTGGCGCTGCTCGACGGCCTGCGGGCGCAGCGCCCGCGCGCCGACCTGAGCCTGGGCGACGACGGCCGCGCCTGGAGCTTCGCCCAGCCGCCGCTGATGCTGCGCCAGGTGGCGCGGCTGATCCTGCCGCTGGCGCTGGTGGTCACGGCCTACATCTTCTGGCGCGGCCACGGGCTGCCGGGCGGCGGCTTCATCGCCGGGCTGATCACGGCCGTGGCGCTGGTGGTGCAGTACATGGCGCGCGGCCAGGGCTGGGCCGAGGGCGTGCTGCGCGCCGGCGGCGGCACGCGCTACACGCGCTGGATCGGCAGCGGGCTGCTGATCGCGGCGCTCACCGGCCTGGGGGCCTTCTTCCTGGGCCGGCCCTACCTCACCAGCGCGCACGGCAACCCGGTGCTGCCGCTGCTGGGCGAAGCCCCGCTGGCCACCGCCGCCATCTTCGACCTCGGCGTCTACATCACCGTGGTGGGCGCGACCATGCTGATGCTGTCGGCACTGGGCGCGGCTTCCAAGGAGCCGGCGCGCCGCCAGCCGGCCGGGGGGGGCGCATGACGCTGAGCCTGGAACTGCTCGTCGCCACCGGCATCGGCTGGGTCACGGCCTGCGGCATCCTGCTGCTGCTGCGCGGCCGCAGCTTCCCGGTGGTGCTGGGCCTGAGCCTGATCGGCTACGCCGTCAACGTGTTCATCTTCGTGATGGGCCGGCTGTGGACCGGCGCGCCGCCCATCCTGGGCACCGGCGCCACCGTCTTCGCCGACCCGCTGCCGCAGGCGCTGGTGCTCACGGCCATCGTCATCGGCTTCGCGACCACGGGCTTCGTCATCGAGCTGGCGCTGCGCAACCACCACGAGGGCGGCAGCGACCACGTCGACGGCTTGTCCGACGAGGAGCAGCGCCGCCGGGAGCACCCGCACGGGCACCGCCACGGCCGCCCGCCGGAGGACCGGCGATGACCTGGCTGGACCACCTGCCGGTGCTCGTGGTGGTGCTGCCGGCGCTCACCGCGGTGGCCCTGCTGTTCATCGGCGACGGCGGCAGCGACGCGCAGGGCGGCCACGGCGACCACCCGCTGCGGTGGGCGCGCCGCGTGTCCATGGCCTCGGTGGTGCTGTTCGGCGTGCTGGCCGCGCTGCTGGTGCAGCGCGTGGCCGGCGGCGAGATCCTGGTCTACCGCGTCGGCGAGTGGCCGGCGCCCTTCGGCATCGCGCTGGTGGTGGACCGTCTTGGCGCGCTGATGGTTGCGCTCACCGCCGCGGTGGCGCTGCCGGTGCTGCTGTACGCCAGCGGCGGCTGGGACAGCCACGGCCGTCACTTCCACGCCATCTTCCAGTTCCAGCTCATGGGGCTGGCGGGCGCCTTCGTCACCGGCGACCTGTTCAACCTGTTCGTGTTCTTCGAGGTGCTGCTGATCGCCAGCTACGTGCTGATGCTGCACGGCCAGGGCCGCGAGCGCTTCAAGGCCGGCCTGCACTACGTGGTGCTGAACCTCGTGGCCTCGGCGCTGTTCCTGATTGGCGTGTCGCTGCTGTACGCGATGACGGGCACGTTGAACCTGGCCGACTTGGCGCTGAAGGTGCCACAGCTCAAGGGCGCCGAGGCCGCCATCGCGCAGGCCGCGGGGCTGGTGCTGCTGGTGGTGTTCGGCTTCAAGGCCGCGCTGATGCCGCTGGCGGTGTGGCTGCCCGGCACCTACGCCGCCAGCAGCGCGCCGGTGGCGGCGCTGTTCGCCGTGATGACCAAGGTCGGCGTCTACTCGCTGCTGCGTGTGCACGGCGTGGTGTTCGGCGGCGGCGAGGGCGGGGCGGCGGGTGCGGCCGAGCCGTGGATCCTGCCGCTGGCGCTCGTCACCTGCGCCGTGGGCGTGATGGGCGCGCTGGCTGCGCGCACGCTGGCGCGGCTGGTGGCCTGGCTCACGGTGGCCTCGGTCGGCACGGTGCTGGTGGGCATCGGGCTGTTCACGCCGGCGGCCTGGGGCGCGGCGTTGTACTACATGGTCAACAGCACGCTGGTGGTGGCGGGCCTGTTCCTGCTCGGCGAGATCGTGGCCGCGCAGCGCGGCGACGCCGCCGACCACCTCGAGCCCGGCCCCGCCGTCGGCCAGCCGGTGCTGCTGGGCCTGGCGCTGCTGCTGGCCGCGGCCTCGGCGGCCGGGTTGCCGCCGCTGCCGGGCTTCATTGGCAAGGCCATGCTGCTGGAGGCCGCAGCCGCGCACCCGTGGATGGGCCTGGTGTTCGCCGTGGTGCTGGTGGCCGGCCTGCTGACGATCGTGGGCCTGGCGCGCGCCGGCAGCATCCTGTTCTGGAGCGTGCGCGAGGACCTGCCGGCCAGCACGTCCAGCGGCGGCAGTGCGCGTCTGCAGGGCGCGACCGCGCTGCTGCTGGCGCTGAGCGTGGCGCTGAGCGTGTTCGCCGGCCCCGTGCAGCGCTACGCGCAGGCCGCGGCCGAGCAACTCGGCGACCGCGCCGCCTACGGCCGCGCCGTGCTGGGCGAGGGCGCGCAGACCACGCGTCCCTACCGCTTCGAGGCCCCGCAATGAAGCCGCACGAAACCCCTTTCGCCGGCTGGTTCGCGCACCCGGTGCTGTCGCTGATGGTGGCGGCGGCGTGGCTGCTGCTGCGCGAGAGCGCCGGCCCGGCCGACCTGCTGTGGGCGGCGATCTTCGGCCTGGGCATCCCTCGTCTGCTGCACCGCTTCCTGGGCGCGCCCTCGCGCCCGCGCGCGGCGTGGACGGCCGTGCGCCTGACCGGCATCGTCCTGTGGGACATCGTCGTGTCCAACATCACCGTGGCGCGCATCGTGCTGGACCCCGTGTCCAACCCGCGGCCGGCCTGGGTGCCGGTGAAGCTGGACACCACGCACCCCACGGCGATCGCGCTGTTCGCCACCATCATCACCACCACGCCCGGCACCGTGAGCTGCGTGGTCGACGAGCTGCGCGGCGAGATCCTCGTGCACGCGCTGGACTGCGACGACCCGGCCGGCGCCGCCGAGCAGATGAAGGCGCGCTACGAGCGCCCGCTGATGGAGATCTTCGAGTCATGACGTCTGCAGCGCCCTCGTTCATCTCGCTGGCCCTGCTGTTCGCGCTGGGCGCCGTGGGCCTGGCGATGCTGCTGTGCAGCTGGCGGCTGCTGCGCGGGCCCACGCTGCCCGACCGCGTGCTGGCGCTGGACACGCTCTACATCAACGTCGTGGCCTTCGTCGTGCTGCTGGGCATCCGCCAGGGCACGGGTCTGTACTTCGAGGCGGCGCTGCTGATCGCGCTGCTGGGTTTCGTCTCCACCGTCGCGCTGGGCCGCTACCTGCAGCGCGGCGACGTCATCGAGTGAGGGCGCGCTGATGAACACCCTGGAGCAACTGCCGCCGGCCTGGCAGGCCGTGATCATCGCGATGCTGCTGGTGGGCGGCGTGTTCGCGCTGGTGGGCGCGATCGGCCTGGTGCGCTTTCGCGACTTCTACATGCGGCTGCACGCGCCCACGAAGGCCTCGACGCTGGGCGTGGGCGGCGTTCTGCTGGCGGCGATGGCGGCGGGCGTGGCGCAGGGCTCGCTGTCGGTGGCCGAGCTGCTGATCACGCTGTTCGTCTTCGTGACGGCGCCGGTCTCGGCGAACCTGCTGGCGCAGGCGGCCCTGCACCGGCGCGAGCGCAGCGTGGCGCCGGTGCCCGAGGATCAGCCCTTGCCCTGACCGGGGGCCCCGCCGCCGCCGCCGCTGCGGCGGCCGAACAGCGTGACCACCAGCGTCACGATGGTGAGCGGCACCACGAAGCTCATCATCACGCCCGAGAACGCGGCCAGCGTGTCGTGCTGCTGCGCCGCCAGGATCAGGTAGACCACGTAGGCGATGTAGTAGCCCACGAACACGGCACCTTCCCAGCGCGCGATCTCGCGACCCGTCATGAACACCGGCAGGCAGGCCAGCGCCACGGCCAGCATCACCCACAGGTCGAAGGTCAGCAGCGACGGCGCGATGCCCAGGCCTGCTGCGCCTGAGGCGAGCCCTGACAGCCCCACGCAGCCCAGGATGTTGAAGGTGTTGCTGCCCACCACGTTGCCCACCGCGATGTCGCGCTCGCCCTTGACGGCCGCGGTAATGCTGGCCGCCACCTCGGGCATGCTGGTGCCGGCGGCGACGATGGTCAGGCCGATGACCAGGTCGCTCACGCCCAGGGCCTTCGCGAAGTTGACGGCGGCCTGCACCAGCAGGTCGGAGCCGCCCACCAGCGCAGCCAGGCCCATGACGATCAGCAGCAGCTGCACGGGCAACTTCGCGTCCCACTCGCCGACGGTGGCGGGCACGTTCTCGCGGGCGTATTCGTCCTGCGCGGCGGCCGTCTCGCGGCGCGACTGGACGACCAGGAACACCGTATAGGCCAGCAGCAGCACGAACAGCAGTCCGCCCTCAAGCATGCCGAGGCGGCCATCCAGTGCCAGCGCCGCCAGCAGCAGGCTGGCGCCCAGCATGATCGGCACCTCCTGGCGGATCAGCTGGATGTTCACCACCAGCGGCGTGATCAGCGCGCTGACACCCAGGATGAACAGCACGTTGAAGATGTTGCTGCCCACCACGTTGCCCACGGCGATGTCGGTACGCCCGTCGAGCACGGCGCCCACGCTGACCGCCATCTCGGGCGCGCTGGTGCCGAAGGCCACGATGGTGAGGCCCACCACCAGCGGGCTGATGCCGAAGGACAGCGCCAGCTTCGAGGCGCCCCGCACCAGGGCATTGGCGCCGACGATGAGCAGCACCAGGCCGCCGACAAACATGAGCAGATTCATGGCGCCGGACTGTAGCGGCCCCGCCAAGTGCCTGGGCCGCGTCAGGGCGCCAGGCGCTCTCGTACCCAGGCCCCGCCGTCGAGGCGGTAGCGCAGCCGGTCGTGCAGCCGGCTCTTGCGCCCCTGCCAGAACTCCCAGCGGTCGGGCACGAGCCGGTAGCCGCCCCAATGCGGCGGCCGCGGCGGGTTCAGGCCATGCGAGACGGCGGCCTTGGCCGCTGCGGCCACCAGCACCGAGCGGCCGGCGATCACCTGGCTCTGCGGCGAGGCCCACGCGCCCAGGCGCGAGTCCAGCGGCCGGCTGGCGTAGTAGGCGTCGCTCTCGTCGGCGCCGGTCTTCTCGACCCGGCCCTCGATGCGCACCACGCGCTCGAGCTCCACCCAGTGGAACTGCAGCGCCGCCAAGGGCTGCGCCGCCAGCTCGCGC
The DNA here is from genome assembly GCA_044360025.1 of Rubrivivax sp. Lineage (GTDB taxonomy): Bacteria > Pseudomonadota > Gammaproteobacteria > Burkholderiales > Burkholderiaceae_C > Rubrivivax. Next base: position 34,080 of record JBIKLC010000005.1, on the reverse strand, counting down.
CCCTTGCGGCTGTCGTAGTTGGTGTACCAGACGATGCCGCGCTCGTCGCAGCCCTTGATCAGCACCACGCGCGTGGAGGGGCGGCCGTCGGCGCCCACGGTGGCCAGCGTCATGGCGTTGGGCTCGGGCAGCTCGGCCTTCAGTGCCTGGTCCAGCCAGGTGCGGAACTGCTGCAGCGGGTCGGCGACGGAGGCCGATTCGTCGAGCTCGTCGCGCTCGTAGCTCTTGCGCAAGTCGGCAATGGAGGTGCTCATGCAGGCCAGTATAGAAAGCGGGCCACGGGTGCATCCCTTACGGGGAAGGACTTAAGGGGAGTTCCCACTTCAAGGCGCGGCCCGGCGTCGCCATCCTCAGCGCTACGGAAACTGTTTGCGCCCAGCAAGTCAGGCCGTGGTCGCCTCCGCTAAGACACGCATGAACGCCAGCCCGACCCTGATCGTGCCCGCCGCGGGCCGTGGCAGCCGCTTCAGCGACGCGGGCGGCCTGGGCCACAAGCTCGCGCAGCCGCTGGACGGCTGCAGCGTGCTTGAGTGCACGCTGCGCGCGGTGCTGTCCTCGCAACTGCCCTGCCTGGTGGTGACGACGGCCGAGCTGGCGCCCCTGGCCTGGCGGCAGATGCCGCGCCGCGACGTGCTGGTGCTTAGCGCCGGCGAGGCCGTGCGCGGCATGGGCTACAGCATCGCCGCCGGCGTGGCCGAGCGCTCGGCCTCGCCCGGCTGGCTGGTGCTGCCCGGCGACATGCCAAGGGTGCAGCCTGCATCGCTGCAGGCCGTGGCGGCGGTCTTGTCGCAACAGATCATTGTGTGGGCGCAGCACCGCGGCCGCCGGGGCCACCCGGTGGGCTTTGCCGCCGAGCTGTACTCCGAGCTTACGCAGATGGACGGCGACGACGGCGCGCGCCGCATCGTGGCGCGCTACCCCGGGGTGGCAGTGGAACTGCGCGACCCTGGCGTGCTGCAGGACGTGGACACGCCCGATGATCTCGCGGCGCTCGGCGGCGGCGCCGTCGAGCCACGCCAGGCATCTGGATCCTAGACGAGGCCCTCGCGCCGCGCCAGCGCCATCAGGCGCTCGATCTCGCGGTCGCGCACGCCCTGTGCGCGCAGCGCCACCGCCGTCTCGGCCAGGTAGTCCAGCGTCGTGCCGTAGCGTCCCCGCGCGTGGCGCAGGATGTGGCACATCGCTTCGTCGCCCAGGCGCGGCAGGCAGGCCTCGCTGCGGCGGCTGAGCGTGAACGCCAGCGCCGTGACCTCGCCCTGCGGCGTGCGGCAGGCCAGCAGGCGCGGGTCGTACACGCCGGTGGGCATCTCGCGGGCCCACAGCCGCTCGAGCTCGGCCTCGGCCTGCTCGGGCCTGAGCCGGTACACCACGCCTCGGCAGGCCCCGCCCGGCAGCAGCGCGAACACCAGCCCCGGCTGCTGCGGCGTGCCGCGGTTCACCCGCGAGCGCATGCGCAGCGCGCGGTGCCAGCCGTGCACCAGGGCAGGGCGGGGCTCGGCGGCGTCGAACTCGGGCCGCCAGATCAGCGAGGCATAGCCGAAGATCCACCACTGCGCGTGGCCGCGCCACTGCCGGCGCAGGGCGGCCAGCGCGAGTGCGGGGTCGCGGACGGTCAGCGACGAGAGCTCGGGGTTCGGCGACAAGATCGGGGTCTGGTGGCGGCGTCCGTGCGGCAACGCAAGAGCCGCGCCGGGGGTTGACCGCCCGGCAGTGTCCGGCATTGACGCTGTAACCGAGTTTCTTCAGAATTCTAACCATGGTTACAAGTTCGTCCCCGCTGTCGCCCGCCGTCGATCACGTCACCGCGCGCATCCGCGAACGCAGCGCACCGCTTCGCCGCGCCTATCTGGCGCGCATCGACCGCCTGGCCGCGCGCAGGCCCGGTAGCGCGCGCATGGGCTGCGCCAACGTGGCGCACGCCTTCGCCGCGCTGCCCACCAACGACAAGCTGCGCGTGGTGGCCGCCAAGGGCCCGCACCTGGCGGTGGTGACGGCCTACAACGACATGCTCTCGGCCCACCAGCCCTACGAACGCTTTCCCGACGTCATCCGCGACGAGGCCCGCCGTCTCGGCGCCACCGTGCAGGTGGCCGGCGGCGTGCCGGCCATGTGCGACGGCGTCACGCAGGGGCTGCCCGGCATGGAGCTGAGCCTGTTCAGCCGCGACACCATCGCGATGGGCACCGCCGTGGCGCTGACGCACGACGTGTTCGACGCCGCGCTGCTGCTGGGCGTGTGCGACAAGATCGTGCCCGGGCTGCTGATCGGCGCGCTGCACTTCGGGCACCTGCCCTGCGTCTTCGTGCCCGCGGGACCCATGAGCAGCGGCCTCTCGAACACCGAGAAGGCCAAGGTGCGCGAGCAGGCTGCGCAGGGCCTGGTGGGCCGCGACAAGCTGCTCGAGGCCGAGAGTGCCGCCTACCACGGCCCCGGCACCTGCACCTTCTACGGCACGGCCAACAGCAACCAGATGCTGCTCGAAGCGATGGGCTTGCACGTGCCCGGCGCCGCCTTCGTGCACCCGCACGACGGCCTGCGCGAGGCGCTCACGCGCGAGGCCGTGCGCACCGCGGTGGGCATCGTGCGCGACGGGCCGCCCGGTTCGCGGTACACGCCCATCGGCCGTCTGGTCGACGAGCGCGCCATCGTCAACGCCCTGGTCGCGCTGCTGGCCACCGGCGGCAGCACCAACCACCTGATCCACTGGGTGGCCGTGGCGCGCGCCGCCGGCATCCTGATCGACTGGACCGACTTCGCCGAGCTCTCGGCGGCCACGCCGCTGCTGGCGCGCGTCTATCCCAACGGCACCGCCGACGTGAACGAGTTCCAGGCCGCGGGCGGGCCGGGCTTCGTGATCCGCGAACTGCTGGGCAGCGGCCGCATGCACGCCGACGCCGCTACGGTGGCGGCCGGCGGCATGGCCGCGTACGGTACGCTGCCGTCGCTGCACGAGGCCGCGCCACAGGGCCTGCGCTGGCAGCCGGTGCCGGCCGACAGTGGCGACAGCAGCGTCGTGCGTCCGGCGGCCAAGCCGTTCTCACCCAGCGGCGGGCTCAGGCTGCTGCAGGGCAACCTCGGCCGCAGCGTCATCAAGGTCTCGGCCGTGCCCGACGACCGCCACGTCGTCGAGGCCCCGGCGCGCGTGTTCGACGGCCAGGAGGCGATGCTCGCGGCCTTCGCCGCCGGCGAGCTGGAGCGCGACGTGGTGGTGGTGGTGCGCTTCCAGGGCCCGCGGGCCAACGGCATGCCCGAGCTGCACAAGCTGACGCCGCCGCTCGGTGTGCTGCAAGGCAAGGGCTTCCGCGTCGCGCTGGTCACCGACGGCCGCATGAGCGGCGCCAGCGGCAAGGTGCCGGCGGCCATCCACGTCAGCCCCGAGGCGGTGGCCGGCGGCCCGTTGGGCCTGGTGCGCGACGGCGATCTCATCCGCCTCGACGCGGTGGCCGGCACGCTGCAGGCCCTGGTGCCGGCCGACGAGTGGGCCGCGCGCACGCCCGCCGAGCCCACGGCCGAGTGGCTGGAGACGCACGCGCACGACCTCGGCCGCGATCTCTTCGCCGGCATGCGCCGCAACGTGCTGACGGCCGAAGAGGGCGCCGTCACCTGGCTGTGACCCCGGCCGACAAGAAAGACCGCTCCATGCTCGACACCACCAGCCTCGCCAGCCACGGCCCCGTGATTCCCGTGATCGTCGTCCAGCGCCTGGAGCAGGCCGTGCCGCTGGCGCGCGCGCTGGTCGACGGCGGCGTGAAGGTGCTCGAGGTGACGCTGCGCACCCCGGTGGCGCTGGCCGCCATCGAGGCCATCGCGCGCGCCGTGCCCGAGGCCGTGGTGGGCGCCGGCACGCTGCGCCTGCCGGCCGACGCGAAGGCCGCACGCGATGCCGGCAGCCGCTTTGCCGTGAGCCCCGGCTACACCGCCGCGCTGGGCGCTGCCTGCCGCGAGGCCGGCCTGCCGCTGCTGCCCGGCGTGGCCACCGGCAGCGAGGTGATGGCGGCCATGGCCGACGGCCTGCGCTTCCTGAAGTTCTTCCCGGCGGTGCAGGCCGGCGGCATCCCGATGCTCAAGGCCCTGGCCGGGCCCTTCCCGGACATCGCGTTCTGCCCCACGGGCGGCATCACGCCCGAGACGGCGCCGCACTTCCTGGCGCTGCCCAACGTCGCGGTCTGCGGCGGCTCTTGGTTGACGCCGGCCGATGCGGTGGAGCAGGGCGACTGGGCCCGCATCACGCGGCTGGCCCGCGAGGCGCAGGCCCTGCGCGCACGCTGAGGCGCGGGGCACGCCTCAGGCCTTGGGGCCCGTGCCCTCGGCCACCAGCTGCGCCAGCGCGTCCTGCCCGGCATCGGCCGCCAGGCCGGTGGCCACGCCGGCGCGGTCGGCCTCGTCGCGGTTCTGGCTGACCTTCCACTTGCCGACCAGCGCATCGACCGGGATGCGGATGCCCACGATCGCGCGCAGCATCTGCTGGACGTAGTCGTCGGGCGCGTCGTGCACGGCCCAGGGCTGCGCGCGCGGGGCCTCGTGGGTGTCGGTGAGCAGCCCCACCAGATCGCGCAGCCAGGGCGCGTCGTCCACGGCGTGCAGCGTGCCGCGGGCCTGCACCACGGTGTAGTTCCAGGTCGGCACCACCTTGCCGTGGCGCGGCTTGCTGGCGTACCAGCTCGGGGTCACGTAGGCCTGGGGGCCCTGGAATATGGCCAGCACCGGCTGCCCGTCGGCGTGGCGCCACAGCGGGTTGGCGCGTGCCACGTGGCCGCGCAGCTCCGTGCCGCCGTCGGCCGTGACATGGCGGTGCAGCGGCACCAGGTCGGCCACCGCGCCGCCGGGGCCGGGCGTCACCAGCGTGGCCAGCGGGTGCGCGGCCATCAGCGCGTGCAGCGCCCCGGGATCGCGCTGCTCGAAGTGGGCGGGCAGGTACATCCCTGTCGACTCCTTGGGCGGTCAGGGGGCGGCGCGGCGCTCGATCAGCTCGATCTTGTAGCCGTCGGGATCGGTGATGAAGGCGATCACGGTGCTGCCGCCCTTGACGGGCCCGGCCTCGCGCGTGACGGCGCCGCCCAGCGCCAGGGCCTTCTCGCGCACGGCGGCGCAGGTGGCCGCGGCGTCGTCCACGCCGATGGCGATATGGCCGTAGGCCGTGCCGAGCTCGTAGCGCGCGACGCCGTAGTTGTAGGTGAGCTCGATCTCCGCACGCTCGGGGTTGCTGCCGTAGCCCAGGAAGGCCAGGTCGTACTGCTGCTCGGGCCGCCTCGTGGTGCGCAGCAGCGTCATGCCGAGCACCTGGGTGTAGAAGTCGACGGAGCGTTGCAGGTCGCCGACCCGCAGCATGGTGTGGAGGATGCGCATGGCAGGGGATTATCCCGGCAGCCCCAGCAGCACCGCCACCCCCAGGCCGAGAAACACCACCGCGGCGATGCGGTGAACCCAGGCAATGGGCACGCGCTTGAGCAGCGCCTCGCCCAGCCAAAGCGCCGGCGCGTTGGCCAGCATCATGCCCAGCGTGGTGCCGGCGGTCACCACCACCGGCGCGTCGAAGCGCGCCGCCAGCATCACCGTGGCGATCTGGGTCTTGTCGCCCATCTCGGCCAGGAAGAAGGCGATCACGGTCAGGCCGAACACGCCCCAGCGGCCGGTGCCCGCGCCCTCGACCTCCTCGCCCGCGTCGTCGGGCTTGAGCATCCACAGCGCCACGGCGATGAAGCTGATGCCGAGGATCCAGCGCAACACCTCCGGGCTCAGCCAGCGCGTCACCAGGGTGCCCAGCGCCGCGGCGCCGGCGTGGTTGGCCAGCGTCGCCACCAGGATGCCGGCCGCGATGGTCCAGGGCTGGCGCCAGCGCGCCACCAGCAGCAGCGCCAGCAGCTGCGTCTTGTCGCCCATCTCGCCGAGGGCGACGACGCCGGTGCTGACGGCGAAGGCTTCGAGGCTCAAGAGGGGCTCAGACCGGCACCGTGTAGTTGAGCGTCATGCGCCCGCCGTCGACGACGACGATCTCGCCGGTCATGTAGCTGGCGGCGTCCGACAGCAGGAAGGCGCACACGTCGGCGATCTCCGAGGGCTCGCCCAGGCGCTTCATCGGCGTGCGGCTGAGGATGCGCAGCCGGGCCTCGTCGCTGGTGAGCACGGCGCTGCGGGCCAGCTCGGTGGCGATGGTGCCCGGCGCCACGGCGTTGACGCGCACGCCCTGGTCGGCCAGCGCGAGCGCCATCACGCGCGTGAGCTGGTTGATGGCGCCCTTGCTGGCGTTGTAGCTGGCGATGCTGGGGATGGCCAGCGTGCCGTTGACGCTGCTCATGTTGACGATGGCGCCGCGGCCCTGACCCTGCGGCAGGCCGCCGCGCGCCACCATGTGCCGCGCCACCGCCTGGCCGACGAGGAAGCTGCCCTTGAGGTTGACGGCAATCACCGCGTCCCAGTCGGCCTCGGTGATGTCGAGGAAGGGCGCGGCGCGGAAGATGCCGGCGTTGTTGACAAGCCCGTCGACGTGACCGAATCGCGCCACCGTGGCGGCCAGCACGACGTCGACGGCGGCCTTGTCGGCGACGTTGCAGTGCTGGTAGTCCACGGCGGCGCCGCCGGCCGCGAGCTCGGCCGCCAGCGCCCGGCCGGGGCCGTCGGCCACGTCCCACAGCGCCACGGCGGCACCGTCGCCCACCAGCCGGCGCACGCAGGCCTCGCCGATGCCCTGCGAGGCGCCGGTGACGACGACGACGCGGCCCTGCAGGCCGAAGTGCACGGTGTTCTTCATGCGATGGCTCCTCAGCCGCGCGCCGGGTGGTCCAGCCACACGGCCATGCCCTGGGCGTTGAGTTCGAGGTCGATGGCCAGGAGCTCGGCGATGCCGGCCTGGCTGATGCCGACGCCGTGCGCGCGCAGACTGCGCGTGAAGATGTCGAGCTGGCCGCGCTTGAGCGCCTCGTGGCGGCCGCCGGCGTCGCGCGTGCCGCGCTGGCTCTCGCCGAGCGCCACCATCTCGGCCAGCAGGCCCAGCAGCAGCCGCCCGAGGCGCGGCACGTCGCCGTTGCCGCCGACGCAGCCGTAGTGGGTGAGGTACATGCAGCGCGGCGCCCGCTCGAGCAGCCGCTCGATCGAGGCGCGCAGCAGGTCAGGCTCGAACTGCACCGGCGTCGAGGTGGGCACGATCCAGGCCCCCGCCGCGGTGTCGAACTCGCGGTAGCTCAGGCCGAAGGTGTCGCCGGTGAACCAGCCCTGCGTGAGCGGGTCCCAGACGCAGTGGTGGTGCCGCGCGTGGCCGGGCGTGTCGATGAGCACCAGGCCGCGGCCCGCCCAGTCGAGCACCTGGCCGTCGCTCGAGGCGCGCACGCGGTGCGCCGGCACGGGGGTGACCTGGCCGTAGCTTCGCGCCATCTCGGCCTCGCCGTACACCGCCGTAGCGCCTGACCACAGCGCCGAGGGGTCGACCATGTGGCGCTCGCCGCGCGGGTGCACGAGCATCGTCGCGTTGGGCAGCGCCGCCATCAGCGAGCCGGCGCCGCCGGCGTGGTCGAGGTGGACGTGGGTCGGGATCACCCAGTCCACGGCCTCGCGCGCCAGGCCCAGGGCCTCGAGCGCGCCCAGCAGGCGCGGCAGCGCGAAGTGCGTGCCGGTGTCGATGAAGGCCGCGCGGCCTTCGTGCACCAGCAGCCAGGCGGCGTCGAAGTGGTCGCGGTGGAAGCCGGTGTCGATGGCGTGCACGCCGCCGCCCACGGCGTGCAGCCAGGCGGGGAGCGCAGCCGCGGTCATCAGGGCTGCACCGCCGTCCACAGGCGGGCGATGTCGGCCGTGCCGTCGGTGCCCTGCACGCTGCGCAGCGTCTGCAGCCCGGCGGCGCGGGTCTTGGGCGACTGGATCTGCGCCATGCCCAGGCGCAGGCGCGCCTCGTCGGGGCGCTTCAGGCCCGGCATGGCCAGGCCCTGCTGGATGAGCGCGATGCCCTTGTCGGGCTCGCCGAGCGTGACGTAGGCGTAGCCCCACTTCACCAGGGCGTCGCCGTCCTTGGTCTGCTCGGCCTCGGTGGCAAGGTTGCCGATGCTGGCCTTGGAGTCGGCCTCCTGCTTGACGGCGAGGTCGCGCAGGCGCTGGTGGCGGCCGGCCTCGGGCCCCGTGCCCAGCAGCTTGTTGGCGTAGCCCTGCTCGACGATGCGGCGCGCCTCGGCCGGAAACCCGGCCTGCAGCGACAGCTGCGCCATCTCCATGTATTCCTCGGTTTTGGTCAGCGTGCCGCTGGCCAGCCGCAGGCGCAGGAGGTCGAGCTCCAGGCGCTGCGAGAAACCGGTTTTGCGCGCCAGCCGGCCGAGGTAAGCGTTCCAGTAATCCTTCTTGGGGTGGTTCAGCAGCAGCTTCTCGAGCGTGGCCACGTAGGCGTTGGCCTGGCCCAGGCGGTTCTGCGCGTCGGCCAGGCGCAGCAGGTCGTCCTCGGCCGGGCGGCGGCCGGCCTGCTCGGCGGCCTGCACGGCGGCGGCGGAGTCGCGCGCGATGGCGTTGAAGTCGCCGCTGTTGCTGAGCAGGAACTGCTGCAGCTGGCGCAGCGTGGCGCTGTTGTTGCCGGCCGCCGCGGCCCGGTTGGCCCACTCGGTGGCCTTGGCGTTGTTGCGCGTCTGCGCGTAGGCCGCGGCCAGCTGCTCGGCGATCTGCCCGGCCTCGGCGCCCGACACCTTGGGGTGCACGGCCTCCAGCGCCGCGATCGCCGTGGGGAAGTCGTTGGCGCGCTGCGCGGCGGCGGCCTTCATGCGGTCGATCAGCAGCTGCTCGGCGGCGGTCTTGCCGCCCACGGCGTCGGCCTCGCGGGCCTTGGCCAGCGCCTCGCGGGCCTTGCCCGCGCGCAGCAGCTCGGAGGCCTGCTGCAGCGGCTTGCCGATCTCGGCGCGCACGCCCTGGGCATGCGACATGGACGACGCACCCAGCGTCAGCAGGGCGGCGGTGGCCAGCGTGGTGAGGACTCGCAGGGGTTTCATGGTGCTCGGCGACGGCATCGCTGAAAAAGGATCGGGACCCGCGGTAGACCCCGCTGGCGAGGTCGGGCTCCGAGGGTCCCGGGGTTTGAAGGTGGGGCGCGGGGGCGCGGGGGCCAGGCCTACAGGAACTGCTCGTTGCCGACGATGCCGATCTTGGTGACGCCCAGCCGCTGCGCCGTGGCCATGATCATGACCACGTGTTTGTAGGTGACTAGCTTGTTCGGCCGCAGGTGCACCTCGGGCTGGTCGGGCATCTGCGAGATGGCCAGCAACCGCTGTTCGATGGCGCCGCGGTCGCCGGCCTGGATGATTTCGCCGTTCCAGCCGATGGTGCCGTCGAAGTCGAGGTCGATGCGCACGATCTCGGGCGGCTTCGGAGGCGGCGCCGCGTTGTTCGGCACCGGCATGTTCATCTTCACCGCGTGCGTCTGGATCGGGATGGTGATGATGAACATGATCAGCAGCACCAGCATCACGTCGATCAGCGGCGTGGTGTTGATGTCGACCATGACATCCGCGTTGTCGTCGCGGTTGCCGACGCTCATGCCCATATCGTGCTCCTGGCTTCAGCCGCCACTGGCGAGCTGCGGCTCGGTGATGAAGCCCACCTTGAAGATGCCCGCGCGCTGGCAGGCCACGATGACGCGGCCCACGGACTCGTAGCGCGCCTCGAGGTCGCCCCGGATGTGCACCTCGGGCTGCGGCTCCTTGATGGACTCCACCTTGAGCCGGGCCACCAGCGCCTCGATGTCGGGCAGCCGCTCGTTGCCCCAGAAGATTTCGCCCTCGCGGTTGACCGCGATGGTGATGTTCTCCGGCTTGGTCATCAGCGGGATGTTGTTTTCCTTGGGCAGCTCCAGCTTGACCGTCTGCGTGATCACGGGCACCGTGATCAGGAAGATGATCAGCAGCACCAGCATCACGTCCACGAGGGGCGTGGTGTTGATGGTGTTGTTGAGCTGCTCCTCGTCGTCGCCGCTGGCGGCGCCTACCTGCATGGCCATGGCGTTACCTCGATGCCGCGGGTTCTCGGGGGCTCAGCGCTTGCCCGACAGCAGCACGTTCTGCAGGTCGCCGGCGAAGGCCAGGGTCTCGTCGAGCACGGCCTTGTTGCGGCGCACCAGCCAGTTGTAGCCCATCACCGCGGGCACCGCGACGGCCAGGCCGACGGCGGTGAGGATCAGCGCCGCGCCCACCGGGCCGGCAACCTTGTCGATGGAGGCCTGGCCCGACAGGCCGATCTTGACCAGAGCGTCGTAGATGCCCCAAGTGGTGCCGAAAAGGCCCACGAAGGGGGCGGTGGAGCCCACCGTGGCCAGCACGGCCATGCCGTCGGACAGGCGGCTGCGGATGTTGTTGACCGCGCGCTCGACCGACATGCCGATCCAGGTGTGCTTGTCGATGGACTCGACCATCGTGCCCTCGTGGTGGTCGGCGGCCTTGATGCCCTGCTCGGCCAGGTAGCGGAAGGCGCTGCCTTCCTCCAGCGCGCCGACGCCGACCTTCACCGAGCTGGCCTTCCAGAACTCCTCGCTGGACTTCTTGGCGCTCTTGAGCATCGAGCGCGTCTCGGCGACCTTCACGAAGATCACGTACCAGCTCCACATGGACATGACGATCAGGATGACCAGCGTGCCGCGCTTGACGGGGTCGGCGGACGCCCACATGCCCTTCAGGCCGAATGGGTTCTCAACGGCCTCCTGCGACACCACGCCAGGTGCGGGCGCTGCCGCCGCGGCTGGCCCGGCAGCCGCCTGCGCCAGCGCCGGCCCGGCCGGCACGAGCGCCGCAGAAGCCACGAGGAACAGCGCGCTCAGCGCCACACGCATACGGGTCAGGAACATGGTCACTCCATTGGCGATGGCGCTGCGGGATAGGGCCGGCGCCAGGGAAAAGGCGATCTCAATCCAGCTTCCAGACGTACTCCACCTCGAACGTGCCGCCGACGGGGCGGCCGTTCTCGTCGGAACCAGGTCGGAACGCGCACTCGCTGAGCTTGGTCAGCGCCAGGCGGTCGAGCATCCTGTGTTCGCGTGTCGGGCCGGCCGAACGCACCACCTGCGCCGAGGCCAGCTTGCCATCGGCACCGACCGTGAAGCCCACGCGCGTGGTTCCGGTGGCTTCGGCGCGCACGGCGGCCGCCGGGTAGTCCTCGTTCTTCGGGGCGCAGGCCTGCACGTTGGCAATGGCGGGACGGGCGGGCACGCGCGGGGCGGGCGGCGGGGCGGGTGGTGCCGCGGGCGCCGCTGGCGGCGGAGGCGGCGCGATGGTCACCGGCGCTGGGGGCGGCGCCTCGCGGGTGACGGTGATGGTGGGTGCCGGCGTCGGCGGTGGATTGACCACGATCTCCGGCGGCGGCACGAACGACGGTGGCGGCGGTGCGAACTTCGGCGGTGGCGGCAGGTTCTCGGGCGGCGGTGGGGGCGGCCGGGGTTTGGTTTCTTCGATGATCTTGGTCTCGATCGGCGCCTTGATGACGTCGACTACCCGCTTCGCGAGCCCGCTCACCACCGCCCAACCCAGCAACAGATGCAAGGCAACCACAACCCCGATGCCGACGGTGTGTCGGCCCGGATTGCGTTGTTGTTGGGCGAAATCCACTCGATCCTCCAGCCGGCCGCCGCAAGCGGCATCGGGCATGACTACGTGTCAATGATCGCCTGAGCCCAGCGGGTGTAATGTTCACTATAGCTTGAAGGATTCGTGCCTCTGCTCGGGGCATCACCCTAAGCCCGGGCAACCCGGAACCTCGATGCCGGCCACAGCCGCGAGCGGTGTCGCGCCGGCGCCGTCGTCGGCCTCGCTGCCCAGCGGTGCAAGTCGCGGCTCAGGGTCGAAGACGTCCGCTGTGCGCTCGCACGGCATCGCCTGCCCCGGCCAGGCCCGCGGCGTCGTCGCAAGCGAACACCTGGCGCGACGGCAATGAACGCAACCAGGTTAGTTGCCGCTTCGCCAGCTGGCGCGTGGCGGCCACGGCAGCAGCCTCCACGGTCGCGGCGCCACCGGGCGAAGCGCTGTTCGCCTCGAAGACCCCCGCGTCCAGGCCCTGCCAGAGCTGACGGTAGCCCACGCAGCGCATCGCGGGCAGACCGGGGTGCAGGTCGCCGCGCGCCCGCAGCGCGCGCACCTCGTCCACGAAGCCGGCCTCGAACATCTGCGCCAGCCGCCGCGCGATGCGCTCGTGCAGCCAGGCGCGCTGGCGGGGCTCCAGCGAGACCACGGGCCAGGCGGCGTCGGCGTCGTCCGCCGCGGCCCCGGCCGGCCGCGCCTGCGCGTGCCAGTCCGACAGCGGCCGGCCGCTGACGCGCCAGACCTCCAGCGCGCGCTGGATGCGCTGGGCGTCCAGCGGCGGCAGCCGCGCCGCCGTGGCCGGGTCCACGCGCGCGAGCTCGGCGTGCAGCGCCGGCCAGCCGCGCTCGGCAGCCTCGGCGTCGAGCGCGGCGCGCACCGCGGCGTCGGCCGGCGGCAGCTCGTGCAGGCCCTCGCGCAGCGCCTTTACGTAGAGCATCGTGCCGCCCACCAGCAGCGGCAGCCGACCGCGCGCGCGGATGTCCGCCGCCCGCGCCGTGGCGTCGGCGGCGAAGCGGGCCGCCGAGTAGGCCTCGGTGGGGTCGAGGATGTCGATCAGGTGGTGCGGCACCGCGGCGCGCTCGGCGGGCGTGGGCTTGGCCGTGCCGATGTCCATGCCGCGGTAGACCAGCGCCGAGTCGACGCTGACGATCTCCAGCGGCAGCCGCGCCGCCAGCTCCAGCGCCAGCGCGCTCTTGCCGCTGGCCGTGGGGCCGGCCAGCACCACGCCCTGCAAGGCGGCGGCGCGGGTCATCGCGGCGCCAGTGCCCGGCGCACCAGCGTCCAGGCGATGAGGCTGGTGGCCAGCGCCCAGAAGCCCAGCCCGCCCATCAGCGGCGCCACGCGGCCGTCCAGCGCCACGCCCAGCCAGCGCCCCACGCCGAAGGCCACCAGCGCCAGCACGAAGCCGGCCAGCGCGCTGGCCGCGCCGGCCTGCGCCGGGAACGGCGCCACCACGCCGGCCTGGCCGCAGGGCTGGTGCAGGCCGTGGCCGAACAGGTACAGGCACTGCGGCAGCAGCACCGCGGCCCAGTGCTGCACGCCCGCCAGCACCAGGGCCACGCCCAGGGTGCCGCCGGCCAGCGTGAAGAAGCCGCCGCGCGCCACCGCGCCGGCCAGCCCGTGGCGGGTGATCCAGCGCCGGCACACCACGGTGCCGGCGATGTAGGCCAGCGAGCCCGCGGCCATGGCCAGGCCGTAGGCCGCGGGGCTCAGGCCCAGCACGTCGGTGTAGACGAAGGACGAGCCGGCCAGCAGCGTGAACAGCCCGCCGTAGGTGGCCGCCACCAGCAGCGCCCAGGCGCGGAACACCGGGTGCTGGGCGATGCCCCACCAGTTGCGCAGCAGCACCGCCGGCTGCAGCGCGCGCGGGTTGGGCGCGGCCAGGGTCTCGGGCAGCCGCCAGGCCACCCAGGCCAGCGTGGCCAGGCCCACCGCCGCCACCAGGGCCAGCGCGCCGCGCCAGCCCACCGCGTGCGCCGCGGCGCCGCCCAGCAGCGGGCTGGCCAGCGCGATCAGCCCCAGCCCAGTGAGCGCCAGCGACATCACCTGCGCGCCCTGCACGGGCTCGTAGAGGTCGCGCACGATGGCGCGCGCGCACACCACCGCCGCGGCCATGGCCGCGCCCTGCAGCGTGCGCCACAGCACCAACGCCTCGATGCTGGCGGCCAGCGTGCAGCCCAGGCTGGCCAGCGCGTACAGCGCCATGCCGGCCAGCAGCACCGGGCGGCGCCCCAGCCGGTCGGCCAGCGGGCCCCACAGCAGCTGGCCGACGCCGAAGGCCAGGATTAGCGCCGACATCGTCAGCTGCGCCGCCGCCATGCTGGCCCCGAGCTCGCGCGTGAGCAGCGGGAAGGCCGGCAGGTACATGTCGGTCGTCACTGGCTGCAGGCCCATCAGCAGCGCCAGCGTGCTGGCGGCCACCGCCAGCGACACGGCCGGCCGGGCCGGCAGGGCGCGGTCGGCGGTGGGCGGGCTCATCGGGGTGAGGTTATCAGCCAGCCACGGTGGCCTGCAGGGCCTGGGCCTGCAGGCCGGCGCAGGTTCAGAAGCGCTCGTCGGCGCGCAGGTAGCGCCAGCGGCCCTCAGGCAGCGGGCCCAGCGGCACGCTGCCGATGCGCACGCGCTTGAGCGCCAGCACGCGCAGGCCCACCAGCTCGCACATGCGGCGGATCTGCCGCTTGCGGCCCTCGCGCAGCACCATGCGCAGCTGCTGCTCATTCTGCCAGCTCACCTGCGCGGGGCGCAGCGTCACGCCATCGAGCGCCAGGCCGTGGCGCAGCGGCGCGAGCTCGGTGTCCTGCACGGGCCCGCCGTCGAGGCGCTCCACGCGCACCAGGTACTCCTTCTCGACGCGCGTCTCGTCGCCGATGAGGTGGCGCGCGATGCGGCCGTCCTGCGTGAGCACGAGCAGCCCGGTGGAATCGATGTCCAGCCGCCCGGCCGGCGCCAGGTGGCGCAGGTGGCCGGCGTGGAAGCGGATGCCGGAGCGGTCGCCGTCCCAGTGGTTGGCGGCCGTCACCAGCGCCACGGCCGCCTCGTAGCCGTCTTCCGGCTGGCCGCTGACCCAGCCCACCGGCTTGTGCAGCAGCACCGTCACGCGCTGCTGCTGCTCGCGGCGGGCGCGCTCGTCGATGTCGACCACGGCATCGGGCGCGACGCGCTGGCCCAGCTGCGCCACGGCGCCGTCGACGCGCACCCAGCCAGCGGCGATCCAGTCGTCGGCCTCGCGGCGCGAGGCCAGGCCCCGCTCGGTGAGCAGCTTGTTCAGGCGCGTGCCCTCGGTGGCCGCCGGGGCCGCCGGCCGCGGCGCGGGGCCCTGCTTCGGCGCTGCGGGTCGGGGTACGGACTTCGTCGCCGCGCGCGCCGTGGGCTCGGCCGGTGGCTGCGGCCGGCTTGCCGGAGCGGGCCGTGGCGGCTTCGGTGGCCGCGGGGGCCGCTGGTGGGGCTCAAGCCGCTCGGCCGCTGGCGCTCCGGCCTCGGCGCCGGCCGGCTTGGGCGGCGGCCCACCCCGCACCCGCGGGCGGCGCGGGTCGCGAGCCGGCTTGCCGGTCTTGGTGGAGAGAGTCGGTCGATGAGCCATGTCGGGATTGGATCACGGGCCTACGCGCCGCCCTGATCGCGGCGCGTTCGCGGTCGACGCGACCTGCGCGCTTCGGTGTCCTGAGCCTCGGCTATAGCACCACCTTCACCAGCGGGTGCGTGCTCAGCGTGCGGTAGAGCTCGTCGAGCTGCTCGCGGCTGGTGGCCGTGACGGTGATCGTCAGCCCCAGGTAGTTGCCGGCCCTGCTGGGCCGGCGTTCCACGCGCGAGGTGTCAAACGTGGGGTCGAAGCGTATGGCCACGGCCACGATGGCCGCCTCGAAGCCGTCGACCTGCGCTCCCATCACCTTGATCGGGAAGGCGCTGGGGTAGGTGATGAGGCTGTCGGGCGGCGGGATCGGCGGCATCGTCAGATCGACATCGTCCGCTTGGCGTGCTGGTAGGCCTCGAACAGGCGCGCGTACACCGGGCCGGGCTTGCCGCGCAGTGCGCCGTGGCCCACGGGCTCGCCGTCGATACGCGTGACGGGCAGCACCTCCTTCGTGGCGCTGCTGAGCAGCACCTCGTCGGCGGCACGCACCTCGGCTTCCGAGATCGGCTTCAGGTTGTAGGCGATGCCGCAGTCCTCGCACAGACTGCGCAGCAACTCCACGCGGATGCCTTCGAGCACGTGCTCGCTGCGGGGCGGGCCGAGCAGCGCGCCCTCGTGCACGATCCACACGTTGCTGGCCGCAGCCTCGGTGAGCCAGCCGTCGCGGAACATGATGGTCTCGGTGGCGCCGTGGTCGGCCGAGATCTGCCGCGCCAGCACGTTGCCCAGCAGGCTGGTGCTCTTGATGTCGCCGCGCTCCCAGCGAAAGTCGCGCGCCGTCACGCAGGCCACGCCGGCGTGGCGCTGTTCGGGCGTGGCCGGCTTCAGCGGGTTGCTCATCATGAACACCGTGGGTACCGGGTGGGCGGGCATCACGTGGTCGCGCGGCGCGACGCCGCGCGTGACCTGGATGTAGACCACCTGGTCGTCCTCCGGCCGCGCCGCCACCAGCCGCCGGCAGCGCTCCAGCCACTGTTCGCGCGTGGCCGGCTGCGGCAGTCGCAGCTTGGACAGGCTGCGGTTGAGGCGCGCCAGGTGCTCGTCGAAGCGGAACAGCCGCCGGCCGTACACCGGCACCACCTCGTAGATGCCGTCGCCGAAGATGAAGCCGCGGTCCAGCACCGGGATGCGCGCCTCGGCGAGCGGCAGGAACTCGCCGTTGAGGAAGCAGAGGTTGTCGTGGGTCATCAGAAAGGGGCTCTCATGTCGCCGGTTTGTCAGACTTAGCCTAGAGGTCGTCGCACTGTTCGCGGTCCCGTTGAGGTTCACGCACAGATTGCCCAGTCGAACCTGGTCATCGACGGGGTCGCGGGCAGGATCACGCCTCGTGCACGCGCTTGGGGTCGAGGGTTTAAGACAGTGCGGACTTTACGGCCGCCGCCGCTTGATCATCGGATCCACAGCCGGATGGCATCCCAGGCGCGGCCCAGCACGCCGGCCAGCGGCACCGGCTGCTGCACCACCAGGGGTACGCTCGCCACGGGCGTGCCGCCGCCGGTGGCGATCTCGATGCGGCCCACCGCCTGGCCCTGCAGCAGCGGCGCCACCAGGGGCTCGGTGCGGCTGATGCTCACCGCCAACCGTGCGCCTTCGCCGCGCGGCACCGTCACCACCAGCGCGCCGCTGGCGCCCAGCGGCACCTGCGACCGGGTGCCCTTCCAGACCGGCACGGTGGTGACGGGCTGCCCATCGGCGAACAGCCGCACCGCGTCCCAGGCCTGCCAGCCCCAGTTCAGCAGCTTCTGGGCCTCGCCGGCGGCCGCCTCGCGGCTGGCCGTGCCCGACAGCACCACGAGCAGCCGGCGCGGGCCGGCGGGCGTCTCGCGCAGGGCCGTGGCCACCACGCCGTGGCCGCCGGTGTCGGAGGCCAACGCTGCCAGGCCGTCGATGCTGGCGTCGCGCGCCAGCAGCAGGTTGGGGTTGTCCTGGCGCACGCCCGCGTGCTCGAACCGGCGCTGCGCGAACAGCGGCAGCGCCTCGGGGTGGTCGGTCACCAGCCGCGTGGCCAGGCGGGCGATGTCGCGCACGGTGCTGGTCTGGCCGGCGGCGGGTGCGCCGCCCGGGCTGCGAAAGGTGGTCTGCGCGAGGCCCAGCGCCTGCGACTGCCGCGCCATCTGCGCGACGAAGGCGTCCACCGAGCCGGACACGCCCTCGGCCAGGGCGACGGCGGCGTCGCGCGCCCCTAGCGCGGCCAGGCCGCGCAGCAGCAGCTCTGCCGGCAGCGTGCCCTCGGCGTACATCAGCGGGGCCCCGGGCCGGCGCTCGGCGCGCGCCCGTGGCGACACGGGCAGCGCGGCGTCGCGCGACAGCCGCCCGGCCTGCAGCGCCGTGAGCACCAGGTGCGCGGTCATCAGCGTCGTGGCCCCGGCGGGGTCGAGCGCGGCGTCGGCGTCGCGCTCGGCGAGCACGCGCCCGCTGCTCAGGTCGACCAGCAGGTGCTGCCGAGTGGCCAGCTCGGGCGGCTGCGGCTGGGCCCGCGCCGCTGCCGTGGCCAGCAACAGCACCAGCAGTACCGCCAGCAGCCTGCCCAGCGTCGTGCGCATCAGGCCCGGCGCCTCAGGCCGCGCGCGCCGCCAGCGCGCCGGCGACGATCTGCCGCAGCTGCGGCAGCAGGCCGTGGAAGAAGTGGCCGGCGCCAGGCAGCACCGTCACCGGCAGCGACTGCGGGCGCGCCCAGTCGAGCACCGCCGACAGCGGCACCACGTCGTCGGCCTCGCCGTGCACCACCAGCGTGTCGGGCGGCACCGCGGCGGCCTCGAAGTTGACGACCGCCGGGCCCACGAGCACCAGGCGCTCGGCTGGGGTGCCGGCCTCGGCCAGGTGCCGCGCAGCCTGCGTGGCCACGTAGCCGCCGAACGAGAAGCCGCCCAGCACCAGCGGCTCGCCGGCGGCGTGGAACTGCGCCACGACGGCCAGCGCATCGTCGATCTCGCCGCGGCCGGCGTCCCAGGTGCCGCCCGAGCCGCCGACGCCGCGGAAGTTGAAGCGCACGGCGCGCCATCTGCACTGCACCGCAGCGCGCGCCAGCGTCTGAACGACCTTGTTGTCGAGGGTGCCGCCGTGCAGCGGGTGCGGGTGGCACAGCACGGCCAGCCCACGCGCGGGCGTGCCGGCCGGAGGCAGGTCGATGGCGCAGGTCAGCGCGCCGGCCGGGCCCGGCACGCTGCGGCGCTCGGTGAGCGCGTTCACGCTGTTCAGCGCCCCACGTCGGGCGCCAGGCGCAGCCGCTCGACGACCTCGCCGCCCTTGAGGTGGCGCTCGACGATCTCGTCGATGTCGTCGCGGTCGACGTAGGTGTACCAGGTGCCCTCGGGGTAGACCACGGCCACGGGGCCGCCGGCGCAGCGGTCCAGGCAGCCGGCCTTGTTCACGCGCACGCCGCCGGGCCCGGCCAGGCCCTCGGCCTTGATGCGCGCCTTGCAGTGGTCGAACGCGGCCTGCGCGTCGTGCTGCGCGCAGCAGGCCTCGCCGTTGCTGCGCTGGTTGAGGCAGAAGAAGACGTGGTGCCGGTAGTAGCTGCTCATCGCGCCGGATTGTAGGCAGCGCCCCCCGGGCACCTGTGCGCCGACGGCCTGTCAGCCCGGCGCGTGCGAGGGCCGGCCCAGGCGCGCCAGCAGCCAGGCCATGGCCAGCCAGGGCCACAGCCAGCCCAGCCACTGCGCCAGGCCGTGGAAGCGCACGAAGCGGCCCTGTTCCCAGCCCCGCAGGTTCTGCGCCAGGTAGGGGTCGGCCGGGGCCTGCGAGACCAGGGCCACCAGGGCCGCCAGCGCCATCAGCCCCAACCCGCACAGCAGGCGCGACGACAGCGTCGCGCAGGCCAGGGTCAGCAGCAGGCCGGTGGCCAGCGCGGGCAGCGTGCGCGGGCCCAGCCAGGCCAGCGCGTTGTGCGGGCCGAAGTTCAGTGCCGTCGACAAGGTCATCGCGGCCACCCCCAGCGCCAGCGCACCCAGCGCCAGGCCCAGGCGCCGCCAGCCCCGCGGCGTCACCACGAAGGCCACGAGGCAGGGCGCGAACAGGCCCAGCGCGCTGGCCGCGAACTCGGCCAGCGGTGGCATCTGCAGCAGGCCGTTCGCCGGCGGCTGCAGCAGCGGCTGCAGCGACGAGGCCCAGGAGACGCCCTCCAGCACATCGGCCAGCCACGCGCGTGCCCCGTCGATGCCATGCCCCAGGGCCAGCGGCGCCGGCGCCGGGAACAGCAACCCCAGCGGCCACAGCGTCAGCAGCGCCAGCGCGTAGGCTGCATCGCCTGCGAACCAGCGCCGGCGCAGCCGGCCCCAGCGGTCGACCAGGCCGCTGGCCTGCAGCGCCCAGGCCAGCAGCGCGCCGCCTAACGCGCCGGCCGCGTTGAGCTGGAAGTCGCCCCGCGTGGGCACGCGCTGGGGCACGAAATTCTGCAGCCATTCGCAGCCGTAGGACAGCAGCGCGGCCAGCAGCACCGCAAGCGGCACCGCTACCCGCCGCCGCCAGCTACTGCGCAGCCCCGCCAGCGCCAGCAGCAGCCCCAGGGGGACGTAGCCCAGGCCGTTGGACCAGATGTCGAAGGCGTCGTGGTGGATGGCCTCGGGCAGCAGCGCCAGGTCCCGCGCCGTGCGCCCGGGCGGCCAGCGCCAGCCCTCGAAGGGGTAGAGGCTGGCGTACACCACCAGCAGCGCATAGGCCAGCGCCAGCCAGGCGGCCGAGCTGCGGTGGCGCGCGGTCATGCCGCTGCGCCCCTCAGAAGGGCTTGACGACGACGAGCACCACCGTGCCCGCGAAGGCCAGCACCGAGACCTCGTTGAAGACGCGGAACCAGCGGTGGCTGCGCGTGTTGGCCAGCTGCTCGAAGCGCCGCAGCAGCGAGCGGCAGACGTGGTGGTAGCCGATGACGAGGATCACCAGCGCGAGCTTGGCGTGCATCCAGCCGCCCGTGATGCCGCAGCCCAGCCACAGCCACAGCCCCAACAGCAGGGCCGGCACCATCAGCAGGCTCGAGAAGCGGTAGAGCTTGCGCCCCATGAGCAGCAGCCGCTCGCGCTCGGCGTGGCTGTCGGCCGGCACCATCGCGAGGTTGACGAAGATGCGGGGCAGGTAGAACAGGCCCGCGAACCAGCTCGCGACGAAGACGATGTGGAAGGCCTTGATCCACAGGTACGCACTGCACATGGCGGGCGATTATCGGGGCGCAAAAATAGGCCCTGGCACGCGGCCAGGGCCTGCAAGCCTCGTCGCTGTCATGACGCCAAGGCACCTGCTCAGGGAGGAAAAGCAGGGGACGACAACCTCGCGGCTATCATCCGAAAACGACTTTATCAGAACCAACAAATCAGCGCCACGGCGGCCCGGTGGCCGCCTGCAGGAGAAGCCGATGAGCGCGCGAGCACCCTGGCCACCCTATCCCGCGAGCCGGCCGCGCCGGCTGCGGCGCGATGCCTTCACGCGCGCGCTGGTGCGCGAGGCGCGGCTGGCGCCCGAGGACCTGATCTACCCGGTGTTCGTGCTCGCCGGCAGCGGGCAGGTGCAAGACGTGGCCAGCATGCCCGGCGTGCAGCGCCGCAGCGTCGACGGCCTGTTCGCGGTGGCCGAGCAGTGCGTGGCGCTGGGCGTGCCGGTGATGGCGCTGTTCCCGGTGATCGACCCGGCGCTGAAGACGCCCGACGGCCGCGAGGCGCTCAACCCCGAGGGCCTGGTGCCCACGGCGGTGCGCGAGCTGAAGAAGCGCTTCCCGCAGCTGGGCCTGCTCACGGACGTCGCGCTCGACCCCTTCACCAGCCACGGCCAGGACGGCCTGCTCGACGACACCGGCTACATCCTCAACGACGAGACGGTGGACGTGCTGCGCCGCCAGGCGCTGGTGCAGGCCGAGGCCGGCGTGGACATCGTCGCGCCCAGCGACATGATGGACGGCCGCATCGGGGGGATCCGCAGTACGCTGGAGGGCGCGGGCCGCATCCACACGCGCATCATGGCCTACAGCGCCAAGTACGCCAGCGCCTTCTACGGCCCCTTCCGCGACGCGGTGGGCAGCGCGAAGAACCTCGGCAAGGCCGACAAGAAGGTCTACCAGATGGACCCCGGCAACTCCGACGAGGCGTTGCGCGAGGTGGCGCTGGACATCGCCGAGGGCGCCGACATGGTGATGGTCAAGCCCGGCATGCCCTACCTGGACATCGTGCGCCGCGTGAAGGACGAGTTCCGCGTGCCGACCTTCGCCTACCAGGTCAGCGGCGAGTACAGCATGCTGAAGGCCGCGGCGGCCAACGGCTGGCTCGACCACGACGCGGTGATGATGGAGAGCCTGCTGGCCTTCAGGCGGGCCGGCGCCGACGGCGTGCTGAGCTATTTCGCGCTCGACGCCGCGCGGCTGCTGCGCCAGCGCTGAAGCGCACCGCCGGCCTCGCGTATGCGCGTCTTCCACATCGCCGGCGATCAGTTCCGCGAGCTCGACGGCCTGCCCGAGGCGCTGCCCGAGGGCGGCTTCCTGTGGGTGGGCAGCGCGCGCCGCGAGTTCGAGGTGCACAGCGCCGACGTGCAGGCCGCGCTGCAGCGCTGGACGGGCGGGCAGCTCGTCGACCTGCACGTCTCGGACCTGCTCAACAACCAGCTGCCCAGCCACTTCGACTACACCAGCTGGTACGACGTGATGGTGTTCCGCCGCCTGGCCCCGGGCGCCGGCACCGAGAACCTGTTCGTCGACGACTCGCGCGGCACCCTGGCCAGCGCGCGCAAGGCACTGCAGGGCATCGACACCAGCCCGGTGGGCTTCGCGATCTTCGACCGCGTGCTCGTCACCATTCACCCGGCCGACTGCGCCGTGCGCGAGCACTTCGCCGCGCGGCTGGTGGCCATGGCCGCGGGTCCCGAGTCGCGCGTGGGCGTGCGGCTGCCCACCAGCAGCGCCGACCTGATGCTGCGCATGGTGAACCACATGGTCGACAGCTACCTCGACCTGCGGCGGCTGCTGACGCGGCAGCTCGGCTACCTGCAGCAGGAACTGCTCGACCCGCGGAGCCGCTTCGACGACTGGGCCATGCTGCTGGACAGCCGCAATGCGCTGCACATGCTCGAGGACACCTGCGAGGACCAGCGCAGCGCCGTGCAGGAGTGGATCGACGCGATGGACGAGTGGCCCGACGAGCCGGCCAAGGACAAGCGCCGCGAGCGCGAGCTGCTGCGCGTGCGCTCGCGCGACGTGCTCGAGCACATCGAGCGCGTGCTCAGCCACGTGCGGCGCCTCGAGCAGAGCGCCGAGACGGCGGTGCAGATGCACTTCAGCGCCCTGGGCCACCGCACCAACCACATCATGCGCACGCTGACCGCGCTGACGGCCATCTTCCTGCCGCTGAACCTGATCACCGGCTTCTTCGGCATGAATTTCGAGTTCCTGCCGCTGATCCACGACAGCTCCGGCGTGTGGGTGGCCGTGCTGCTGATGACGGTGGTGGTGGTGGGCCTGGTGCTGATGTTCCGGCGCAACCGCTACCTCGGCTCGCGCGGCGAAGGCTGATGCCCGCGCTCACCCCGCGACAGTTCTGGGTGCTCCTGGCCCTCACGCTGGTGTGGGGCCTGAACTGGCCGGTGATGAAGGCCGGCGTCAGCGGGCTGCCCGCGGCGCCCAGCGCCTACCCGCCGCTGACCTTCCGCGCGCTGTCGATGTGGCTGGGCCTGCCGGTGCTGGCGCTGGCGCTGGTGTGGCTGAAGGTGCCGTTTTCGATGCCGCGCCGCCACTGGCGCGAGCTGGGCCTGCTGACCCTGGCCAACATGCTGGTGTGGCACGTGGTGGTGATCATCGGCGTGCAGCAGCTGAGCTCGGGGCGCTCGGCGATCCTGGGCTACACGATGCCGGTGTTCGCGGCGCTGTGGGGGCGCTGGATCTGGGGCGACCGTCTCGCGCCGCAGGCCTGGGCCGGCGTGGCCGCCGCCGGCGGCGGGGTGCTGCTGCTGCTGTGGAGCGAGCTCTCGGCCTTCGGCGGCCAGCCCGACGCCGTGCTCGCCATCGTGGGCGCGGCGGCGGTGTGGGCCTACGGCACGCACCGGCTGCGCCGCAGCCCCATCGACGTGCCGCTGCTGGCCATCGTGTTCTGGATGACGGCCATCACCGCGCTGGCGATGGCGCTGGCCGCGGTGCTGTTCGAGCGCGGGCAGTGGCGCTCGCCGGAGCCGTTGGTCTGGGGCAGCATCGCCTACAACGCCGTCGGCGTGTTCGGCTTCGCGCACGCGGCCTGGTTCTACCTGGCGCGCACCATGCCGCCGGTGGCCAGCTCGATCAGCGTGATGCTGATCCCGGTGCTGGGCGTGTTCAGCGGCGCGGTGCTGCTGGGCGAGACGGTGCACGGCACCGACTGGGCGGCGGTGGCGCTGATCGTGCTGGCGATCGCGCTGGTGCTCCTCAAGCGATAGCTACAGCACGCGCCGCCGCGCCAGCGGCGGATGGCGCGCAAAGTAGCGCTGGATGCCGTCGGCGATCGCCTCCACCAGCTGCTGGCGGAAGGCCGGGTCACGCAGGCGCTGCTCTTCCTCGGGGTTGGAGATGAAGGCCGTCTCCACCAGGATGCTGGGGATGTCGGGCGCGCGCAGCACCGCGAAGCCGGCCTGCTCGACCTGGCGCTTGTGCAGCCGGCCCACGCGGCCGATGCGCTGCAGCACCTCGGCGCCCAGGCTCAGGCTGTCGCGGATCTGCGCCGCCGTGCTCATGTCGGCCATCGTGGCCAGCAGCTGGCGGTCGCGCACGGCGACCGGGCCGGCCAGGTTGACGCCGCCCACGCGGTCGGCCGCGTTCTCGCGCTCGGCCATCCAGCGCGCGGCGCTGCTGGTGGCGCCGCGCTCCGACAGCACGAACACGCTGGCGCCGCGCGCCTCGCGCCGCACGAAGGCGTCGGCGTGGATGCTCACGAAGAGGTCGGCCTGCACGCGACGCGCCTTGCGCACGCGCTCGGCCAGCGGCACGAAGTAGTCGCCATCGCGCGTGAGCATCACGCGCATCCCGGGCACGGCGTTGAGGCGGTCGCGCAGCGCCAGCGAGACGGCGAGCACCACGTCCTTCTCGCGCAGGCCGGTGGGGCCGATGGCGCCCGGGTCCTCGCCGCCGTGGCCGGCGTCGATGGCCACGATGACCAGCCGCTCGACCTTGCGGCGCTCCTCGGGCGTGGCCGGGGGCGGAGGGGGCCGGGGCGCCGGGCTCTGCAGCACCGGCGGGGCTGCCGACGCGGCCGGGGCGGGCGCCGTGGGCAGGGCGGCCACGGGTGGCGGGGCCGCGGCGCCCGGCGGCCGGGACTCGATGCGCGCGATGAGCTCGCCCAGCGCGTCCTGCACGGCCTGCGCGGCGCGCTGCTCGGCAGCCTCCTTGTCGCGCACCAGGGCCAGCAGCGGGTCGGCCTCCTGCAGCGGGTACAGGTCGAACAGCAGGCGGTGCTGGTAGGGCTCGACCGGCGCGAGCGCGAACTGCTCGGGCCTCACCGCCTGCTTCAGGTCGAACACCAGGCGCACCACGCGCGGCTGGTACTGCCCGACGCGGACGCCGGCGATGTAGGGGTCGTCGGGCCGCACCTGGCCCACCAGCTCGCGCAGCGCGGCGTCGAGCGCCAGCCGGTCGATGTCGACGACCAGCCGCGGCGGCGCCTCCACCAGCGTGTGCGTGGCCGCCAGCGGCGTGTCGGACTCGATGGTGACCCGCGTGTAGTCGCGCGCTGGCCACACGCGCACCGCCACGATGCCGGCGCCGTGCGCGATCTGCGGTGCCGTGATCAGCAGCACCGTGGTGCCCAGCGCGTCGCGGCGCTTCATGCCGGGCCGGGCCCCCAGGCCTGCAGCAGCGCCTCGCCCCGCGGCGTGGCGGCCTCGGCACGCACGTCGCGCACCGCGTCGCCCTGGGGGGACAGGTGCAGGGCAAGGTCGGCCACGGGCAGCACCGCGGCGGCCTTCTGGGGCCACTCCGCGAGCTTCAGGCCCGGCGCCGCGAAGACATCGCGAAAGCCCGCGTCCAGCCACTCGCGGGGGTCGTCGAAGCGGTAGAAATCGAAATGCGAGATCGCCAGCCCCGGAGCCGGTTCGCCGCCGACGTGGGGCTCGAGCACGCCGTAGGTGGGGCTCTTGATTCGGCCGGCCACGCCCAGCGCCCGCATCAGGTGGCGCACGAAGGTGGTCTTGCCCGCACCGAGCGGCCCGTGCAGCGCGATGAACGCGACGTGCAGCGCGGCGAGCGCGGCCGGGTGGCGCGCCAGCCGCGCGGCGTCGGCGGCGCAGGCGGCCTCGTCGGGCCAGTGCAGGGTGCGGGTCGCTAGGATGGTCGGATGCCCGGAGTGCATCTTCAAAGCCCGCAACGCCTCGTCGAACAGCTGCGGGCATGGGGCCAGGAGCTGGGATTTTCCCAGATCGGCATCGCCGGCATCGACTTGTCCACGGCCGAGCAGGGCCTGCTCGACTGGCTGGCGGCCGGCTTCCATGGCGGCATGGGCTACATGGCGCGCCACGGCCTGAAGCGCGCGCGGCCGGCCGAACTGGTGCCCGGCACGGCGAGCGTGATCAGCGCGCGCATGGACTACCTGCCGCGCGAGGCCGTGCCCGAATGGCGCGAGCGCGAGGCGGCCGCGCTGCGCGAGCCCGGACGCGCCGTCGTCTCGGTCTATGCGCGCGGCCGGGATTACCACAAGGTGCTGCGCAGCCGGCTGCAGCGCCTGGCCGAGCGGCTGGCGGCCGAGGTCGGGCCGCTGGGCCATCGCGTCTTCACCGACTCGGCCCCGGTGCTCGAGGTGGAACTGGCCACGCGCGCCGGCCTGGGCTGGCGCGGCAAGCACACGCTGCTGCTGCACCGCGAGCACGGCTCGATGTTCTTCCTGGGCGAGGTCTTCGTCGACCTGGCGCTGCCGGCCACCGGCCCGGTGTCTGAACACTGCGGCAGCTGCAGCGCCTGCCTCGACGCCTGCCCCACGGCGGCCATCGTCGCGCCGTACCGGCTGGACGCGCGGCGCTGCATCAGCTACCTCACCATCGAGCACGAGGGCGCCATCGACGAGGCGCTGCGCCCGGCCATCGGCAATCGCGTCTACGGCTGCGACGACTGCCAGCTCGCCTGCCCCTGGAACCGCTGGGCCCGGCGTAGCCCGCTGCCCGACTTCGACGTGCGCCCCGGCCTGGGCCAGGCCACGCTGCGGGCGCTGTGGGCCTGGGACGAGGCCGAGTTCGGGCGCCGCACGGAAGGCAGCGCCATCCGCCGCATCGGCTGGCAGCGCTGGCGCCGCAACCTCGCCGTCGCCCTGGGCAACGCCTGGCGCGAGCAGGGCGACCCCGCCGACGCCCGCGCGCTGGCCGCGGCGCGCGACGGCGCCGACGCGCTGGTGCGCGAGCACATCGACTGGGCCCTATCGCAGCGGGTGCATGCCGTGGCCTGTTTCGGGGGCTGACTTACCATCCCTGCGGGTTTGGCTGTGCGAACCCGACGCGATCACCCGGAACAACCTTCGGAGACTTTCCCATGCAGAGATCTCGCCTCGCCATGCTGGCCGCCCTCGCCGCCGTGGCCCTGCCGCTGCCCACCACCGTGATGGCGCAGGCCTTTCCCAGCAAGCCCGTGCGGCTGATCGTGCCCTTCGCGCCGGGCGGCACCACGGACATCATCGCCCGCGTCGTCGCGCCGGGCCTGGGCACGGCCCTGGGCCAGCAGGTGGTGGTCGAAAACCGCGGCGGCGGCGGTGGCTCCATCGGGGCGCTGGAGCTGATCAAGTCATCGCCCGACGGCCACGCGCTGGGCATGGCCACGGTGTCGACCACAGCCGCCAACCCGGCCATCAACCCGAAGATAGGCTATGACCCTGCTGTGGACTTCGTGCCCATCACCAACCTCGCGGCCACGCCCAACGTGATTGCCGTGCACCCCAGCTTCCCCGCGCGCGACTACAAGGGATTCCTCGCGGAGCTCAAGAAAAACCCCGGCCGCTACAGCTACGCCAGTTCGGGCACGGGCGGCATCGGTCACCTGCAGACCGAGCTCTTCAAGAGCCTGGCCGGCGTGTTCATGACGCACATTCCCTACCGGGGGGCCGGACCGGCGCTCAACGACACCGTGGCGGGGCAGGTGCCGGTCATCTTCGACAACATGCCGTCGGCGCTGCCGTTCATCCGCGAAGGCAAGCTGATTGCCATCGTGGTGGCGGCCCCCGAGCGGCTGGCGCAGTTGCCAAACGTGCCCACGTTCAAAGAGATAGGGCTGGAGGCCGTCAACCGCATGGCCTACTACGGGCTTGTCGCCCCCAAGGGAACCCCCAAGGCCGTGGTCGACCAGATCGGCGCGGCTGCGCGCAAGGTGCTCGAAGACCCCAGCGTGCGCAAGCGCATCGAGGACACCGGCTCGCTGGTCATTGGCAACACCCCCGAGCAGTTCGCGGCTCAGAAGAAGGCCGAGCTCGAGGTGTACCGCGAGGTCGTGAAGCGGCAGAACCTCAAGCTCGAGTGAGCCCGCCGGCGGCGAGGGCGGCCGAACCGGGGGCCGACCCCGCGATCGACAGCTTCTGCGACGCGCTCTGGCTGGAGCACGGCCTGGCGCCGCTGACGCTGGCGGCCTACCGGCGCGACCTGCGGCTGTATGCGCAGTGGCTGCAACGCGCCACCGGGCGGGATCTCGACGCCACGACCGAAGCCGTCCTGCTGGCCTACATGGCCGAGCGGCACGCCGGCACCCGCGCCACCACGGCGAACCGGCGGCTCAGCGTGTTCCGGCGCTACTTCCGCTGGGCGCTGCGCGAGCACCGCGTGACCGCCGACCCCACGCTGCGCCTGCAGGCCGCCCGCCAGGCCTTGCGCGTGCCCAGGACGCTGTCGGAGGCCCAGGTCGAGGCCCTGCTCGCCGCGCCCGACACCACCACGCCGCTGGGCCTGCGCGACCGCGCCATGCTGGAGCTGATGTACGCCAGCGGCCTGCGCGTGAGCGAGCTGGTGTCGCTGAAGACCGTACATCTGTCGCTGGACGACGGCGTGCTGCGCGTGCTGGGCAAGGGCTCGCGCGAGCGGCTCGTGCCTTTCGGCGAGGAGGCGCGCGCGTGGCTGCTCGACTACCTGGCGCGGGGCAGGGCGGCCATCCTCGGCGGCCAGCGCAGCGAGGCGCTGTTCGTCACCGCGCGCGGCGAAGCGATGACGCGGCAGACTTTCTGGCGCATCGTCAAGCGCGGAGCACTGCAGGCCGGCGTGACGGCACCGCTGTCGCCGCACACGCTGCGCCACGCCTTCGCGACGCACCTGCTGAACCACGGTGCCGACCTGCGCGCCGTGCAGCTGCTGCTGGGCCACGCCGACATCGGTACCACCACGATCTACACCCACGTGGCGCGCGAGCGGCTGCGGCAGTTGCACCAGAAGCATCACCCGCGCGGCTGATGCCGGTGCCCGGCGGAAAAAAGCCCCACTCGGCACTGCCGGTGGGGCTTTGGCGGTACGCCGGTTTAGCCGGCGCGCAGCGCGGCCGATCAGAACACGAAGATCAGGCCGGCTGAGTAGCCGTTCGCCTTCTTCTTGCCGGTGGGCAGCACGAGCTCGTCGCTCTTCCAGCTGCCACCTTCGACGTAGGCGAAGGTGTTCTTGTAGACCTCCTTGTTCACCCAGACCTCAGCCGAGGTGATCTTGGCGGCCTTGTCGAGGTTGCTGGAAACGTGCACGCCGATGTTGAAGCCGGCCACCGGGACGTTCACGCCCACCGTCGGGCCCGAGCCGGTGCCGCCGTCCGCGACCTTGCCGCCGTCGGCGTAGCCGAGCATGACCTTCGCGACGCCGAAGTCGTAGCTGCCGGCCACCGAGGCGAAGTCCTTGCCGCCGGACGTGCTCTTGCTCTGGAACGAGGCCCCCACGCTCAACGGGCCAGCCGTGTACTTGCCAGCACCCGAGAACACGTTCTTGGCATCGGGCTCACCACGGCTCAGGTTGTCGCCCTTGGGCTGGAAGCCGATCTGGGCCACGAATCCACCCAGGCTGGGGCTGATGTACTGCAGCGAGCGCGACTGGCGGCCCGGCAGCCAAACGCCTACGCCAGCGTAAGCGCCGGCCGACACGCCATTGCTGGCGCCGTTGAAGTCGAAGTCGATCATCTGCTGGAAAGACACCGAATCCTGGCGGCCCAGGCGCACTTCGCCCAGAGAGCCCGACAGGCCCAGCCAGGCCTGGCGGTTGAAGAACGCGCCGCCCGGGTTGACCTCGCCGTCGCTGGTGATGCCGCCGGTCTCGAAGCGGAAATTCGCCTTGACGCCCGAGCCCACGTCGACCGCGCCCTTGATGCCAACGCGGGTGGTCGAGTTGCCTTCGCTGGAGCCGTTGTCGCCGCCGCTGTGGAAGTCGGCCTTGGAGCCTGACACGAACGCGTCGGAGAACAGGCTCTTGCCGTAGCTGGCGTCGACGAGGCCGTAGATGCTCAGCTGGGCTTGCGCGGCGCCGGCCGAGGCCAGCAGGATGGCGGCGGAGATAGCGGTTTTCTTCATCGGTTGAGTCCTTGATGAGCTTAGGGATTAACGAACCCCCCCGAGTTTAAGGGGGCCCGTTGCGCAGTGCCTGACACGCGCTCTGGGCGTTGCGCACGGGCAACAAGCGTGCGCGTTTCGGCGCTAGTGCAGGCTGTCGGTGCGGCGTGCTGTTCAGCGTCCCCGCAGGTGCCCGGGCGCCTCCAGCCGTCTCGCAAGCAGCGACAGCGCCAGCGTCAGCACCAGGTAGACGGCCGAGATCGCCAGGTAGGGCTCCCAGTAGCGGCTGTAGGCGCCCGCCACGGTGCGCGCAGCCAGCGCCAGCTCGGCCAGGCCGATGGCGCTGACCAGCGAGGAGTCCTTGATCAGCGTGACGCCTTCGTTCACCAGCGCCGGCACCATGCGCCGGAAGGCCTGTGGCAGCACGACGAAGCGCATGGCCTGCGCGTGCGTCAGTCCCACGCTGTAGGCGGCCTGCGTCTGCCCGCGGTGGATGCTCTGGATGCCGGCGCGGAAGATCTCGCCAATGTAGGCGCCCGCGTTCAGGGTGAGCGCCAGCGCCCCCGAGAAGAACGCGCCGTGTTCCTGGCGGAAGCTGCGCGCTGCCTCGCCGGCCAGCAGCAGGCCGTGGTCGGGGTGCACCAACGTGGGCATCAGCGCGAAGTGCACCAGCAGGATCTGCACGAACAGCGGCGTGCCGCGGAAGAAGCCGACGTAGGCAGCGACCAGACCGCGCAGCAGCGCCATCGCGCCACGGCCGGCGGCCGTGGCCGGCGATGGGCCGTCCTTCGAGCAGCTGACCAGGCCGATCACCACGCCCAGCGCCAGGCCGGCGCCGATGGCCACCACCGTGAGTTGCAGCGTGGTGATCAGGCCGCTCCAGAACAGCGGCCCGTAGCCGGCCAGGATCTCCCAACGAAGATCCACGGCCGGCGTCGCTCAGCGGCCCAGGCTCACTTGCTGGCGGCCGGGGCGGGCGCCGAGGCGGCGGCGGCCGGCGGCGCGCCGAAGTACTTGGCGTAGATCTGGTTGTAGGTGCCGTCGGCCTTGATCGCCGCCAGTCCCTGGTTGAGCTTGCCCAGCAACTCGGCGTTGCCCTTCTTCACGGCGATGCCGTACTGCTCGGGCACGAACTCCTTGTCGGAGACGGTCTTGAACTTGCCGCCCGGGTTGTTGGCCACGTAATGCGCGATCACGCCGTTGTCGGCCACCACGGCATCGACGCCGCCGCTCTCGAGTTCCTTCAGCGCCAGCGGGGTGCTCTCGAAGCGCTTGATGCTGGTGCTGGTCTTGCCCATCAGCTTGCTCACGGCCTCGTCGCCGGTGGTGCCGGTCTGCACGCCGACCTTGAGCTTCTTGAGGTCGGCGAACTTCGTGACCTTGCTCGTCTCCTTCACCGCGATCAGCTGCGCGGCGTCGAAGTAGGGGTCGGAGAAGTCCATGGTCTGCTTGCGCTCGTCGGTGATCGTCACCGCCGAGACGACCATGTCGCGGTCGCCCTGCTGCAGCGTGTTGAAGATGCCCTCCCAGGGCGTGTTGACGAACTTCACCTGGATGCCGGCCTTGGCGGCGATGGCCTGCACGACGTCGATGTCGAAGCCGACGATCTCGCCCTTCTCGTTCTGACTTTCGAACGGGGCATAGGCGGCATCGGTGCCCACCACGTAGACCTTGGCCGGCGCGGGTGCGGACGCTGCGGGGGCCGGGGCCGGCTCCTTCTTGCCGCAGGCGGCGAGCATCACGGTGGCGGCGGCAAGGCCGGCGAACTGCAGGAAACGACGGGTGGAAATCATGACGGCAAGTAGGGTCAATGGACGAGCCGGCGAGTGTACTGCCGCCATCAGGCACGAAGCGTGCCGGTTGCCGTCGGCGCATCGAGCGCTTCCAGCTCCGCCGCGCTGAAGCCGGCGGCCGCGCGCGCCGGCCGGTTGAACGGGCCCTTGGGCCTGGGCGCGCCGTGGCGCGCGGCCAGCACGGCGTAGTGGCTCACCGGGTCGAGGCCGTCTCGCTGGCACAGCCAGCGGTACCAGCGATTGCCGATGGCGACGTGGCCGACCTCGTCGCGCAGGATCACGCCGAGGATGCGCACCGCGACCTCGTCGCCCGCCCGCGCGAGCTTGTCCTGCATGGGCGGCGTGGCGTCCAGGCCGCGCGCCTCCAGCGTGCGGGGCACCAGCGCCATGCGCGCGGTGACGTCGTGCGCCGTGCGCTCGCACATGGTCCACAGGCCGTCGTGCGCGGCGTGGTCGCCGTAGCGGCAGCCCAGCGTGGCCAGGTGCTCGGCCAGCAGCGTGAAGTGGTGCGCCTCCTCCGCGGCCACGCCGAGCCAGTCGCGGTAGTAGGGTGCCGGCAGGCCCGGGAAGCGCCAGATGGCGTCGAGGGCCAGATTCACTTCGTTGTAATGATGGTAGACCCCTTCACTGATTGGCTTCCATCTGGGTCAGCTCATCCTCTGTGAAGCCTGCCAGCTTACGGGCCTCAAAGTTGAACGGCCCACGGAGCTTCGGCGCTTGGTATAGCTTGACCAACCCGGCGTAGGTACTGATTGGTTCAACCCCACGCTTCTTGCACAGCCAGCGGTACCAGCGATTGCCTGCAGCTACGTGTCCGATTTCATCACGCAGGATCACATCAAGAATCCCTCCGACTTTGTGATCGCCAGCGCCAACCAATTTCCGCTTTACGGCCGGTGAGGCGTCAAGCCCTCGTGCCTCAAGAGTCCGTGGCACCAAGCCGATCCGAGCGAGGATGTCCCCCTTGGTCCTTTCCGCCATCTCCCACAAGGCGTTGTGGGCAGGAAACGCACCATAGTCGAACCCAAGTTCGACGAGGTGGTCTCGCAAGAGCGTGAAGTGGAATGCCTCTTCGGCGGCAATCTTGATCCAGTCTCGGTAGAACTCGTCCGGCATGCCGGAGAAGCGCCAAACGACATCGGCGGCCAAGTCAACAGCGTTCAGTTCAATGTGTGCAATGGAGTGGATCAGGACTGCTCGGCCTTCAGGCGAAGCGAGCGACGGATGCCTTAGCAGCTTGTGCGGTACCAGCGTTGGTTGAGTTGGCCTGCCTGGCAATCCTGCGGGCTCATCAATGGAAAGCTCGTTGCCGATTCTTGCCGGCGACATGGCGAGTTCGTGGGCTAGGGCGACCTTGCTTGAAGGATCAGGCTGCTCGACGATGCGCAGGGCCTGTTGGCGCAATGTTGTCATCCGACAGATAGTACGGCCACGGTCAGACCCCGACATTGACCTCTTCGCAGATCCGACGTAAGCGGATCGGGTTGTCCTGCACGTACCTGGCAGTCATGGCCACCGACGAGTGACCCATGAGGCTAGACACGGCCTTGATGTCCACGCCACGCTCGATCAGTGATGTGGCGAAGGTTCGGCGGCCTGAGTGGCTGGATGCGTGATCGAGGCCAGCCCATCGGTACATCCGCTTGAACAGCATCTGCATCGTGTTGGGGCTGAAGCCACCGCCCTTCCTCGACTTGAACAGCGGCGAGTGCGGGTGAAGGGCAACTGCTTCTTCCTGGCGACGATCCTGAAGGTACGCAGCCAGCGACTTCCGTACATCCTTGTTGGTCAGGTAGACCAGCCGCTGCTTCCCGCCCTTGGTTGCGGCCCGAGTTAGCAGCACCTCGTCCTTGATCTTGCCATCCACGTTCAAAACGTCCCGGACAAGCAACTGGCTCATTTCCTTCGCCCGCAGTCCGAGTGCTGTTGAGAAGTAGAGCAGGGCAACATTTCGATTGGCCTGATCGTGCGTCCTGGCAGTTGCCACGACTTGCCTGAACTGGTTTTCAGTGAGTACCGGGGCCTTCTTCTCTTGGTTCACGATTGCTCCAATGTGTTCTTAGTATTGGCAATATAAATTGCAACACATTGGAAGTACACGGAAACGAGGCGTAGCCCTAAGTGATTGACTGGTATAGGAATGTTTTACTATTGAAATTAGTAAACATTCAGACGGGCTGTGATAAATATCACCGTGAATACATTGAGTACCACCAGATGACACCGTTCAAGCACTTCAAGCCGCACACGACTTTCAGGCAATTCCTTGGCTACGAACCGTTTGTCAAGTTGATCGCTTTGCGTCCAGCACGACATGCACAAACAGCTAGGGCATCACAGCCTGCCCGACCTGGAAAACCTGCAAGGCCCTCTCAGCAATCGTGGTCATCTCGCCCTGCACAGTGGGCCGGCGCAACCGTTGGGCCGGTCAAACCGACGAAGCCAACCAAACCGACGAAGCCAACCAAACCCACCAAGCCCACTGGAACAGTTCCACCAAGAAAACCGATTCCGCCACGGAAACCGGTTTGACTGGAAGATGTGTAAACCATAATGCTGCTGCGCTTGCTCGTGCATCTTCTCAGTTCACTATATACCCAGATTCAAAGCACCTGCCTGTACACAAGTGTATACACAGATTTTTCTGTCAGTGCCAGGCTTGCCTTCCTTACTAGCTCTGTCCAGGTACCAGCAAGACGACCCAGCACTTGTGTAAACCA
>JBIKLC010000053.1:0-12718 GCA_044360025.1 Rubrivivax sp. | reverse complement strand
ACCAAGGAGGTCAAAGAAGCAGGTCAAGAACTAAACTTATCCACAGCCGACACTCCCAAAGTCGGCTTCCACCCCTGGCTCAATATTCGGTCGGCGCGGTGGCTCAGATTTGGATCGGCGCCGACACCTCAGGGCAGTCGTAGGCACGCCCGACATCCCAGGGGCTGCGTCTTCGCCAGCAAGGTCGAACTTGTACGACTGGCCGTTGAGTCGGCTGGCAAAGTCCACGATGGAGTCTCCCCCAGAGACAACCATGTTCTTGGAGCAGCCGAGCAGGGTTACGGCACAGGCGATGACAGCCGCAACAAGCGCTGCAGCACGTGTGGCTGCTGCCGGTGCATCAAGCCGCGACGTAGTAGCGTTCCTCAATCTGTTCCCCGTTCGCTAGAGCCTGGTGTCGCGGTGAGGTTCGCGGTTCGATCAGTCCCACATCGTGTGCGCGTCACTGCTCCAGTCATGGAAATCGCATCCGCAGTCGCCATAGAAGTTCCCGTTCAGATCGAGATCGCCATTCATCGGCGTGCCGTCGAGATTCATCGAGGGCGACGAGTCGTCGGAGTCCATCCAGTTGCCCCCGTCGTCGAGTCGTGATCGTCCGCGGCCGAGGGATTCGTCGTCGTACACCGCAGCTCCTGCTGTTGCTGCGACCGCAACGCCATGGGGTGAAGACAGGCCCGAGCGGCGCTCTGCGGCAGCCATCGTCGTCGGTGCCGTTGCAACCAGCACCATCAGGCCGACGACGAGGGCCAGCTTCATCAGGCCGTGCACGAGCACCATCAGATCGTCCATGAGAATGCGTTAAAGATAACGTGGTTTTAATTGTGAGTCTGGCGGACGCTCTTGTCCATGCCAGTGAGCCCCATCCGACCCGGCAGACCGCGTGGTTCGCGGACGGCTGACCCGGTCCTCGCTGCTGCGTTCGGCATGGCGCTTCGTACCGAGAGAACGAGGCGCGGCATCGCGCAGGAGTCGCTGGCCAATCTCGCCCAAGTCGAGCGGAGCCATGTCGGCAAGATCGAGCGCGGCGAGCACATGCCAACGCTCGCAGCAGCGTTCAAGCTGGCGGCAGCTCTTGGCATGAGCGGAGCGGAGCTGGTCGCCGAGGCGGAAGCGCTGCTTCCTGCCAAGCACTTCGCGCGTGAGCAGAGCTGACGCGCAGTGTGCTGAGAGGCGCACCGGCGGCCGGCACCGTGACTTGCTTTGCGGGTCACCCGAGCTTCGCAACGAGCGCCTCGGGCTGAAGGTGGGTGTAGCGCCGCAGCATCGTCAGGCTCTTGTGCCCAGTGATCGATGCCACTTCCAACGGGTGCAGACCCTTCTCGAATAACCGCGAGGCGGCCTCATGCCGAAGGTCGTGCCACCGCAGGTCCTTGATGCCGAGATCCTTCAACGCCCGTTTCCACACGCAGCGCAACGCATTCGCCGTCGTGGGCAGCACCGGGCCGCTGGCCTGGACCGGCAGCGACTTCAACACCTCGACGGCTCGCTTCGACAACGGCAGCACTGGCGGCACGCCCTTGTTGCCGTGCCGGCGGAACGAGGCGGGGATGGTGATCACTTGCCTCGAAAGGTCGACCCACTCCCATTGCAACTGGACCAGCATGCCTTGCCGCAGCGATGTCTCGATGGCCAGATCGAACGCCTGCAGAGCGCAGGGGTTCTCGCTCTCGGCGAGTGCCGCGGCGATGCGGTCGTATTCGCCTGCCTTCAGGCGACGATCACGCTCGCGCGAGCCCGAAGGCTTGCGGATGTTCTTCAGCGGATTGAGCAGGCTCTCCATGCCCCACTCCTTCCGCGCGATCTCGAACAGGTGCGAGACGAGCGCCAGTTCCAGGCGGATCGTGTTCTCGGCGCGACCTGCAGCACGTCGCATGTCGCGGTACTGCGCGAAGTCGGCACCCTTCAGGTTGGCGAGGTAGCGGTGCGCGAGCGGCTCACGCAGCCATCGATCGACGCGCTGGTACTCCTGGGCAGGATGGGCTTTGCGGCTGCAGATCTCGGTCTTGTAGCGCTTCAGCGCCTCGGCCAGCGTCGTGCGCTCGGCCTCCACTCGCGACGCGAAGACGCCGCGATCCATCTCCGACTCGACGACACGAGCCCAGGCTTCCGCCTCGGCGTTCGTGTCGAAGGTCTTGTGCTGCGGTGGGTAGCCAAGACGACGGACCTGCGCCCGCCAGTACTTGCCCCGCTTGGTGACTGTTGCCATGTGCGACGACCCTGTTGCATGGGTTCATCGCCAGTCTTCCGCTGTGCCAGTTTTGTGCCAATGTCCAGAAAGTCGCCGCTTTCGGCGGCGTCTGTAACAAGCAAAACGGCCTAGCGTCTCCGCTAGGCCGTTGATTTTCAACACTTAATTTTTGGTGGGCCCTGCAGGATTCGAACCTGCGACCAACGGATTAAGAGTCCGCTGCTCTACCAACTGAGCTAAGAGCCCTGGAAACCTGCCGAACCTGCTAAGCACCCGCCGTACTCGCGTTGCGCACGTAGCGCGGTGGTGGGTCGTGCAGGATTCGAACCTGCGACCAACGGATTAAAAGTCCGCTGCTCTACCGACTGAGCTAACGACCCGTGGTCCGCAGAGCCCGAGACTATAGCACGGCGCGCTCGCGGTTCCGAGCCGCAGCGGCGGTGTCGCTCGGCATCAACAGGCGCAGCACCTCGGCCGCGGCCACGAAGCCGAAGGTCGCCGTGACGGTGATGCTGGAGCCGTAGCCGTGGCAGTTCAGGCTGCCGTCGCTGCCGCCCGCGACGGCGCAGGCGGCGTCGGGCAGGGCCACGGGCTCGCGCGAGAACACCGCGCGCAGCCCCGTGGCGCCCTGGCGCGGCACCGCGCCGGCCTTGCGCAGGCGCTGGCGCAGGCCGGCCAGCAGCGGGTCGTGCGTGGCCGAGGCCAGGTCGTCCACCTCCACGGCCTGCGGGCGCCGCTTGCCGCCCGCCGCGCCGGCCATCACCAGCGGCACGCCCGCGCGCAAGCTCCAGGCGGCCAGGTGCGCCTTGGCAGAGGTCTGGTCGCAGGCGTCCAGCACCGCGTCCACGGGCGCGGGCAGCAGGGCCGGCCAGGTGTCGGCCGTGGCGAAGTCCTCCACAGGCAGCAGTTCGCAACCCGGGTGGATGTCGGCCAGGCGCTGCGCCAGCGCGGTGGCCTTGGCCATGCCCAGCGTGGCGCCCAGCGCCTGCACCTGGCGGTTGACGTTGCTCTCGGCCACGTGATCCAGGTCCACGAGCACCAGGCGCGCCACGCCGCTGCGCGCCAGCGCCTCGGCCGCCCAGGAACCCACGCCGCCCAGCCCCACCACCGCCACGTTGGCCGCGCGCACGGCGGCGTAGCCGGCATAGCCGTACAGCCGCCGCAGGCCGCCGAATCGGCGCTCCAGATCCGCAGCCTCGGCCGGCAGCGCCGGCGGCTCCGCGTTCACGACGTGCGCTCCAGCCGCCACATCTGGTAGCGCAGCGCAAGCACGCCGCCAGCCACGATGCCGCCGAAGGCGATGAAGCTGCCCAGCGCCAGCGTCGACAGCCCGGTGAGCCCCTGCCCCACGGTGCAGCCCATGGCGGTGACGCCACCCACCCCCATCAGGACCGCGCCGACCAGGTGGTTGGCCGTGTCCTCGGTGCCGGCGAAGCCCTCCCAGCGGAAGCTGCCGTTGGCTAGCGCCATGATCGCCGAGCCGACGACGACGCCGAACACCGCGACGATGCCCACGGTGAGCGTCTTGGTGGTGTCGCTGAATAGGATCAGCCAGTCCACCGTGTACGCGATGGGCGCGACGAAGGTCAGCGACTCCATGCGCTGCGTGTTCGTGGCCAGCCACACCTCCTCGAGCGTGCCGGGGTGCTCCTGCAGGTGGCCGAGCCGGCCCGTGACCCACCACACGCCCACGATGACCGCGCCTAGGCCGAGGCCGCCGAGCAGCGCGTCGGCGCGGCGGCCGTCGGGGTGGGCGAGCGCGAACACCAGCAGCGCGCCGCCGATCAGCGCCCCCAGCAGCAGCGCCGCCGTGGGCTTGGCCAGGCCGCTGAGGTGGGCCAGCAGCGAGGGCAGGTCCTGGCCTACGGGCAGCGTGAAGTGCACGGCGTCGACGGTGGCCACACGGGCCACCGCGGTGATGCCGCGCAGCGTGGCGTAGGAGGCCACCGCGAGCACGAAGAACACCACCAGGCTCTTCAGGCTGCCGCCGCCGATGCGCACCAGCGTCTTGCTACCGCAACCCGACGCCAGCACCATGCCGAAGCCGAAGAGCAGCCCGCCCACCAGGTTGGACAGCCAGATCACCCGCGGCGCGGCGTACACGCTGTGGCCCGCCTGCACCCAGCCCGCCGCCACCATGCCGTTGAAGCCCAGCATGGCCACGCCGATGGCCATGAGCCACATGCGCATACGGCCCCAGTCTCCCATGTTCACGATGTCGGACACCGCCCCCATCGTGCAGAAGTGGGTGCGCTGGGCGATGGCGCCAAAGACCACGGCCAGCGCGAACGACGCGGCCAGCATCTGGGCGACGAGGCCCGGAAGATCGGATTCCTGCAGCATGGGGCAGCGATGCTAGGGCATGCCGCCGCCCGCCGCAGCGGGTCGGGCTACTTCGGCAGCGAGGCCAGGCGGTCGCGGCCCGCCGTTGCGGCTTCGGACGAGGGGTATTCCTTCAACAGTTCCTCGATGGTGCGGCGCGCCGCGCGGCCGTCCTTCATCTCGGCCTGGCTGTTGGCCACCGCCAGCAGCGCGTCGGGGGCGCGCGGGTGCAGCGGGGCAGCGGTCACGAAGGCACGGAACAGCTCGATGGCCTGGCGGTAGTCGCGCCGCCCGTAGTGGGCGTTGGCGAGCCAGAAGCGCGCCGAGTCGGCGTAGGGGCTGCCGGGGTAGCGGCGCAGGAAGCCGGCGAACAGCTGCACCGAGCGGTCGAAGTCGCCGCCGCGGATGGCCGCGAAGGCGTCGTCGAAGCCGCGGCGCTCCTCCTGCTCGACCATGAACTCGCGGCCGTCGATGGCCACCTTGACGGGCTCGATCTTCTTCAGGCGATCGTCGAAGGCCTGGCTCACGTCGCGCTGGCGGCGCTGCGACTCAGCGAGTTCCTTCAGCAGCGTCTCGTTGGCGCCGCCCAGGCGGGCGATCTCGCCGCGCAGCGCCACGATCTGGTTGTTAAGCTCCAGCAGGCTGCGGCGCAGCGTGGCCAGCTCTTCCGCGAAGCGTGCTCGCTCGGCCGCGGCGGCGGCGCTGGCCTCGGCCTCGCGCTTGGCGGTGGCCTCTTCCATGGCCATGACCTTCTCGCGCAGGTCGTTGACGGCCTTGCGCGCCTCGGCGTCGTTCAGGAAGGCGGCTGCCGGGCCGCTGGCCAGCAGGCCGGCCAGCAGCGACCCCAAGGCCAGCCCGTGGCGGAACGTGCTCATCAGCGGTCCTTCAGCTCGGCGCGGCGGTTGCGCGCCCAGGCCGATTCGTCACTGCCCTGCGCCGCGGGCCGTTCCTTGCCGAAGCTCACGGCCTCGAGCTGCCGCTCAGTCGCGCCCAGCAGCACCAGCGAGCGCACCACGGCCTCGGCGCGCTTCTGGCCCAGCGCCAGGTTGTATTCGCGGCCGCCGCGCTCGTCGGTGTGGCCCTCGATGGTCATGCGGCGGGCGCCGTCGCGCGCGAGCACGCGGGCGTGACCCTCGATCAACGCCTTAAAGTCGTCGCGGATGGCGAAGCTGTCGAAGTCGAAGTAGACGACGCGCTCGGCCGGCGCAGCCGGCGTGGCGGACCCGGCTGCCGCCGCAGGGGACACGGCGCCGGAGCTGGCGGCCAGGTCCACCGTCGACACACCCGACTGCGGCGCCGCGCGGGTGGTGCCCGCGCCCGCGGCCGGTGCCGCCGTGGGCGCCGGAGCCTGGATTGTGGCGGTCTGCACCGGCGCCGGGGCCGGCTGCGATACGCGGCTGGGAGCGGCGCAGCCGGCCAGCAACGCGAGCGCCGCCAGCGGCGCCAGCAGCGTGCGGCGGGGGGTGAACGGCATCATCATGGTGGCATTCCTGCTGGGCATCCGGCTCGCAGCCGGCTTCATCGACCGAAGGGTCCCCAGGCCGGCTCCCTCATGTCGGCGCCGCTGGCGAGCAGGCGCGTCTTGATCTTGCCGTCCAGGGTGGTGGTCATCAACACGTCGACACCACCGCTGCGCGTAGCGTAGACGATGAGTCGGCCATTGGGAGCGAAGCTGGGGCTCTCGTCGTCGCGTGTGTCGGTCAGCGGCAGCGGCGTGCCACCGGCCGTGTCGAGCAGCATCAGGCGGAACGCGCCGACCTGCCGCGACACGTAGGCCAGCTGTCGGCCGTCGGGGCTGATGGCGGGGCTGATGTTGTAGTCGCCCTGGAACGTGATGCGCTCGACCGCGCCGCCGCCGGCGGGCACGCGGTAGACCTGCGGGCCGCCGCCACGGTCGCTGACGAAGTAGACAAAGGCGCCGTCGGGGCTCCAGACGGCCTCGGTGTCGATGGCGGCGCTGCTCGTCAGCCGCTCCGGCGCGGCCGGGCCCTCGGCGTTGATGAGGTAGAGCTGCGAGTTGCCGTCGCGCGACAGCGTCACCACCAGGCGGCGGCCGTCGGGGCTCCAGGCCGGGGCGCTGTTGCTGCCGCGGAAGTCGGCCAGCACGCGGCGGTTGCCAGTGGAGACGTCCTGCACCCAGACCACGGCCTTCTGCGTCTCGAAGGACACGTAGGCCAGGCGCCGGCCGTCGGGGCTCCAGGCGGGGCTGATGAGGGGCTCGGGGCTGGCCAGGGCAACCTGCCCGCCCTCGCCGTCGGGGTCGGTCACGTGCAGCGTGAAGCGGCGGCCGGTGCGCAGCACGTAGGCGATGCGCGTGGCGAACACGCCGCGCTCGCCGGTGAGCTTCTCGTGGATGAGGTCGGACAGTCGATGGGCGGCCAGGCGCAGGTCGGCCGGCAGCACCACGCTGCTCTGGCCCGCGAGCTCGGCGCCGCGCACGGCGTCCCACAGGCGCACGCGCACGTCCACGCTGCCGTCGGCCAGCCGCGTGGCCGAGCCGGCCACGAGCGCGTCGGCACCCTGGCCGCGGAAGGCGGGCAGGTCGGGCACGCTGCGCTCGTCCAGGCCGGGCGGCACGGCGATGACGCGGAAGGCGCCGCTGCGCTCCAGGTTGGCCCTGATCACGGCCGACAGCGCCACGCCGGTCGCGGCCTCGTCGCGCAAGGGCGCCAGGGCCACCGGGATCTGCGTGGCACCGACGCCGGTGATCTCGACGCGCAACTGCGCCAGCGCGCTGGCGCAGCCCAGGCCGGCCAGCGTCGTGGCTGCGGAAGAGGCTTGCAGCCAGCGGCGGCGGCTCCAGGGCGGGCCCGGGGAATGGAAAGGTGTCCTCACGGCTGCCTCATTCTAGGCAGCCGCCTTCCCCAC
Organism: Rubrivivax sp.; assembly: GCA_044360025.1. Classification (GTDB taxonomy): domain Bacteria; phylum Pseudomonadota; class Gammaproteobacteria; order Burkholderiales; family Burkholderiaceae_C; genus Rubrivivax. The sequence continues at coordinate 5,340 of JBIKLC010000053.1, read as the reverse complement.
AGCGGGCGCGGCGCGCCAGAGCACCCCCCGATAATGCGGGCGCTCCTCACCCCTCCGCCCGAATGCCTTCCCTGTTGCAGCGCCTTGCGCGGATCAAGCCCTACGTCCGCGGCAGCCAGGCCGGCCTAGTGGGCGCCGGCGCCGGCGCCGTCGTCATGGCGATCACGGAGCCGATGGTCCCGCACCTGATGAACCAGCTGCTCGACCGCGGGTTCAACGAGGGTGCGCTGCCGCTGTGGATGGTGCCGGTGGCGATCATCGGGCTGTTCGCGCTGCGCAGCCTGGCCGGCTTCGTCTCGCAGTACGGCCTGGCCTGGACGTCCACGCGCACGATGCTGAAGCTGCGCGAGCGGCTGTTCGAGCGGCTGCTGGCCAACGAACCAGCGCTGTTTGCGCGCAGCACGGCCAGCAGCATGACCAACACCGTGGTCTACGAGACGCAGGCGGGCGTGACCACGCTGGTGGGCACGCTGCTGACGCTGGTACGCGACACGCTGACGCTGATCGCGCTGATGGGCTACCTGCTGTGGCTCAACTGGCAGCTCACGCTGTTCGTGGCGCTGCTGTTCCCGGCGGTGGCGCTGGTGATGCGCGCCATCGGCCGGCGCCTGCACCGGCTGACGGTCGAGAGCCAGAAGGCCACGGACTCGCTGGCCTACGTGGTGGAAGAGAATATGCTCGCTTGGCGGATTGTGCGGCTGCACGGGGCCGAGGCGCAGCAGGCCGAACGCTTTCGCGGACACGCCGACGCGGTGAGGCGGCTGACGATGAAGGCCGTGGTCGCCGGAGCGACCATGACCCCCGTGACGCAGATGCTGGCCGCCTTCGTGCTGAGCGGCGTCATCACCGTGGCGCTGTGGCAGAGCAGCCAGGGCGGCGCCACGGTGGGCAGCTTCGTGGCCTTCGTGATGGCCATGCTGCAGCTGATCGCGCCCGTGAAGCACCTGTCGGACGTGATGGCGCCGCTGACGCGCGGGCTGGCGGCCGTGGAGCGCGGCCTCGACCACATCGAGCACACGCCGGTGGAGACCGGCGGCATGCACACCAGCCCGCTGCCTGGCGGACGCGCCCGCGGCGAGATCCGCCTCGAGGGCGTGGGGCTGCGCTACGCCGCCGACGCGCCCGCCGCGCTGGCCGGCATCGACCTGCTCGTGCGCCCCGGCGAGACGGTGGCGCTGGTGGGGCCCTCGGGCGCGGGCAAGACGACGCTGGTGAACCTGCTGCCGCGCTTCCTGCACCCCACCGAGGGCCGCGTGACGCTCGACGGCGTGCCGCTGGCCGACTGGGACGTGCGCTCGCTGCGGCGTCAGTTCGCGCTGGTGAGCCAGGACGTGGTGCTGTTCAACGACAGCATCGCCGCCAACGTGACGTTGGGCGTGGCGATGCCGCGCGAGCAGGTGCGCGCAGCGCTGGCGGCGGCCAACCTGATGGACTTCGTCGACGCCCTGCCCCAGGGCCTGGACACCCCCGTGGGCCACAACGGCAGCCAGCTCTCGGGCGGGCAGCGGCAGCGCCTGGCCATCGCCCGGGCCATCGCCAAGGACGCACCGGTGCTGATCCTCGACGAGGCCACATCGGCGCTGGACAGCGAGAGCGAACGCGCCGTGCAGGACGCTTTGCAGCGGCTGATGCAGGGCCGCACCACGCTGGTCATCGCGCACCGGCTGTCGACCATCGAGAACGCCGACCGCGTGGTGGCGCTGGAGGGTGGCCGCCTCGTCGAGCAGGGCACCCACGCGCAGCTGCTGGCCGCGGGCGGCCTGTACGCGCGGCTGCACGCGATGCAGTTCATGGCCTGATGGGCCGGATGGGCCTGTTGGGCCGGATACGGCGAGCCCCGAAAGCCTAACGGCCGCCCAGGGGCGGCCGTCGCATCACGCGGGGCTGCGCCTCAGCTGCCCTGCTGCAGGGCGCGGATGCGGTCCTCGATGGGCGGGTGGCTCGAGAACAGCGCCATCAGGCCGCTGGGGCGCGAGTTGATGCCCATGTTCTGCACGCTCTGCGGCAGCTGGCCGGGATCCATGCCGCCCAGGCGCGCCAGCGCGTTGATCATCGGCTGCTTGCGGCCCATCAGCGACGCGGCGCCCGCATCGGCACGGTACTCGCGCTGGCGCGAAAACCAGGCCACGATGATGGAGGCCAGCACGCCGAGCACGATGTCGAGCACGATGGTCGTCACGTAGTAGCCGACGCCCGGGCCGTCGTTGTTGTTGCGCAGCACGACCTTGTCAACGAAGTAACCGATCACACGCGAGAGGAACACCACGAAGGTGTTCATCACGCCCTGGATCAGCGTTAGCGTGACCATGTCGCCGTTGGCCACGTGCGCGACCTCGTGGCCGATGACGGCCTCGACCTCGTCGCGGTTCATGCTGTGCAGCAGCCCCGTGCTCACGGCCACGAGGGCGGAGTTCTTGAACGCGCCGGTGGCGAAGGCGTTGGGCTCGCCCTCGTAGAGCGCGACCTCGGGCATGCCGATGCCCGCCTTCTGGGCGAAACGCTCCACCGTCTGCACGATCCAGCGGTGCGTGGGGTCGGCGCTGCCGTTGATGATCTGGGCATGCGTCGTCCACTTGGCCATCGGCTTGCTCATCAGCAGCGAGATGAACGCGCCACCGAAGCCCATGATGGCCGCAAAGCCGAGCAGCATCGGCAGGTTCAGGCCGTTGGCGGTGAGGAAGCGGTTCAGGCCCAGCAGGTGCACGGCCAGGCCCAGCACCAGCATCACGGCCAAGTTGGTGACGACGAACAGGACGATGCGTTTCATGGCTTCGGGGTTGCGGTGGGAGCGGCCCCGGAAGGGGCCCGGAAACTCCGACGGGGGAGGATCTTAGGGCGCACCCTGGACTTTCAAGGTGTCCGGCTCGCCGTGGGGTCTTGCCGGGGGGTTCAGGAGCGCAGCAGCACCCGGGTGGGGTTGCCGACCGGCAGCAGCTCGAAGCGCTCGGCCAGCGCCGCGAAGAACTTCGTCGATGGCGCGTTGCGGCCCAGCAGACGGGCTTCGCGAAGCCGCTGCACGGCGACGTTGAGCGCCAGGGCCTGGCCGGCGGCCAGTTCGGGCAGCACGGCCAGCACCTGGTCGACGCGCGGGTCGGCCAGTGCGGCGGGTACATCCGGCGAAGGCGCAGCGATCTCGGGCGCAGCAGCCGTCTTGCGCCCCGCGGTCTTGCGCGCGGCGGTCTTGCGGGCGCGCTTGGCCGGCGGCGGCGGGCTCTCGGACGCGGCCTCGGGCGCCGCGCCCGCCTCCGCGACCTTGCGCGCGGGCGCCCGCTTGCGCGCCGGGGTCTTGCGGGCCGGGGCCTCGGCGGCGGGCTCGGGGGCCGGGCTCGGCGCCGCCTTGCGTGCCGCCGTCTTGCGAGCCGGGGTCTTGCGCGGCGCGCGGGCCGCCGGCTCGGCCTTGCGGTGCTCGAGCACCGTGTAGTCGTCGTAGACGTCCTGCGTCTCGTCGCCGGTCTTGCCCTTCTGGCCGATGCCGCGCACGACACAACCCTTCTCGCGCAGGCGCTGCACCAGGGGCGCGAAGTCGCTGTCGCTGCTGGCGATGACGACCACGTCGGGGCGCTCGGCCAGCACGAGGTCGATGGCGTCGACGGCCAGTGCGATGTCGGTGCTGTTCTTGCCGGCGGCCAGGTTGACCATGGGCTTGATGGCCAGGCGTTTGAAGGCGGCCTGGTGCTTGACGGCGCTCTCGGCGGTGCAATAGGCGCGGCGCACGTGCAGGCCGCCGTGCTGGTTGAGCAGCAGGCGGATGGCCTGCTCCATCACGTCGACGCTGACGTTGTCGGCGTCGATGAGCAGCATCACACGTTCGGTTTGACTCATGCTCGAAAGCTCCAGACCAGGGTTTCGCCGGCGCGCAGCGGCTTGATCACGGTGTCGCCGAAGGGCAGCGTCTCGGGCAGCGTGAACGGCCGGCGCTCGAGCGTGACGGTGCCCTCGTTGAGTGGCAGGCCGTAGAAGCGCGGGCCGTGCTCGCTGGCGAATCCCTCCAGCCGGTCGAGCGCGCCGGCGGCTTCGAAGGCTTCGGCGTACAACTCGAGCGCCGCGGGCGCGGTGTAGCAGCCGGCGCCGCACACGCTCTGTTCCTTCAGCGCAGCGGCGTGCGGAGCGCTGTCGGTGCCCAGGAAGAACTTGCCGCTGCCCGAGGTGGCCGCGGCCACCAGGGCCTGGCGGTGGCGTTCCTTCTTGAGCAACGGCAGGCAATAGTAGTGCGGACGCAGCCCGCCGACGAACAGCGCGTTCCGGTTGTAGAGCAGGTGGTGGGCGGTGATCGTCGCGGCCGTGAGCGCGCCAGCCTTGGCGACATACTGCGCGGCGTCGGCGGTGGTGATGTGCTCGAACACGACCTTCAGGGCGGGGAAGTCGCGGCGCAGCGGTTGCATCACGCGATCGATGAACACGGCCTCGCGGTCGAAGATGTCGATCTCGCTGTCGGTGACCTCGCCGTGCACCAACAGCAGCAGGCCTTCGCGCTGCATGGCCTCCAGGGTGAGGTAAGTCTTGCGGATGTCGGTGACGCCGGCGTCGCTGTGGGTGGTGGCGCCGGCCGGGTAGAGCTTGAGCGCCACGATGCCGGCGGCCTTGGCGCGGGCGATCTCATCGGGCGGCGTGTTGTCGGTCAGGTACAGCGTCATCAGCGGCTCGAAGGCGCTGCCCGCGGGCAGTGCCGCGAGGATGCGCCCGCGGTAGGCCACGGCCGCGGCTGTCGTGGTGATCGGCGGCCTGAGGTTGGGCATGACGATGGCGCGCGCGAACTGGCGCGCCGTGGCCGGCAGGACCGCAGCCAGCGCCGCACCGTCGCGCAGATGCAGATGCCAGTCGTCGGGGCGGCGCAGGGTCAGGGACACGGTGGGATCGCTCATTGAGCGGATTCTCCCACCGTGAGATACCGGAACCGGCCATCAACCGTCATTCGCGAACGGCAGTTTCCTGGCATCCCACCGTGATCGCACGCGGATCACTCGAACGGGGTGACGAACACGTAGGTACCCGCCGGGGGGCGGAACTCTGAGCGATCGAGGCGCCGCGCGCTGCGTGAGACCGTCCGAGGTCACAACTTTGGGAGCGCGTGCGAGCCATTGGTCGGCAGGCTCAGACCGCGATCAAGGCACCGGACGGCGCCCCTGTTCACTACGAGCGCCACCGCCCAGAGCGGACCACGTTGTACTGCCTGGTGCAGCAGCACGCCGCCACCTTCTTCGAGCAGGCCCAGACAGCAGCCGGGGCGCATAGGAAATTCAAACGCCCCCCAAAGCCCGACGACCAGACCGCAGCCAGCCAAGACGGGCCAAGACGGGACGCCTGCGGCAGTGAGATCGTGGCTGCGGCGCCCATTCGGAC